>NZ_JBIARL010000006.1:0-388815 GCF_042889835.1 Streptomyces sp. NPDC002463
GAGCGTGTGCAGCAACAACCTGATCCAGCGGGTTAACAGGCTAGCCCGATTGGCCGGGTAGTCGCGGACCACGGCAACTGCGGCTGCAGTACTAGGGCGTGCCTCTTTCACGGGGTGCGGAGGTCGTGGAGGGTGACAAGCCAGGACGTGGCGTTGCCCGTCAGCCCGTTGTGGAAAGGTCTTGCTCCGTAGCGCCCTGCGCCCGGAGGTAGGCGGGCACGGAACCGTGGTGACTGCGGACCCACAGAAGCGCGCGGTGGAGGTGTCCGGCCGCGACCGGCAGGGTGTTGTGTCCCCGTGACAGCGAGGGCTCAGCGGCGGGCAGGCCCAGCTCGGTGTTGGAACGCACGAAGTCTGCCACTACCTCCGCCTCGGACGCCCCGAACAGGGTCTGCACGAGGGCGATCACGACACCGGTCCGGTCCTTGCCCGAGGCGCAGTGGACCAGCACCGGCCCCTGGTCCTTGGCTGCCAGGCGCCGCAGCACCGTCAACACAGCGCGGCCCGCGTGCTCGGCCATCGACGGGTACAGCTCCATCTGCTCCTGCGGCCAGCGCTGCTCGGCGAACACTGGAACGTGCAGGTACCTGATCCCCGCACCGTGCATGACGTCCGGCCGGTCGGTGACCTCGGGCCGGCTGCGTAGATCCACGACTGCACGCACCCCCAGCCCTTCCAGCTTTCGTGCTCCTTCCGCCGGCATCGCGTGCAACGCGCCGGACCGGTACAGCACACCGCGCGGTAGCGCCCCGACTCCGCCGGCGTCCCGAAAGTTCCGCACCCCGTCGATATCGACCGGCGCCGCCGTTCCCACCCCATTGACCGTCATCGGCTCACTGTACGTGTCGTCAAACGATCATTTGACGACAGGCGACCGACGCATCCAATGAACCCGTGCAATCACAGGGTTCGCAGCGGCGCGAATCCAATCAGATCCGATGGCGATTGCTGACAGGGTTTGACGACAGATAGGGTCCGATCCTCCGTACGGAAGGGGCCCCACTGTGGCGAACCTGGTCTACAAGCGGGTCTCGACCGACCAGCAGTCGACCGCCCGGCAGGACCTCGTCCTGGAGGAGGCCGGGATCGAGGACCCGGTCGTCTTCGAGGAGGAGCCGGGTACCTCCAGCCGCCTTCACCCGCTTCAGCGGCCGAAGTTCGGCGAGCTGCTGACGTACGCGCGGCCGGGCGACACCGTGCACATCTCCGAGATGTTCCGCCTCGTGCGCGGCAACCAGCACATCCTCGACGTGCTCGACGTCCTGCACCGTGACCGTCTCGCGCTGCGCATCCACGACGGCGCGTTCTCCGCGATGGACCTCACCGCCCGCCACTCCCGCACCGGCGAGCTGCTGTCCACCGTGAAGTTCATGGTGCAGACCCTCGCCGCCGCCGGCGAACTCCAACGCGACCTCCAGCGCGAGCTGACCTACGACGGACTGCGCGCCGCCGAGGCCAAGGGAGCGAAGGGCGGGCGCCGCCCCGCCGTGGAGGCCACGAAGACTGCCGACGTGCGCACCGCGTACCTGGAAGGCCGCTCCATCGCCGCCCTCGCCCGCGACCACGGCGTCAGCCGCGGCGCCATCCGTACCGCCGTCGCCGACCTCCTGCCCGACCATACCGCCAGCGAGGAGGCCGCGCCCGCCCCGGAGCTGCCGGTCACCCTCGACATGCCCGGCAAGGTCGCCGACTACCTCCGCACCACCGAGCTGGAGCCCGCCGAGCGCGCCGCGCTCGACCAGGGGACGACCGTACGGCGCGGCCAGGGCTACACCCTGCGCGTCAGCGCCGTCCTCGCCGTGCACCGCCAGCTCCTCGCCCGCTGCCAGCCGCTCGACGGAGGCCAGGGCCTCCCTGCAGTCCCGGCCCAGCGCAAGGCCCGCCGCGAGTACGAGAACCGGGTCAGCGCCCTCACGCCCTGACCATGATCGTTCTCACCGATAACCGCTGTGCCGATGTTCCCCGAGGCCGTATTCACCCCTAACCAACAGCCGTCCTTACCAACATGGCCGCAGCATTCCTTCCAGTCACTTCTTCCAGGACGGGCGGCGCGATGGCACGGACGCGGGGCGTCACGATCAAGGACGTGGCGCGCAGGGCGGGGGTCTCCATCACCGCCGTCTCGCACGCCCTCAACGACAAGGGCACCCTCAGCGCGGCCACCCGCGCGCGCATCCGTGCCGTCGCCGACGAGATGGGGTACGAGGCCGACGCCCTGGCGCGCGGCCTTCGCCGCTCCACGATGGGGGCGGTCGGTCTGGTCCTGCGCTCGCTCGACGCCCTCGGCGACTACGCGCCGGCGGGCGTGGACGTCTTCGAGCGGTTCGTGGGCGCGTGCGCCTCGCAGGCCCTGGCCCGTGGCCTCAGCCTGATGCTGGTGCCGGACCTGACGCGGACGCCGGTCCCGCCGCTCGCCTTCTCCCTGGACGGCTACATCGTCACCAACCCGCACGTGGACGACCCCGTCGTCGCGCGACTGGAGGAGCGCGGCATCCCGTACGTGACCTACGGCCGCCCGCCCGGACGCCCGGACTTCACGCACTGGGCCTCGGAGGACGACCGGGCCTCCGCCCGCCTGGTCCTGAGCCACCTGGAGGGCGCGGGAGCCCGTTCGGTCGCCCTGGTGCGGGGCACCGACCCGAACTCCTGGAACCTCGAACACCAGGAGACGTACCTCGGCTGGTGCGCGGAGCGCGGCCGTACGCCACGGCTGTACGAGCTCCCCGAGCGCGCGGGCGTCGAGGGCGGTGCGGCCCTCGCCGGCCGGCTCGTCGAGGACGGGCTGCCGGACGCCGTGTTCTGCCTCACCGGGCGGCACGCGGCGGGGGTGCAGCGGGGTCTCCTGGCGCGCGGCGTGCGCGTGCCCGAAGAGACCATGGTGGTCACCGGCTCCGACTCCGAGCACGCCCGCAACAGCCGTCCCGCCATCTCCGCGCTCGAACTGAACCCGGTCGACAGCTCGGCGGCCCTCCTCGACGTCCTCCGGTCCCTCATCGCCGGCCACCCCGCCGACGCCCCCCGCCTCACGCGGGCCCGCTTCCGCCCGAGGGCGTCGACCCGACGGTAGGACGGGAGTCAGGAGTCAGGACGACGAGCGCCGGCCGACGCTCCGAGGCCGACGCCTCGCCGCGGCCGCGAGCAGCTCCTCCCTGTCGACGATCTTCACGCGGGGACGTCCCCGGCCCTGCCCCGCCGCGCGTTCGGCGTCGTCGATCGCCCGCCAGCCGTCGAGGCCGACGGCCTCCGGGTGCCCGGACACCGGACCACCGGAGGCGGGGGCGGCGAGCAGCCCGGCTTCGAGGTCGTCGAGGAGCGCGGAAACGGTCTCCTGGGCACAGGACTTGTTGGTGCCGATGAAGCCGCCGGGTCCGCGCTTGATCCAGCCGGCGACGTACGCGCCGGGCCGGACCCTGCCCCTCTCGTGCGGCACGGTTCCGGTGGCCTCGTCGAACGGGAGGCCGGGGACGGGCCGGGCGCGGTAGCCGATCGCGCGCAGGACGAGCGACGCCTCGATGGTCTCGATGCTCTCGACCTCGTCTGTGCTCTCGACGGTCAGGCCGGTCACCCGGTCCTCGCCGAGGATCCGCACCGGGCGGGTCCGGAAGCGCAGGACGATGCGGCGGCGCCCCGGTACGGGGGTCCGGGCGGCCAGCTCGGCGAGGACCCGGGTCTTGGGCGTGGCGTCGGCGGGTACGCCGGCCGGCCATCCCTCGACGAGGATGTCGACGCCGTCGAGGGCGGCGAGGGCGATCAGTTCGGGCAGGGTGAAGGCCGCCTCGGCCGGTCCGCGGCGCCCTAGCACGACGACCTCGCGGACGCGGCTGGTGCGCAGCGCGGCGAGTGCCCGGTCGGAGATGTCGGTACGGGAGAGGGTGTCGGGGTCGGTGGTCAGGATGCGGGCCACGTCCAGGGCCACGTTGCCGTTGCCGATGACGACGGCCCGTTCGCCGTCGAGGGCGTAGGGCGTGGCGCTGTGGTCGGGGTGGCCGTTGTACCAGGCGACGAAGTCGGTGGCGGAGGCGCTGCCGGGCAGGTCCTCTCCCCCGATGCCGAGCCGCCGGTCGCCGGCCGCACCCACGGCGTAGATCACGGCGTGGTGGTCGCGGAGCAGGTCCTCGTGGTGCAGGTCGCGGCCGATCTCCGTGTTGAGCCGGTACGAGAAGCCGGGCTGGCTCTCGACGGCGCGGAACAGCCGGGCGACCTGCTTGGTGTCCTGGTGGTCGGGCGCGACTCCCGCGCGGGCGAGCCCGTACGGGGTGGGCAGGCGGTCGTGGACGGTGACGGTCACGCCGGGGTACCGCAGCAGCTCGTCGGCGGCGAAGAGACCGGCGGGACCGGCACCGACGACGGCGACCCGCAACTCGCTTGCGGAGGTGCGTCGTTGCGGGGGCACGATCGCCATCGGCGCCCGGTCATCGTGCGGATGGGCGTCGTAGTAGGCGCGGTTGAGTTCGAGGAACGGCAGCTCCGCCCCGGTGAGCTTGGTGTGCGGCTTGAGCGCGTCCACGGGGCAGGCCGTCGTGCAGGCGCCGCAGTCCACGCAGGTGCGGGGGTCGACGTACAGCATCTCGGTCTGTCCGAAGCCCGGTTCGCCGGGGGCGGGGTGGATGCAGTTGACCGGGCAGGCGAGCACGCAGGAGGCGTCGGCGCAGCACGACCGGGTGACGACGTACGGCATGGGGAGGGGTTCTCCGTTCAGGGGACCGCCGGGACGCCCGGCTCCGGTTCCGGTCGGCTTCGTCAGGCGGCGTGCGGGGCGGGTTCGCCGCGGTGGCGGGACGGCCGGCCGTCGATGCGGAGCGCCTTCCACACGCGCCGTGAGGTCCGGTTCATCAGGCCGATGTCCTCGGCGAGCATCCGTACGTCGGAGAAGAGGTCGCGGAGCATCTTCTCGCCGTCGGGCGACTTCCAGAAGATGTCCTTGATGACCCGGTGGGGCACGCCGATCGTCTCGGCGGTCTTCTTGTCGGGGACCATGATGACGTCGCCGAGCACCCGCATGATCACGGGGAAGGCCACCGAGAGCGCGCCCCTGCGCGCCTTGCCGTAGCCGGGGACCTTGACGCGCAGGAACTCGTGGGCGAAGGAGATGTGCCGGGCCTCCTCGGCGACGTGGATCTGCATGAGCCGGCGCATCAGCGGGTGGATGTCGTCGCCGGCGCGCAGGATCGCCTTCTGGAGGTGGTCGATGGGCTCCTCGCCGGCGAGGACGCCGGTGAAGAAGGACTCGGGGATGAGCGAGCCGGCCAGTGGCAGGAAGCGGCTGAGCACCCGGAAGGAGCGTCGTCCGCCGGGCACGTCGGCGCCCGCCCGGTTCACGAACTCCTGGAACATCTGGGTGTGGTGGCACTCCTCCGTGACCTCGTGGGTGAGGTAGCGGAACTCCGGGTTCTGGTTGCGGAGGGCGAAGAGGTAGTCCATCACCCCGCGGATGAGGACGTTCTCGAACTGCATGCCCACCTTGACGATGTTGGCGTACCGCCAGAGCCCGATGCGCGTCCGGACCTCCAACGGCTGTGCCTGGTACCAGGGATGGCCGCCCAGGGGGTCGGCCGCGGGGAGCACCCAGCGGGGGTCGGCGGGGTCGATGGCGAAGTCGGGGTGGTCCCAGTCGATGTCGGTGAACGCGTCGAAGCGGATGTGCACCGAGGCCTCGGACAGGGTCCGGAGCCTCTCGTGGTAGCTCTGCACGCTGGTCATCTTCGTCCTCCTTCGGTGGGCACGCGGTCGAAGCGGAGTGCGGGGTCCTCGATCGGGGAGCGCCGCAGTGCGCGGCGGTCGCGGTAGTAGTCGTTCCAGATCCGCCACGGGTCGCGGGTGCCCTGGCGGGGCATGATCGCGTCGCCGCGTGCGATGTAGCCGGAGGTCAGCGACTCGCCCATGACGGAGACGGGGGAGCGGTCGGCCCGGGTGGCGACGGGGGTGACGGCGGTGAGGCCGTGCCGGTCCATGTGGGCGAGGAGCCGGCTGACGTAGGCGGCGGCGAGGTCGGCCTTGAGCGTCCAGGAGGCGTTGGTGTAGCCGATGATCATCGCCAGGTTGGGGACGCCGTCCAGCATCACGCCCTTGTAGAGGAGGTGGTCGCGGGTGACGACGGGCTTCCCGTCGACCGCGAGTTCCATGCCGCCGGCGAGCTGCATGCGCAGGCCGGTGGCGGTGACGACGATGTCGGCGGGGATCTCCTCGCCGGACCTGACCTTGACGCCGGTCTCGGTGAAGGTCTCGATGTGGTCGGTGACCACGGACGCCCGACCGCTCCTGAGTGTGGTGAAGAGGTCGCCGCCGGGCACGACGCACAGCCGCTGGTCCCAGGGCTTGTACGCGGGGGTGAAGTGGCGCATGTCGACGCCCTTGCCGAGCCGGGCCCGTACGGCGCCGAGGAGCACCTTGCGCATGAGGCGGGGGGCCTTGCGGCACAGGGCGTACAGGGCGCGCTGCATCGCGATGTTCCGGGTGCGCCCGACGCGGTGGACGAGCCCGGCCGGGACGCGCAGTCTGCGCAGCAGGACGGAGAGGGGGTCGTCCGCGGGGAGCGCCAGGATGTACGTGGGCGAGCGCTGGACCATGGTGACGTGGGCGGCCGCGGGGGCCATGGCGGGGACGAGGGTGATGGCGGTGGCGCCGCTGCCGATGACGACGACGCGCTTGCCGGTGTGGTCGAGGCCCTCGGGCCAGTGCTGCGGGTGGACGAGGGTGCCGCGGAAGCGCTCCTCGCCGGGGAACTCCGGGCGGTGGCCCGCGTCGTAGTCGTAGTAGCCGGTGGCGCCGACGAGGAAGCGGGCGGTGAGGAGGCGGGTCTCGCCGGTGGCCTCGTCGAGGGTCTCGACGGTCCAGCGGCCGTCGGTGCTCGACCAGTCGGCGCGGACGGCCCTGCGGCCGAAGCGGATGTGGTCGGCGACGCCGTGCTCCTCGGCGGTGGCCCGGATGTAGCGGCGGATGTCCGTGCCGCCGGCGAGGACCTTGGTGCCGTGCCAGGCGCGGAAGCCGTAGCCGAAGGTGTACATGTCGGAGTCCGAGCGGATGCCGGGGTAGCGGAACAGGTCCCAGGTGCCGCCGATCGCGGTGCGCCGCTCGATGATCGCGTACGTGGTTCCGGGGTTCCCGGCGAGCAGGTGGCAGGCGGCACTGATGCCGGACAGCCCCGCGCCGATGATCAGCACGTCGACGTGCTGGTTCTCCATGTCCATCCCCTCCGCGACCGGTGGTGCCGGTGCATTCTCCCCCGGACTCTTCTCCCCCGGGCACCGGAATTTACCTGTGTCACCGCGTCCAGGATACTGGCGGTAACGTGACCTGCGCCACCCCGGGCACGCCGTCCTTTCTTGATCGCCGGGTACGATCCACGCTGTGGCCGAGGACAGAGAGACACGCAGCGGCGGGCGCCCCGACGGCCGCGACACCCGTTGGACCGGCCACCGCGCCGAGCGTCGCGACCAGGTCCTCACCGCGGCCCTCACCGTCATCGGGCGCGAGGGAACGGCGGTCAGCGTGGCCGCGATCGGCGCCGAGGCCGGGATGCCCCGCTCCGTCGTCTACCGGATCTTCCGCAGCCGCGAGGACCTCGACGAACAGATCCGCGCACGCATCACCGACGACCTGATGGCCGCGCTCTCCCCCGCGCTCGCTCCCCGGGGCACGATCCGGGAGGCGATCGAGCACGCCGCCGGCACCTATGTGGGCTGGGTGGCGCTGCACCCCGAGCTCCACCGGTTCCTCGGCAGCGGCTCACCCGCCGTCACGGGAACCCGCACCGCCGTCGCCCTCCACCTCGCACGGCTCCTGGACGCCTACGCCGAGCGGTTCCTCGACGGCGGGCCGGCGCCCACCGGCTTCAACCTCAACCTGGCCTTCGGCATGGTCGGCCTGGTGGACGGCGTGGTGAACCAGTGGGCCGCCCACCCCGAGTCGAGGAGCTCTCTCGACGACCTGACGCACTTCCTCAGCGACGCCCTCTGGGGCGTCCTCGCGAGTGCCACCCTGCGCCTCGGCCTCAAACTCGACCCCGACCAGCCGAGCGACCTGAACTGACCCGCGTCTTCGGCCCCGTGTCCACCGACCGGTGGACACCAGGTTCAACCGGCCGATCCTGTCGGCGGGACGGCTCCGCCGACGAGCCTGGGACGCATGACGAACCCGACCGTACGCATGGCCCGTCACAGCGCCCTGCATCCCTGGCGCGCGCTGATCGGCTGGCTCCTCTTCGTGGCGCTCTCCCTGGGCGCGGGCATCGCCCTCGGCGTCCACCCCGCGACGACGGAGGACTTCCGCATCGGCGAGGCCGGCCGGGCCGAGGCGCTCGCCGCCGAGGGCGGTCTGCAGCAGAAGCCCCTGGAACGCGTCCTCGTCCAGGCCGCGCCCGGCACGGGCGTCCTCGACCGGGCCGAGGCCGAGACCGCCGCAGGCGAGATCGCCGCCCGGATGCGGCAACTGCCCGAAGTGCTGTCCGTGACCGGCCCCGTCGCCGACGCCCGGCACACCGCCCTGCGCGTCGACGTCACCATGAAGGACGCCGAGTTCGACGGGAAGAAGCACGTCGACGCACTGCTCGCGCAGACCGCCGAGGTCCGGGCCGCGCACCCGCGGCTGCTCGTCGAGGAGGTCGGAGGCCCCTCCATCGGCAAGGGCGTCGACAAGCTCCGCGGCGACGACCTCTCCCGTACGGAGGTCATCGCCCTGCCCGTCACCCTGATCACGCTGCTGATCGTCTTCGGATCCGTGGTGATGGCGGTCGTACCGCTGCTGCTCGCACTCTCCTCGATCGTGGCCGCCGTCGGCCTGTCGACGATCGCCTCGCACGTCTTCCCCGACGCCGGTGTCGGCACCAACGTCATCCTGCTCATCGGGCTCGCCGTCGGCGTCGACTACACCCTCTTCCACCTGAAGCGGGAGCGCGAGGAACGGGCCCGGGCCGCCGGTCGCCTCACCCCGCAGGCCGTCGTGGAGCTCGCCGCCGCGACCTCGGGCAGGGCCGTGGTGGTCTCCGGGCTCGCCGTGGCCGTGTCCAGCGCCACCCTCTACCTCGCGGACGACGTCATCTTCTCCTCCATCGCCACCGGAGCGGTCGTCGTCACCCTGGTCGCCGTCCTGAGCTCGCTGACCGTGCTGCCCGCGCTCCTCGCCCTCCTCGGCGCCCGCTCCGAACGCCGCAGGACCCGCAAGAAGCCGGTGCGGAAGGGTACTTCCCGTACCGGCGGACGGATCACCGCCGCGGTCCTCCGTCCCGTCGCCCAGCGCCCCGCGGCGACGCTCGCCGCCTCCACCCTCGCGCTCGTCGCGCTCGCCCTGCCGGTCCTGGACGTCAACATCACCGAGATGAGCCGCGAGACGCACTCCCGCGCCATCCCCGCCATGCGGACCTACGACCGGCTCATGGCCGCCTATCCCGAGCTGAAGGCCATGCACCAGGTGGTCGTACGAGCGGAAGCGGAGCGGGCCGAGGAGGTCGCCGGCGCCCTGCGGACCCTCGCGGACCGCGCGAACGCCGAGGACCCCGCCATCGGCGGCACCCCCGTCCTTCGGACCTCGGCCGACCGGCGCACCACCCTCCTGGAGCTGGCCGTCCCCCACTCCGTGAACAGCCGAGAGGCCCGGGTCTCCCTCGACCGGCTCCGCACCGACCTCGTGCCCGGAACCGTCGGCGCGCTCACCGGCACCGAGGTCGCCGTCACCGGCGAGGTCGCCCGCTACGCCGACTATCCCGCCCACCAGAAGCGGAAGCTGCCGCTGATCATCGGGGCGCTGCTCCTCGTCACCTTCGTGATGACGGTCTGGGCGTTCCGGTCGGTGGTCCTCGGTCTCGTCGGCATCCTCCTCAACCTCCTCTCCGCGTTCGCCTCGCTCGGCCTCCTCGTCGTGGTCTTCCAGCATCAATGGGCCGAGGGGATCCTCGGCTTCACCTCCACCGGCTCGATCGGATCCCGCGTCCCCCTGTTCCTGTTCGTGATCCTCTTCGGGCTCTCCATGGACTACCAGGTGTTCGTGATCAGCCGGATCCGCGAGGCCCGCCTCGACGGCGTCCCCACCCGGCAGGCGGTCCTCCAGGGCCTGTCCTCGTCCGCCGGGGTCGTCACCAGCGCGGCCGTGGTGATGGTGACGGTCTTCGCCGGCTTCGCCGCCCTGCACCTCATCGAGATGAAGCAGATCGGCTTCAGCCTGGCGGTCGCGGTCCTCCTCGACGCCTTCGTGATCCGCGTCCTGGTCCTGCCCTCCCTGATGCTGCTGCTCGGCGAGGCGAACTGGTGGCCGGCACGACCCGCACCCGCATCCCGCGAGCCCGAACGGGCCGGGACCCGAACGGTGTCCGTAGGCTGATCCCATGACCGACGGAACGCCTGACGGGGCGGCAGACCCGGCGACGGAACGGCCGGCGCTCACCGCGCTGCGCCGCTGGTACACGGCCGCCTGGCTGCTCCTCGGCCTCGTCCCCTCGGTCATCGGCGCCGGCAACGACTCGGGGCCCGTGAAGTGGGCCTCCCTGGCCCTGGTCGCGGCGGCCCTCGCGTACACGGCCGTCCACCGCGGCCGCCACCACTCGACGGTCTACCTGGGTGCCCTGGCCGCCGGGCTCGGCGTGATGGCGGCCCTCCCCGGCGGCGGCGCGGCCCTGCTGATCGCCGCGCTCCCCCAGTTCTGGTTCCAGACCCGGGGTCCCCGTGCCGCCGTCCTGCTCAGTGGCTGCGCCACGGCGGCGACGGCGGCGGGGAGCCTCTGGAGCGATTCGCCGGGGAACGCAGCCGCCGCCCTGACCGGTTACGCCGTGTCCGTACCGGCCGGGCTGCTTCTCCACCGGCTCGTCGCGGACGGCGAGGCCCGCGCCACCGCGCTCGCCACCGAACTCTCCCTCACCCAGGACCAGTTGGCTGAGGCCCATCGCGCCCAGGGCGCGGCCGACGAGCGGGAGCGGATGGCCCGCGAGATCCACGACACCCTCGCCCAGGGCTTCGCCTCCATCATCGTCCTCGCCGAGGCCGCCCGGGCCGGCCTCGACCCGGGCGCCGAACACACGGCACGGCAGCTGCGCTCCATCGAGCGGACCGCCCGCGAGAACTTCACCGAGGCCCGGGTCCTGGTGGGCTCGGCCCCGCACAGCGGGCTCGACCCCGGCTCGGTGGTGCCGACCCTGCGCCGCACCCTGGAGCGGTTCGCCCAGGACACCGGGATCACGGTCGACGCGGAGCTCGCCGAGGACGTCGACTGCGACCAGCAGACCCGGATCGCGCTCCTTCGCTGCACCCAGGAGTCGCTGGCCAACGTGCGCAAGCACGCCGACGCGAGCACCGTCGGCGTGGTCCTCACCCAGGGGCCGTACGCCATCGAGCTGGAGATCACCGACGACGGACGCGGCTTCGTCGTCGAGGAGTCCCGGGGCTTCGGTCTGGACGGCATGCGCAAGCGGCTCGCCGAACTCGACGGGAAACTCACGGTGACCAGCTCGGTCGGGGACGGCACCCGCGTCCTCGCGACCTTCCACACGAACGGACGGCCCTGACATGCCCGCAGCGCACGAGCCCATCCGGGTCGTGGTCGTCGACGACCACACCGTGATGCGCGCCGGAGTGGTGGCCCTCCTGGCGCCGGTCCCGGACATCGCCGTCGTCGGGGAGGCGGCCGACGGACGGGCCGCCGTCGGGGTCGTCGAGCGGCTCGCGCCCGACGTCGCGCTCGTCGACCTGCGCATGCCGGTCATGGACGGGGTCGAGGCCACCGCCGCAATCACCGCGGGGCCCGCGCCGACGCGGGTGCTCATCCTCACCACGTACGACACCGACGTGGAGATCGAGCGGGCGGTCGAGGCGGGAGCGATCGGCTATCTGCTGAAGGACACGACCGCCGAGCAGCTCGCGGAGGCCGTCCGCTCCGCCGCCCGCGGCGAGACCGTCCTCGCTCCCCGCGTCGCCCAACGCCTGGTCGCGCTCATGCGCCGCCCCGCCCCCGTCGTGCTGACCGCGCGGGAGCAGGACGTGCTGGGCGCGGTCGCCGACGGCCTCTCCAACGCCGAGATCGGCCGGCGTCTCGTCATCGCGGAGGCGACGGTGAAGACCCATCTCCTGCGGGTCTTCGCGAAGCTGGACGTCAGCGACCGCACCCGCGCGGTGGTCGTGGCCCTGGAGCGGGGCCTGCTCCCCGGCCGGGGCTGAGGAAGGGCCCGCCGGATCTCCTCCGGCGGGCCCGCCGCGGACTACAGCGCGATGCCGAGGTCGGTGAGGACCTCGCCGGCGGCCCGCTGCCCCGATTCGGCGCCGCCCTCCATGTAGCCCTGGGCCATCGAGGAGGTGTGCTCGCCCGCGAAGTGGGTGTTGCCCTGGCGGACGCCCTCGTAGCCGCCGTACTGGTGGGCGTAACCGGTGGGCATGCCGGCGTACGAGCCGTACGCGTTCGGGTTGAGCGGCCATGCGGCGAGCGTGGCCTTGCCGGTCCAGTGGGCGGTGATGCCCGGGAAGACCGGTTCGAGCTGGGCGAGCGCGGTCTGCGCGTACCGGGCGATCTGCGGGTCGGCCGCCGTGCGGAACGGCGTGGACGGGGTGAAGTCCGCGGCGTGGCCGCCGCCCGCGTACACGGTGAGGATGCCCTTGCCGCCGGGCTGGGCTCTGCTGGAGTCCCAGGAGGTCTGGTAGCCGGTGTCGCTCATCGTGCTGCCGCCGGCGATCCCCCAGGGCCCTGAGGAGTTCCAGTGGCGGTTGTCGAACTGCAGCGAGAGCTTGCAGTTCTGACCCATCGTCATCGCGGCGATGCCGGCGCGCTTGCGACTGTCGAAGTCGGAGGCGGACAGGTCGAGCCGCTGGAGCACACCGGCGGGCAGGGCCAGGATCGTGTGGTCGGCGAGCACCGTGCGCGTACAGCCGGAGGCGGTGAAGGTGAGCAGCTGGCGGCCTCCGGCGGCGGCCGCCACGGACTGGAGGCGCCAGCCGTGGCGTACCGTCCCCGGGGGCAGGGCCGCGGCGATGGCCTGCGGGAGGCGCTGGTTGCCGCCGCGGATGTGGTAGCGGGTGTCACTCTCCCCGTACAGCGCGAAGCTGTTGGGGGTCGCCTGGTAGGCCAGCATGCCGATGATGCCGAGCGCCGAGGAGGTACGGGTGTCCATGCCGAACTCGGTGGTGTACGCGACGTCGAGGAGCTGCCCGAACGGCGAGGCGTGCCCGCCCGGGACGCGGGTGGCGATCCAGTCGTGGATGGACGTGTTCGACAGGGCGATCGCGCCGGGGCTGTTGGCGGCGTCCCAGGCGACGGGCCAGTCGAAGGTGGCGAGGTCCTGGTTGAGGACCGGCTTCAGCTTCTTGAAGTCGGCGCTCGCGTCGGCGTAGCTGTAGTAGGCGCCGTCGAAGCGGTAGACCTCGGTGGAACCGGCGGGCTCGGCGGCGCGCAGGTCGTCGAGGGGCAGACCGAAGCGGGCGGCGAGGTTCTGCATGAGGGTGTGGCCGGTGTCGATCAGCTCGCCGCCCCACTCGGTGACCTGGCCGTCGGCCCAGTAGGCGCCGGCCGGGTTGGAGTACATGCGGCCGCCGACCCGGGTGTCGGCCTCGTAGACGGCGGAGGCGATGCCGTGGTCGGCGAGGCGCAGGGCCGCGTTGAGTCCGGCGATGCCGGCGCCGACGATCGCGATGACGGGCTGCGGGGCGGTGTCGGCGCGGGCGGGCCGGGCCGCGCCGGCGGAGGTGGCGGCGGCCAGGCCCACGCCGGCCGCGATGCCGCCGAGGACGGTACGGCGGGAGAGTCCTCCGGCCGTCGCGCCGGCGGTCCCGGTGGAGTGTTCGGCGACGATCCGGCGCAGCATGCGGGCCGGGGCGGTGCGTGCCATGTACGGCTCCTTCGATGGGGGGCCGGTTCCCTGGGTGGGGGAACCGGAGGCGGCGGGGTGGCGCTCTCGCGTGCGCGGTCCGGGGCTCAGCCGGAGCAGCGCGCGGGGCGGCGCTGCGGCCAGCCGTCCAGGGCCTCCAGTTCGGCGGCGACCCGGATCAGGGCGGCCTCGTCCCAGGGGCCGGCGATGAGCTGGCTGCCGACGGGGAGGCCCTCGGCCGAGGTGAAGGTGGGCAGGCTGACGGCGGGCTGGCCCGTGATGTTGCAGATCGAGGTGAAGGAGATCATCCGGTTCTCCGTGGTGCGCGGGCCACCGGGGTCCGCGTTGGCCTCCTTGAGCAGCGCGTCGACCGGCGGCGGCAGGCAGGCCATGGTGGGGGTGAGGAGCAGGTCGAACTCCTCGCCCCACTGCGCGCGGACCGCGCGGGCCTCCTCCGCGAGCAGGGCCGCGGCCCGGGTGTACTCGCCCGAGTGCTTCCCGGTGGCCCGCTCCATCCGGAACCGGAGGTGCGGCTCGGCGAGTTCCGGCTGCTGGTACGGGGCGGCCCAGAGCGCCGCGTCGAGGACGGTCTGCGCGTACCCGGTGATCGCCTCCTCGCTGAAGAAGCGGGGGGAGGCGGGGGCGACACGGTGGCCGAGGCATTCGAGCAGCCGGGCGGTGTGCTCGGCGGCCTCGACGCACTGCGGGTCCACGGGGAGGCCGGTGGGTGCCGTGGTGAGCAGCCCGATGCGCAGGCGCCCGCCGTCGAGGCCGACCTCGTCGAGGTACGGCCGGACGGGTGCGGGGGCCTGGTACATGGCCAGCCGGTCGGGGACGGACATCGCGTCGAGCAGCGCGGCGGCGTCGCGGGTGGTGCGGGTGATGGCGCCCTCGACGGTGGCGTGCTCCCAGCCGGGTACCTGCTGCGGGACGCGGCCCCGGCTGGGCTTGAGACCGAGCAGTCCGCAGGAGGAGGACGGCATGCGGATCGAGCCGCCTCCGTCGTTGGCGTGGGCGACGGGCGCGAGCCCGGCGGCGACGGCCGCGGCGGCGCCGCCGCTGGAGCCGCCCGCAGAGTGCTCGGGGCTCCAGGGGTTGCGGGTGCTGCCGAAGCGGCTGTTGTCGGTGGTCGAGAGGAGGCCCATCTCGGGCGAGTTGGTACGGCCCATGAGGAGGAACCCGGCGTCGAGGAGGCGCCGGACGACGGGTTCGGTGAGGGTGCGGGGCCGGTCGTCGACACCGTACGAGCCGTACGTGGCGGGCTGCCCCTCGACCTGGGTCAGCTCCTTGACGGGGACGGGCACGCCGTGGAACGGCGGGAGGGGGCCGCCGTCGGTGACGGCCTGCTCGGCGCGGCGCGCGGCGGCGAGGACGGCGTCCTCGTCGAGCCAGGTGAACGCGGCGAGTTCCGGGTCGTGCTCGGCGATCCTGCGGAGGTAGGTCTCGGCGATCTCGACGGGGCTGAGGTCACGACGGCGGACGGCCGAGGCGAGGTCGGTGGCGGAGGCGAAGGGGTCCATCGGGGGGCTGCTCCAGGTGAGGTGGGCGCGGTCAGCGGACCGCGAGGAGGTCGTCGAGGCGGTCGCGCAGGCCGGGGCCGTTCGGTGCGTCGAGGGCGACCCGGCCGGCCTCCATCGCCACGACGTGGCGGCTGTGGTCGAGGAGCGCTCCGGCGTGCTGGTCGACGAGGAGGACGGCCGTCCCGGTGGCGGCGATCGTGCCGAGCGCCTCCAGGACGTCGGCGACCACGGAGGGCTGGAGGCCCTGGGTGAGTTCGTCGACCGCGATCAGGGTCCGGCCGGCGAGCATCGCCCGGGCGATGCCCAGCTGCTGTTTCTGCCCGCCGGAGAGCGTGCCGGCCTGCTGGCCTGCGCGGTCGGTGAGCAGCGGGAAGACGGTGCAGGGGTCGACGGCGGGGACGGTGTCGCGGCGGCGGGCGAGGCGGAGGTTCTCGGCGACGGTGAGCGCGGGGAACACGCCCCGGTCCTCGGGCATGAGCGTGGCGCCGGCCCGGGCGAAGAGTTCGGGGCGGCCCGGGGGCAGGGCGCGTCCGTCGAGGGTCACGGTCCCGCCGTGCCGGTCGGCGAGCCCGAAGACGGTCCGCAGCAGGGTCGTCTTCCCGGCGCCGTTGCGGCCGATCAGGGCGGTGATCTCGCCGCCGCGCACGGTCAGGTCGGTCGGCCGTACGACGGCGGCCTGTCCGTATCCGCCGGCGAGGCCCGTCAGTTCGAGCATCAGCGCGCTCCCAGGTAGGCGGTGCGGACGGCGGGGTCGGCGGCGACGGTGTCGAGCGGGCCGCGGGCGAGGACCTGTCCCTCGGCGAGGACGACGACCTCGTCGGCCAGTTCCCGCACGATGTCCATGTCGTGCTCGACCACGAGCAGGGCGCAGCCGGTGCGCCGGTTGACCGCGCGGAGTTCGCGGGTGAGGCGGCGTGCGTCGTCGGGTCCGAGGCCGGCCGCGGGTTCGTCGAGGAGCAGCAGTCGGGGTCCGGCGGCGAGGACCATGGCGAGTTCGAGGCGGCGGCGGTCGGCGAGCGGGAGGGCGCCGGCGGGCCGGAGCTCGTCCTCGGCGAGGTCGCGGAACTCGGCGGGCGGTTCGGCGGGTTCGGGTGCCTCGATGCGGGCGAGGCGGAGGTTGTCGGCCGGGGAGAGTTCGGCGACCACGCTGGGGATCTGGAACATCCGGCCGACGCCGAGCCCCACCCGGCGGTGGACGGGCAGTCCGGCCGCGTCGGTGCCGAAGAGGCGCAGGGTGCCCGCGGCGGGGACGAGCTGTCCGGCGACGACGTTGAGGAAGGTGCTCTTGCCGGCCCCGTTGGGTCCGATGAGGCAGACGCACCGGCCGGCCTCGACGGTCAGGTCGACCCCGGCGAGCACCTCGACGGGGCCGAAGGACTTCCGGATGCCGGTGACGGCGAGGGGGAGACCGTCGCTCGCACTCTCCGAAGCCGTACGGTCGGGGGCTCGGCGCGGGGTTCGGCGGGCCGCCGACGGAAGCCGGACGTCGGGTCCGGGGCCTGCCAGCCGACGGCGCGGGGCGGCGGTGAGACCGGCGGGTGCGACCTGGACGACAAGCAGGAACAGGGCGGCGAGGGCGAGGAGGTACCAGCCCTGCCAGGTGGAGCCGAGGTACTGCTGGCCGACGGTGACGGCGACGGCTCCGGCGAACGGCCCCACCGTGGACTCGCGTCCGCCGAGCGCCAGCCAGATGAGGACGGACGTCGACAGGCCGAGACCGAACACCTGCGGCGAGACGAGCCCGGCGACGGGTGCGTACAGCGCTCCGGCGAGGGCGGCGACGGCCGCGCTCACGGCGAAGGCGGTGGTGCGCACCCTGGTGGTGTCGATGCCGCTCTGGGCGGCCCGCTCGGGGTTCCGGGAGGCCGCGACGAGGCGGGCGCCGAACCGTCCGCGCACAAGAAGAACCCCGCAGGCACCGACGACGGCCGCGACGGCGCCGAGCGTGACGTAATAGGAGGTCACGACGTCCGGACCGGAGACGGAGAGTCCGTTGGTCCCGCCGGTGACCGGGGCGAGGGTGGTGGCGGCGCGCTGGAGCAGGAGGCCGACGCCGATGGTCAGGAGGATCAGCGGCGCGTCGGGGACCGGGGCGGCCAGGCCGATGCGGACGACGGGCACGGCGATCAGCACGGCGGCGGCGACGGCCGCGGCGACCGTCGCCGTCCACGGGAGGTGGTGCTCCTGGGCGAGGGCGACGGCGTACGCGCCGAGCCCGAAGAACGCGGCGTGCCCGACGCTCAGGAGTCCCGCCCGGCCCCAGCTCAGGTCGAGGCCGTAGGCGAACAGGCCGTGGCACAGGCCGAGGGTGAGGGTGGCGACGGCGAAGGCGTCAAGGCCGAAGGGGGCGGCGAGGAGGGCCGCCCCGGCGAGGCCGGGGAGCACGAGCCGCAGCGTGCGCCGGACGCCGCGGGTGGACACGGCGGGAGCGACGGGGGCGTTCGATGCTGCGGGGACGGTCACGAGCAGCCCTTCTTCGGGGTCGTGTCGGTGACCATCGGGTGGGTCCGGGTGACGGTGTATGCGCCGTCGCCGCCGATGGTGACCTCCCTCATGTCGGCCTGGAGCACGTGGTTGCCTGTGTCGAAGCGCGTGCCCTTGCCCAGCGGGCTGTCGTAGGACAGTCCGCCGATCGCCTTGTTCACGGCCTCGGGGTCGTTCGAGCCGGCCTTCTCGGCGGCTGCGAGCAGGAACTTGACGCCGAAGTAGGCGTTGCCGGCGACCTCGGGGACGGGGGCCTTCCACTGGTGGGCGGCCCGGTAGTCCTTCACGAGGGCGAGGCTCTCGGCGTCGTCGAGGCGGTCGCTCCAGCGCACCGTGTGCGTGCGGCCGGTGACGAGGGGTCCGAGCGCGGGCTGGAAGTCCGCGTCGAGGGACGCGCCCTCGAAGCCGAGCTTCGGGGTGAGGAGGCCGAACTGCTGCGCCTGCTTGGCGAAGGTCACCGCGTCCGCGCCGACGACCATGGAGAGCACGGTGTCGGGGGCGGCCGACTTCAGGCGGCCGATGACCGGCTGCCAGTCGGTCTGGCCGAGGGGGCTGTACTCCTCGGCGACGACGGTGCCGCCCGCCTTCTTCACGAGTTCCTCGGCGACACCGGCGTAGAAGTGGGGGTAGTTGTAGTCGGAGCCGACGAGCGCGACCTTGGTGCCGTGCTTCCGGACCAGGCCGGGCACGGTCGGGGTCAGCATCTGCCGGGTGGACTCGCCGAAGCCCCACTGGTAGGCGAAGCAGTGTTCGGTGTCGCCGAGGATGGCGGTGCCGAACGGCACGTGCGCCTCGTCGGCGACCCTGCCGACCGCCTCGGCGGTGTCGCCGGTGATGGTGCCGAAGAGCATCGTCACCTTGTCCTGGCGGACGAGCCGGCGGGCGAGCTGGGTGGAGTTGGCGGGGTCTCCGGCGTCGTCCACCACGACGTACTCCACGGGGCGGCCGTGCACGCCTCCGTCGGCGTTCACCTTCTTGACGGCCAGTTCGAGGCCGTTGCGCAGGGCCGTTCCGACCTGGGAGACCGGGCCGGTGAGCGGGACGATCACGCCGATCTTCACCGGTCCGCCGGTGGCGGGGGCGTCGTCGTCGGAGAGTGCCGCGCCCTGGCAGCCGGTGAGTACGAGGGCGAGGGCGGCCGCCAGAGCCGGCGCGGTGGTGCGGAGTGCGGGCGTCATGCGGCGCTCGCGGGCGCGGGGGTACGACGGAACCATGCGGAGAACCTTCCGATCCAGGGGCGTGAGCGCAGTGCGGCGATCGCGACGACGGCGGCGTAGAAGAGGGCTTCGGCGAGGGTGTCGGAGAGCCAGGTGCGGAGCAGTACCGACAGGGTGGAGATCAGCAGGGCGGCGCCCGCGGCGGTGGCCAGGGCTCCTGGACGGCTGAGGAGCAGCCCGAAGAAGACGGGGACGAGCAGGCCGAACCCCATGCTGGGGTTGACGGCGAGGACCGGGCTGTAGAGGGCTCCGGCGAGCACCGCGAGCAGGCCGCCGACGGTGAAGGCCGTGGCGCGCATGCGGCGCGGGTCGGTGCCGAGCAGTGCCGCCATGGCCGGGTTGTCGGCGACGGCCCGCAGCCTCAGGCCCCAGTCGGTGCGGTGGGCCGCGAGCAGGACCAGGGCGATGACGGCGGTCGCGGTCAGCGCGCAGACCAGCCGGTACGTGGGGTAGGGGGTGCCGAGGACGTCGAGCGTGCCCTCCACGGGGACGGCGACGGTCCGCGAGGTCCCGGTGAAGAGGAGCTCGGCGCCCTGCCGCAGCGCCATGCCGAGACCCCAGGTGACCAGCATGGCGGCGAGGCCGTCGGAGCCGGGGCGGCGAAGCAGCAGCCGCTCGACGACCAGGAGCAGGGGCGCGCCGGCGGCGAGGGCGAGCAGGGTGCGGAGCCCGAAGGGGGCGGCGGTCGCGGTGGCGGCGACGTAGGCGCCGGTCATGGCGAGGTCGCCCTGGGCGAGGTTGACCACCCGGGTCGCGGCGAAGATCACCGCGATGCCGACCGTGAGCAGGCCGTAGAGGCCGAACTGGCCAAGGATGGCCAGAAGTACATCCATCTGTTACCGCCTCTGTGCTTCCGGGTGCAGCGGGGACTCTGCGAGCATCTGGCAATCCCGCGCCGGGCACTGGTCCGTCAGCGCAGAGTTCTGTGCCGGCAGTGCGCGGCCCGGACGGCGCGACCGGGGCGTGCGGTGCGGGGCTGCACCGGGTGCGTCCGGTGCGGGGGCCGGGCCGGGTGTCCCCGGTGCGGGCGGGTGCGTGAGGGGGAACGACATGCCGGTGGAGCGCCGGGACGACGGCAATCTGGTCTTCGGCTATCTCGACACGGCGTCGGCGGACCCGTCGGGTGCCTCCGACACGGTGCTGGTCCGGGCCCGGGCGGGCGACGAGGGGTACGCCGCCGACATGCGGCCGAGTCGGTTCGGCGCGCTCAGCGGCTGCGACATCAGCGGGGACCAGGAGATACGGGTGATGCCCCGGCCCTCCCCCGCGGCGCCGCGGCCGGGCCATCTCCTCGGCCTCCTCGTGTCGGGGCGCGGCGAGCTGGAGCAGGACGGGCGGCGGGCGGCGCTGGCGCCGGGCGACTTCGTGCTCTACACGGGCGCGCGGCCGTTCCGGCTCGAACTCGTCGGCTCCCACCGGTACTTCGTCCTGGCCCTGGACGCCGGTACGGCCGGGCAGCTGGCGAGGGCGGAGGGTGCGGTGACCGCGAACGCGGAGCTGCCGCGCTCGCCGAGCGGCCGGGTTCTCTCGGCGGTCCTCGGCGAGCTGGCCGAGCGGGCACACGGGTTCGGCCCGCTGGCCCGCCGGGACATGGGCGAGCACGTGTCGGCCATCCTGCGCACCCTGCTGCGCGAGACGGGCGGCGCCGGGCCGGCGCCCGGGTCGGGTTCGGCGGGCGTCATGGACCGGATCCTCGCGTACGTCGACGAGCACCTGGCGGAGGACCTGTCACCGGGGACGATCGCGGCGGCGCACCACATCTCCGTACGCCATCTGCACGCGCTCTTCCGGGAGTCGGGCGCGACGGTGAGCGATCACGTGCGGCGCCGCCGTCTGGAGCGGATCCGCACGGACCTCGTCGATCCCGGTCTGGCGCATCTGCCCGCGTACGTCCTCGCGGCGCGCCGCGGCCTCGGCGAGGCGAGTCACTTCAGCCGGGTGTTCCGGGCGGAGTTCGGCCTGTCGCCGCGTGCGGTACGGGAGCAGGCGCGCGTCCGTACCGAGCCGTGACGGCACCGCGGGGAGGGCTTCTCCTCCCGCGGCCGCAACCCTGTGGACACCCCGAGGGTGCGCACCTACGATGCCGGTGATCACCGCCGCCACCCACGGCGCGGAGGCACTCCGGGGGCGAACCAGTGGACCAGTACAACGTGCCCGTGGGGCCGGCGGCCGTGAACGGGCCCCGCTACCGCTTCCGCGACCCCGCCGGACCGGCCCTCGTCGTCCAGTGCCTGATAGCGACCTCGGCGCTCGCCGAGGCGTACGTCATCGCGACCGGCCCCGACGCCCCCTGGCTGAAGGACGGGAGCGTCCTTCTCGGCGTGCTCCAGCTCGCCTGCTGGGCCTCGTTCCTGGTCTGGTTCCACCGCGCCCGCTGCAACGCCGAGGTGCTCGCGCCCGGCAGCCACAAGTACGCCCCGGGCTTCGCGCTCGGCGCCTGGATCATCCCGCTCGCCATGTGGTGGCTGCCCCGGCGCATCGCCCTGGACATCCGGCGCGCCGGCGGCCGGCCCCGCGACACCTGGCTGATCAACGCCTGGTGGTTCGTCTGGCTCTGCGACGGCCCGCTCTCGGTCGCCGTCCACCTCCTGGTGCTCCACCAGACCGAGTACCACAACCCGATCGACCACGGCATCGGCATCCTGGACTCGATCCTGGCGATCGCGGTGATCCGCCGCATCACCGCCGGCCAGCCGGCCGGCCCCCTCCCGTACTTCAACACGACCTGAGCCCGTCGGCGCCCTGCGGGACTCCCAAGTGGCGGGCGCCACACGGGAAGAGCGTTGTGGACGGCCCCGGCGTGCGGTTCGTGAACGCGGCAGCGGAGCGTTAGCGAGACGTGAGCACCGCGCGGGAAGCTGGTCGAGACCATCGTGGCCGGTGCACCGGTCACGGACCAGCAGACCACGGGGAGCCTCACCGTGCGTGGCGGTGACCGGCCGGGAGGCCGCTGCCGCCGCGCCGGTCGCCTCCGGGCGCCCGACCACGCCCGGACGGGAGAGGCGCGTGAGAAGGAGCAGGTAGCGGGAGTGCTCACCACACGGGTGACGGTGACCGTCCACGCGTCCGATCCGCTGAGCCGGGCCGGACTCATCAGCCATCTACGGCACCAGCCGACGATCGACTTCGTGCCCGAGCACGACGACGGGATCCGGGGCGACCCCGCGGTCGCCGTGATGCTCGCCGACCGGATCGACGAACCCACCACCGCGGAGCTCCGGCGCCTCCTTCGCGGCCGCGACCAGCGTGTCGTCCTCGTCGCCCGCGAGCTGCGCGAACCCGACCTCCTGTCGGTCGTCGAGTACGGCGTACGGGCGATCATCTGGCGCCACCAGGCCACCGAGCAGAGGCTGTTGAGCGCCGTGCACAGCGCGGCCCGCGGCGAGGGCGAACTGCCGCCCGACCTGGTCAGCCGCCTGCTCAACCAGGTGGGGCGGCTCCAGCGGGCGACGGCCGCGGGCACGGGCACCGGCGGGGCGGTGCCGCTGTTCGGGATGGCGCCGCGCGAGGTGGACGTGCTGCGGCTGCTCGCCGAGGGGCTCGACACCCGGCAGATCAGCGAGAAGCTCGCCTATTCCGAGCGCACCGTCAAGAACATCCTGCACTCGCTCATGACCCGTCTCCAGCTCACCAACCGGGCGCATGCCGTCGCGTACGCGCTCCGCGAAGGCTACATCTGATGATCCACGAGATAGACGAGGCACTGCGCCGGCTGCTCGCCCCCGCCGTCACGGGCGAGATCGCCTTCGACGCCCCGACCCGCGACTGGGCGGCCCGCCGCAACACCCCCACGCTCAACGCCTACCTGTACGACATCCGCGAGGACGTGGCCCGGCGCGAGCGCGGTGCGGTGGCCGAGCGGGACGCCGACGGGATCGTGACGCGCAGGCGCCAGCCGCCGCGCTGGTTCCGGCTCTCGTACCTGGTGACCGCCTGGACCTCCCGGCCCGAGGACGAGCACCGTCTCCTGTCGGGCGCCCTGGCGCTGCTCCTGCCGCACGAGGTGCTGGACGGAGACGCGGTGCCGGAGTCCGTACGGCCGATCGCCAGGTCCCTGCCGCTCTCCGTCGCGGTGCCGCCCGCGGAGTCGCGCTCGCTCGCGGACATCTGGTCCGCGCTCGGCGGCGAGCTCAAGCCCTCGCTGGACGTCGTGGTCACCACTCCGTTCCCGGTCACCCCGGTGTACGAGGCGGCTCCACCGGTCACCGAGGGCGCGGAGGTCGTGGTGCGCGGCATCGACGGCGTACCGGCGGACTCCAGGCCCCGGATGCGGCGACGTGTCGGAGGTGGCGCGTGACCGGGAACGACCTCACGGGCCCGGCCGGCATGCTCGGCCTGCTCGCCGCCCTGCGCGGCCGGGTCGCCGCCCTGGTGGACGCCCGCAGCGCCGGGGACCCCACGGCGGGCGATCCGCTGCGCGGCCTGTACGTCACGGAGGACACGGCCCGCCGCATCGCGGCGGCGCCGGGGCCGGAGGCGTCTCGGGACGGCGGGGTGCCGTTTCCGGACGCAGGCGCCCGGAAGGGGGACGACGTCCCGGTTCCGGACCTGGGCGTCCCGGCAGGGGACGGCCGCGTGCCGCTGCCGGGCGTGGGCGCTCCGGCGGGGGACGACGGGAGCTCGCTTCCCCGCACGGACGACACCGGCCGCCTCACCGCCCTCTCCCTGGTCTTCGGGCTCACCGCGCTCGACGCGCGCATCCTCGTCGCGGCGCTCGCGCCCGATGTGGACCGGGGTTTCGAGGCGTTGTACGGGTACCTCAACGACGACGTGGGCCGGCGCCGCGCCTCCGTGGCGCTGGCTCTGGACCTCGTGGGCACCGGTCCCTTCGACGCGGCCGCCCGCGACCGCTTCCATCCGGCCGCGCCGCTGCGGTCCGGTGGCCTCCTGGAGGTCGAGGACGAGGACCGCCCGCTGCCCGGCCGGGCGCTGCGCGTGCCGGAGCGGGTGGTGGCGCACCTCCTGGGTGACGACGGGCGACTCGACGCGCAACTGTCCTCCGCCGAGGTCGAGCTGCTGGGTCCCTCCGACGACGGAATCACAGTCCCCTCCCCGCTCGGCGCGCGGGTCGTCGCCGCCGGTCCCGTCACCGTCCATCTGCGGGAGCGTGTCCCCGGGGGCGCGACCGACGGGGTGGTGGCCGCGCTGCGCGCCGCCGGGCGGCCCGTGCTGCGCTACCGGCCGGAGAGCGTGGACGAGGCGGTGGCACGGGCGCTGCTGCGTGAGGCCCGGCTGCGTGGCGCCGCCGTGGTCGTCGAGCCGCTGCCTGAGCGGCCCGGGCCTCTCGTGCGCGCGCTGGCCTCGTCCGGGACGACGGTCGTCCTCGCCGGCACCGAGGCACCCGATCCCCGGTGGGCACCGCACGCGGAGCTGATCGCGCTCGACGCACCGGGCGGAACGGAGGGACCGGGCGACCTCTGGCACCGTGAACTCGGCCCGCTGGAGGTCGACTTCGACCTGGACGCGGCGACCGCCCCGTACCGTCTCAGCGGAGACCAGGTGCGCCGGGCGGCGCGTTCCGCGCGGGCGCTCGCCGCGTTCGAGGGCACGGCACTGACCCTGGCGCAGCTGCAGCGCGGCGCCCGGCTGGTCTCGGCGCCGCTGCTCGACAGCCATGCGCGGCGGATCCGGCCGGCCGTGGGGTTCGCCGATCTGGTGCTCCCCGAGGAGCCGCTGGGAATGCTGCGCGAGCTGACGGGCCGGGCCCGCGACCGGGACAGGGTGCTCGGCGAGTGGGGGCTGCGGACGGGAGGCGGGCGCGGACGCGGTGTCGTCGCGCTGTTCGCCGGGGAGTCGGGCACCGGCAAGACGCTGGGCGCGGAGGTCGTCGCGGGCGAACTGGGCCTGGATCTCTACGTGGTGGACCTCTCGTCGGTGGTCGACAAGTACGTCGGCGAGACGGAGAAGAACCTGGAGCGGATCTTCGCCGAGGTGGACCGCACGGACTGTGTGCTCCTCTTCGACGAGGCCGACGCGGTCTTCGGCAAGCGGTCGGAGGTGAAGAGCTCGCACGACCGGTACGCGAACCTGGAGAGCGCCTATCTGCTCCAGCGTCTGGAGGCGTTCGACGGGATCGCCGTGCTCACGACGAACCTCAGGGCCAACATCGACGAGGCGTTCACCCGCCGTCTCGACCTGGTCGTGGACTTCCCGTTCCCGGACCCCGGGCAGCGCCTGTCGCTGTGGCGTTCCTGCCTGGCGGGCACGCCGAAGGCGGAGGGTCTGGACGAGGAACTCGCGCGGTGTGCAGCGGAGTTCGAGCTGGCGGGCGGTGCGATCCGCTCGGCCGCGGTGACGGCCGGCTATCTGGCGGCGGCCCGCGGGACGGCTGTGACCAGCGAGGACGTACGGGCCGGGGCGCGGCGCGAGTACCGGAAGGCGGGGCGGCTGGTCCCGGACGCGGGAGCGCCCTGGGCGCCGTGACCACGTGAACGAGGGGGCCACCCGTGCGGGTGGCCCCCTCGGCCGGTTCACGTCACCGGCTCACATCACGCTGCCGCCGAGCATCTTGCGGAGGGTCGGCCAGTCGACGGTGCCGGTGGCTTCGAGCCCGACGGCCGCCTGGTACTGGCGGATGTGGTCCTGGACGCTGCTGCCGTTCCGGGTGGCCGTCACCTTGCCCGTGCGGAGGTTGTCGATGCCGTACTGGGCGTTGGTGCGCGCCACGTCGAGGTCGTGGTCGCTGAACTCCCGGTTGTACGCGTTCCAGAAGGCGGCCGTCAGCTGGGTGTTCTCCATGCTGGTGCTCCCCGGCTTCACCTCGTCGGGCGTGATGCCCTGGACCCAGAGGGAGGTGAGGGTGGCGCGGCCGAGCGTGCCTTCCGCGTCGTTGTTCAGGATCTCGCCGGAGTTCTTGCCGTTCTCGACGGCGTCCTTCCTGACGGCGCGCTGGTAGCAGGCGATCGAGTCGCGGGTCGCACCGTCGATCACACCTCGCGACCAACTTCCGGAGAGCTTGCAGGCGTTGCCCATGGCGGCCAGGCGCTCCTGCGCGTACTCGACGACGAGGTCCTTCGGGTCGCCCTGGACCCAGGGGGGAAGGGTCTTCGTCTGGGCGGGCGGGGGCGGGGGCTGCTGGTTCCCGCCGTCGCCGGAGCCCGGTCCCGGGTCGGTGGGCGCGCCTCCGCCGGATCCGCCGCCGGTCGTCCCGCCGCCCGGGCCGCCGCCGGCGCCGTCGTCCGTACCGCCGTCTCCGCCGGCCGGCGGGCGGGTCCCGTCGAGCGGCGGGGGCTGGTCGCCGGGCGGCTTCCCGCCGGGCGTGGGGCCGCCGTTCGCGCCGGGCGGGGGCGCCGCGGGCAGCTCGCTCCCGCCGCCCTGCTGCGCGGGCCGGGGCGCGCCGGTCGCCTGGATCTCCTTGGCGGCGCTGACGATCTTCGGGGAGAAGCCGAACCAGAGCACGGCGAAGGCGATGGCGGCGGTCACGAGGAGTCCGCCGGCCACGACGAGCCAGTTCCCGAAGACGGGCCGCTGGTCGTAGGTGGCCTCCAGGTCGAGCGCGGTGTCGTCGCCCGCCCGGCGGACGGCCACGGTGAAGCGGTGCGACTCCTCGGAGCCGGTCCAGCGCACGGCCTGCGGCCGCACGGTGAGTTCCCCGAAGGCGGCGCGGCCGGGGGCGATCTGCACGGCGTTCGGCCGCAGGTCGAAGGTGAGCCGGTTGGCCTCGTCGCGGGCGATCAGGGACGCGGTCAGCGGGGTGTTGCCGAGGTTGTCGACGGCGATCCGGGCCCGGCCGCGGAAACGGCCGATGAGCGCGGGCGGCAGCAGCTCGGCCCGGGTCTCGGTGAAGGGCGTGACGGTCAGCCGGCCCTCCACCACGTCACGGGCGCCGGCGTTCTCCCTCGGGTCGACGCGGACGCCGTACGCGAGGGGCCCGGCCTCCACGTCCGAGGAGCGGGGCGGGGCGAAGGTGATCTCGGCGGTCCCCTCGCTGCCCGGGTACAGGCGGAGGACGTCCGGCTCCACCCGGGACCAGCCCGAGGGTTTGCCGACGAGGGAGAGCCGGTACTCCTCGACGGTGTCCCCGGTGTTGCGCACCCGTAGCCGGGCGGAGGTCCGGGCCCCCGGCTCGATGGTCACATCGGCCGGGTCCAGAGAGGTCCAGATGGTCATGGACGCAGGGTAGGGCGGTGGGGGTGGGCTACGGCTGCCCGAAAGTCCCGGTGCGAGGGCAACGCGAGCTGCCCCGACGCCCTTGGGGGGCGGTGCGGCACGGGGGACGGGTACACGGGCGGGGTGCGCCTCCGGCCCTACCCTCGCACGCCGGGGCCCGGTGTCAAGGGGCCTGGGTGCACCCGGCCGCCGGTACGGCTCCGAGAGCCGCGACCGCACCGGCGAGGGAAGGTCCGGCCCGGAGATCGTGACCGTTGGGGCATCCCCCGCTGCCCTCGTGAGCGCCCCTTCTTCCCTGGTCGGACCGGCCGGGGTTCGGCGAGAGTCGTCATCGTTCGGCCGAGGTCCACGAGGGAAGGGGAGGGCGAGCATGATGGAGTCGACGCCCCGCGACAAGCCGGGAGCGGACCGGAGCGACCGCCCGGTCACGCGTCCTGCCCGGGAGTCCCTGCCGGCGGACCTGCCGCGGCTCGCCGCGACCGGCGGGACGGCACACCTGGCCGTGAACCAGAGCCAGAACGTGCAGGACGGAAAGACCGGCCCCCTCGCGGCCACCGACATCGAGACGCACATCCAGCGGGGCCTCGGGATCACGCTGCACAAGTCCGGCGACGCCGTCCACCCGCTCAGGAACCCCTGACCGCCCCCGCACGCCCCACCCTCTCCGAAGGAGCAGTCTCCGCATGCCCACCTACCTGTCCCCCGGCGTCTACGTCGAGGAAGTCGCCAGTGGCTCCCGGCCCATCGAGGGCGTCGGGACCTCCGTCGCCGCCTTCGTCGGACTGTCGCCGGCCGGACCGCTGAACGAGCCGGTGCTCGTCACCAACTGGTCGCAGTACGTCGCGTCGTTCGGTGACTTCACGGACGGGTACTACCTCGCCCACTCCGTGTACGGCTTCTTCAACAACGGCGGCACCGCCGCGTACGTGGTGCGCGTGGGCGGCGGGGACTCCCAGGGCGCCACGGAGCCCGTCGGGGCGGCCGCCGCCGCGCCGCGCGAGCTCGTCGCCGGTGAGGCCGTCGCACTCGGCACCTTCCGGGTCGCGGCCATCGCCGCCGGGTCCGAGGCGGGCGGGGCTCTCACCGTCGAGGTGCAGGACGTCGAGGGCGAGGCCGAGCGGTTCAAGCTGGTCGTCAAGGACGGCGAGAAGGTCGTCGAGAGCTTCGACGCCTCCGCGAAGAAGAGCGCTCGCAACTACGTCGTCGCGCAGGTCAAGCAGCGCTCCAAGACCATCGTCCTGGAGGAGGCCGTGGCCGGCGGGCAGCTCGCCAGGCCCGACGCGCAGACCATCACCCTCGCTCCGCCCGCGCAGGCCCCCGCCCCGGTCGCGGTACGCGCCGATGCTCCCGCCGCCATGGAGTCCGGGCAGTTCATCGGCGACTCCGCCGACCGCACCGGCTTCGGCGGTCTCGAGGCCTTCGACGAGATCAACATGGTCGCCGTGCCGGACCTGATGGCCGCCTACCAGCAGGGGCTCATCGACCTGGAGCAGGTCAAGGCCGTCCAGCTCGGCCTGATCGCGCACTGCGAGCTGATGGGCGACCGGATGGCGATCCTGGACCCGCCGCCGGGGATGAACGCCCGGGACATCCGCAAGTGGCGTCAGGAGACCGCCGGTTACGACTCCCGGTACGCGGCGCTCTACTACCCGTGGATCAAGTCGTTCGACCCGGCCGGCGGCCAGACCCGTACGGTGCCGCCGTCGGGTCACATGGCCGGCGTCTGGGCCCGCAACGACGCCGAGCGCGGTGTCCACAAGGCGCCCGCCAACGAGATCGTGCGCGGCGCGGTCGACCTGGAGCTCCAGATCACGCGCGGCGAGCAGGACCTGCTCAATCCGATCGGCG
The DNA here is from genome assembly GCF_042889835.1 of Streptomyces sp. NPDC002463. NCBI lineage: Bacteria > Bacillati > Actinomycetota > Actinomycetes > Kitasatosporales > Streptomycetaceae > Streptomyces > Streptomyces sp. NPDC002463. The sequence continues at coordinate 28,953 of NZ_JBIARL010000006.1, forward strand.
TCAACTGCATCCGCGCCTTCCCGGGCCGTGGCATCCGGGTGTGGGGCGCGCGGACGCTGGCCTCCGACCCGGCCTGGCGGTACCTGAACGTCCGCCGCTACTTCAACTACCTCGAGGAGTCGATCCTCGTCGGGACGCAGTGGGTGGTCTTCGAGCCCAACGACCAGTCGCTGTGGGCCCGTATCCGCCGCAACATCTCCGCGTTCCTGGTCAACGAGTGGCGCCAGGGCGCCCTGTTCGGCCAGCGCGCCGAGGACGCCTTCTACGTGAAGTGCGACGCGGAGACCAACCCGCCGGAGTCGGTGGACCTCGGCCGGGTGGTCTGCGAGATCGGCATCGCGCCCGTGAAGCCGGCGGAGTTCGTGGTCTTCCGGCTCTCGCAGTTCCAGGGCGGCGGCGGCGAGCTGGAGGAGTAGTCCCCGCCCTGCCCAGCCCCGCCCGTACCCCTTCCCACCCCTCATGAACAGGAGTGACCCGCATGTCCCTCGACACCGGTGACGCCCTCACCACCCACAATTTCGGCCTGCAGATCGACGGCGTCATGGTCGAGACCCTGCAGGAGATCAGCGGCCTCACGATGGAGCAGGACGTCATCGAGTTCCAGCAGGTCTCGGCGGACGGCAAGCCCATCATCAAGAAGCTTCCCGGCGTGAAGAAGGCCGGCGAGTGCACGGTGACCCGCGGCGCCACGCAGTCCGCCGCCTTCACCGAGTGGATCTCCGCCTCCATCGCCGGCGACATGGGCTCGGCCCGCAAGGACGCGTCCATCATCTTCCTCGACTACCAGCTGACCGAGGTGAAGCGGTACAACCTCCGCAACGCCTGGTGCACCAAGGTCGAGCTGAGCTCCACCAAGGCCGGTGACGCGGCCGCCCTGACCGAGCAGGTCACCATCACCTTCGAAGAGCTGACGCTCGGCTGATGCGACGCGAAGGATCGGCGGGGGCGGCGCAGTCGGACCGCCAACAGGAGCCGCTGCGCACCGAGTTCGAGTTCGAGCTGCCGCGCGGATTCGTCGACGAGGCGGGCACCGTGCACCGGCACGGGGCGATGCGGCTGGCCACGGCCCGGGACGAGCTGCTGCCGCTGCGGGACATCCGGGTCCGCGAGAACCCGGCCTACCTGTCCGTGGTGCTGCTCGGCCGGGTCATCACCCGGCTCGGCACGCTCCCGTCGGTCCACGACGGGACGGTGGAGAACATGTTCGCCTCCGACCTGGCGTTCCTCCAGGACTTCTACCGGCAGATCAACGCGGAGGGCCACACCAGGGCCGCCGTCGCCTGCCCGCACTGCGAGGAGTCCTTCGAGGTCGAGCTGGCCGGGAGCCGCCTGGGGGAATCGTGACGTACGCGGCCGACCGGATCGAGGAGGAGACCGCGTACCTCGCCTTCCACTTCCACTGGGGCATGGACGACATCCTCGACCTGGAACACGCGGACCGGCGCAGGTACGTGGCACAGGTGGCCTCGCTGGTGGAGCGGTCGCAGGCGTAAGAGCGGTACGGGGAAAGGAGGTTGGAGAGGATGGGCATGTTCGAGAAGTGGCGGGCGCGGAGGTCGTCCGGGGCACAGTCCGTGACGGAGCCGGTCACGGAGTCCGCAGCGCCCGCGACGGCGCCGGGGGACGCGTGGCTCGGGCTGCCGCCCGTGCAGCGCGTCCTCGACGGGACTCCCCGCACCATCGCGTCGCACGGCTTCGCCGCGTCGCTCGCCACCCAATGGAACCCCTCCTTCCAGACCGACCTCGGCCACGGCGCGGTCCCGGACGCGCCCGGAGGCGTACTCCTCGACGCGGTACGCCCCGTCCGCCCGCCGTCCGGCACCCCGGCCCCGGAACTCCCGGGCCTGCGACTGCCGGTGGCGGGACAGCCTGCGGCCGGTGCCGCCTCGTCGCCGATCCAGCGCGCACCCGAGGCCCGTGCCGGACGGAGCGGGCAGACGTCCCGACGGGGCCGGAACGAGACGGCTGCGGCCGGGGTTCGGACTGATGGAGTCGCCGGGGTCTCGGCCGCCACTGGGCCCGCGCGGGTACGGGGTGAGGGGACGGCTCCCGTACGGGGTCGGGCGGCGGCTCCGGAACGGGGCGCCGCGACCGGTGGCTCCACTTCTCCGGCTCGGGGCGAAACGGCGATTCCCGTACGGGGTCAGGCGACCGCGCCCGCTCAGCGGGAGGCCTCCACGCCAGGGCGAGGCAACTCGTCGGCTCCGGCCCGGAGTAGGGCGGCCGGCCAGACCGAGGGCCGCACGACTCCGGTACGGGACCAGGCGTCCGTCCGGGCACGGGGTGGGGCCGCCGGCCCGACCGAGGGCGGCACGGCTCCCGCACCGGGTGCGGCTGCGGCCCCGGTAAAGGGTCCCGCGTCCACCCCGGCACACAGAAGGGCCGCCGGCCCGGCCGAGGGCGGCACGGCTCCCGCACCGCATCAGAAAGCGGCCCCGGTACAGCGCGCGGCGTCCGCCCCGGCACGGGGCAACGCGGCTTCACCGGCACGGGCTGACGCATCCGCCCCCGTACGGAGCGACGCGGCTGCTTCTTCGGTGCGGGGTGAAGCGACCGCCCCGGTTCGCGGCCACTCGGCCGCCCCGCAGCAGAGCGGCAGCACCCCGCCCGTGTCCCGTCCCCAGGCGGTTCAGCGTGCCGCCGCGACCGCCCCGGTCCGGTCTGCCGCGCCTTCCCGGCGCGAGGCCGTCGACACCCCGCGCGCGGCGACGCCTGCTGCGGGTGCCACGCCCTCCGGGCCCGTCCGGCCCGCACCCGCGCGACGCTCGCCGCTGGTCTCCGCCCGGCCCGTACAGCCTCCGCGCCGCCTGGCTCCGGCCGGTGCCGCGAAGCCGTCCGCGGCACCCGCTCCCACCACCCCTGCCGGTGCGACACCCATGGTCGTCGCACCCGACAACGCCGCGCCGGAGGCCTCGCGCCCCGGGCGGCCCCAGAACGTCCCGGGCCCTGGTTCCCCCACCGGGCCCGGGACTCCCGTCGGCACGCCCGACACTCCGGTGCAGCGCCGTCCTCCCGTACGGCGTTCGCGTCGCGCGCCGGGGGCCGACTGGAGCACGGCGACGACCACACCGTCGCCGGCCCAGTCGACCCCGGCCGCGCCGGCGACCTCGGCAGCCCCGGCCGCTCCGGCACCCCCGGCCAAGGCGGTGACCCCAGCCCCTTCGGCATCCCCGGCGGCACCTGCAACCCCAATCGCTCCGGCATCCCCGGCGACTCCAGCGATTCCAGCCGCTCCGGCCGTCCAGGCCGCTCCCTCGCACCCGGGTGCTCCCGCAGCCCCGCCCGCCAAGGTCGCCCCAAACGGTCCCGCCGCCCCGGCCACCCCGGGCACTCCTGCCACCCCCTCACCCCGAACGAACCCCGCACCCACCACCGCGTCCCTCCCCCCGGCACACCCCGGGAACCCGGTCGCTCCGACCCCCCGGGCGTCCGAGCCGCACCGCGCCCCCGCAACACCTCCGGTCCGGCCGGGCCTCGGCGCGCCCGTCCAGCGCTCCCTCACCGACTCGCCCACGCCTCGGACCAAACCCGCACCACGCAGGTCCCCGATCGGGGCGCCGGTCACTCCGCCCCCCGCCACCCCGGCCCCGGCACCGGCACCGGCACCGGCACCGGCACCGACACCCGTTCGCCCCACCCCAGCGCCCTCCCAGCCCCCAGCCACCACCGCAACGCCCCACCCGGTCGAACCGCCCGTGGCCCCGGCCGCTCCGGTACGGGCCGCCCCTCTCCCGGTCGTCACCGTCACCGACCTCCCCCGCGCCACCGCACCCGCCGTCCAGCGGCGTTCCGCCCGCCCGCTCGCCACCACCCGGCCGCTCGCTCCGAGCGTCCCGGGGACTGCGAGCGCGCCCGCCGGCACGCCTCCCCCGGCAACCGTCCCGCTCTCACGCCCGGCCCCTCCCCCGGCGACCGCCCCCCTCTCCCGCCCGGCCCCACCGCCCGCCGGCACCGCCGTCCAGCGTTCCGTCGTGCCCCTCGCCTCGCCGGCCGTGGCGCGGCCGACCGCCCGGCCGGTGGTCGTGCAGCGCCAGAGCAGCCCCGCTCCCGCGCCGCCCGCTCCCGCGCCGGCACCTCCCGTCCCGATCCAGCCGACCGCCGCCGCTGCCCCACCCCGACCCGACCCCCGCACCGCCACGGTCGCCCGTACCGCGACCGTCTCACCGCCCGCGCGGCAGCCCACCACCGAGACGGCTCCCGCACCCGAATCGCCCACGCATCTGGACGAGTTGGCCCGGCGTCTCGTCACGCCCCTCTCGCGTCTGCTGCGCGCCGAGCTCCGTGCCGACCGCGAGCGGGTGGGCCGGCTCCGCGACCACGGCCACTAGCAAGCACCCCCGATCCGTCTACCGAGAGACCCGCCCATGCCCACGCAGCTGGACCCCGCATCCACCGTCTTCTTCAAGCTCACGATCGACGGCCAGGACCTCGGCCTGTTCAACGGCTGCGACGGCCTGTCCTCCGAGGTGGAGGTGGAGCAGCGCCGGGAGGGCGGAAACAACGGCTTCGTGTGGCAGCTCCCCACCCGGGTGACCTTCTCCACCATCCGCCTCACCCGTCCCCTCACCCCGGACACGGCGAAGGTCGCCGCCTGGATCTCGTCGCTCGCGACGGGCATCACGCGCCCGACGGCGCAGATCGCGGCGCTGCGCGCGGACGGCTCGACGGTCGCGCAGTGGGGGCTCGTCGAGGTGCTGCCGGTGCGGTGGACGGGGCCGACGCTGGACCCGGCCAGTCCGGCCGTCGCCACCGAGACCCTTGAGATCGCGCACCACGGTTTCACCGACGCGGGGGGCGCCTGAGATGGCCGGGATCATGGGCGCTCTGGCGGCCCGGGGACTGTCGCGTGCCTCGCTCGCCGTCCATCAGCCGCCGACGGACCTCGGCGGCTCGATGGGCGGGCGGATCGGCGAGGTGAAGTTCCAGTTCAACCCGGACCAGTTGGAGCTGAGCCGGTCGGCGAACTGGCACACCGAGCCGGCCGTCGCGTACACCCGTGGCGCGCCGCCGAAGTTCACCGGCAGCGAGCCCGCCCGGCTCCAGCTGGAGGTGTTCCTGGACCGGTCGGACGATCCGTCGTCGAACGACGTGCTGCAGCAGGTGGAGCTCCTGCTGTCCTGCTGCGAGGTGACCCAGCAGAGCATCGGCGCGAAGGCGCCGTCGCCGCCGTGGGTGGAGTTCTCGTGGGGGTCGTTCTCGACGGTGCGGTTCGTCGCGTACGTGACTTCTGTAGCCGCGACGTACACCCTCTTCAGTCCGAGTGGCATCCCGATCCGCGCCACCTGTTCCCTCTCGCTCACCGAGGTCGCCACCGCGACCAAGAAGCAGAACCCGACGTCCGGCGCGCTGTCGGCCCGCAAGGCGCACCGCACGGTCGCCGGGGACTCGCTCGCCTCGCTGGCCTGGCGGGAGTACGGCGACGCGACGCGCTGGCGGGTCATCGCGGAGGCGAACGGCATCGACGATCCGATGCGGTTGCGCCCGGGCACGGAACTGCTGCTCCCGTCCACCACCGACATGCCGGAGACCGAGGGCGCCTCATGAGCGAGAAGACCTTCACCACCGTCCTCCACGTGCAGCTCGACGGCACGCCGCTCCCGGACCCGCTGGCGGTCCGGCTGACGGAGGGCTGGGTGGACGCCAGTGTCAACGTCCCGTCCGCGTTCCAGCTGACCTTCAGCGACAAGGACGGGACGCTCACCGAGAAGTTCCCCTATCTGAAGGTGGGGGCGATGGCGGTGCTGTCCCCGTTCACCGACGGGCGTCTCGGCGAGCCCATGCTGACCGGTGAGGTGACCGCCGTGGAGGTGGACGCGGCGCCGGGGCACGGGCGCTATCTGATCCTGCGGGGCTACGACCCGGGGCACCGGCTGCTGCGCAACCGTCGGGTCGAGGGCTACCCGAACATGACGGCGTCCGACATCGTCCGGAAGCTCGCCGCGCTCAACCGCATCCCGCTCGGGAAGGTCGAGGCGACGCCCACGGTCTACGAGTTGGCCACCCAGCCCAACATCACGGACTGGGACTTCCTGTCCCGGCTGGCCCGGGAGAACGACGTCCGGCTCTCGGTCGACGCGGCGGGCCGGCTCGGCTTCGCAGCGCTGCCGCCGGCCTCCTCTGCGCCCGCCGACACCACGCCGGCCGCGGCCAGCCCGTACGTCCTGGACTTCGGCGCGAACACGCTGCACAGCCGGGTGTCGGTGACGGCCGCCGGGCAGGTGGGGAGGGTGGACGTGCGGGGCTGGGATCCCCGTACGAAGCAGGCGCTGTCCTCGCCGACGCCCGCCGTGGCAAGTCGGGACATCGTCTCGGACATCACTCCGGCGCAGCTGTCGGCGCCGTTCGGCGCGGCCGAACTCACCGCCACCGGGACGCCGTTCACGACGCAGGCGGAGGTGACGCAGGCGGCGGCCGCGCTCGCCGACGACGTCACCGGTTCGTTCGCGGAGGTGGAGGTCGCCGTCACCGGCAATCCGTCGCTGAAGCCGGGGCAACCGGTGGCCGTGAAGGGCGCGGGGTTCCCGTTCGAGGGGCGTTACACCGCGACCGGGGTGCGTCATGTCTTCGCGTCGGGGCGGCAGTTCACCACGTGGCTGACCGTTTCGGGGCGGCAGTTCCGGTCGCTGTACGGGACGGCCTCGGGCGGCGGGGAGCCGGCGCCGCCCATGCCGGGCGTCGCGGTCGCGCTGGTCACCAACACCAAGGATCCGCTGTCGCTCGGCCGGGTCAGGCTGCGCTTCCCGTGGCTGTCGGCGACGTACGAGAGCGGCTGGTGCCGGGTCGCCCAGCTCGGTGGGCGCGGCGGCGGGGGTCTCGTGCTGCCCGAGGTGGACGACGAGGTGCTGTGCGCCTTCGACCGGGGCTCTCTAGAACATCCGTACGTTCTGGCGGGGTTGTACAACGGCGTCGACCGGCACACCCCGGCCACGGACCGGGTCGCGCCCGTCGATCCGACGAGCGGCCGGGTGCAGTGGCGTGCGCTGACCTCGCGCACCGGGCACACCGTGGAGCTGCGCGAGGAGGGCGGCCGGACGCGCGCCTCGCACGGCATCCGGCTGCGGACGTCGAAGGGCGGGCTGAGCGTCGAGCTGAACGAGGCCCGCACGACGCTGACCATCGACAGCGACGGCACGGTCACGATCAGCGGGGCCCGGGGGGTCACGGTGGAGTCGGGGACCGATCTGACGCTCTCGGCGACGGGTCGGATCCGGCTGAACGCGGGGCTCGGCGTGGACATCAAGGCCGGGGCGAAGTTCAAGGTCTCCGCGCTGACCCAGGCCGTCGTCAACGCGCCGGCGTTCGTGACGTCGACCGTCCCGATGCCCAACCCCGTCGCGGCGAACCTGCCGTTCTGAGCAGAAGGAGGAGGCCATGAGTGAGCACTTCGTCGGTGCGGGCTGGGGCTTTCCCCTGCGCACCGGGCCGAGCGGCTCCATCGCCCTGGTCCGGCGCGACCGCGAGATCGAGGAGTCGATGCGCCTGGTGCTTGCGACGGCGCCGGGCGAGCGGCCGATGCGGCCCGAATTCGGCTGTGCCGTCCACGAGCTGGTGTTCGCCCCGGTCAACGACGCGACGATGGGCCGGGTCCGGTACGAGGTGATGTCCTCGCTCGACCGCTGGGAGCCGCGGATCGAGGTGGAGGACGTCACGGTCGCCCCCGCGCCCGGGGAGCCGACCACCCTGTACATCGACATCCGCTACCGGGTGCGCGGCGCGAACAACCCGCGCAACCTCGTCTTCCCCTTCTACGTCATCCCCTCCGAGGACTGAAAGAGCCGCCATGGCCCTGCCCGCACCCCATCTCGACGACCGCCGCTTTCAGCAGTTCGTCGACGACGCCAAGCGCTACATCCAGCAGGCGTGCCCCGAGTGGACCGACCACAACGTGTCCGATCCGGGCGTCACCCTGGTCGAGGCCGTCGCGCACATGGCGGACCAGCTCGTCTACCGGCTCAACCGGGTCCCGGAGAAGAACCACCTGGCCTTCCTCGACCTGCTCGGCGTGACGCTCTTCCCGCCCGCCGCCGCCCACGCCGACATCACCTTCCGGCTCTCCGCGCCGCAGCCCGAGCCGGTGCTGCTGCCCACCGGTACGGAGGTGTCCACGGGGCGTACGGAGACGGAGGAGGCGGTCGTCTTCGCGACGACGGCCGATCTGACCGTCGTGCCCTGCGAGTTGACCCGGCTGCTGCGGCAGGAGGCCGGGGGAACGCCCGAGGACCGGTCGCAGGACATCGTGGGCGGGGAGGACGTCCCGGCCTTCTCCCCGCTGCCGCGCGTCGGCGACGCGCTGCTGCTCGGGCTCTCGGCGGCCGTGCCGGACTGTGTGCTCGTCCTCGACCTGGACAGCCGGGTGGACGGCGTCGGCGTGGACCCGCGCCGCCCTCCGCTGCTGTGGGAGGCCTGGTCGGCGGCGGAGGGCTGGGTCGCGTGCGAGGTCGACGAGGACTCCACGGGCGGGCTCAACCGGCCGGGCGAGGTGGTGCTGCACATGCCGTCCGGGCACGCGGTCTCGCGGCTCGGCGGGCACGAGGCGGGCTGGGTGCGCTGCCGGGTCGTGGAGCCGGTCGAGGGTCTGCCGTCGTACAGCGAGTCGCCGACCGTACGGGCGGCGGCGGCGTTCACCATCGGCGGTACGGTGCGGGCGGCGCACGCCGAGGCCGTGCGGGACGAGCGTCTGGGCGAGTCCGAGGGCGTCCCGGGCCAGCGGGTCCGGCTCGCGCACGCCCCGGTCGTGGACCGGCCGCCGCTGCTCCTCCAGGTCGCCGAGCGGGCGGACGCCGGCGGGGACGAGGAGGACCCGGAGGCGGGCTGGCAGGAGTGGACCCCCGTCCGCGACTTCGCCTCCTCGCGCCCCGGCGACCGGCACTACACCCTGGACGCGACGACCGGCGAGATCGCCTTCGGCCCGTCCGTACGCCAACCGGACGGCACGCTGCGGCAGTTCGGTGCCGTACCGCCGAAGGGCGCGGCGATCCGCGCGGTCCGGTACGGCACCGGCGGCGGCCGGGCGGGGAACGTGGCCCGCTCCACGATCACCGTGCTTCGCAGCTCCATCCCGTACATCGCGCGCGTCGAGAACCGCGAGGCGGCGCGGGGCGGGGTGGACGGGGAGACCGTCGAGGAGGCCAAGTCCCGCGCGCCCGTGACCCTGCGCGCGCAGGAACGGGCCGTCACCGCCCGCGACTACGAGGAGCTGGCCCGGCGGGCCGCACCCGAGGCCGCGCGGATCTCCTGCCTGGCGGCGGACGCGGCCGAGGCGGGCGACAACGCGGTCCGCGTCCTGGTGGTGCCGCAGGCGGTGCCGGACCGGGGCGGGCGGCTGCGCTTCGAGCAGCTCGTCCCCGGCGACGAACTCCTCTCCCGGGTCACGGGTTTCCTCGACGAGCGGCGGCCCCTGGGCACACGGCTCGCCGTCGGCCCGCCGTTCTACCAGGGCGTGACGGTGGTCGCGACGCTGCACTCGTTCCGGGCGGCCGAGGCGGAACGGGTGCGCGCCGAGGCGCTCGACACGCTGTACGCGTACCTGGACCCGCTGACCGGCGGCGCGCACGGCGAGGGCTGGCCGTTCGGGCGCCCGCTGCGCGCCGGGGAGGTCTTCGCGGCGCTCCAGCGGGTGCCGGGCGTGGAGCTGGTGGACGAGGTGCTGCTGCACCCGGCGGATCCGCTGACCGGCCGGCGGGGTGAGGCGACGGACCGGATCGAACTGGCGCCGTCCGCGCTGCTGTTCCCGTTCGACCACCGCGTCCGTGTGATCGAGGCGCGGTGACCGGCTCCTCACGGGGTACGGTCCCGGGCCTCGCGACCCCGTACCCGCTGGGGGCGGCGCTGCCCGCCGTCTACGCGGAGGACGACTTCGGGCAGCGGTTCGTCTCCGGCCTGGACGTCGTCCTCGCTCCCCTGTTCAACGTCCTCGACTCGCTGGAGGCGTACTTCACGCCTTCTCTGGCCCCCGCCGACTTCGTGGACTACCTGGCGACCTGGGTGGGCGCGGAGCTGGACGGCAGCGAGCCGCTGCCGCTGCGCCGCCACGCGGTCGCCTCGGCCGTGGCGCTGCACCGGGTCCGGGGCACCCGGCAGGGGCTCGCTGCGGCGGTGCGGCTCGCCTTCGGGGTCGCCCCGGAGATCACCGAGAGCGGCGGCGCGAGCTGGTCCGCCCGCCCGCTCGGCCCGTTCCCCGGGGCGCCCGTGGCCGGTCTGCACGTCGTCCTGCGGGTCGCCGATCCCGCCTCGGTCGATCCGCACCGGCTGCGGGCGGTCGTGGCCGCGGCCCGCCCGGCGCACCTGCCGTTCACCGTCGCGGTGACCACTTCCCGTACAGCAGAAGGAGCATGACCCCCATGAGTGACGCGCCCCAGTCCCGTCCCTGCCCGGACTGCGCGAGCCCGGTGCGGACGGCGGACCAGTCGTTCTGCGACAGTTGCGGAGCGTTCCTGCGCTGGGACACCCCGGCCGGAGCGGCGCGGCCCGCGGAGCGGTCCGCCCCTGGACCGGGCCGTGCGCCGGAACCGGCCGGGGCGTCCGGCGAGGCGCCGGAGACCTCCGCCGCGCCTGCCGGGTCCGCGCCGGAGGCCGGTTCCCCTGCCGGGTCGGAGGAGGTGACCGCCCCGCTGCCCGCCGTACCTGCGTCCGCCGAGGCGCCCGTGCCCGTACCGGAGGCGAGGACGGGGTCCGGGGAGCCGGAGCCCGAGGAACCCGGCTCCGTGAGGCCGGCGCCCGAAGAGCCGGCGCCCGGACGCCCGACGGCATCGACGACACCCACCGCACCGGGCGAACCGACCGCACCGGCGGCCGCGACGGCTCCGGATGCGCAGATGACCCCGCCCGCCCCGGCCGCCCCGGCCACCGGCCGGCCCTCGGACACCGTCGCGCGCTCCCTCCTCGTTCCGGTCCCCGAATCCCGGCCCGTGGAGCCGGCCGTCGCCGCTCCCGTGCTCCCCGCGCGTCCGGAGGCGGCGCGTCCGGCGGTGCGGGCCGCCGCGGCGCCCGCCCCCGTCGAGGGCGGCACCCCGTGCCCGGCCTGCTCGCTGGCCAATACGCCGGGCCGTCACTTCTGCCGTTTCTGCGCGACCCCCATGGTCCCGGAGCAACTCTCCACGGCCGAGGGCCCGTACGCCGGCCGACGGCCCGGTCTCGCCCGCGACCGGAGCCGCGTGCTCGTCCGGGCGCTGGTCGCCGCGGCGGTCGTGGCCGTGGTGGTCGGCGGCGTCTTCGGCGGCCCGCCGGCCGCCCGCGCGGTGCAGGACCACTTCGCCACGCGCGTCCCGGTGCACCCGGTCGCCTGGCTGGCCTCGCATTCCGCGCCGAAGCAGGACCCGAAGCTGGCGGGCGACGGCTACTCGAACACCTGGTGGGGCACGGGGTACGCGGGCGACTCGGCGGGCCAGTACCTGGAGGCGCGTTTCGCCGAGCCGACCGATCTGCTCAGCGTGCTCATCACCCCCGGCAGTTCGAAGAACACGACCCAGGCGGACGGGCAGGCCACCCCGCAGACCTTCGACCTCGTGGTGAAGGACGCCGCGGGCGAACTCCACGTCTCGCACCACCGCATCGACGACGGCGGGACCCAGCGCGTCGACGTGCGCGTCCGGGACGCCCTGTCGGTCCAGCTGGTCCTCCGCACGGCCTGGCGCGCCGACCCGCGCAAGCAGGTGGCCATCGCCGAGCTGGAGTTCTTCGGCAGGTCCGTCTCCTGAGCACAGCCGTACGGACGCGGGAGTGCCGTCGGCGCGCACGGCGCCGACGGCACTCGTCGGGAGGAGGAAGGGGTCAGGGGCAGCTGATGCGGGTGTCGCCCGGGTCGGTGGTGCAGGTGTCGGTGCCGGGACCGCCGTTGGCGGTGTCGTTGCCGGAGGTCCCGTCGGTGGTGGTGAGGCGGTCGTTGCCGTAGTAGCCGGTCAGGGTGTCGTTGCCCGGGCCGCCGTTCATGGTGTCGTCGCCGAAGCCGCCGTCGAGGTTGTCGTTGCCGAAGTTGCCGTAGACGGTGTCGTTGCCGTAACCGGCACGGATGGTGTCGTTGCCGCCGAGGCCGCAGATGACGTCGTTGGCGTAGCCGCCGTTCAGGGTGTCGGCGCCGCTGGTGCCGATGACGGTGCAGCCGCGGGCGTTGTTGACCGTGGTGGTGGCGGTGGCCGTGTTGCCGGTGGTCACCGGGTCCGGCTGGGTGGCGCTGACGCCGGCCGTGTCCGTGAGGGTGCCGGTGGCGCGGGGTTCGGCCGTCACCGTGACCGTCGCGCTCGCGCCGGGGGCGAGGGAGCCGAGGGCGCAGTTGGCGGTCGTGGCGGTGGTGGTGCAGGTGCCCTGCGAGGGGACCGCCGAGATGAGTGTCCCGCCGGCGCCGGAGAGCGTGTCGGTCAGCGTGACGCCGGTCGCGGTGGCGGTGGAGGACGCGGCGTTGGTGACGGTCACCGTGTACGTGGCACGGTCGCCGATGCTCACGGTGGTCGTACCGGACTTGGTCACCGACAGGTCGGCGTACGGCGGGGGCGGGGGCGTGCCGCCTCCCTCGTAGCGGGCGAGGGCGAACTGGAAGCCCGCTCCGTAGCCGGCCGCGACGATCTTGCCGTCCGGCTGGACGAGTACCCCGCGGGCCTCGTCGAAGTCGTTGAAGCCGGTGACCACGAAGCCGTTGTGGCCGAAGCCCGTGTCGACGGTGCCGTTCGTCTGGAAGCGGACCAGGCCGAAGTCGTTGGCCTCGGAGCTGCTGGGGTCGTCGGCCCGGCCGGCGAGCACGATCCTGCCGTCCTGCTGGAGCGCCATCGCGTACGCGAGGCCGCCGTCGCCCGGGAAGGCGACCGAGGTGCGCCCGCCCGTGCCGAATCCGGCGTCGGGGGTGCCGTCGGCGTTGTAGCGGAGCAGGGCGTAGCCGGAGCCGCCGGAGCCCGCGGCGAGGATCTTGCCGTCGGGCTGCACCGCGGCGGCGTTGCCGAACTCGGTGCCTCCGAAGTCGGCGGTGGCCATGCCGTCGCCGCTGAAGGTGGTGTCGAGGGTGCCGTTGCTGTTGTAGCGGGCCACACCGATGTCGAAGGCGGTGTTGCCCACGTAGCCGACGGAGACGATCTTGCCGCCGGGGTAGAGGGCCAGGCTCCGGGCGATGCCGCCGGCATCCTGCGGGGAGGTGGGCGTGAAGCCCGCGACCACGGCCCCGTCGCCGCCGAGGCCGGGGTCGAGGTGCCCGTTGGTGTCGACGCGGACGAGGGCGAAACCGCCGCCGGCGCCCTTGCCCGCGGCGATGATCTTGCCGTCGGGCTGTACGGCGACGTCGGAGCCGTCCGCCGAGCCGCCGAACTCGTCGACGCGCACCAGGCCACCGGTGCCGAAGCCCGTGTCCAGGCTGCCGTCGGTGTTGTAGCGGGCCAGGGAGAAGAAGCAGCAGCCTCCGCCCTCCTCCGCGACCACCTCGGTGGTGCCCGCCACGACGATCTTGCCGTCGGAGGGCTGGATCGCCACGGCGTTGGCCGAGTGGGAGCCGCCGCCGAAGTCGCTGGTCACCGTGCCGCCACTGAAGGTGGTGTCGAGGCTGCCGTCGGTGTTGTAGCGGGCGAGCGCGAAGCCGCCCTGGCTCGCGCCCACCACGACCAGCTTGCCGTCGGCCTGCCGTGCGACGTCGTGGCCCTCCGCGGAGTCGGTGATGGGGGTCGTCACCCGGCCTCCGTCCCCGAAGGCCGGATCGAGGTCGCCGGGGGCCGCGAAGGCCGTGCCGGGCAGGGCGAGGACGAGCGCGAGCCCGAGCGCGACCGGTGCCGCGGCCCTCCCGCCCGGTCTGCGGCGCCGTACCGCGGGTCTGAGAAGTGTGTGGGTCATGGGTGGACGAACCTCCGTCTTCGCAGGTGAACAGGGAACGGCCGCCAGCTTCGGGCCGTGGCCCCGCGCGTCCGCGCCGACCGTGCCGCACTGCGCCCCACTGGCCCCCGGTGAACCACCCCCGCGGGGGAGCGCGCGGGGGTGGTTCACCGGCCGGGGGCGCCTCTGATGCGGTGTCGCCGGGGTGGTCCCCGGCGGCCGTCGAGGAAGGCCCACCGCGTACCCTCGCCAGCGACGGTGGTGGCGGACAGACGGTGGGCAGGGAACGGACGATGGCTGAGGCGGCCGGGCAGGGTACGGAGCCGACGACGGCCCCCGCGGAGTCCGGTGACCTGGACAGGGCGCGGGCCGCGACGGTGCGGGTGTTCGTCGCACTGGCGCCGCCCGACGACGCGAAGGACGAGCTGGCGCGCGAGCTGGGACCCGCGTACGAGGCGTACCCCCGTCTGCGGTGGAACCGGATCGAGGACTGGCACATCACCCTGGCGTTCCTCGGGGAGCTCCCGGTGGAGACCGTTCCCCTCCTGCGGCCTCCGCTGGCGGAGATCGCGGCGGCGCGGCGCCCGCTGGAGCTGGCGCTGCGCGGTGGCGGGCACTTCGACGACCGGGTGCTGTGGAGCGGCATCGACGGCGACCTCGACGGTCTGCACCGGCTCGCCACGGAGGTGCGGACCGTCGTGAAGGAGTGCGGGATCCCCTTCGAGGACCGGCCGCTGCGTCCCCATCTGACGCTCGCCCGGGCCCGCCGCGACGATCAGGCCTCCGTCCTGGAGGTGGCCGGCGGGCTGGCCGGCTTCACCGGCCGCCGGTGGGCCACCGAGCGTCTCCATCTCGTCGGCAGCAACTACGGCCGCGGTCCCGGTCCGATCCGCTATCGCGACATCGAGTCCTGGTCCTTCGCCCGGCGGTAGCCGAGAGTGCGGCACTCGACGGTGAAGCCGAGGGAGCCGTACAGCTTCGCGGCCGGGAGGTTCTCGGCGTCGTGGTTGACCGTCACGCGCCGGAGACCGAGCTCGGCCATGCGCCGCATGGACTCGGTCATGACCGCCCCGGCCAGGCCCAGGCGGCGGAAGGCCTCATGGGTGCCGACGGGCTCGAAGTGCCCCAGACCGTTGAGCCGGTCGGCCCAGAAGACGGTGTAGGCGCCGATGCGTCCGTCCGGGGCCTGGGCCACGATCTCGCGCGCCGGGTCGTACCCGGGCCTGGTCATCATGCCGTCCCGGTAGGCCGTGCCCGTCCAGTCGGAGCCGAAGGAGGCGTTGCGCGCCTCGGCCAGGGCCTCGGCGTCGTCGAGGGTGGCCGGGCGGACGGTGAATCCGTCGGGCAGCACGACGGGGGGCAGATCGGTCAGGTCGCGGGTGTTCACGTCGTCCCAGACCCGGAAGCGGGTGAAGCCCAGTTCGTTCAGCAGCCGCGCGCGGGTCGTGTCGGTCTCGAAGAGGTCGGTGAGGACGTGCGCCTCGTCCTCCGCCATGTGCCGGGTGGTGGTGCCGGCGGCGAAGGTCAGCATCGCGCGCTCGGTGTCGGTGCCACGCAGTTCCGGCGCGCAGAAGACGTCGAAGGCCGCGCCGAACCGCAGGCAGATGGTGACGCCTCCGAGCCGGCCGTCGTCCTCGTGCTCCCAGACGTGCACGAGGTCGCCGACGGACGGGCGGCCGCGCAGGTTGTCGTACACGCGGTGCGGCAGCTCGCCCACGTGGTCGTAGGCGTCACGGCCGGCGGTGGCGATCCACTCCGCCACGGTCTCCTGGAGGCGGGGCATGTCGGAATCGAGGAACGGCCGAGGCGAGAACATGATCGTCTTATATCGGGGCCGATCGGGCCGGTACAAGCAGGTTTCCGCCGGGTGGGGTGCGTCGGTCACCCGCGTGCGACCGGGTCGCGCGCCCTCCGTACGACTTCACGCTCCGGCGGACGGCGCAAGCGTCGCCGGGCCGTGATCACCATGATCGATAACGTGACGCCCGGCGCGTGACCTCGCGTCTGAGCGGCCTCGCGTACGAGGGAGGCACCGAGGGCGGGGACGGGGTGAACGCCCTGATCGTGCACGACGACAAGAGGTCCGGGCAGCCACGGATCTCCCGGATCGCCTCCGCCGTGGTCACCCCGCTCACGTGGGAGGGCGCGGAGCCCGTCGATCGGCGAGGGCGACGACTTCGAGGGCGTCGCGCTCGTCTCAGAGAAGGCAAGCTCGCCGCGCTCCGGGCGGACCGGGGTGCCGGCGCGGGACGGCCCGCCACCCCGTACGCCGCATCGCTGACGTTCGCGCCGTGGGGTCGGCCCCTGTTCGGCGCCGTCTCGCGGCGGAGCCACCGGTCCGCGTACCCGACGGGCGACGGCACGCGGCACGTCTCCGACATCGCGGTGACCGCCTCCGGCCGGATCCTGGTCGGTTCGGCGGGGGACACGGGTGACGACGGGCCGTTCGACTCCGCGGTGAGCGACGCGGGGCCGGGTGACCCTGTCGGCGGCGGGCCGGGTACGGATCACCCTGGCGGCCTCGCCGACGGTGCCCGGCACCTTCCCCGGGTACGAGGTCGAGGCCGTGGAGTGCCTGCCCGGCTCCGCCGACGCCCTCCTCGGCACCGATGACGAGAGCCTCGGCGGGTACGTGCGGACCATGCCGTTCTGCGCGACGAGCCGACCGGGACGGGTCACGGCTCACGCAGGTGGGTGAGCCGTGACCTTCCCTGCTCCGCCGCCGGACCGGCGCGGTCATCGGTCCGTCAGGATGCGCGCCAGTGCGTCGACGGTGCCCGGGTGGGTGGTGAGGAGTGCCACGCCGCGCCCGCCCCGGGCCGATGCGTCCGTCGTCGTCCAGCCCTCCGTGCAGCCCAGGAGTTCCGCGAGGGCGTCGCAGGTCGCCGGGTGGGCGGGGAGGAGTGCCGCGCCCCGGGGGCCGGTGGCCGCCGGGAGGGCGCGTGGGGCGGCCGGTCGACGGTGCCAGGGCGGGACCCAGGTGTCCAGGGCCGCGAGCCGGGCCGGGAAGATCCGTCCCGCCTCGCGGATGAGCAGCGGGGCCAGCTCCGAGGCGTTCGAGCGGAGGGTCGTGATGAGGACCGGGAGCCACGGCAGCAGGACGGCGTCCGGCAGGCGTCCGAAGGCGTTCGACACGGCCTCCACCACGACGTCCGCGAGGCCCGGCACCGGCTCCAGGGCGTGCACGAAACCGCTCAGGTAGCGCGGATAGGTCGGCACGACCAGGGGGTTGGCGAGGAGCTCGTCGCAGCGGGCCCGCAGCTCGCCCCGCGAGAGCGTGCCCAGCTGCACCTGGGCCGCCCACAGCAGGGCGGTCTTCGCCGGGTCCCGCGGGTGCGCCTGGGCGACCGCGAGTTCCAGCTGTGTCCTGTCGCAGCCGAGGGAGAGCGCCAGGCTCTCCATGCTGAACAGGAAGCCCAGCATCGCCGCCACCTGCCCCACCGTCGCGTCCTCGTCGCGGAAGGCCGTCGGCAGCAGCGTGCAGTAGTGGGCGTACCCGGTGCGGACGAAGGACTCGATCCACGGCGGCAGCACCGGCTCGCTGGTCCGGTAGTACGCGAGGAGGCCGCGCACCCGGCGCAGTACCTCCGGCGCCCCGTCGACCGTGCGCTCGCCCGCCAGGACGTCGAGGGCGCGGTTGCCGAGCTCGTCGGCGAGCCGCCGGCCGCCCAGGTACAGCGTGGCGTCCTCGACGGCCGCGAGGACCTCGGCGGTCGTGGCCCGTGGTCCGTAGGCGGTACGGCGCAGGCGCTGTTCCAGGACCTGTTCGAGGCTCACGCCCTCGTAGCCGAGCTCGATGAGGGCCCGTTGGTGGGTGCCGAGGGCGAGGTCCCAGGACTCCTGGATCGACCGCTCGCCGAGCCGCCGCTCCCCCATGACGGGCCGTGCCGCGCCGTGCGGCAACAGGCGGCGCAGCATCCACAGGACGTCCGAGCAGGCCCGCAGCTCCGGCCGGGACGTCATGTCGAGCAGGGCGCGGCGCACCCCGCGCTGCTGGAGGTTCAGCTCCAGGGGTGCCAGACGGTCGTGGACGTCCCTGGCGAGCGGCGGCAGGGCTTCGTAGCCGACCTGGCCGATCCGGTCGCCGCCCATCATGATCTCGACGAGGCGGCGCACGTCCCGGCGCCCGGGCACGCTGTCCTTCTCGATGCAGGTGACCGCGGCGTCCTGGAAGTCGTACGGCGTGGGCTTGGCCCGGTCGCGCATCCCGGCGAGCAGGATCGACGTCTCGAAGACGGCGATCGCGTCGGCGGTGGAGGCCAGGTAGCCGTTGCGGCGGGCGGCGCGGACGATGTCCACGGACCAGCCGAGCAGTTCGCTCTCGTCCAGGGTGTCGAGGACGGGCGGCCGCCGGAGGAAGCCGGAGAGACGGTCCTCTGCCGGTGCCGCCGCGGGGAGCGCGGCGGGCGAAGTGGCCCTCGCCGCCGTCTTCTTCGTGCCGGCCTGCCCCTCCAGGCGGTACGGCTTCACCCGGGTCCGCTTGAGGTTCTTCGTCCACTGCGTCGCGGCGATCGACACGGAGCCGGAGGCGAGGCCGAACTGGGCCTCGATGGCCGCGTTGCTGGAGGGGATCAGCCCGTACTGCCAGGTCGTGGCCGTACGCGGCGAGATCGCGAAGGTGTCGCTGCCGCCGATGCCGAACTCGTCGACGCGGCTGGCCGCGTGGAAGGCTCCGCACACGTACAGGCAGTCCGCCGGGTCGGTGCCGGTAGCGGCCAGGTGCTCGCGCATCCTGGTCCACATGTACCGCTCGCGGTCCTCGTCGACGCGGACGCGGCCGCCGTCCCCCGGCGCGAGCCGCCGGAACAGGCTCCCGATGAGGAACATGACCTGACGGTAGGTGTCGTGGTCGCTGTCGCCGAGCGGCACCTCGACGTACTGGTGCCACCACTCCGACCAGTGCCGCACCTTGCCGTGGTGCAGCAGGTGCTCCTCCAGTTCCGCGAAGCGCGGCCGCAGGTCGCCGATCTCGACGCCGACGGCCTCGCCGTGGAGCGCGGCCCCGGTGCCGTCCTCCTCGCGGGCGGCCGGGTCGTCGGCGCGGTCGTGCCGCCGGTCCCACTGGAAGACGTGGTCGGAGGAGCGGTCGACGAGGACCAGTTCCACGCCGGGGGTGTCGAGGGCGTACGCGATGGCCTGGTACTCGGCGGAGGCCTCCGTGATCGGGGCGACGACCGACAGGGGTGCCCAGTCCTCCGGGAAGCCGTCGATGTCGCTCGCGAACGCCTGCACCGCCACGGGCAGCCGGCAGTTGCGCAGCTCGGTCAGGAGCGGCGTCATGTCCTCGCACAGCTCCAGATACACGACCTTGGGCTGCTTCTCGCGCAGTCGGCGGGCCATGGCGAGGGCGGAGGCGGGCGAGTGGTGGCAGACGGGGAAGATCTCCAGCGGTTCCGCCACGGCTCGGTCGACGTCGTCGACCAGACCGAGCAGGATGCCCTCCAGGGCGTCGGCTCCTCCGGCGAACTCGGCTGCCGCCTCGTGCAGTTGCCCGCGCAGTGCGGTGAACGGGGTCCCGGTCACGACAGCTTCGCGATCGCTTCGCGGCCGCCCTCGAGGAACTCGGGCCAGGAGCCGCCCTCCTCCTTGCCGCGCGGCTCGACGACGCCGTGCAGGTACTTGTTGAGGATGGCCAGGTCCTCCGGCTCGCGCCGGGCGAGCGTGCCGACCAGGGAGGCGGCGAGCGTGCGGGCGGTCAGGGTGCGCTCTCCGAAGAAGTTGCTGTGCAGGATCGAGTCCTCGAGGACGCCGATCTGCTCGGCGGTCGAGAGGGCGGACTCCAGCTTCTCGTCGTCGCTGCCGGCCGCGGCGGCGGAGGCCCGCAGGTCGGCGAAGCTCTGGAGGAGGACGTCGAGGAGGGTGGGCGGCACGTCCAGTTCGATGGCGTGGCGGCGCAGGAGCTCCTCGGTGCGGAAGCGGACGATCTCGGCCTCGCTCTTCTTGTTCGTCACGACGGGGATGCGGACGAAGTTGAAGCGGCGCTTGAGCGCGGAGGAGAGGTCGTTGACGCCGCGGTCGCGGCTGTTGGCGGTGGCGATGATCGAGAAGCCGGGCTTGGCGAAGACGATGTTCTCGCCGTCGGCGCCGTCGAGTTCGGGGACGGAGATGTACTTCTCGGAGAGGATCGAGATCAGCGCGTCCTGGACGTCGCTGGTGGAGCGGGTCAGCTCCTCGAAGCGGCCGATGGTTCCGGTCTCCATCGCGGTCATGATCGGCGAGGGGATCATCGACTCGCGGGACTGGCCCTTGGCGATGACCATCGACACGTTCCAGGAGTACTTGATGTGGTCCTCGGTCGTGCCGGCGGTGCCCTGGACCACCTGGGTGGAGTTGCGGCTGATCGCGGCCGAGAGGAGTTCGGCGAGCCAGCTCTTTCCGGTGCCGGGGTCGCCGATGAGGAGCAGGCCCCGGTCGGAGGCGAGGGTGACGATGGAACGCTCGACGAAGCTGCGGTCGCCGAACCACTTCTGCGGCACCTCCCGGTCCAGGCCGTCGGCGCGCTCGGAGCCGAGGATGAACAGGCGGACCATCTTCGGGGACAGGCGCCAGGAGAACGGCTTGGGGTTGTCGTCGATCGATTCCAGCCAGTCGAGTTCCTCGGCGTACTTGATCTCGGCGGGGGCGCGGAGCAGGTCGGACATGTGCGAAGCCTTTCGGTCTCAGGTCAGGAAGGTCTTGAGTTCGTGCACGAGCTTGTCGATGTGGCCGGAGATCACCGGGGTGCCGAGCGCCTTGAACCGCTCCCGGAACCAGGGGTTGACCTCCTGCCGTCCCGAGCTGGTCACCGAGCCCACGGGGATGAAGCGGACCCCCGAGCGGTGGACCTCCTCGATGCCCTCGAACAGCGGCTGCGAGCGGTCGAACTCGTAGAAGTCGGAGATCCACACCATGACGGTGTTCTTCGGCTCGGCGATCTTCGGCCGGGCCATGGCCATCGCCACCGGGCCGTCGTTGCCGCCGCCGAGGTTGGTGCGCAGGAGCACGTCGAACGGGTCGCGCACCCAGGGCGTGAGGTCGATCGCGCGGGTGTCGTACGCGATGAGGTGGACGTCCACCTTGGGCAGCCCTGCGAAGATCGAGGCGAGGATGGTGCAGTTGACCATCGAGTCGACCATGGAGCCGGACTGGTCGACGACGACGACGAGCCGCTGGGGTGTGGTCCGGCGGACGGTGTGCCGGTAGTAGAGGCGGTCGACGTAGAGCCGCTCCTCCTCTGGGCTCCAGTTGGTGAGGTTCTTCCAGATCGTGCGGTCGAGGTCCAGGTTCCGGAAGACCCGCTTGGGCGGGACCGAGCGGTCGAGCTCGCCGGCGGTGGCCTTCTCGACCTGGGTACGGAGCACCTCGGCGACCTCGTCGACGTACCGCCTGATCAGCGCCTTGGCGTTGACGAGCGCCACTCCGGAGAGGTTGCCCTTGTCGCGGAGCAGCTGCTCGATCAGGGACATGCTGGGGGTCAGCCGGGCGGCCAGCGCGGGGTCGGCCAGGACTTCGCGCAGGTGCATGCGCTGGACGAGGTCGGCCTCGATGGCGCCGAGTTCGGGTCCGAGGCCGCCGCCGGTGAGGGCGGCTCCGGCCGCCTTCCCGCCGCGCAGCCCACCGGGCGGACAGCCGAGCGCTCGCTCCAGCCGGCCGGCGTCCGACTGCCAGCGGGCCAGCTGCCCGGCGGAGACGGTGCCGGAGCCGGTGGCGAAGACGTTGAGCAGCAGCTTGGACGCGAGCGCGGCGCGCCGCACCTCGGCGGCCCGGTCGCGGGCCCCGTCCGGCTCGGGCTCCGGGGTCATCAGGCCGTCGAGCTCGTCGCCGAGCTCCGGGTGGCGCTGGACGACGGAGTCCACGGACGCGCCGGGATCGAGCAGCGCGGACGGCAGACCGATGTCCTCGACGACGGCGAGACTCGCAGCCTCCAGGGCGGCCTGCTCCTCGGGATCGAAGAGCCGCGCGAGCAGCCGCCAGTAGAGGACCTGGCGCCGGTTGTCGTGGGGGTCGGGTCCGGCGGGCGCAGGCGGCTCGGGGCCGGTCGCGGGGGTGAGGTCGGGCACGGCGGGCGCCGACGGCTCGGGACCCGTCGCGGGGGTCGGGTCGGGGAGGACGGACGCCGTCAGCTCGGGGCCGGTCGCCGGGGTGCCGTCGGGCGGGGTCGCTTCGGTCATGAGCGCAACAGCCTTCCCGCTCGCTCGCGCAGGACGGCGACCGCGTCCGTGGCCGCCTTCTCCGCGCGGACTCCGGCCTTGTCGGTGGTGCCGCCGGCCCATGCGCCCGCGTGGACGGCGACGGTCTTCTTCCGGACGGTGGTCTCGACGGCGAGCGGCTGGAGGAGGAAGGCTCCGGCGTCCCAGCGGAGGAGTCCGAGGCACGCGCCGGACGCGGCGATCGCCTCCGGGGTGAGCGGACCGGCGTCCGGTACGCGGTCGGTGTCGACGGCAAGCCGGTGGCCCGCGACCGTGAACGTCACCGTCCCGTCGTCCGCGCGCTCCGCCGCGTACCCCTCCAGGAGGACGGGGACGGCGATGCGGACCGGGTGGCGGTCGAGCGGGGCGGTGACCGGGTCGGTCGCGGTGGCGAGGACGACCCGGGCCGTGGCGAAGGGGTCGGCGGGCTCCCCCACGCGGGCGCGTTCGTCGTCCCAGACGAGGTCGCCCTCGGCGGTGACGGGCATGCCGTCGAGGTCCGTCGCGCGGCCCTCGCTCACGGCGGTGAGGAGCGACATGCGCGACCGGAGCAGCTGCCAGAGCCCGGCACCGACGACGGTGTCCGGCTTGGGCGCGGAGGCCGCCGCCCGGACGAGACGGGGCGCCGTGCCGTCGGCCGGTTCGAACACGGCGTGGACCTGGGCCTGTACGGCGGTGGCGTGCTCCTGCACGTCGACGCCGAGCGGCAGCAGGCGTCCGGTCGCGGTGGAAAGGGCGGGGGTGCGGGCGGCTCCCGGGAGGGTCAGCAGGAGGGCGCGCGACCAGAGGTCGGCCCAGCGGCGCACCGGGATCCTGTCCAGGGTGGCCCCGGGGCAGGAGGCGGCGAGTTCGGCCGCGAAGCCGTCGAGCAGGGTCGCCTGCCGGCGGAGCGCGGGGTCCGGCAGCATCGCGGACACCACGGGCGCGGCTCCGCCGACGAGTTCGTGGTCGATGCCCTGCCAGCCCGCGCGGGCGAGGTCGCACAGCCAGGCGCGGGCGGCGGCGAGCACGTTCGCGGCGGGCTCGTCCCCGTCGGCGGGCCGCTCGGACGCCTCTGCGGCCGGACGGCCGGTGACGTCTGCGACGCGGGCCGTCAGGGCGTCGTGGACGGAGCCCATGAGCGCGGTGCGGGCGGCGGCGAGCGCGACGAAGTGGTCCTCGCCGGCGGCGCCGGCCGCGGTCTTCTCTGCGGCCTCGGCGACGAGGGAGGCGAGCGGTGTGCCGCCGAGGGCGTCCGCGAGTGCGGCGAGGCCGTCGGTCTGCGCGGGCTGCGGACGGAGCAGGCCGGCGACGAGCGCGTCGTCGAAGGCGTCCACGGCGGCCAGAGCCTCGTCGAGTCCGTCGACGGGGTCGGCGAGCAGGTCCGTACGCATCAGGCGACTGCCCTCGTCGGCGGGAACCACTGCATCTCGGGCAGCGGTGCGGTGGCGGACTCCAGTTCGAGGTAGGCGAGGTGCCTCAGGAACCGGCTGAACACGGGGGCGGCGGCCGAGGTGTCTCCCTGCGCGGGCCGCGTGGCGGTCATCGCCGAGAGGAGCGTCTGCGCGTCGGGTTCGCCGTCGGCCGTCTCGGCCTTCAGATAGCGGGCGACGCGCCGCGCGCCGTACTGCAGGACGGCCTCGGTGACGAGGGCGCGGAGGTGGTTGCAGAACGAGCCGCGCGCGCCGCCGCAGGGGCGGTTGTTGTTGGTGCTGCACGCGAACGCGTACGTCCCGGCGGCGATCGAGGACACGTACACGCGCCCTATGTCGGACCCGCTGGACACGACGCCCTGCAAGCGTCCGTCGGCCAGCTCGACGAACGGCACCTTGGCGAGTTTCCGCGGTCGCGCGGGCGGTACCACCCGCGCCGCGCTCGACCTCTCCCAGACCGACAACGCACTTCTCCCATGCACGTCAAAGGGGATGTTCACGCCGGAGCGGCGGAACATCGACAACGTATCCCCGCCCACTGACAACGCCTCAGGACGGCGCCTCGGGACGCGGTCGGCGGCAGGGACGGGAGGGGTGGCGCGGCGGGGACGGGAGCGGTGGCGCGCGGGGCCGGGCCCTGGGAGAAGCCCGGCCCCCGGTGTCCTAGTAGGGCTTCACCAGGACGTGGGCGGCGCCCGGGACGCCGACCTCGAGCAGCGCGTCCTCCTCGGGCGTCGTCGGCGCGCCCATCTCCTGCTTGAGGACCGCCCCGGACAGGGCCTGCACCCAGAGGGCGCGGGGCCGGCGGCGCGCCTCCCAGGCCTCCAGGGCCTCGGGGACCGAGCCGGCGGCGTCCAGGGACTCGGCGAGGACGAGGGCGTCCTCGACGGCCATCGCGGCTCCCTGCGCGAGGTGCGGGGTGGAGGCGTGCGCGGCGTCGCCGGCGAGCACCACGCGGCCCACGTGCCACGGTTCCCCGACCGTCACCTGGGAGATGCGGGAGTACACGACGGCCGCCGGGTCGGTGACCGCGCGGAGCGCCTCGGCGACGGGCCCGGAGAACACGGCGAGCCGCTCGGCGAGCTGTTCGTGCGCGCGTGCCGGGTCCGGCCGGTGGTCCTCGGCCTCGGCGAACACGGCGCCGAGATACATCAGTTCGTCGGTGATCGGGGTGAGCAGGGCCTTCGCCTCCTTGCCCGCCGTGGCCATGAGGACGCCCCGCACGTCGGGGTGGCGGGGCACGGTGACGCGCCAGTTGGCGAATCCGGTGTACGCGGGCGCGTACCGGTCGCCGTAGAGGCGGGTCCGCAGCGGGGAGCCGATGCCGTCGAAGCCGACGACCAGGTCCCAGCGGCCGGTGGATCCGTCGGAGAGGGCGACGGTGACTCCCGTGCCGTCGTCGTCGAGTTCGGTGACGGTGACGCCGAAGCGGATCTTCGCGCCCGCGGCGAGGGCGGCGTCGCCGAGGACCCGGGCGAGGGCGGGCCGCGGGATGCCGTTGGCGGCCGGCAGGTCGTCCATGCGGGGCTGGGGTATCCGCGCCAGCGTGTTCCCCGCGGGGTCGGCGATCGTCAGGACCTCCCATTCGAAGCCCGCCGCGAGGCAGTCGTCGAGCACGCCGAGCTCGCGCATGACGTGCAGGGCGTTGGACGGCTGGATGATGCCCACGCCGAGGGCGTCGAGCTCCTCGCGGATCTCGGCCACCTCCACGGTGTGGCCGCGCCGGGCCAGGGCGGTGGCGAGCGTGAGGCCGCCGATGCCTCCGCCGTGGATCAGGACGCGCAGGGTCGATGCCATCTCGGAAAGCTCCCGGTCTCCAGTACAAGATCGAACGTGGGCGCAGGAGTGTAACCCCGGGGTGCGAACCTGGGGTTGTCCGGGGAACGACCCGGGATTCACCCGGGTCCTGCGGCGCGCCGACGCGCGCTGTCGGGGCGCGGGCACGGAGCATCGCCATGCGAGGGCCTCGGGCGGGCAGGCGTCCAGCAGGTCGCCGACCCGCGAGGAGGAGTACGCCATGCCGCACCCGTGGCGCCGATGGAAGTGGTGGCAGCGGTGGGGGCGGGACCCGGTGGTGGTGCAGACGCTGCGCTCCACGGCCGCCGCGACGATCTCGTACGTCGTCGCGCTCCGGCTGAGTTCGGAGCCGGCTCCGCTGACCGCCCCGCTCACCGCGCTGCTCGTCGTCCAGGTGACCCTGTATTCGACGCTCACGACGAGCCTTCGGCGGGTGAACTCCGTCGTCGTCGGCGTCCTCATCGCCATCGCTTTCAGCGCGCTCGTCGGGCTCACCTGGTGGAGTCTCGCCCTGGTCATCCTGGCGTCGCTGGTCGTGGGCCGGTTCGTCCGGGTGGGGGAGTTCGTTCCCGAGGTGGCCATCAGCGCGATGCTCGTCCTCGGCGTGACGCAGGTCGCGGACACGGCGTGGGACCGCGTCCTCGAGACCCTGATCGGCGCGGTCGTGGGCCTGCTCTTCAACGTCGTGCTCGTCCCGCCGGTCTGGGTGGACACCGCCGGGGACTCGATCGTGGACCTGGCGCGGCGGATGCGCCGGCTGCTCCTGGACATCGGCGAGGAGCTGGCGGACCCGGACCCGGCCGCGCGGCCCGAGCCCGCGCCGGTTCCGGAGGCGGCCGCGCCCGCTCCCGTGGAGCGGGCCGAGGCACGGCTGTACGAGGCGCGCCGCCTCGACAACGACGTGGCGGACGTCGACGCGGCGCTGCGTCAGGCGGAGGACAGCCTCCGGCTGAACCCGCGCGTGAAGGAGGGCCTGCTCCACCGCATCGTGCTGCGTACGGGCCTCGACACCCTGGAGATCAGCGCGGTCGTGCTGCGCGTCCTCGCGCGTTCCCTGACGGACCTCGCGAAGGAGCGGCAGGGGGCGCGTCTGGTGCGCCGGGAGGCGGGTCTCGCCCTCCGGGAGACGCTGCGGCACCTCGGAGAGACCCTCGTGAGCTTCGCCGATCTCGTCACCTCGCATTCGAGCGACGGTGCGGAGACGGCGGAGGACCGCCTGGGCGAGCAGCTCGGAGCGGCCCGCGCCGCCCGGGACGGCGCCGCCGGGCTCCTCAGGGCGGAGGCGGCGCACGATCCGGAGCGCTGGCAGCTGTACGGTGCGCTGCTCGCCGAGATCGACCGGGTGCTCGACGAACTCGATCCGGACCACCGCGGCCGCCGGCTGATGGAGGAGCTGGACCGGCACACGCGCGCGCGTGAGGAGCGGCGGCGGCGCGTCACCTCCCTCGCGGGCCGGGCGCGCCGTACTCCGTGACGGGCCGCAGGGCGCCCTCCTCCCGGAGGGCGTCCAGGGTCGGGTAGCCGTCGACGGCCAGGATCAGGTCGGTCTCGGCGAGGAGGGAGCGCAGGACGTGGACGATGCCGTCCTCGCCTCCGAGGGCGAGGCCGTACGCGTACGGGCGGCCGATGCCGACGGCCGTGGCGCCGAGGGCGAGGGCCTTCACGACGTCGGCGCCGGTGCGGACGCCGGAGTCGAAGAGCACGGGCAGGCCTTCGGCGGCGGCGACCACGCCGGGCAGGGCGTCCAGGGCTGGCAGGCCGCCGTTGGCCTGGCGTCCGCCGTGGTTGGAGCAGTAGACGCCGTCGACGCCGCCGTCCCTGGCGCGGCGGACGTCCTCCGGGTGGCAGATGCCCTTGAGGAGGATCGGCAGGTCGGTCAGCGAGCGCAGCCAGGCGAGGTCGTCCCAGACGAGCGGCCTGCCGAAGATCCCCGCCCATTCCGCGACGGCGGCGCGCGGGTCCTCCTCGGGGGCCTTGGCGAGGCGCGCCCGGAAGACGGGGTCGGAGGTGTAGTTGGCCAGGCAGTGTCCGCGCAGCTGCGGGAAGTTGCCGGTGGCGAGGTCACGGGGGCGCCAGCCGGTGATCCAGGTGTCGAGGGTGACCACGATGCCCCGGAAGCCGGCCGCCTCGGCCCGGTGCACCAGGCTCTCCGCGAGGGCGCGGTCGGTGGGCGTGTAGAGCTGGAAGAAGCCGGGGGTGTCTCCGTACGCGGCGGCGACCTCCTCCATCGGGTCGACGGTGAGCGTGGAGGCGATCATGGGTACGCCGGTACGGGCGGCGGCGCGGGCCGTCGCGAGGTCGCCGTGCCCGTCCTGGGCGCAGA
The DNA here is from genome assembly GCF_042889835.1 of Streptomyces sp. NPDC002463. Classification (NCBI taxonomy): domain Bacteria; kingdom Bacillati; phylum Actinomycetota; class Actinomycetes; order Kitasatosporales; family Streptomycetaceae; genus Streptomyces; species Streptomyces sp. NPDC002463. The sequence continues at coordinate 56,435 of NZ_JBIARL010000006.1, forward strand.
GCCCGATCACTCCGACGGGCGCCATGAACAGCGGGGACGGCAGCTTCAGGCCGAAGAGGTCGACGGACAGGTCGCGGGCGGAGGCGCCGACCATCATCCGCGGGACGAGCCCCCACTGCCGGAAGGCCGTGACGTTGGCCTCCTGGGTGTGCTCGTCGCCCGCGCCGCCGGCCACGTACGACCAGACCGAGGGCGGCAGGGCGGCGCGCGCCTTCGTCTCCAGTTCGGCGAAGGTCATGGGCAGCGTGGGTGTGACGCCGAACAGCCCGTCGAGGTAGATCTCGTTCTGGTAGTCGCCGTACTGCTGGGGCATGGGGGCGTCGTCCCTTCCGGTCGTTCGTCGGGGCGCACGGCGCGCCCGCGGTGGTCCCCACCACCCTGCCCGTCACGCGCGCGCGTGACCATGGAGCGGTCGCCGGGAATGCGGCACCGGGATGTGTCGCCGGCCGGGGAGGGCGGCGAGGAATGCGGGTGCGGTACCCGGTCTGCTTCCGCGATCATCGGGGGATGACGCGCACCTTCGAAGAGCTCGTCGCGGAAGCCTCCGCGGCCTCGGTCGACGGCTGGGACTTCTCCTGGCTGGACGGGCGGGCGAGCGAGGAGCGGCCCTCCTGGGGCTACCAGCGGCTCCTCGGCGAGCGGCTGGCGACCGCCGCGGCCGGACTCGACATCCAGACGGGTGGCGGGGAGGTCCTGGGCGGGGTCCCGGTGCTTCCGCCGACGATGGCGGCCACCGAGTCGTGGCCGCCGAACATCGCGCGGGCCACCGCGCGGCTCCATCCCCGAGGGGTGGTCGTCGTCGCCGACCCCGACGAGCCGCCGCTGCCCTTCGGCGACGCCGCCTTCGACCTCGTCACCAGCCGGCACCCGGCCACCGTGTGGTGGGCCGAGATCGCCCGTGTCCTGCGGCCGGGCGGCACCTATTTCGCGCAGCATGTGGGCCCTGCCAGCGTCTGGGAGCTGGTCGAGTGGTTCCTCGGGCCGCAGCCCGAGGCGGCCCGGGGCCGTCATCCCGACGACGAGACCGCCGCGGCGCGGGCCGCCGGGCTCGACGTCGTGGACGTGCGCGCCGAGCGGCTGCGCATGGAGTTCCACGACATCGGCGCCGTGGTCTGGTTCCTGCGGAAGGTCATCTGGATCGTGCCGGGGTTCACGGTCGAGGACCGGCTGCCCCGGTTGCGCGACCTCGACGCGCTGATCCGCGCGGAGGGGCCGTTCGTGGCGCACTCCTCGCGGACCCTGATCGAGGCGCGGAAGCCCTCCGTACCGGCCGTGTAGGGCTGCCGGGGCGACCGCACGCCCCGAACGCGCGGTCCTGACGCCGTGCGCCCCGTCAGTTCGGCCCGCCCGCGAGGAAGTTCCGTGCATGGTCCCTGGCCCATGCGCGGAAGGTACGGGCGGGCGCACCGGTGACGCTCTCCACCGTGGAGGTGAGCGGTCCGGGCGTGGTGACCAGTTCGGCCTGGGCACGCAGGACTCCGTCCACGACGGCGGGCGGCCAGCCCTGCGCGAGCAGCTCCTGACGTGCGGTCTCCTCCGGTGTCTCGGTCCACACCACCGGCCGGTCGATCACCTCGCCGATGATGCGTACCTGCTCCGCCTGGGTCAGGGCCTCGGGACCCGTGAGCCGGTAGCTCGCCCCGGCATGACCGTCGTCGGTGAGCGCGCGTACGGCGACGGCGGCGAGGTCGTGCTCGTGGAGCGGCGCGGTGGTGGCCGCGCCGTACGGGGCGCGCACGGTACCCTCCTCGCTGATCTGCCGGGCCCAGCGCAGGGCGTTGGAGGCGAACACGTGCGGGCGCAGGAACGTCCATTCGAGACCGCTGTCCACGATCGCCTCCTCCACTCGGCGTTCCCCGTCGCGAGGCGTCGCCGACGACAGGTACACCACGCGGCGGGCCTGCTCCGCGATCGCCTCCAGGACCTCGTGCGCCCCGTCCGCGGTGTCGAAGGGCCATACGAGGAAGACGGCGTCGACTCCCGTCAGGGATGCGCGCAGGCCGTCCGGGGCGGTCAGGTCCCCCGCCACCGCCACGATCCCGTCCCCGGCCTCCACGGCGCGGGGGTCACGGGCCAGAGCCCGTACCGAGGTTCCGACGCCCGACAGTCGGGCCACCACCTGCCGCCCGACCGTGCCCGTCGCGCCCGTGACCAGGAACGTGCGTCCACTCACCCGTACTCCTCATGCCGAAGTCATCCGGTGACCAACCTAGGCAGCGGCAACAAGACTTCCTATGCGTCGAAGGCGCTCATGCATACGCGATCGTCCAGCCGGCTGACGGGCGATACCCTTCCGTCGTGGACGTCCTCAGCGACGTGGTCGCCGTCATCCGCAGCGGAACTCCCCGATCCGCGCTCGTCCGTCGACATGCGCCCTGGGGACAGCGCTTCCCCGCCGCTGTCGGCTCGGCGGGCTTTCAGGTGGTCCTGCAGGGCTCGTGCCGGCTTTTCCCGCCCGACGGCTCGGCGCCCGTCGCGCTCACAGCCGGCGATGTGGTCCTCTTCCCCCACGGGCACGCGTACGGCCTGGCGGACAGCCCCGCCACCGCGTTGGCCGCCCCCGTCTGCGATCCGCTCGACGAGGCCGACCTGCATGCCTCGGTGTCCGTCGGCCTGCCCCCGCAGGACGCTTCCGCAGTGGCACCCACGGTGCTCCTGTGCGGCGGGTACCGGCTCGACCCGGCCCAGGCGCATCCGCTGCTGCGCGATCTGCCGGACGTCGTCCACCTTCCCGCGTGCCCCGGCCACCGCCCCGAGCTGCGCGCCACCGTGGACCTGCTGGCCGGCGAACTCGGCGCGCCCCGGCCGGGAACGGACGCCATCGTGCCCGCTCTGCTCGACACCCTGCTGCTGTACGCCCTGCGGGCCTGGTTCGACGAGAATCCCCGGCGGGACAAGGGTTCGGGATGGGCCGCCGCGCTGGCCGACCCCGCGGTCGGTACCGCGCTCCACGCCATCCACGGCGATCCCGCCCACCCCTGGACCGTCGCGGTCCTGGCCGCGCGGGCGGGGCTGTCCCGCGCGGCCTTCTCCAAGCGCTTCGCCGACACCGTCGGCCGGCCCCCGGCGGCGTACCTGACCTGGTGGCGGCTGACGACCGCGGCACGGCTGCTGCGCGCGTCCGACGCTCCACTGAGCCAGGTGGCCGCCCGGGTCGGCTACACCTCGCCGTTCGCCTTCGCCAACGCCTTCAAGCGCGCCTTCGGCACCGCGCCCGGCCGGTACCGAAGGCACCGTGGCGCGCCCGGCGAGGGCTCCCGGGCCGACGGGTCCGGGGGCTCGCTCACGGCGTCGGAGGTGTCGCCCGGACGATGACCACGACCTGGTCCTCGGGATGCCAGTGCCGGGCATGTGCCTTGGGCGGGTTGACGCACAGGCCGTCTCCGTCGGGGGCCGTCGCGCGGTAGCCGATGGCGACGGCGCCCTGGCGGGCGGCCGATTCGGCGACGGTGGCGAAGGACGTGGTGCGTCCGGTCGTGACGTAGTGGGCCGCCGGGCGGAGGCGCAGGGTGTTGCCGTCGGGGGCGAGGAGCTCCTCGAACACGGCGGCGAGGTGGGGGTTCTGGGAGATCTGGGTCATCAGGAGCCCGATGAGCCTGCCGCTGACGACGAAGTCGGAGCCCGGGGCCGGCGGGGCGAGGAGCCGGTTGCGGTCGTCGGTGAACTCGGTGACGACGGGGACGCGCAGGCCGCTCGTCTCCTGCCCGGCCCGCAGGTGGAGGAGGGTGACGAGCGTGCGGTCGTCCGGGTCGGTGCCGCCCGGCCGGTGGTCGGGGCCGAGGACGATCACGGTGTCGTACCGGGCGAGGTCGAGCGCGTCCGTGGTCTCGCACAGCGTGGGATCGCCGGACCGGTGGAGCACCGACAGGCGCCCGCCGACGGTCGCGGTGACGGAGCGGATGCCGGCGAGGGTGGCGGTGCGCGGCTCGGCCACGACGTCGAGGACCGAGCCGGGCGGTGTACGGCGCGCCAGCTGGGCGGCGATCCGGGGTGCCCGGCGGTTCCATCCGAGGAGGAGGATCCGTTCGGGTCGTGCGGGGGGCGCGGGCGGTGCCTGGGTGAGCGCTGTCGGGTCGTAGGGCGCGGGGGTGACCGACAGTCGGGTCGACCGCTCGTCCTCGGCGATGACGAGGAGGGTGTCGTCGTCGAGGAGGGGGGTGGAGCGGGGCGGGTTGAGCGCGACGGTGCCGTCGCCGTGGACGATGCCGACGGCGGTGGACACCGGGCAGGCGCGGGCGGCCTCGTCGAAGGTGCGGCCCGGTAACCCCGGGTCCCGGAGGGTGTGGAACTCGTGTCCGGCGAAGTCGAGGAGTTCCTGGTGGACGAGGGAGAGTCCGGGCTGTCGTGCGCAGTCGACGAGGAGCCTGGCCGCGATGTCGTCCATGTCGAGGACGGTGGCCCGGGACCCTCCGGCCAGGCGGGCGGCGTGGAGGAAACGGTCGTCCCGTACGGCGGCCACGACGCGCACGGGATTCGCCTCCCCCACGGCCGCGGAGAGGGACAGCAGGGACTTGACGACCTCGGTGTCGTCGCGGGGGTCGTCGCCGGGCAGGACCAGGACGCTGTCCGCGGTCGCCGGACTCACGCGCGCGAGTGCGGCGGGCTCGGTGGGCCGGCCGGTGCGGCAGACGATCCTGGTGCGGCCCGTCGCGCCGGCGGTGGCTCGGAGGTCCTCCTCCATGGCGGGTTTGTCGCGGTCGGCGAGGACCGCGATGACCCGGCGGCTCCGGTCGGTGCGGGCGGCGACGAGTTCGGAGACGACGGTGGGGAGCTGCTCGGACCAGCCGAGGACGACGGTGTGACCGCTCTCCAGGATGCGGGCGTGACCTCGGTTGAGGGCGATGATGCGGTCGGTGAGGCCGGTGGTGATGAGGCTGACGAGGGTGGAGACGTAGAGGAGCGCGATGAGGGCGAGGAGTACGGACAGGGCGACGCGCAGCGGGGGGCCGACCTCGCCGCCCAGGCGCATGGTCTGTCCGGTGTTGCGCCACACCGCGGCGATCCTGGCACCGAGGGAGGCGGGGGTGCGCTGGTCGGTCCAGGCGAGGACGGTGCTGACGGGGACGACGAGCGCCAGACAGGCGAGCGCCAGCCAGCCGCAGAGTGCGGCGATGCCCCGGGTGAGGGTGGTGTCGAACCAGTAGCGGAAACGGTCTTCGGCGGAGTGGGGCCGGCGGGCGGACGGATTCGCCGCGGCGGAACGGATCCTGACGGAGGGCCAGGTCGGGTCGGAGGAACGGGTCCCTTCGGCGGGCCGGTTCCGGTACGGGGGCCCGTCGGTCCCGGCCGGGGTGTCCTCGGTCCGGCCGGGGCCGGATCCCTGTGCGGCGACCCGCTGCCCGGGTACGACCTTTTTGTCTTCTTTTCGCACGTCAGCAGGGTGCCGCCCCGCCGGCGACGGCGGGGCGGCATCGGGGCATATTCATCCCTTCGTGATCAGGCGTACGGATCGAAGGGGATCCCGGCCGGCTTGGCCTTGGCGAGGTGCGCGGCGAAGTTCCCGTCCTTGAGGCCGAAGACCGCGCTGCCGAAGTCGGCCTGGGTGAGCTTGTCGCGGATGCCCGCGGGGTAGCCGTTCCAGCCGACCAGGCTGGGGAACTGCCAGGTGTGCTGGTGGTTCTCGGGCGGTTCGTCGTTGGAGTTCGCCGGGCGGAAGCAGTGGGTGCCGATGCCGTCCTTGTGGTAGACGACCTTCGGGTGGGTGCCGTCCCAGCGGATCTTGTCGCGGCCGTAGATGTCGAAGTTGCCGTGCGCGGAGGTGGAGACGTACCGAGCCTGGTCGTTCTGCACCCAGACGACCACGTGCTCCCAGTCGTGGCGGTGTCCGCCGAGGCTGCTGCCGATCACCGCCTGGTCCTTCTCGAAGTAGAGGCCGTAGATGATCGCGCACCAGCCGTTGTTGCATTTCTCGCGCGCGTACCCGTTGGTGTTGGTGAGGTCCGAGGCGTCATGACACTGGCCGTTGAGGGCGCCGGACGGGTTGAGGCCGCCGTTGAGCGTCCCGTCGGGGCCGATGGCGGGGGTGGGGTAGCAGCCGTCCGTGTCGTAGTCGTAGGCGGGCTGGAAGGTCTGTTCCAGGCCGTCGGCGTTGGCGGGCAGGGCGGTGGGCGGTGCGGCGAGCGCGCTGCTCGGCAGGGCGATGATCAGCGCGAGGGCGCCGGCGAGGGCGAGGGTGCCCCTGGCGGCGTACGCGGGTGTCTTCACTGCGTCCCCCTGGGTCGGTGGGCATGGGCCGAGCGCATCTTGGCATGCACACTCCACATACGCGAGGGTGCCCGAGCCCGCCGGACGAGCCTTCACCCGACAGCCGTTTCCGGTTGGCCGCCCCACCGCGACACGGCCACCCCCGCACTCACCGCAGCGCGGCCACCCCTGGTCCCACGCCTACCGCAGCGCGGCCGCGACCAGGCGGCGGACCTCCTCGGCGGAGACCGCGCCGCCGTTGACCAGGCGGTCGAAGACCAGTCCGTCCACACAGGTGAGCAGGGCGACCGTGCGCGCGCGGGCGTCCGCGAGGCCCTGAGCGGCGAGGAAGCCCTCGACGGACCGCCGGGGCACGTTGTCGCGCGGCACGAGGATCTCCCGCAGCTCGGGCCGGTGCACGCTCTCCAGCGCACAGGCGTAGCGCGCGAGGGAACGCCGGCGCCCCTCCCCCGTGAGCCGCAGCCCGGCGAACGCCGTGAGCCCGGCGACGAGTTCCTCGGCGTCGCGCGGCGCACCCGCCCGCCGCCCCGCCTCCTGGATCTCGGCCTGGTCGCGCTCGACGAGGCGGAGCACGAGCGCGGTCAGGAGCGATTGGCGGGTGCGGTGGTACGCGGACGTCGTGCCGGGCGGCAGGCCGGCGGCCCGGTCTACCGCGCGATGGGTGAGCCCGCGCATGCCGTGGTCGGCGAGGACCTCGATGGCGGTGTCGGCGAGGAGGGCCCGCCGGGTGGCGGCGGAGGCGTGGGCGGACATCCCTCCTTTCTACACCTGTAGAGGGAAGGAGTACGGTTCTTCTACAGCTGTAGAAGAACCGTACGGAGGGGTGTCTGTCATGGACGGCGGGAACGCGGTGGTGGTCGGTGGCGGGATCGGGGGCCTCGCGGCGGCGATCGGGCTGCGGCGGGCCGGCTGGGAGGTGACCGTCCTCGAACGCGCCGCGGCCCTCGGCGACGCCGGCGCGGGCATCTCCCTCCACGCCAACGGCATCCGCGCCCTGGACGCGCTGGGCGTCGGCGCGGCGGTACGCGCGGCCGCCCGGCCTCAGTACACCGGCGGCACCCGCGTCCCGGGCGGCGGCCGGCTGGCCCGGATGGACGGGGCCGCCCTCGAACGGGCGCTCGGCACCCCGATCGTCGGGATCCCGCGCGCCATCCTGCACCGGCTGCTGCGCGCGGCGCTGCCCGCCGGGTGCCTGGCCGTCGGGGCGGAAGTGACCTCCCTGGACGTGGCCGCCCCGGACCGCGTGGGCGTGGTCACCGGTGCGGGGGTACGGGAGGCGGATCTGGTGGTGGCCGCCGACGGCGTGAACAGCACCCTCCGCACCCTGCTCTTCCCCGGCCACCCGGGGCCGGCGTACAGCGGCTCCACCGTCCTGCGCGCGATCACCGACGCCCCCGTTCCGCTCGCGACCGACTTCGAGCTGACGTGGGGCCGGGCTGCCGAGTTCGGGCACATCGCCTTCGCCGACGGCCGGGCCGAGTGGCACGCCGTGCTCAACTCCCCGGCAGGCGTGCGCCATCCGGACCCGCTGGGCGTCCTGCGCCGCCGCTTCCGGGACTGGCACGAGCCGATCCCGGCCCTTCTCGCGGCGACCCGCCCCGAGGCCGTGCTGCACCACGACATCCACGAACTGGCCACTCCCCTGCCGACGTTCGTCGCGGGCCGGGTCGCCCTGCTCGGCGACGCGGCCCACGCGATGACCCCGAACCTCGGCCAGGGCGCCTGCCAGGCACTGGAGGACGCGGTGTCACTGGCCGCCGCGCTCGCCACCGCACCCGGCCTCGACACGGCGCTGGCCCGGTACGACGCCGAGCGGCGCCCGCGCAGCCAGTCCGTCGCCCGCGCGGCCCGCCGGGCCGGCCGGATGGGCCAGCAGCTCTCGCATCCCCTCGCCGTCTCCGTACGCAATGCCGCCCTGCGGGTGGCGCCGGACCGCGCGACGCTGCGCGCCGTCCTGCGGCACGCCGACTGGACGCCGCCGAGCCTGAACCCTGGAAATGATTAGACGATACGTATCGTCTCGCCTACGGTGTTCGTCATGACCACCGCTGCCTCTCCCGCGCACATCGCCATGTTCTCCATCGCCGCCCACGGCCACGTGAACCCGAGCCTGGAGGTCATCCGCGAGCTCGTCACCCGGGGCCACCGCGTCAGCTACGCCGTCCCCGCGTCCTTCGCCGAGAAGGTCGCGGAAACCGGGGCGACGCCCGTCGTCTACACCTCCACGCTGCCGACGGACGAAGACCCGGACGCCTGGGGCACCGAGCTGATCGACAACCTCGAACCGTTCCTCGCCGACGCGATGCAGGTGCTGCCCCAGCTCGCCGAGGCCTTCGACGAGGACCGGCCGGACCTCGTGCTCCACGACATCACCGCCTATCCGGCCCCCGTCCTCGCCCACACGTGGGGCGTGCCCGCCGTCTCGCTGTGGCCGAACCTGGTGCCGTGGGAGGGGTACGAGGAGGAGGTCGCCGAGCCGATGTTCGCCGAGCTCAAGGCCTCACCGCGCGGCAAGGCGTACTACGCGCGCTTCGAGGAGTGGCTCCGGGGGCACGGGGTCGACACCCACCCCGACCGGTTCGTCGCCCGCCCCCGGCGCGCGCTCGTCCTCATCCCCCGGGCCCTCCAGCCGCACGCCGACCGGGTCGACCAGTCCGTCTACACCTTCGTCGGCGCCTGTCAGGGCACCCGCGCCGGACAGGGCGAGTGGCAGCGGCCGGAGGGGGCGGAGAAGGTGGCCCTGGTGTCGCTCGGCTCCTCGTTCACCAAGCAACCCGGCTTCTACCGGGACTGCGCCGAGGCGTTCGCCGGTCTCCCGGGCTGGCATGCCGTCCTGCAGATCGGCAGGTTCGTCGACCCCACCGAGCTCGGCGAGCTGCCACCGAACGTGGAAGTGCGCTCCTGGGTCCCCCAGTTGGCGATCCTCCGCCAGGCCGACGCCTTCATCACCCACGCGGGCGCGGGCGGCAGCCAGGAGGGGCTCGCCACCGGCACGCCCATGGTGGCCGTGCCGCAGGCGGTGGACCAGTTCGGGAACGCCGACATGCTCCAGGCCCTCGGCGTGGCACGCCATGTGCCCATGGAGGAGGTCACCCCCGAGCGGCTCCGGGAGGCCGTGCTCGCGCTCGTCGACGACCCCGAAGTGGCGCGCCGCGCACGGGAGATCCAGGAGTCGATGGCCCGCGAGGGCGGCACGCTCCGCGCCGCCGACCTGATCGAGGAGGAGCTCGTCCGGACGGGCTCGGGGCCCCGGACCGAGGCGTAGGGTCCGTGTCATGTCCAAGACCGAGATTGACCAGGTGACCGCCGAGTTCTACGGCGCGTTCGACAACCGGGACGGCAAGGCCGCCGACGTGGACCGGATCCGGCGGCTCGTGCTGCCCCAGGGGGTCATCGTCTGCACCGCGCCCACGTTCACCGCGTACACCGTGGAGGAGTTCATCGAGCCGCGCGAGCGGCTGCTCTCCGACGGGCGGCTCGTCGAGTTCTCCGAGTGGGAGACCACCGAGGAGACGTGGGTCGTGGGCGACATCGCCTCCCGGATCGGCACCTACCGCAAGTCCGGGGTCCTCGAAGGCAGGACCTACGAGGGCGAGGGCACCAAGACGATGCAGTTCGTCCGGACGCCGGACGGCTGGCGGATCGCGGCCCTCTCCTGGTTCGACACGCCCTGACCGGGACGACGGCCCCGCCGCCCCTTCGTACATGAAGGGGCGGCGGGGCCGTCTCCGTCAGACCACGGCTCCCGAGCGCCGGCGCGGCTCGGGGGCGGCCGGTGCCGGGCGCGGGTGGCGGGCCTCGAGGGCCACGGCCAGCGGCATCGCCGTGAACACCGTGGACGCCATGCCCAGGACGACGCCCGCGAGCAGCGCGACGGAGAAGTCCGTGAGCGAGTCCCCGCCGAGCGCCGCGAGCGCCACCAGGACGAACAGCGCCCCCATCCCCGTGTTGACCGTACGGGGCAGGGTCTGGGCCACGGCCCGGTCGGCGAGGTCGGCGAGCGGGACTCCCCCGCCCCGGCGCCGGAGCTCCCGCAGCCGGTCGAGGACGACGACCGAGTCGTTGACCGAGTAGCCGACGACGGTCAGCAGTGCGGCCAGGAAGACGCTGTCCACCGGCTTGCCCAGCCACGCGAACAGGCCGACCACGAGCAGCACGTCCTGCGCCATCGCCGCCACGGCCGCCGTCGCGTACGTCCAGCGGAACCTCACAGTCAGGTACAGGAGTTGTGCCGCCACGGCGAGGCCGAGCGCGAGGAGGGCGTGGGTGCGGAGCTCTCCGCCCAGGCTCGGGCCGATCAGGTCGTCGCGCTCCACCTCCACCGGGCCGGCGACCCGGGTGAGCGCCTCCCTGATCTCCCGCTGCTCGTCGTCCCCGGTCTCCCGGACGCGTACCGAGACGTCGGTGTCGCCGGTGGTCTGCACGACGGCGTCGGGGAAGCCGGCTCGTGCGACGGCGGTACGGGCCGTGTCGGCGTCCACCGGGCGTTCGGCGGTGTACTGGACGACCCGGCCGCCCGTGAACTCGACGCCGAACTCCAGACCCCGCACGCCGATTCCGGCGAGGGCCATGAGCAGCAGTCCGGCGCAGCCGGTCAGCCAGCGGCGCCGGTGCGCCATCAGGCGGGGCACGCGGCGGGTCAGCCGGGTCCGCAGCCTGCCGAGCCCGGCCATGCCGGTCACGGTCGGCCGCCTGCGGACGGCGGACAGGCCGAGGGCCAGGTCGGCGAGCAGCCGGGTGATCACCATCGCGGTGATCAGCGAGGTGAGGACGCCGACGGCGAGCGTCACGCCGAACCCCTTGACGGGTCCCGTGGCGAAGACGAACAGCAGGCCGGCGGCGAGCAGGGTGGTGATGTGCGAGTCCGCGACCGCGCTCCACACCTTGCCGAACGCCGTCGCGACCGGCCGTCGCAGATCCCGCCCTGCGGCCCGGCCGAGCGACGCGTACTCCTCCCTGGCCCGTTCGAAGACCAGGACGTTCGCGTCGACGGCGATGCCGATGGCGAGGACGAAGCCGGCGAGACCGGGCAGGGTGAGGGTGGCGCCCAGGGCGACGACGGCGGCGTACGAGACGAGTCCGTACAGCAGGAGGGCGATCGTGGCGAGGACGCCGAGGAGTCGGTAGACGGCGATCACGAAGAGTCCCGTGCAGGCGAGGCCGATGACGGCGGCCAGGGCGCTGGCCCGGATCGCCTCCGCGCCGAGCGTCGGGCCCACGGTGCTCTGTTCGACCGTCGTCACCGGTACGGGGAGCGCGCCGCCCTCGACGAGCGCCGCGAGGTCGCGGGCCTCCTGCGCGGAGAAGCCGCCGGTGATCTGCGCGGAGCCGCCGCCGATGCCCGGCCCGCAGGGCACGCCCGCCTGCATGCCGGGGGCGGAGACGATCCGGTCGTCGAGGACGATCGCGACGCGGCGGGCCGGGTCCGCCGGGGCGGCGCAGGCGGCGGCGCCGGTCAGCCGGGCCCAGCCGTCCGCGGCGCGGTCGCGGAAGGAGAGGTCGACGGTCCAGCCCCGGCCGGTCGCGGTGTCGAGGACGGCCTCGGCGCCCTTGACGCCGTCGCCGGTGAGGGCGGGTGCGGCGAGGGTGAGGAAGCCGCCGGGGGCGTCGGGGTCGGCCAGGACGCGCGTGCCGTCGGCCGCGGCCGGTCCGGCCGGCCCCCGGGCCGTGCCGGTGACGGCGTGGAAGGTGAGCTGCGCCGTACGGCCGATGGTCTCGGCCGCCTGGCGCGGGTCGCGCAGGCCGGGCAGTTCGACGACGATGCGGCGCTCGCCGGAGCGGGCGAGGGAGGGTTCCGCGACGCCGAGGCCGTCCACGCGCTTGCGGAGCACCTCCAGGGCGCGGTCGGTGGCGGCGGCGTCGGCGCGGGTGGTGGGTCCGTCCTCGGTCTGCAGGACGATGCGGGTCCCGCCGCGGAGGTCGAGTCCGAGGCGGGGCGGGGTGGTCAGGGTGATCCAGAGGGAGAGCGCGACGACGGCGAGCGCGAGGAGCGCGCGCCGGAACGAGGCACGAGAGGACATGGGTTCTCCACGGGCGGCGCACGGCGCGGCCGGGCGCCGCCTGTCGGGAGGGGCGCCCGCCGTCCGTGCGGGACGTACGGTCGGAAGCGCGTCGAGGACCGGCCCGTGGGCATGCCGAGGGCCCGGACGGCGACGCGGGAGGACGTCAGCTGTGCCGGGTGGAGGGTGGACCGCGAGACGCGCGCGGCCGGTGGACGCCGCCGGGCGGCGCCCGCTCACGGCGCGGATCGCCTACGAGGAGCCCCCGCGCGGGTACGGAGAGGTCGGCGTGCGCGACGGGCGGGGCGGCGGGCGGCGCGGGGAACCGCACGGGGTTCTCGACGGCGGCCGGAAGCCCCACGACGGCGGCGGGCGCGAAACGCGGTTCCTGGGAGTGGGCGCGCGGGGCGGCGTGGGAGGGGGTTCGGGGAGTGGTACCGGCTGCCGATCGGCCTTGCGCGGAAGCGCCGGAGGCGGCGAGGCCGGGCGCGGACTCGGCCGAGGGCCGGAGGCCCTGAGCCGACACGCCGTGCGCGGGCACAGCCGGCGTCGCGGCACCCCGCGCGGACGCGTCCGGCGCCGGGGCGAGCAGCAACGACCAGAGCACGCACAGGAGTGCGGGTACGAGGGTCGCGAGGCGTCGTGCGGAGCTCTTCACCGTGCCACCCGCCCCCTCCCCTGGTCCCCGTCCTTGAGGCCCAGCGTAGACGGGGTCCTGGGCGGCGCCGCACCGGGTGCGCAGAGCGGTGAGTACGGGTGCGTGCCCGGCAGTTGAGTACGGATGCTCATGTCCGGGTCCCGGGGCCGCCGGACGATGGTCGCGTCACCGTTCCGCCTCGGATCCAGGGGGCCTCCCGTGCTCAGCCGTATCGCCGCCCACGTCGTCCCGTTCTTCGGGCGGCTGACCGTCACCTCGGACCCCGGGGCCCGGGTCGAGCCGGGCAGCATCCTCGTCGTGAACCACACGTCGCTCGCCGACCCGGCTCTCGTGCTCGCCGCGCTCCGCAGGCGGCTGTCCGTCGAGCCCGTCCTGCTCGCCACCTCGGGCCTCTGGCGGATCCCGGTCCTGGGCCGGGCGCTGACGCGCGAGGGTCACGTGCCCGTCCACCGCAACTCGGCGCGGGCCGCGGCGGCGCTTGACCACGCGGCGGTCGCACTCGCCTCGGGGCGGCACGTGATGCTGTACGCGGAGGGGCGCATCCCGCCGCGCCGGGACGCCGCCGAGAACCCGCCGGAGATGTTCCGTACCGGCCTCGCGCGGCTCGCCCGGGCCACCGGCGCACCGGTCGTGCCGATCGGTCAGGCCGGGGCCAGGCGGATCACCTCGGGCGGGCGGGCGAAGCAGCTCGCGGGCGTGCTCACCGCGCCCGTGCGCAGGCCGGGCCTGCACGTCCACATCGGCGCTCCGCTGCACCTGCCCGACGACGTGGCCGCCGCGACGGAGCTGGCGCACGGGGCCGTGACCGCGGCCTGGCGGGCGGCGGCCGGGGCCCTGGGCGAGCCGGCGGCTCTCGCCGGTGAAGGCCCCCTGCGTCAGGACTGAGTCCCCGACTCCTCGTCAGACGGTCTCGCCCTCGGCCCGCTCCTCCGCGTCCGCCAGCCAGAACAGCAGCGGGGACAGGGCGAGTTCGAGGGCGGCGAGCGCCAGCTGGAACCAGTGGGGCCGTCCTTCGACGGCGAGGGAGAGGAGCCTGCCAAGGGCTCCGAGCAGGAACACGGCGGTGAGCCCGCGCACGGCCGCGGCGGGAATCGGCGACCGTCGCGCCGCCCAGAGCCAGGCGAGGCCGTAGCCGGCGAAGATCGCGCCGAAGAACCGGCCGAGGCTGTCGACCGTCGGGCCGGCCGACGCGGCGCCCGGGATCGCGGCGTTTCCGAGCAGGACGTGGAGGAGTCCGATCGCCACGCAGGCGTACCCCATGGCGAGGGCGAGGCCCCGAAGTGTCTTGGCTCCGGTCATGTCCGCGACCCCCATCCAGTAGACACGCATCCAGTAGCAGGACGAGCGTACGGCCACTTACTGGATGCGTGTCAAGTAGGATGGCGGCGTGCCGCCCCGCAGACGCCTCAGCCCTACCGAACGCCGCGCCCAGCTCCTGGACGTCGCCGCACGGCTCTTCGCGGCGCTGCCGTACGACGAGGTGCGGATGGAAGAGGTCGCCGAGCGGGCCGGGGTCTCGCGGGCGCTGCTCTACCAGCACTTCCCCAACAAGCGGGACCTCTTCGCCGCGCTCTACCAGGAGGTCTCCGAACAGCTGCTCGCGCAGACGCGTCTTGACCCGGCCGACACCCTGGTCGAGCAGCTGACACAGGGTCTGGACGCGCACATCGGGTACTTCGCGGCGAACCGCAACACGGTGCTCGCGGCGAACCGCGTCCTGGCCGGCGACCGGCTCGTCCGGACGATCATCACGGGCGAACTCGACGCCCTGCGCGAGCGTCTGCTCGGTGTGCTGCCGCTCGCCGACGACCGGACCCGGGCGGCCGTGTCGGGGGTCCTGAAGAGCTGGCTGGTCTTCGTGCAGGTGCTGTGCGTGGACTGGCTGACCCACGAGACCTGTACGCGCACCGAGCTGCGCGACGTGTGCGTCGGCGCGGTCGTGGGCGCCCTCCGGCCCCTCCTCGACGAGGACCCGGCCCCCGACTGGCCCCGCTGACCGCCGAGGAGCCGAAGGTCAGAAGACCGACAGGCCCGTGATGGTCGTGAACCGGTCGAGCGCGGTCACGCCCGCCACCGAGTTGCCCCGGCTGTCCAGGCCCGGGCTCCAGACGCACAGCGTGCAGCGGCCCGGGACGACGGCGACGACCGCTCCGCCGACGCCGCTCTTGCCGGGGAGCCCGACGCGGTAGGCGAAGTCCCCGGCCGCGTCGTAGGTGCCGCAGGTGAGCATCACGGCGTTGACCTGCTTGGCCTGACTGCGGGTCAGCAGGCGGCTGCCGTCGGCACGGAGCCCGTGCCGGGCCAGGAAACCGGTGGCGAGGGCGAGGTCGGCGCAGGAGGCCTCCAGGGAGCACTGGCGGAAGTACTCGCTCAGGAGGTCGGGGACGGGGCCCGTGATGTTGCCGTAGGAGGCCATGAAGTGGGCGAGGGCCGCGTTGCGGTCGCCGTGGGCCGCTTCGGAGGCGGCGACGCCGGCGTCGAAGGCGAGGTCCGGGTTGCCGCTCTCGGCACGCAGGAAGTCGAGCAGGCTTCCGGAGGCGTCGCCGGTCAGGCGGTGCAGCCGGTCGGTGACGACGAGGGCGCCGGCGTTGATGAACGGGTTGCGGGGGATGCCGTGCTCGTACTCCAGCTGGACGAGGGAGTTGAACGGGTCGCCGGAGGGTTCCCGGCCGACATGGGCCCAGAGCGCCTCGCCCTCTCCGGCGAGGGCGAGCGCGAGGGTGAAGACCTTGGTGACGGACTGCGTGGAGAAGGGGCGCTGCCAGTCCCCCACTCCGTAGACCGTGCCGTCGAGTTCCGCCACGGCCATGCCGAAGTCGCGCGGGTCGCCGGCCGCGAGGGCCGGGATGTAGTCGGCCGGGGTGCCCCGGTCGGTGAGTTCCGCGATCTCCTCGGCGATGCGGTCGAGGACGGGCTGGAAGGAGGTGTTCGCGGTCACGCGCCGGCCCGCGTTCCCGGGTCGGTCGCGGACCCCGCGGCGGCTTCGGCGGCCGCACCGGACCCTGAAGCCGCGGCCAGGCCCAGGTCGCCGCCGGCCGGCGCGTCGAAGTAGCGGGCGACGTCGGCCTCCGTGACCTCGGCGAGGGTGGCCGGGGTCCAGTGCGGGTCGCGGTCCTTGTCGACGACCTGGGCGCGGATGCCCTCGACGAGGTCGGGGGTGGAGAGGGCCGCGCAGGAGACGCGGTACTCCAGGTCGAGGACCTCCTCCAGGGTGGCGAGGGCCCGGGAGCGGCGGAGCGTGGCCAGGGTCGCCTTGAGG
The DNA here is from genome assembly GCF_042889835.1 of Streptomyces sp. NPDC002463. NCBI lineage: Bacteria > Bacillati > Actinomycetota > Actinomycetes > Kitasatosporales > Streptomycetaceae > Streptomyces > Streptomyces sp. NPDC002463. The sequence goes on from NZ_JBIARL010000006.1 coordinate 72,555, forward strand.
GCGGCCGGGGACCTTCCGAGGAGGGTCTCGGCCGTCTCCTTGGCGGAGGGTACGCCGGTGTCGAAGAGGCGCTCGACGATCTCCTCGACGGTCGGGGCGGAGTAGCAGGCGTCGATCCACTCCCGCTGCTCGGCGAGGACGCCCGCGGGCGGGGCGACCGCGTGGCGGGCGAGGGCCTCGTCGGCGGGCAGCCGCGTCAGGTCGCGGGCCAGGGCGGGGAGTTCGGCGGAGGGTACGCAGGCGTCGGCGAGGCCCGCGAGGATCGCGTCGGCGGCGCCGGCGTGGGCGCCGGTGAGGGCGAGGTGGGTGCCGAGTTCGCCGGGGGCGCGGCCGAGGAGGTGGGTGCCGCCGACGTCGGGGACGAAGCCGATGCCGGTCTCGGGCATGGCGACCCGGGAGCGCTCGGTGACGATCCGGACGGAGCCGTGCGCGGAGACGCCGACGCCGCCGCCCATCACGATGCCGTCCATGAGGGCGACGTAGGGCTTCGGGTAGCGGGAGATGCGGGCGTTGAGCCGGTACTCGTCCCGCCAGAAGGCCGCGGAGGCGGAGCCGCCGGCGCGGGCGTCGTCGTGGATGGCGCGGATGTCGCCGCCGGCGCAGAGGCCCCGCTCCCCGGCGCCTTCGATGACGACGGTGGTGACGGCCGGGTCGTGCTCCCAGTCGGTGAGCGCGCCGTCGACGGCGAGGACCATGGCGTGGGTGAGCGCGTTGATGGCGCGGGGCCGGTTGAGGGTGATGATCCCGGCGCGGCCCTCCGTCCGGAGGAGCACGTCGGGAGTTCCGGTCGGCACGATCACTCGGTCCCTTCGGGTGGCACGACTCACTGACCCGGCCACCGTACCGGGAGGCGCGAGCGGCACCGAAGGGCGGGAAGGACTCATCCGCTTCTCGCGGATCCTGATTGCACGGTGCGCGGTCCTGTGACGGCCGCTACTCCGCGTCCTCACACCGAGTCCTTCCCGTCACCTCCATGGAACCACCGGCGGGACGGGGGCGCGAGCGCCCGGCGCGCGCACGGGACGCGGGTCACCGGGTGACCGCGTCCCGTGCGTCCCCCCGGTGCCTCAGGCGGGCAGCAGGTCCTGCGGGATGCGCACCTGCCGGGGGGTGGAGAGGCGCAGTTCGATGATGTCCCGGACGGTGGGCCATTCCTCGTCGAGGATCGAGTAGAAGGCCGTGTCGCGGACGGCGCCGTCGAGGCCACGGGAGTGGGCGCGACGGATGCCTTCGCAGGTCGCTCCGAGGCGCTCGATGGCGATTCTGGAGCGGGTGTTGCGGGCGTCGGCGCGCATGGAGATGCGGCGGACGCCCCAGGCCTCGAAGGCGTGCCGGAGCATGAGGTACTTGGCCTCGGTGTTGATGCCGGTGCCCCGGGCGTCGCCGGCGATCCAGGTGTTCCCGATCTCGGCGGCGTCCGGGACGGCGGTCAGCGGATCGCCGTGGGGCATGCCGGGCACGGGCGGCCAGATCAGCGGGCCCCGCCAGTAGTCGAGTTCGAGGAAGCGGGTCGAGCCGATGACTCTCTCGTCGGCCGTACCGACCAGGGCGAAGGGCAGGCAACGGCCTGCCGCCTGATCGGCGAGGGCGCGGGCGATGTAGTCGAGGGCCGATTCGAGGCCATCGGGTACGGGGGTGAAGGCGTAGGCCGATCGGTCCGCCCCGCCGGCCCGGGCGAGGGCTTCGGCGTGCCGCATCGCCAGCGGCTCCAGGCGCACGGAGCGCCCGGTCAGGAGAACAGGTACTGGCACGGGTCCTCGGGTCTTTCACGGGCAGGGACGACCACCACCGCGGAGAGGCCGCGGCGGCAGCAGGAGGGAGGTTCTCGCCCGGTGCCGATTGTGTCGTGAGAACGACAAATGAGCAGGTAAAACGGTTCGCCACCGGGTGCGAGGAGGATCAGTATGCAGCCACAACCGCTCCGAGAACAGAACCCGGGGAGAACCTGCGTCCACGCGAGGGTGAAGCCTGCCGTCCGGCGGGGTCGACCGGTCTCACGGGCCGGACGGGGCCGCCCGCCAGTCGGACGGCCCGTCGGTTCAGACGCAGGTGGGATGGCCCCAGCCGTCGGAGTTCTTCGCGATGGTCTCGCCCTTGTCGTAGGCACGACCACAGCGGCAGCGGCCCGGGAATTTCGCGTTGAGGGTGCCGCCGGACGGGCGAGTCCTGCGGGCGGAGCCCCCGCCGGCGCTCGCGGAGCCCTTGCGGGGCGCAGAGGAGCGCGCTCGGGGCGTGGAGGCGCGCGTGGCGGGCTCCGCCGGGGGCAGTTCGGCCCCGGCGGCGGAGTCGAGGGGCTCCTGGGTGCGGGCGGAGTGGCTGGCGGCGCGGTCGGCGGCGTCGTTGAGCGGGTCGCCGTCGACCTGGTGCGCGGGGACGTACACGAAGTCGACGTCCCGGCCGGTGAGCAGCTCGTCGATCCGTACGACCAGGTCCTTGTTGGCGACCGGGGTGCCGGCGGCGGTCTTCCAGCCCTTGCGGCGCCAGCCGGGGAGCCAGGTCGTGACGGCCTTCATGGCGTACTGCGAGTCCATGCGGACCTCGGCGGGCACCGCGGGGTCGAGGGCCTCGAGGAGGCGCTCCAGGGCCGTGAGCTCGGCCACGTTGTTGGTCGCCCGGCCGAGGGGTCCTGCCTCCCAGCGGTCGATCGCTCCGTCGGCGCGGCCGATGACCCATGCCCAGGCCGCGGGGCCGGGGTTCCCCTTCGACGCGCCGTCGCACGCCGCGATGATCTTCTCCACCATCCCACGATCCTGACACGGCGGAGGGGGTGGGCGGTCCCACCCCCTCCGCCGCACGGCCGGGTCCGGTCAGAAGGCGCCGTAGTTGACCTGCCAGGTGGGCAGGCCCATCCGGCGCCAGAGGGCGACGACGCGGTCACGGTCGTCCAGGGAGACCCGGACCGCGTACCGGTGGCGCACATGGGCGTCGAAGAGTTCCGCCTTCACGAGGTCGTCGCCGCGGCCGTCGCCGGAGGCGCGCATCCACAGCTCGTCGTAGGGCACCTCGTGCCGGGCGAGCCAGCTCTCGGTGAGGGCGCGGTGGTCCTCGCTGCGCCCGGAGAGCAGGACGATCCGGTCCCGCTCGGAGTGCCGGAAGGCCCGCAGGGCGTCGCGGACGGAGGGGTTGATCAGGTCGCGGTCGCAGCGGCTGAAGTCGTACGGGCCCCGGTCGACGCGCAGCGCGAGGGTACCGTCGATGTCGCACATGACGGCGGTGGGGAGGCTCGGGTCGGGGACGTAGGGCTCTCCGACGGTGGGGCGGTCGTTGAGCCAGTCCGCGGTGAGCCGCCAGCCGCCCCGGGTGGCCTTGGCGTGCTTGTCGGCGAGGATGCGGATGATCTCCTCGCCGACGGGCCGCTCGCGGGCGGCGTCGCGGCGGACGCACTCGTCGAGGGGTACGTCGGTGAAGTCGTGGACGGCGAAGGTGGCGAGACCGCCCACGGCCGCCTTCAGCCGCTTGGGGACGTGCGGGGTCAGATGGGTGTTGTCGACGACGACGTCGAAGCCGTCGTCGACGGCGGCGCGGACCGCCGCGTCCTGGATGCCGAGCACGGTCTGCTCGTGCTGGTGCGACCGGCCGCGTTCCGGCGAGGGGACGTCGAGCATGGCCCGGAGGTCGTCGAGATTGACGCGCCGCATCCGCCCCTCGGCGGCGGCCTGGAGGGCGCGGGCGGCGGTCGTCTTCCCGGAGGCCGGGAGGCCGGTCATGAGGTGGACGACAGGCACGGTCTCAGTTCTCCTCGTCGTGGGCGAAGGGGTCGGTGGCCTCGGGGCGCAGCTGGCGCCAGACGAGGAGGTCGGTGGGGCGCCCGTCGAGACGCAGGAACAGCAGGGCGCGCAGGGCCCGGTCGGTGAGGCCGGAGGCGGCGCGGGCGAAGGCCGCCCGGTCGTCGGCGAGGTGGGCCAGGCGGGCGTACGCCTCGTCGACGGCCCGCTCGCGGTCGTCCGCGGCCGCCTCGAGGCGGGTGATGACCTCGCGCACCCAGGCGTCGAACTCGTCCGGGACCTGTTCGAGGAGGGCGTCGAGGGGCTTGCCGCCGGAGGCCTCGACGTCGGTGACGGCGCAGCCGAGGCCCTTGGCCAGCTCGCCGGCCGGGAGGGCGGCGAAGCGCTGGATGCCGTGGCTGCGCCAGATGTCCCGCTCGGTGACGCCGGTGAGCACCTTGTGCAGGCGTACGTACTCGCTGAGCTTGGCCTTGGCGCGCATGCCCGAGGCGAAGCGCAGGACGAAGCCCTCGGCGTCGGTGCCGGTGGCCCGTGCGCCGCCGGGGAGGGTGTTGGACTCGGTCAGGGCGACGAGCTCGTCGACTCCCATGGCGGGCCAGGTGCGGACGACGGAGCCGAGCGGCTGCCAGCCCTCGGCGGCCTCGGCGAGGGGGAGCTCGGTGCCGTCCGCGCGGAAGGCGGCGAGCAGCACGAGGTCGCGGCGCTCGCCGTAGTTCACGACGATGCGGTTGCCCGGGTAGAGCATCTCGGCGAGGTAGGTGACGCCGGGGGTCAGGCCCGTGGTGTCGGCGGCGTCGAGGCGGCGCTGGGCCCAGGTGGCCTGGCCGCTGGTGAAGGAGCCCTTGGAGGCGACGTGCCAGCGGTCGGCGTAGTGGAAGACGACGGCGAGGCTGCCGTCGACCTTGTCGTAGACCTCGAAGGGCTCGTCGGGCAGCGGGGGCGCGTAGGGGCGGCCGCCGGCGTGTTCGGAGAGGTTGAAGAACTTGGGGAGGGGGAGCGCGACGATCCGCCCGGTCGTGTCGTCGGCGACGAGTCCGCGGCAGCGTGTGGTCACCCGGTTCCAGACCTGGGCGTACTGGCACGCGCGCGTGTACGTGTAGATCGACAGCGGCAGCTCGGGGTGGTGCTTGCGTGTGACGTGCCCGTTCGCGAGTGCGGCGGCGAGCTCGTCGGACGGCATCAGGTCGTGGAGAGTCAGGGTCGCCTGGCTCATGGGGTCCCTCCCGTGTGTTCGATGATCCATTCTCGGGGCGGGACGGCCGGGCAGAACAGCGAATTTCGTGGCGGGGAGCCGCCGGAGGGTCTGTCGGGCGGACTCCCGAGCCCGGGCGTGTCGGTGGCGCCCCGTAGACTCGCCGTCTGCCCGTCGGTGACGGAACCGGCCCAGACGAAGGAAGCGAGTCCCATGAACCACGCGGACGGCACGGCACCGATCTATGCCGAGCTCATACGGGAGCGGGGGGACGTTCCCCGTGACGTCCGTCAGGTCGCCGAGGAGCTTCTGCGGGATCTGAGCCGGGTGATCCCGATGCCTCCGCAGGGGATGCCTCCGCAAGGGATGGTGCCGCAGGGCATGCCGCCGCAGGGGATGGTGCCGCAGGGCGCGATCGTGCCCGCCGGTGCCCCGCACCCCGGTGTCGGCGGCCCGATGGGCGTCGGCGGCCCCGGGGGCATGATCGGCCAGGCGGGCGCCGTCGTCCCGCACCGGCCGATGCACTGACCTCGTCGGACCTGAATGCCGGGCCCGTTGTCAGTGGCGTGCGTCATGCTGCCTTCCGACGTGACCGTGCGGTGACACAGGGGATGACGACATGGCCGAGGTACTGCTCTTCCACCACGCGCTCGGGCTGACGGACGGCGTCGGCGCGTTCGCCGACGGCCTGCGGCGGGCCGGGCACACGGTGCACGTGCCCGATCTGTACGAGGGGCGCACGTTCGAGGACCTGGAAGCCGGCGTCGGGTACGCCCAGGAGGTCGGCTTCGACACGATCACGGCCCGGGGCGAGCGGGCGGCCGAGGGGCTCCCGGAGGACGTCGTGTACGCCGGGTTCTCGCTGGGCGTGGTGCCCGCGCAGAAGCTGGCGCAGACCCGGCCCGGCGCGTCCGGCGCGCTGCTGTTCGGTGCCTGTGTGCCGGTGCACGCGTTCGGCGCCGCTTGGCCGGAGGGCGTACGGGTCCAGGTGCACGGCATGGACGCCGATCCGTACTTCGTCGGCGACGGGGACCTGGCGGCGGCGCGCGAGCTGGTGGCGGGATCCGGGGACCGGGAGCTGTTCCTCTACCCGGGGGCGGCCCATCTGTTCGCGGAGCGCGGGACGCCGGACTTCGTGCCGGAGGCGGCCGCGCTGTGCGCCGAGCGGGTGCTGTGCTTCCTGGACGCCCTCGACGGATGAGCCCGGCGGGGCCGGGGTCAACCGATCGGTGGACCCCGGGGTCGGCCGTCCCTCCGTCCGCGAGGGGACGGGCGGCGGACCCGGCGGGGCCCGGCGCGGGCGGAGGATCGGGACAGGGCGCGGGACCCCGGCGGGGCCGTCCGCGTGATCGCCGTACCGAGGAGTCCGTCATGCCGAAGTTCCGCCGTTCGTCCCGTGCCGCCCGGCTGCTCCTGCCCGGCGCGGTGGCCGTGGTCCTGCTCGCGGGCTGCGCCCAGGGCTCCGGCGGGACGGCCTCCGCCACCGGTCCGGCGACTCCCGCCGGGACCTCCCCCACGGCCGGACCGCCCACCCCCGGCTCCTCCGTCACCGTGACGCCCGCCCCTGACGGCACGGTCGCGCCGGGCACCCTGCTCGTCTCCGACTTCGGCTCCGACACGGTCACCTTCGTCGACCCCGCGCGGGGCGCCACCGGTTCCGTGAAGGTCGGCACAGCGCCGTACGGTCTGGCCGTCGGCGAGGACGGGCGGGCCTGGGTGGCGACCGCCGAGGGAGTCGCGGTCGTGGACACGAAGAGCCGCGCACGCCTCGCGCTGATCCCGTACCGCACGGACACCGGGCCCGTCACCACGGGCGAGTACCGGGGCGGCGGCATGGGCATCGCACTCTCCCCGGACGGCCGTCGGGCGTACGTGGGGGTCAACGTGCCCGGTGGGAACGGCACCCTGGAGATCGTCGACACGACGGCGCTCGAGGTCACCGACACCGTCCCGGTCGGCCGGCGCCCCTTCGACGTGGACGTGTCACGGGACGGCGCCGAGGTGTACGCGACGGACCACGACTCCTTCGACGTCACGGTCGTCGCGGCGGGGACGCTGGAGCCGCGCCGGATCGAGGTCGCCCCGTACGGCACGGAGGGCGGGCTCGGCTCCTGGCTCAAGCCGCACTACACGGCCGTCCGGCCCTCCGACGGGAAGCTGCTGCTGCCGTTCGAGGGCGAGCGGCTCGCGGTGGTCGACCCCCGGACGGGCCGGACGACGATCGAGCCGATGACCGCGAACACCCATCAGCACGGGGCGACCGTGACCGCCGACGGGACGCTGCTGACCGTCGGCACCGGCCCCCTCGACCCGGACGTGGACCGCGGGCCCTCCCTGACGGTGCGCACGCCCGGCGGTGCCGAGCGGGTCTACCCGCTGGAGGGCCCGCACGAGAGCGTGGCCGTGTCCCGGGACGGCCGCACCGCCTATGTGACGGGCGGCTTCACCCGGGACGGGTACTGGGACGGTCTGACCGTCGTCGACCTGGGCACGGGCGACACCCGCCGTCTCCCGGCGGGCTCGCGGCCCCTGGGGATCGCGGTCCTCTGACCTGCGGCAGGGCCTCAGCGCTGCGGCGGCAGGACGGTGAGGACCCGCTCCACGAAGGCCTTGAAGTCGGACATGAAGTCCGACAGGAACTGCTGGGTCGTCGGATCGGTGACCTCGCCGTCCTCGTCGAACAGCCCCGGGGTGAACTGGATGTACGCCTCCGGGGCGTTCATCTGCGGGGAGTTGCAGAAGCTGAGCACCGAACGGAGGCTCTGCTGGGCGACGGCCGTGCCGATCTTGCCCGGCGAGGCTCCGATGACGGCGGACGGCTTGTGGGTGAAGGAGTTCGTGCCCCAGGGCCGGCTGGCCCAGTCGATGGCGTTCTTGAGCGCGCCGGGGATGGACCGGTTGTACTCGGGCGTCACGAAGAGGACCGCGTCGACGGCCGCGATGGCGTCCTTGAGCGCCTTGCCCTCGGGCGGGTAGTCGGCGTCGAAGTCGTGGTTGTAGAGCGGGAGGTCCTTGATGGGGATCTCGCGGAACTCGAGGCCGGGGGGCGCGACGCGGATCAGGGCACGGGACAGGATCCGGTTGATGGACTTCGTCGAGAGGCTGCCGACGAAATAGCCGACCTGGTACGTGGTCATGCGCGCTGTCCTGCCTTCCGCTGGGGGATGTTTCCGGGGCCTTCCGTAGGACCTTCCGCAACGTAACCCGAGGAGCGATACGTCACCAATCGCGATAAAAAGGGTGAACCAACGCTCATAGGGAAGGGCGGACAGCGTGACGCGACCGAGAATCCTCGTGGTGGGCGCCGGTTTCGCCGGAGTGGGCTGCGTACGGCGGCTCGAGCGGCGGCTTGCCGAGCGGGAGGCGCTGATCACGCTCCTCTCACCGTTCTCGTACCAGCTGTACCTGCCGCTGCTCCCCCAGGTGGCCGCGGGCGTGCTGACCCCGCAGTCGGTCGCGCTCTCGCTGCGCCGCAGCCAGCGGCACCGGACCCGGATCGTCCCGGGCGGTGTCGTCGGCATCGACACGGCCGCGAAGGTCTGTGTGGTGCGGACGATCTCCGGCGAGTTCGTGACGGAGCCGTACGACCATCTCGTCCTCGCGCCGGGCAGTGTGACCCGCACCTTCGACATCCCGGGGCTCGCCGATCACGCGCGCGGGATGAAGACCCTCGCGGAGGCCGTCTACATCCGCGACCACGTCATCGCCCAGCTGGACCTGGCGGACGCGAGCGACGACGACGCGGAGCGGGCCGCGCGGCTGCGGTTCGTCGTGGTCGGCGGCGGCTACGCGGGCACGGAGACGGCTGCCTGTCTCCAGCTGCTCACCCGCAACGCGGTCAAGCGGTACCCGCGTCTCGACCCCGACCTCATCAAGTGGCACCTCGTGGACATCGCGCCGAAGCTGATGCCCGAACTGGGCGACAAGCTCGGCGCCGCCGCCATGGACATCCTGACGAAGCGCGGCATCGAGGTGTCGCTCGGAGTGTCGGTGGCCTCGGTGGACGACGAGGCGGTGACGCTCACCGACGGGCGGGTGCTGCCCAGCCGGACGCTGATCTGGACGGCCGGCGTGGCCGCGAGTCCGCTGATCGGCACGCTCGGCGCGGAGACCGTCCGGGGCCGGCTCGCCGTCTCGGCCGAGATGGACGTGCCGGGGCTCGACGGGGTGTGGGCGCTCGGCGACGCGGCCGCCGTCCCCGACCTCGCCAAGGGCGAGGAGGGCGCGATCTGCCCGCCGACCGCGCAGCACGCGATGCGGCAGGGCAAGGCCGTCGCCGACAACCTGGTCGCGACGCTGCGACGCGAGCAGACCCACCCGTACATGCACAAGGACCTGGGGCTCGTCGTGGACCTGGGCGGGATGGACGGGGTGTCGAAGCCGCTCGGGGTGGAACTGCACGGGGCGCCCGCCCAGGCCGTGGCCCGCGGCTACCACTGGGCGGCGCTGCGGACCAATGTGGCCAAGACCCGGGTGATGACGAACTGGCTGCTCAACGCCGTCGCGGGCGACGACTACGTACGGACCGGGTTCCTGGCCTCGAAGGCGGGGACGCTCCGGGACTTCGAGTACACGGACGCGTATCTGACACCGGAGCAGGTCCGCGAGCACGCGGGCTCGTTCCGCGGGGCGGTCGGGAGGGGCGACTGACGCCCTGAGCTCGGCGCCGGGTGACCGGATCCCGGCGCCGCGCGGGCCGTCAGTACGTGAGCCGGGCCGTCACTCCGCGAGTTCCCGCACCGGGCCCATCACCACGACGGGTTCCGCGGCCGGGTCGAGGGCGCGCAGGAGTTCGCGCAGCGCCTCCCGGTCCAGGGTGATGCACGCCTGCGTGGGTCCTCCGTGGTCGACGTGGATCCAGACGCCACCGCCCTTCTCCTCGCCGAGCGGGCGCTCCTTGTCGAGCGGGCTCCGACCGGGCACCCGGTTGTAGTCGATCGCGATCACGTGATCGAACGAACCTTCCAGGGGCTCCCCCAGGAAGCCGGTGCCGCTGATGTCGAACGCCTCGTCCTCGTCGTACGGGAGCCGGGCGCCGGGGTCGGGCAGCTTGCCCCCCGCGTCGCCGATCCGGAAGACCCCGATGGGGCTGCGCAGGTCACCGGCCGTGTGGTCGGAGGTCCAGCCCTGGAGGGCGTTGTGGGCGCGCCACGGTCCGGCGGCCTCGATCCAGCCACGGGCGGGGTCGCGCCGGTACAGGGTGGCGGTCGAGGTGTTGGAGTCCTCGGTGGCGCCGGTGACGACGAGGGCCTGGGTGCTGCCGTCGGGCACGAGGGCCCGGGTGCCGGGTCCGACTCCGGGAAGCCGGGGCACGGGGACCGGGGCGGAGGCGAGGCGGTTGGCGCCCGCGGCCGGCGGGGCCGGATGGGGGCGGCTGTCGCCCGAGGCGGGCGCGGTCGTGCGGGCGGGTGCGGGTACGGGGGCGGTGGGGCTCGCGCAGCCGGTGAACAGCAGGGCGGCGCACAGTGTGCCGGCGCTCAGCAGCGCGGGGGCGCCCTTGCGGACGGGCATGGGACGGCATCCTCCTGGCCGGGGGCAGTGCAGCGATCCGTACCCGTTCGACGGGCGGCACTGCCGCCGCGGCCGCGCCCTCACCCGTACGGCTGCGTCCGTGATGCGAACGGCCGACGGCGCTGTTCCCGGGTGGCCCGACCGGATCCGTACCACTGAGAGGGATAGGCCTGCCCATGGATCCGGATATCAGGCCACTTTCTTTGAATTGGCCCCCGCCCACCTCTTGATCGACTGCCTAGTCTGAGGCCATGCATCCCACCCTCGCCGCCGACCTCGCCCGGCTCCCCGAACTCCTCCAGACCGCCCGCGACTTCGCCGCCCGTGAGCTCTCCCGGGTGGACGAGCGGCCGGTGGCCACCGCCGAGGAGGCTCCCGGACCCGAGCGGCTCCCGGCGGACGGCGTCGGGGCACAGGGCGCCCTCGACCGGTTCGCGCAGCGCTGGGAGCCCGGGTTCTCGGGCTCGGCGGGTCCGCGCTACCTCGGCTTCGTGACCGGCGGCGCCACCCCGGCGGCGCTGACCGGGGACTGGCTCACCGGTGCGTACGACCAGAACGGCTCCAGCGGCGGCGGTTCGACCTCCGACGCGCTGGAGCGCGAGACGGTGGGCTGGCTGCGGGAGCTCTTCGGGCTGAGCGAGGCGCACCGGGGCGCGTTCGTCAGCGGTGCCACCATGTCGAACACCGTGGGGCTCGCCATCGCCCGGGAGTGGCTGGGCGAGCGCCTGGGCGTCTCGGTGTCGCGCGCCGGCGTGGCCGCGCTCGGCCCCGTCACCGTGCTGTCCGGCAGCCCGCATTCCAGCGTCACCAAGGCCCTGTCGGTCCTGGGCATCGGGCGCGACCGGCTGCGGCCGGTGCCCCTGCTCGGCGGGGATCGGGAGGCCGTGGACGTGGCGCGCCTCGCCGAGGAGCTGGAGTCGCTGGACGGGCGGCCCGCGATCGTGGTCGCCAACGCCGGGACGGTGAACACCGTCGACTTCGACGACCTGCGGGCGATCGCCGCACTCAAGGAGCGGTACGACTTCTGGCTGCACGTCGACGCGGCGTTCGGCGCGTTCGCCGCCCTCTCCCCCGCCCACGCCTCGCTCGTCGACGGGCTCGACGCCGCCGACTCGATCTGCGTGGACCTGCACAAGTGGCTGAACGTCCCCTATGACGCCGCCGTCCAGTTCACCCGCCGCCAGGACCTCCAGGTGCGGGTCTTCCACAACGAGTCGCCGTATCTCGGCCTCCCCACCGGGACGCCCGACTTCCTGCACCTGACGCCGGAGAACTCGCGGAGGCTGCGCGCCCTGGCGACGTGGTTCTCGCTGACCGCGTACGGGCGCGAGGGGCACGCCGAGATCGTGGAGCGCTGCGCGGCGCTTGCCCGCCGCCTCGGCGAGGGGATCTCGGCCGTCCCCGGGCTTCGGCTCCTCGCGCCGGTGCACCTGAACGTCGTCTGCTTCACGCTCGCCGACCGTCCGACGGCGGAGCGGCTCGCCGCCGTGGCGCGGGCGGTCGCCGACTCCGGCGAGGCCTTCCTCACCCCCACGGTCCTGCACGGGACGCCCGCGCTGCGCGCCGCGTTCAGCAACTGGCGGACGACGGAGGAGGACACGGACCGGGTACGGGACGCGCTCGCGCGGGCGGTCCAGGGGCTCCCCGAACCCGAAAGCGTTTGACCCGCCTGGCGGGGCGCGGTTTCCTGCTGCGATGAGTGACCTTCGTATCGAGCGGGCCAGGACCGAGGAGCAGCTCGCCGACTGGCGGGCCGTGCACAACACGATCATCCCGACGGCGGTGCTCTCCGCCGAGGACGTGCGGGAGCGAGCGGGCCGGAACCGGCTCGACGTCGCCTATCTCGGGGACGTGGCCGTGGGCTGTTCGACCGTGCGTCCGCCGGACGAGGAGACCCCGGCGGCGACGGTGATCGCGCGGACGCTGCCCGAGTACCGGGAGCGGGGTTTCGGGACCGCGCTGTACGAGGCGGGGCTCGCGCACGCGCGGACGCTGAGCGACGAGGGCGTGGAGACGGTGGTCCTCGCCTCGAACGAGGAGGGGTTGCGGTTCGCCCTGGCGCGCGGTTTCACGGAGGTGGAGCGGTACGTCCTGCCGGGGGACACGATTCCGTTCGTGGCACTCCGTCTGGCCTGACCAGCACTATTTCTGACGCTCCGTCAGAACATCTCGTCACGGGTCTGGGAACCTCCGGTGCCCGGCGCTACCCTCCGCGCATGATTCGGACGGTGGTGTGGGGTACGGGGAATGTCGGGCGCGCGGCCATTCGCGCCGTGGACGCCCATCCGGGTCTCGAGCTCGCGGCCGTGCTCGTGTCCGACCCGGCCAAGGTGGGCCGTGACGCGGGCCGGCTCGCGGGGCTCGGGCGCGATCTCGGGGTGCCGGCCGGCGACGACGTCGACGCGGTGCTCGACGGGCGGCCGGGGGCGGTGGTGTACGCGGCCTCCGGCGACACCCGGCCCGACGGTGCGCTCGCCGATGTGGCGCGGGCGGTGGCGGCGGGCGCGGTGGTGGTGACGCCCGCCCTGTATCCGCTGTACGACCAGCGCAACGCGCCGCCCGAGTTCCGGGATCCGGTGCTCGCCGCGGTCGCCGAGGGCGGTGGTTCGCTCTTCGTGTCGGGCGTGGACCCCGGCTGGGGCAACGACGTGCTGCCGCTCCTGGTGAGCGGGCTCGCCGCCACGGTGGACGTGATCCGCTGCCAGGAGATCTTCGACTACTCGACGTACGAGCAGGAGGAGTCGGTCCGCGAACTCGTGGGAATGGGCCGGCCGATGGAGTACGAGCCGCCCATGCTCTGGCCGTCGGTGCCGACGATGGTCTGGGGCGGGCAGATACGGCTGATGGCCCGCGCGCTCGGGGCCGAACTCGACGAGATCCGCGAGACCTTGGAGCGACGCCCGCTGGAGTCCACGGTGAAGACGCGGACGATGGGCGTGTTCGAGGCGGGGACGCAGGGCGCGGTCCGCTTCGAGGTGCAGGGGATCGTCGGCGGGGAGCCCCGGATCGTGATCGAGCACGTCACCCGGATCCACCCCTCGTGCGCGCCGGACTGGCCGGTGCCGCCGGACGGTGCGGGCGCGCACCGGGTGATCGTCGAGGGGAGTCCCCGGATCGAGGTGACGGTGGCGGCGACCGACGAGGGCGAGAACCGTTCGGCCGGCGGGAACGCCACGGCGGTGGGACGGCTCGTCGGGGCCGTCGAGTGGCTGGTGGAGGCGGAGCCGGGACTGTACGACGCGCTGGACGTGCCGCTGCGGCCGGCGGTCGGGAAGCTGGGAAGGAGACCGTAGTGATCATCGACATTCCCGAGGGCCAGGAGCCGATCGGGTACGTGTGGGGCGACATGGTCCCGGAGATCGGGACGGCGGCGGCGAACTTCTCGCTGTCCGTGTACGCCCATACGACCCTGGGACTGCGCGAGTTCGAGGCGGCACGGCTGCGGATCGCGCAGATCAACGGCTGCGGCTTCTGCCTCGACTGGCGTACGGACCGGGACGGGGTGAAGGTCGAGGAGGGGTTCGACGAGCTCGTCGCGGCGTGGCGGGAGACGGAGGTCTCGGAGGCCTTCGACGAGCGGACGCGGCTCGCGGCCGAGTACGCGGAGCGGTACGCGCTCGACCACCACGGTCTCGACGAGGAGTTCTGGGCGCGGATGACGGCGCGGTACAGCCAGGCGGAGATCGTGGAGCTGACGATGAGCCTGGGCTCGTGGCTGGCGTTCGGGCGGCTCAACCGGGTGCTCGGGCTCGACGAGGTGTGCGTGCTGCCGACGCACTGAGGGTACGGAGAGGGGCCGGCCGGCGTTCCGGCCGGCCCCTCTTTCGCACGGGGTGCTCAGAAGTCCTCGGCGATGATGCGCTCGATGTTGCGCTCGGCGAGGGCGGTGATGGTGACGAACGGGTTGACGCTGGTGTTCCCGGGGATGAGCGAGCCGTCCATGACGTAGAGGCCCTGGTAGCCGTGGAGGCGGCCGTGGTTGTCGGTGGCCCGGTCGAGGACGGCGCCGCCGAGCGGGTGGTAGGTGAGGTGGTCGCCCCAGATCTTGTAGGCACCGAAGAGGTCGGTCCGGTAGATCGTCCCCTCCTTGCTGTTGATCTTGTCGAAGATGGACCTGGCCATGTCGATGGACGTCTGCTTCCAGGCCCGGTCCCAGCTCAGGTCGACCTTGCCCGTGGCCGGGTTCCAGGTGAACTCGGCGCGGCGGGGGGTGCGGGTGATGGAGAGGTAGAACGAGGCGTAGGTCTCGATGCCGGTGGGCAGCGGGGCGACCTCGGAGAAGGCGCCGCCCGCCTCCCAGTTGTCGATGCCCGCGGTGGGCATCGAGGACTGGAGCTGCCCGGTGGGGTCCCACATGTGGTTGGCGCGGCCGCACATGACGTTGCCGTTGTCGCCCCAGCCCTTGCCGATCTCGTCGTTGAGGGCGCCCAGGGCGCCGGTCGCCTTGAGCCGGGTGAGGAGCTTGCTGGTACCGACGCTGCCGGCGGCGAAGAAGACCCGGTCGGCGCGGACGGTCTTGGTGACGAGGGTGGCGCCGGTGGTGTCGATCTGGTCGATGACGACGGTGTAGCCGCCTGCGGCGGCCGGGCTGACGGAGGTCACCCGGTGGAGCGGGGAGACGTTCACCCGGCCGGTGGCGGCGGCCTGGGCGAGGTAGGTCTTCTGGAGGCTCTTCTTGCCGACGTTGTTGCCGTAGATGACCTCGCCCGCGAGGGCTGACTTCTGGACGGTCCCGGCGGCCTCCTGCTTCATGTAGTCCCAGTCGTAGACGTTGGGCACGAAGACGAAGGGGAAGCCGGAGCGCTCGGCGTGCTTGCGGCCCACGCGCGCGTACTGGTAGCAGTCCTGGCTCTCCCACCAGTTCACGTCCACCGAGGTGACGCCCAGGCCCGCGTTGGCGCGCGGGTAGTAGGTGGAGTACATCTCGGCCGGGTCGACGGTGGGGAGGATCGCCGGGAAGCGCTCCCGGAGCGGGGTGACGGCCATGCCGCCGTTGACGAGGGACCCTCCGCCGACACCGCGCCCCTGGTAGACGGTGATGCCGGCGAAGTCCTCCGCGTCGAGGATGCCGGTGTGCACCGGCACGTCCTTGTCGAGGGGGTAGCCGAGGAACTGGCTCAGCGGCTGCTTGGTGCGGGTGCGCAGCCAGAACGAACGGTAGTCCGGCTTGGTGGTGTTGGCGAAGATCTTGCCGTCGGGGCCCGGGGTGTCCCAGGCCATGCCCATCTCGATCATGTGGACGTCGACGCCGGCACGGGCGAGCCGCAGGGCGGCCACGGAGCCGCCGTAGCCGGTGCCGATGACGAGGGCGCGGACCTGGGAACCGTCGGGGATGGGGGTGCAGTTCAGGCCGGGCACTTCGGCGCGGGCGGGGGTCGTGATCGTACCGGCGAGGGCGGCGGCGCCGAGAACAGAACCTGTTCCGGCGAGAAAGCGGCGGCGGCTTACTCTCTGGTTTCCCTGGGCGGACAGGGGGTGTTCACTCATGTGATCTTCCTCGGTCGCGAGTGAATGGGAACACGTTCTACGACCGGCCGCCGAGGAAGTCACGAGAAACTGCCGGGTAACTTATGACCGGACATGCCCTCTTGATCACCCCCGCCCGCACTCAGACGCCGGCCGGGCCCGGGGCTCCGGTGAGGCGCTCGGGGGTGAGGAGTTCGGCGAGCCGCTGGGCGGGCAGCAGGCCCTTCTCCACCGTGAGTTCGAGGACCCCGCGGCCGGTGGCGAGCGCCTCCTGGGCGATGGCGGTGGCGGCGGTGTAGCCGAGGTGCGGGTTGAGGGCCGTGGCGAGGCCTATGGAGTTCTCCACTGCCGCCCGGAGCGCCTCGGTGTTCGCGGTGATGCCGTCGACACAGCGCTCGGCGAGGGTGAGGCAGGCCGCGCGCAGCGAGAGGAGGCTCTTCGAGAGGGCGTGGAAGATCACCGGTTCGAAGGCGTTGAGCTGGAGCTGTCCCGCCTCGGCCGCCATGGTGATGGTGATGTCGTTGCCGATCACCTCGAAGGCGACCTGGTTGACGACCTCGGGGATCACCGGGTTGACCTTGCCGGGCATGATGCTCGAACCGGCCTGCACCGGGGGCAGGTTGATCTCGCCGAGACCCGCGCGCGGACCCGAGGAGAGCAGCCGCAGGTCGTTGCAGGTCTTGGAGAGCTTGACCGCGATCCGCTTGAGGACCCCGGAGAGCTGGACGAACGCGCCGCAGTCCTGGGTGGCCTCGATGAGGTTGGCGGAGGTCACGAGCGGCAGGCCGGTCAGTTCGGCGAGGTTGCGCCGGGCCGTCTCGGCGTAGCCGGGGGCGGCGTTGAGACCGGTGCCGATGGCGGTGGCCCCGAGGTTGATCTCGTGGATGAGCTCGATCGCCTCGGCGAGGCGGCCGCGGTCCTCCTCCAGCATCACGGCGTACGTGGAGAACTCCTGACCCAGCGTCATGGGCACCGCGTCCTGGAGCTGGGTGCGGCCCATCTTCACGACCTCGCGGAACTCCAGGGCCTTGGCGGCGAAGGCGTCCTGGAGGACCGCCATGGCCTTCAGGAGCTCGCGGGCGGCACCGATCGCCGCGATGCGGATCGCGGTCGGGTAGACGTCGTTGGTGGACTGGCCGAGGTTGACGTCCTCGTTGGGGTGGAGGTGGGCGTACTCGCCCTTGGCGTGACCGAGGAGTTCGAGGGCCCGGTTGGCGACGACCTCGTTGGCGTTCATGTTGGTGGAGGTGCCCGCGCCGCCCTGGACGACGTCCACGACGAACTGGTCGTGGAGCCCTCCCGTACGGATCTCCCGGCAGGCTCCGGCGATGGCGTCGGCCTTGTCGGAGGGGAGCAGGCCGAGCTCCTCGTTCGCTCGGGCGGCGGCCTCCTTGACGGCGGCGAGCGCGTCGATGAGCAGCGGGTAGACCGAGATGGGCGTGCCCGTGATGGCGAAGTTCTCGGTGGCGCGCAGGGTGTGGACGCCCCAGTAGGCGTCGGCGGGGACGTCCCGGTCGCCGAGCAGGTCGTGCTCGCGGCGTACGGAAGCGTCGTGCGGGGCCGGTGCGGGGACCGCGGGAACCATGAAGGGCCGTCCTTGGGGAGAGGAGGGGAGGGGTGCCGGGTGGTGGTGCGGGGCGGGCGCGGGAAGGCGCGCCTACGGCCGGGAGGCCGTTTCCGGGCACGCCGGAGCCGCCGGGCGGCCCCGGCGGGCGCGGTGCGCCGGTGAGGGAGGTTGAATTCCGGCTCGCGGGCGGGGGGTGCACCGTCCGCGAGCCGGGGCTGTGGGGTGGCCTGTCGGGCCCGAGCAGCCGGGCGAGGCGGACCTGCGGGGCTCTCGGCCCTGGGCCGCCGGTCGGCCCTACACGCGGGCGGCGACCGCCGAGGCCGAGCGGGAGTGGCCGGTGGCGAGGGCGGGCTCGTCGCGGACCGGCCCCTCCAGGAGGCGGCGCAGAAGGGCGGTGCTGCGGGCGGGGTCGCCCGCGCCGGCGGCGCCTTCGGCGAGGAGCGTGGAGAGGAGGGCGATGCGGGCCTGGCCGGCCCGGAGGGTGCCGGTGAGCAGGGCGCCCGCGGCGACGAGGTCGACCGCGCCGCCGCCGGTGTATATCTCGGCCAGCGGTCCCGCGGGGACGCGGGTGGTCACGGCGACGAGGACGCCCTGGGCGACCGCGTCGGCCACGGCGGCGGCGATCTCGGGGGTGGCGTTGCCGGCGCCGGTGGCGACGAGGACGACGCCCCGGGCGCCGGCGGCGACGGCCGCGTTCAGCAGGAACGGATCGCCGTCGGAGTGGTGCGTGACGATGTCGACCCGGGGCAGCGGGGTGGCGTCGGGGCCGGTGGCCCCGGGCGCCGCGGTCCGCGCGGCGGCCGGCAGGGGCAGCGCGGCGGGGCGCTCCGGCTGCCGCTCGATGTCGACGCGGGAGAACCCGACGCGGCCGAGGCGCTCGGCGGAGGGGTCGGAGAAGGCGTCGGCGGCGAGGGTCTGGCTCTTCACGGTGCCGCGTGCCGCGTGGACGCGTCCGTCGAAGACGACGAGGACGCCGAGGTCGCGGACGGAGGCGGCGACCTGGAGGGCGTCGTAGAGGTTCCCGGGGCCGTCGCCGTCGCCGGTGCCGAAGGGACGCTGGGCGCCGGTGAGGACGACGGGACGCGAGTCGGTGTGGTGGAGGTCCAGGAGGAAGGCCGTCTCCTCCAGGGTGTCGGTGCCGTGGGTGACGACGATGCCGTCGACGCCGGGGTCGGCGAAGGTCTCGTGGACGGTGCGCAGCAGCGCGAGCTGGTGGGCCGAGGTCATGCGGGAGCTGTTCACGTTGAACAGGTCGACGACCTCGACGGTGACGCCCTCGGGCAGCGGGGCGGTGGCCAGGACGTCGTCGCCGGAGGCGTCGGCCGCGTAGCCGGTGCCCTGCCAGCGGCTGGCGATCGTGCCGCCCGTGCTGATGACGACGATCCGGCGCTCTCCTCCGTCGTTCGTCCGCTTCATGCCTGCCGTCCTCACTCCGTACCCATTTCTCCTGCGCTCGCAACGATAGGACAGGAGGCACGCAAGCCGATTGCGAAATCAGCCCCTTCTTTGTTTCAGCGTGGTGGATAATTGCGCCATGGACCGGATCGATCTCCACATCTTGCGTGAGCTCCAGAACGACGGCCGGCTGAGCAACCAGGAGCTGGCCCAGCGGGTCGGGCTCAGCGCCTCCCCCTGTCTGCGCCGGGTGCGCCAGCTGGAGCAGGACGGGGTGATCCGGGGCTACCGGGCGATCATCGATCCGGAAGCGGTGGGGCGGGGCTTCGAGGTGCTCGTCTCGGTGGAGGTGAAGCGGGACCGGGAGACGGTGGAGGCCTTCGAGGCGGCGCTCCAGGACGTGCCGGACGTGATCGAGGCGTACCGGCTGTTCGGGAGTCCCGGCTGTCTGCTGCGGATCGCGGTGGCGGACCTCGCGGCGTACGAGCGGCTGTGGATCGAGCGACTGACGACGCTGGCCGGGGTCACCGAGGTGAACTCGCAGATCATCATGAAGCGGATCAAGGAGCCGAAGGGGATGCCGGTGGACGTCCGGGGCGCCTGAGGCTCCGGGTGAACGCCGGGGGGCGGTTCCGGTTGCGCCGGATGCGAGAACGTCACGGAACAGCCTCCTCCTCGTTACATGACAGGTACCTGACGTGTGCCACCCTCCCGATGACACGTAGTCAACACGCGTAGACAACGGCGGCGTTGAGTCACGCCCGCCGCCCCGCGCGTGCCGTCCCCGGGAAAGGGCCCCCCATGTCCGTTGTGCGGATCGGTGGATGGAAGGCGTGGGCTGCGGCCGTCGCCGCCACCCTCGTCGGCATCACGCTCCCCGCGGTCACCGCGACTCCCGCGAGCGCCACGACCACCGCGTACGACAGCACGTACTACAAGAACGCGATCGGCAAGACCGGAACGAGCCTCAAGTCCTCGCTGCACACCATCATCAGCAGCCAGAGCAAGATCTCGTACGACGCGGTCTGGAACGCACTGAAGGCGACCGACCAGGACCCGAACAACACCAACAACGTGATCCTGCTCTACAGCGGCGTCTCGCGCAGCAAGTCCCTCAACGGGGGTTCCGTGGGCGACTGGAACCGCGAGCACACCTGGGCCCAGTCCCACGGGAACTTCGGCACCTCGGCCGGCCCCGGCACCGACCTGCACCACCTGCGCGCCTGCGACGTGCAGGTCAACAGCACGCGGGGCAACAAGGACTGGGACAACGGCGGCAGCGCGGTCAGCGGCGCGCCCGGCAGCTACACGGACAGCGACTCCTTCGAGCCGCGCGACGCCGACAAGGGCGACGTGGCCCGCATGATCCTCTACATGGCCGTCCGTTACGAGGGCGACGACGGCTTTCCGGACCTGGAGCCCAACGAGTCGTCCACGAACGGCAGCGTGCCCTTCCACGGCCGCCTCTCGGTCCTGAAGCAGTGGAACGAGCAGGACCCGCCGAGCGCCTTCGAGGAGCGCCGCAACGACGTCATCTACAACACCTACCAGCACAACCGGAACCCGTTCATCGACCACCCGGAGTGGGTCGAGGCGATCTGGTAGTCGCGATCCGGCGGTCCGAGCGACACGGACGTGACGGAGCCGGGCCGGGTGCGGTGGCGCACCCGGCCCGGCTCCCGCCATGTCGACCCCTACACCTGACCGCTTCCGGCGCCTTCAAACGCGAAATCCCGGATCGTCTCACGTTCTCAAGAGATCGGATCCGACAACCAAGATGCGTTATCCACCCGTTATAAACGGTCATTTTGACCGCTTCTGATCGGTTGTGCCGTGCGCTCGGGAAGGGATTCCCGCCACGGAGACCGCCGCCGCATCTATCACGCCCGCACCACCCCCAACAAGACCTCCGCCCCAGGAAGTTCCGCGGTCCGCTCGGTAGCTTCGGCGCCCATGACCACTGCCCCCCTGACATCCCCGGTCGGCGGCGTCTCCGTCGGCCCGGCCGAGATCGCGGACGGCGCCGAGCTGTGGCGCATCGCGCGCGGCTCGGGAGAACTCGACCTCAACTCGCCCTACAGCTACCTGCTGTGGTGCCGCGACTTCGCCGACACGACCGCCGTCGCCCGTGACGCCACCGGACGACCGGTCGGCTTCGTCACCGGATACCTGCGGCCCGACGAGCCGGGGACGCTCTTCGTCTGGCAGGTCGCCGTGGAGGGTTCACACCGCGGAACCGGGGTAGCCGGGGCCCTGCTCGACGCTCTGGCCGCCCGCGTGACGGCCGAGCACGGACTCGACCGGGTGGAGGCCACCGTCACACCGGGGAACCTGGCCTCCGACCGGCTGTTCCGCTCCTTCGCCCGCCGGCACGGCGCGGACCTCAGCCGCGAGGCCCTCTTCCCGCCCGCCGCCTTCCCCGTGACGGGACACGAGACCGAGGTGCTCTACCGCATCGGCCCCCTCGCACCCCCGGCGTCCTGAGCCCACACCACCGCTCCGCCGCTCCGCCGCTCCCCCGCTCCGCCCCACCCTGGAGAAGAGACTCCGTGACCCTGACCGACATCGCCGCCCCCTCCGTCTTCGAGACCGTCGAATCGGAGGTCCGCAGCTACTGCCGCGCCTGGCCCGTCGTCTTCGAACGCGCAAGCGGGAGCCGGCTGTACGACGAGGACGGCCGCCCGTACCTCGACTTCTTCGCCGGGGCGGGCTCGCTCAACTACGGCCACAACAACCCGGTGCTCAAGCGCGCCCTCCTCGACTACCTCGCCGACGACGGCATCACCCACGGCCTCGACATGTCGACGACCGCCAAACGCGCCTTCCTGGAGACCTTCCGCGCCACCGTCCTGGAGCCCCGCGCCCTGCCGTACAAGGTGATGTTCCCCGGCCCCACCGGCACCAACGCCGTGGAGGCCGCCCTCAAACTCGCCCGCAAGGTCACGGGGCGCCAGACGGTCGTCTCCTTCACCAACGCCTTCCACGGCATGTCGCTCGGCTCGCTCGCCGTCACCGGAAACGCCGCCAAGCGCGCCGGAGCGGGCGTCCCGCTGCACCACGCCGCCCGCATGCCCTTCGACGACTACCTCGACGGGCAGGTCACCGACTTCCTCTGGTTCGAGAGGCTCCTGGACGACTCCGGCTCCGGCCTCGACCACCCCGCGGCCGTGATCGTGGAGACCGTCCAGGGCGAGGGCGGCATCAACGTCGCACGGGCCGAGTGGCTGCGCGGGCTGGCCGAACTCTGCCGACGGCACGACATGCTCCTCATCGCCGACGACATCCAGATGGGCTGCGGACGCACCGGCGACTTCTTCTCCTTCGAGGAGGCGGGCATCACGCCCGACATCGTCACCCTGTCCAAGTCCATCAGCGGCTACGGCCTGCCCATGTCCCTCTGCCTCTTCCGCCCGGAGCTCGACCTGTGGGAGCCCGGCGAGCACAACGGCACCTTCCGCGGCAACAACCCCGCCTTCGTCACCGCCACGGCCGCCCTCGACGCCTACTGGCACGACGGCGCCCTCCGCGAGCGCACCCTGAGCCGGGCCGCCCGCGTGGAGCGCGCCCTGCTCGACCTGTGCGGCGACGACGCGGCGACGGGGACGGCGGTGCGCGGCCGCGGCCTCGTGTGGGGCCTGGAGTTCGCCGACGGAGAGCGCGCCGAGGCCGTGTGCCGGCGGGCCTTCGAGACCGGTCTGCTCCTGGAGACCTCCGGGCCGCGCGGCGAGGTGGTCAAGCTGCTGCCGCCGCTGACCGCCACGGACGACGAGCTCGACGAGGGCCTCGGCGTCCTGGCCCGCTCCGTCCGTCACACCGCCGGCCGCCTCGCCGCCTGACCACCCCCGCACGAAAGGCCATCACCCCATGATCGTCCGTACCTTCGACGAGCTGGAGAACACCGAGCGGCACGTCCGGGCCGCGTCCGGGACCTGGGAGAGCAAGCGCATCGTGCTGGCCCGCGAGCGGGTCGGCTTCTCCCTGCACGAGACCGTGCTGTACGCCGGGACCGAGACCTCCATGTGGTACGCCCACCACGTCGAGGCGGTCGTCTGCACCGCCGGCGAGGCCGAGCTCACCGACCACGAGACCGGGCACACGTACACGATCCTGCCCGGAACGATGTACCTGCTCGACGGGCACGAGCGCCACACCCTCAGGGTCAAGCGGGACTTCCGCTGCCTGTGCGTCTTCAACCCGCCCGTCACCGGGCGCGAGGACCACGACGAGAACGGCGTCTACCCGCTCCTCACCGAGCCCGAGACCGGTCAGGCCTGAGCCCGCTCCGTACCCGAAAGGAAGGCACCCCATGGCCTCCGCACCCACCCGTCCCGTCGACCTCTACCCCACCCGCGGCTCCCGGGAGGAGCTCATCGGCCGCAAGGACCCCGTCGTCTGGTCCGAGCCCGGCACGGCAGGCCCCTTCTGGGACCGGGAGCTGGAGGAGTACGACCGCGACGGCTTCGTCACGGTGGAAGAGATCGTCACGCCGGACGAGGTCGACGAGCTCCGCGCCGAGCTGGACCGGCTCGTCGCCGATCCCGCGGTACGGGCCGACGAGCGGGCCGTCGTCGAGCCCCGTTCCCAGGAGATCCGCTCCGTCTTCGAGGTGCACCGGATCAGCCCGGTCTTCGCCCGGCTCGCCGAGGACCCGCGGATCGTCGGGCGGGCCCGGCAGATCCTCGGCTCCGACGTGTACGTCCACCAGTCGCGGGTCAACGTGAAGCCCGGCTTCGGCGCCAGCGGCTTCTACTGGCACTCCGACTTCGAGACCTGGCACGCCGAGGACGGCCTGCCCCGGATGCGGACCGTGTCGGTCTCGATCGCGCTCACCCCGAACCACACCACCAACGGCAGCCTGATGATCATGCCGGGCTCGCACCGCACCTTCCTCGGCTGCGCCGGCGAGACGCCCGAGGACAACTACAAGCAGTCGCTGCGGATGCAGGACGCCGGGACCCCGTCCCAGGAGGCGCTCACCACCTTCGCCGACGCCTGCGGCATCCGGCACTTCACGGGCCCGGCGGGATCGGCCACCTGGTTCGACTGCAACGCCCTGCACGGTTCGGGCGACAACATCACCCCCTACCCGCGGAGCAACGTGTTCCTCGTCTTCAACAGCGTCGAGAACGCGCCCGAGGCGCCCTTCGCCGCCCCCGTCCGGCGCCCCTCCTTCATCGCCGCGCGCCCGGGAGACCGCTCATGACGCTCGGCCGCCGCGGCTTCCTCACCGGAGCGGCCCTCCTCGGCGGTCTCGCCCTGACCTCGTGCACCCGCACCGAGGCCGGGACGGGAGCCCCCCAGGGCGACGGGAAGCTCCTCTCGACCCTGCGGGAGCAGGGCTTCGTTCGGGTCGGGTTCGCCGGTGAGGCGCCGTACGGCTTCCAGGACGGCGGCGAGCTCGCCGGGGAGGCCCCGACGCTCCACCGCGAGATCTTCAGGGCCCTCGGCGTACGTGAACTGCGGCCCACGCTGGCGGAGTTCGGCGCGCTCATCCCGGGACTACTCGCCGGCCGGTTCGACGTGGTGAGCGCGGGCATGGCGATCACTCCGGAGCGCTGCGCCAAGGTGATCTTCTCCGAGCCGGAGTTCGTCTCCCCCACCGCGCTCATGGTCCGCAAGGGCAACCCGAAGGGGGTGAGCGACCTGGAGTCCTGCGCGGCGAAGGGCGCCACGGTCGGGGTGCTGACCGCGGCCGTGGAGGCGTCCTACGCGAAGGCGGCGGGCGTCCCGGACGGTTCCGTGAAGACGCTGGCGAAGCAGCAGGACGGGCTCGACGCCCTCCTGGCCGGCCGGATCGACGCCTTCGCGCTGACCGCCATCTCCCTGCGCTGGCTCGCCCGGACGAACGGGGACGCGCCGGTGGAGGTGGGCGAGGCGTTCGTCCCGGTGGTCGGCGGTGCCCGGCAGCTGGGCGCGGGCGGCGCCGTGTTCCGGCCGGGGGCGGGCGGGCTGCGGGACGCCTTCGACCGGGAACTCCTGAAGATCACCGGCTCCCCCGACCGGTTCGTCGGGCTCGTGGGGAAGTACGGCTTCACCGCCCGCGAGGTGCCGCCCCGTTCGCTGCGGACCGCCGACCTGTGCGCCGGCTGACGGGCGCCCGGCGTGGCTGACTTCCCGGCCGAGCTCCGGCGCGCGCTGCCCCGGCTCGCGGAGGGGCTCCTGGTGACGGCGGAGGCCACGGTGCTCGGCGCGGCGCTCGCCCTGCTCCTCGCGTACGTCCTCGGGCTGTCGTCCCGGTCGGCGCGGCTGCCGGTGCGCGGTGCGGCGCGGTTCGTCGTGGAGTTCTTCCGGGGGACCTCGCTGTACGTGCAGTTGTTCTGGCTGTTCTTCGCGCTCCCGATGGTCGGCTTCCGGCTCGAACCGCTCGCCTGCGCCGTGCTCGCGCTCGGCCTCAACTACGGGGCGTACGGCGCCGAGGTGGTGCGGGGCGCGGTGGCGGCGGTCCCCCGCGCGCAGACCGAGGCGGGGATCGCACTCGGCATGGGGCCGGCGCTGCGCCTGCGGCGGGTCGTCCTGCCGCAGGCCCACGCCCTGATGGTCGCGCCGTTCAAGAACCTGCTCGTGCAGCTCCTGAAGGCGACGCCGCTGCTCTCCCTGGTCACCGTCCCCGATCTGACCTTCCAGATCGACCAGTTGCGCTCGGCGACGGGCGCGACGGCCGCCTCGTACCTGCTGCTCCTCGGGCTCTACTTCGCGATGGCCGTGGGTCTGAGCCTCCTCATGAACGCCCTGGAGCGGGCGGCGAAGGCCCGGCTCGGGCAGGAAGGCGGTACCTGATGTGGGACGGGGAGGCGGCCCGGGCCGCGCTGCCCGCCGTACTGGAGGGGTTCGGCGTCACGGTCCTGGCGACCGTGCTGGCGTTCGCCGTCGCCGTGGTCCTCGGGCTCGTCCTCGCCCTCGTCCAGCGGGCGGGCCCCAGGTGGCTGGCGCTCCCGGTGCGTGCGGCGGCCGCGTTCGTCCGCTCGACGCCGCTCCTGGTGCAGCTGTTCGCGGCCTGGGTCCTGGTGCCCGCGCTCGACGCGCCCGTGCTCGGCGTCCTGGTGCTCGGCGTGCACTACGCCACGTACCTGTCCGAGGTGTACCGGACGGGCATCGACGCCGTGCCGCGGGGCCAGTGGGAGGCCTGCACGGCCCTTTCGCTGCCGCGGCGGCGGGTGTGGCGGGCGGTGGTGCTGCCGCAGGCCGTACGGAACGTGCTGCCCCCGCTCGGCAACTACGCCGTGTCCATGTTCAAGGAGACGCCCCTGCTCTCGGTGATCACGGTGCACGAGATGGTCCACGAGGCGAACACCTTCGGCAGTACGCACTTCGCCTACCTGGAGAGTTTCACCCTGGCCGCCGCGGTGTTCCTGCTCGCGAGCTGGCCGACGTCCGTCCTCGTACGACGCCTGGAGGCACGCCTTGCCCACTGAGGACCGGAAGGATCCGGCAGCCCCCGCGGTGCGTTTCGAACGGGTCACCAAGCGGTTCGGCGACCACACCGTGCTCGACGGCCTCGATCTGGAGGTGGGGCGCGGGGAGCGTGTGACGCTGATCGGTCCGAGCGGGTCGGGGAAGACCACGATCCTCCGGCTGCTCATGACGCTGGAGCGGGTCACCGACGGCCTCGTCCTCGTGGACGGGCAGCCCTACTCGCACATGCCGCGAGGCGCGGGCGGGAAGCTCGTGCCGGCGGACGAAGGGCATCTGGCGGTGCTCCGGCGCCGGATCGGCATGGTGTTCCAGCAGTTCAACCTGTTCCCGCACATGAGCGTCCTGGAGAACGTCGTCGAGGCACCCGTCCACGTGCTCGGCGAGGGCCGGGAGGAGGCCCGCCACAGGGCGCGGGACCTGCTCGACCTGGTCGGGCTCGGCGACAAGGCCGACGCACGGCCGACCCGGCTCTCCGGCGGCCAGCAGCAGCGCGTGGCCATCGCCCGCGCGCTCGCGATGCGGCCCGAGATCCTGCTCCTCGACGAGGTGACGTCCGCGCTCGATCCGGAGCTGGTGGCGGAGGTGCTCGACGTGCTGCGGGACATCGCCCGCAGCACCGACATCACCCTGCTGTGCGTGACGCACGAGATGGGCTTCGCCCGGGACGTCTCCGACCGGATCCTGATGTTCGACCGGGGCCGGATCGTGGAGTCGGGCCCGGCCGGCGAACTCCTGGAGTCCCCCGCCCATGCGCGTACGCGCGCGTTCCTCGGCTCGGTGCGGTGAGCCCACCGGCCGGGTGCCCGGGGCGCGCCCCGCCCGTCAGCCACCGGTCGTCGCCCCGGCCATGCCCTGGCGAAGACGGTCCAGGCTGCGGGCCAGGAGGCGCGAGACGTGCATCTGGGACACACCGAGGCGTTCGCCGATCTGCGTCTGGGTCAGCTCCTCGACGAAGCGCAGGTGCAGCAGCAGCCGGTCGCGCTCGCCGAGGGCCTCCACGAGCGGGGCGAGGGTGTGGAAGTCCTCGAAGAGTGCGAGCGCCGGATCCTCCTCGCCGATGAGGTCGGCCAGGGCCGCGTCGTCGTTCTCCTCGTCACCGCTGCCGAGCGCCGCGTCCAGGGAGGTCGACCGGTAGCCGTTCGCGGCCAGCTGCGCCTCGACCACCTGCTCCTCGGACAGGTCCATGACGGGCGCCAGTTCGGCGACCCGGGGTGCGCGGCCGAGCCGCGCGCTCAGTTCGTCGGTGGCCTTCGCCAGTTCGACCCGTGCCTCCTGGAGCCGACGCGGGACGTGGACGGCCCAGGAGGTGTCACGGAAGAACCGCTTGATCTCGCCCACGATGTACGGCACGGCGAAGGTGGTGAACTCCACCTCGCGGGACAGGTCGAAGCGGTCGATCGCCTTGATCAGGCCGATCATGCCGACCTGGACGATGTCCTCCCGCTCGTCGGCCCGCGTGGCGAAGCGGCCCGCCGCGTACCGCACGAGCGTCATGTTCATCTCGATCAGGGTGTTCCTGACGTACTGGTGCCCGGGCGTGCCCTCCTCCCGCGCCGCGAGCTCGCGGAGGAACACCCGCGACAGCGCGCGGGCGTCCCGGGGTGGCACCTCGCGGGGCGCCTCGAGAAGGGGGAGGTCCCCCCTCGTACCGCTCGTCACGTCCGTCGTCGCCTTGGCCACCTCGGTCCGCACGGGACGACCTCCTCCTGCTCTCTGTCCGTTCGGCGGTCCCGGTTCGCGTACCCGCTCCGCGCGGACGCACTCCTCGGCGGCCCGGTTCGTCCTCGGCCCGGCCGGGAGGCATCACTCCGGCGTGTCCGGGCAGGCGTCCCCCAACAGCCTTCGACGCATCGGGAAGTGAGGCCCCGCGATGAACAGCCGGAGCGAAACCCGGTCCCGTACGACCGCCGCGGCTTCTCCGGCAGCCGCCGGAAGGGCCGGACCGCCGCCGCTCCTCACCCCGGCGCAGGCCCGCCGGCTGGTCAGCCGCACGCTCACGGCCCTCGGCCCGCTGCCGCCGTCCCAGGTCGACGACCTGCTGCTCGTCACCTCGGAGCTGGTCACGAACGCCCATCGTCACGGGGGTGGTGTCACCTCGTTCGGGATCGCCGTCGGCAGCGACCGGGTGACCGTCTCCGTGGCCGACGCCAGCGGGGAGCCGCCGCACCACGAGCTCCAAGGGGAGCTGCGGCCCGGCGGCTTCGGCTGGCCGATCGTGCTGCGGCTGTGCCGCGAGGTGTCCGTGGACACCCGGCCGGACGGAAAGACCGTCCACGCGGCGGTGACCGTCGACCGCTGAGGCCGTGCCCTCAGGCGTCCGCGGGGCGGGCGGGGTGACGGTCCGGCGGGCCGTGGAGGTGTACGGAGGCGGGGCCGCCGCTCGTGCGGTGGCGGTCGGCCCAGGACTCCAGGGCGGCGCGGCAGGCGTGGTCGAGGTGGTGGAGGCCGGAGAGGTCCAGGACGACCGGGCGGTCGCGCGGCAGGGATTCCAGGGTGTCGAGGATCGTGGGCAGCCGCAGGAAGGTCACCGTGCCCGACAGGCCGACGCGGACCGGCCCTTCGCCTTCGTCGGTGTGGTCGACGCGCAGGTGGGAGGCGTCCCAGGCCGCCTTGGCGACGGAGACGACGAGTCCGATCAGGACGCCTTCGAGCATGTTCAGGGAGACGATCGCCAGGGCCGTCACCACGAGGACGAGCGCCTCGCCCCGGTGGCCGCGCCACAGGGTGATGAGGCCCCTGAACGGGATCAGCTTCCAGCCCGCGTGGACGAGGATCCCGGCGAGCGCGGCGAGCGGCACGTACTCCAGGGTGCCGGGCAGCAGGGCGGCGAAGACCAGGAGCCACAGCCCGTGGAGCACACGGGAGGCCTTGGTCCGGGCGCCCGCCTGGACGTTGGCCGAGCTGCGGACGATCACGGCGGTCATGGGCAGGGCGCCGAGCAGCCCGCAGAGCGTGTTGCCGAAGCCCTGGGCGACCAGTTCCTTGTCGTAGTCGGTGGGCGCTCCGTCGTGCAGCCGGTCCACGGCCGCCGCGCTGAACAGGGACTCCGCGGAGGCGATCAGCGCGAAGGCGAGGACGGTGCCGAGCAGGGCGAGGTCGGTCAGGGCGGCCAGACCGTCCGCCCCCGGCAGCCGCACGGCGTCGACGACACCGCTCACCCGTACCGTCGCGACGGGCAGGTCGAGCAGGGCGGTCGCGAGCGCCGCGAGGAGGACGGCGACGAGGGCGCCCGGGACGGCCCGCGCCCTGCGGGGCACGTGCCGCCAGCCGACGATCACCAGGACCGTGGCGGCGGCGACGGCGAGCGGGACGAGCGTGTCGCCGCCGGTCACCGCGCGCCCCAGGGCGGCGGGCAGTCCGGCGAGCCGGGACGGGCCGGAGGCGGGGGCGCTGAGTCCGGCCGCGGCGTAGAGCTGGCCGGCCACGATGACGAGGCCGATCCCGGCGAGCATGCCCTCGACGACGGAGAGGGAGATGGCCCGGAACCAGCGGCCCCAGCGCAGCAGGCCCAGGGCGACTTGGAGCAGCCCTGCGAGGAGCACGACGACGCCGAGCGCGGCCGGGCCCAGTGTGCGGACCGCGTCGAGGACGAGGACGGTGAGGCCGGCGGCGGGGCCTGAGACCTGGAGGCTGCTGCCCCGCATGAGGCCGGTGACGACGCCGCCGACGATGCCGGTGACGAGACCCAGTTCGGCGGGGACGCCGGAGGCGACGGCCACGCCGATGCAGAGCGGCAGCGCGACGAGGAAGACGACGAGGGAGGCGGCGAAGTCCTGCCGGAGGTACGGAAAGGAGGTGGCCATACAGAGGGTCATACGCCCTCGTTCCGGACGGTCCGGCATCCACGGTCACCTTCCGACCGGAACCGGCCGGAAGGTGACCCGATCACCCCGGGGGAAGGCGCCCGGAGGTGCGGATCACCGGGGGCGCACCGGGCCGCAGGCGCCCGCACACGCGATCAGCGGGAGGGCGTACGGTCGCCACGCCGGGGCGCAGGGGTGCGGAGGCTCCGGGCGTCACCACCAGTAGGCGGGGTACCTCGGGGCGGCGCGGCGGATGCGGGAGGCGGCGAACGCGGTCAGGACGAGCAGCACCGTCGCCCCGAACAGCAGGGGGACGAACCGGCCGGGCGCGGGGGCCTGGAGCACGATGACGACGGCGGTCGCGCAGGCCGGGGAGTGCGGGGTGCGGGCCAGGGTGGTCAGCGCGAGGGTGACCCCGGCGGCGACGGCCGCGGCCCAGGCGCTGCCGTGCGCGGCGACGGCCGCCACGGCGTATCCGGCGGCCGCGCCGAGGAGGTGGCCGACGATCACGCTGCGGGGCTGGGCGAGGGGAAGCGCGGGGGCGCAGTGGACGAGCGCGGCGCTGGCGGCCAGCGGGGGTATCAGGACCGGCTCGTGGATGAGGGCGCCGATGGCGACGAGCCCGAGGAGGGCGGCGGTCGCGGCGCTGACGCTGTGGACGGCGGCGCCGGGCGCGGGGCGGGCCGGGGCTCGGCCGGCGATCCACCGCGGGCGGGGATCCCGTGGGGCGGAGGCGGCGGTGTCGGGACGCGGTGCGGCGTCGATGCTCATGGGATGCGCGATTTCCGGGACTGGGACGGGCAGGGGTGGTCGTACGGGTCCCTGTGGTCGACAGTCGGCCCGGTCTCGCGCCTGAGCCTGGTGCGGCGGCGCGACCTCCCACCACTCTAACCAGCGGTTTCACCACGGCGCGGGCGGGGTCGGAGGAGCGGTTTCGCCACGGCGCGGGCGGGGTCGGAGGCAGGATCGCTCCATGACCGACGCAGCCGACATGAGCTCCGACACCCCGCCCTCCTTCCGGCTCCTCCCCGGGGCCCCTGACTCCCCCGTCCTCCTCCACGTGCCGCACTCCTCCCGCGGGATACCGGCCGGCGTGCGCGACGGGATCCTGCTCGGCGACGAGGAGCTGGCCCGCGAGCTGGACCACATCACGGACTCCCACACGGCGGAGATCGCCACCGTGGCCGCGGCGGCGGCCGGCGCGGCGCCCTGGCGCTTCGTCAACGGGCTGTCGCGGCTCGTCGTCGACCCCGAGCGGTTCCCGGACGAGCGCGAGGAGATGCTGTCCGTCGGGATGGGCGCGGTGTACACCCGCACCACCCACCGCGAAGCGCTGCGGCCGGCCGGGTTCGATCCGGCGCCGCTGCTCGACCGGTACTTCGTCCCGTACGCGCGGGCGATGACGGAGGCCGTGGCCGAGCGTCTGGCGGTGGCGGGGCGGGCGGTGATCGTCGACGTCCACTCGTACCCGACGGAGCCGCTGCCGTACGAGCTGCACGGCGACGGCCCGCGCCCGCCGGTCTGTCTGGGCACGGACCCCTTCCACACGCCGCCCGCGCTGCTCGACGCGGCGCGGGAGGCGTTCGGGGGGTTCGGCGGCGTCGGGACGGACAGCCCGTTCGCGGGGACGTACGTGCCGCTGGAGTACTACGGACGGGATCCGCGGGTGAGTGCCCTGATGGTGGAGATCCGCCGTGACGGGTACATGAGCGAGCCGGGCGGGCCTGCCGGCCCGGGTGTCGAGGCCCTCGGGAGGGCCCTGGCGGCCCTGGTCGACGCGGTGGCTCCGGCGGGTGAGCGTGTCCGATCAGCGTAAAATCGGGTAGATGAGCCCACTCCGATACGAGCTGGTGTTCTCCGACGGCGCGGGATCGGCCCAGGACGTCGTGGTCGTGGAGCGCACGGCCCTCAAGGGGTCCGGAGGCCATCCCGTCTACGTCGACGCCACCGGCATCATCCGAGCCGAGATCAGCGACCGGGACGAGGTGCGCATTCTCGCGAGCGGAGGCCATCAGGAGATCTCCCGGCCGGTCACGGCCCGTGCACTGCCCGATCCAGGTCCGGAGGATCCACCCGCTCCGGCCGCCTGAGGCTCGCCCCCGGCCCTCATGCGCTCGGTCGCTCCGGAGCGGCCCCGGGGCCCGTCGGCTGCGCAGGCCGGGGACGGGCCCCGGGAGGGGGCCGCACCCGAAGCGAGGGGACCCCGCCGATGGCCGCGGACATCCTGGTGCCGTGCGGGCCGATCCGATTCGGGGATACATGTCATCGGTGCGGGGCCATGCGGGTGATCTGGCGGCCGACTCCGTGACCGTGGGCGCGGCGTTCGATCATTCCGCCCGAGCGAGGCGAGACAGTGGACGGGATCTTCGGCCGGACCAACCCGGGGCCCCATCGACGTCGGCAGCCGGACGTGTTTCGCCGCCCGACCCGCCCACTCGTCCGCAGGGGAACGCATCGATGACCGACACCGGCACGTCCTACCGTGATCTCCGCGCCCTGGTGATCAACTGCACCCTCAAGCGGTCGCCGGAGCGCAGCCACACGCAGGGGCTGATCGACATCAGCACCGGGATCATGGAGCGCCAGGGCGTGCAGGTCGAGGTGCTCAGGGCGGTGGACATCGACATCGCGACCGGCGTCTGGCCCGACATGACCGAGCACGGGTGGGAGACCGACGAGTGGCCCGTCATCTACTCGCAGGTGATGGCCGCGGACATCCTTACCTTGGCTGGACCTGTATGGCTGGGAGACAACTCCTCCATCATGAAGAAGGTGATCGAGCGTCTGTACGCCTGCTCGTCGATCCTCAACGAGCGCGGCCAGTACGCCTACTACGGTCGTGTGGGCGGCTGCCTGATCACCGGCAACGAGGACGGCGCCAAGCACTGCGCGATGAACGTCCTCTACAGCCTCCAGCACCTCGGATACGTCATTCCGCCGCAGGCCGACGCGGGCTGGGTCGGCCCGGCCGGCCCCGGCCCGTCCTACCTCGACCCCGGCTCGGGCGGTCCGGAGAACGACTTCACCAACCGCAACACCACCTTCATGGCCTGGAACCAGCTCCACCTGGCGAGGATGCTCAAGGACACCGGCGGCATCCCCGCCCACGGAAACCAGCGCTCCGAATGGGACGCCGGCTGCCGGTTCGACTTCGAGAACCCCGAGCACCGTTGAGTGCGGGCCGGAACGGTCGGAGGTCCGGTGGAAGTCAGCTCCGGATCAAGCAGATCCATCGCCCGGCAGCGCCCGCGACGACAGCGGCCTCAGCCTGACGTCCCACATCGAGGCCGCGCCGAACAGCTTGAGTGCCGTGCACCATCAGGGAGCGCACGGCACTGAAAATCCTCGCACCCGCCCATCCCCCTGTGGCCGGCACGGAGAACAGGCGAAGGTTCATCCCGGCATCCGCGAACAACTGCTGCTCGACGTACCTCCGCCGGTGCCGCACGGGTAGACGTGGGCACCGCCGACGCGGCACAGGTCCACCAGGCGCCGGGGTCACCCCGTCCCGGCGACGAGTGCGCTGCTGTGCACCAAACAACCCGGTCAGCCGAGCAGGTCGAGCAATAGCCGAGTGGACACCTCCGCGATCTCCGCCGTCCGGTCGGTGCTCTCGACAGCTCCAGGACCGGCACCAGCCGATCGGTGAGCTAGGGTCGGGCCGGGCTGGAGGCTGGGTCAGCTGCCCATCCCGCCTTATGGGGCCGTTCATTCTTGTCCGTTGTTCACTCGAACACCACTGAGATCCCGCATCGAGGTGACCTGAATGCGGGTGGCGGCCTGCTCGTTGCCGGTCACTCCGTCGTCTTCTGCCGCGTCGAGACGCTTACTGCAGCACGGCATGAACGTCTTCCGATCAGGCACCTTTGCTCACGAGCGGGGGCAGTTCCTGCAGAGCATCTGACAGCTCGTCAATCCCTTGCTGGAGGTACCAGGCCCTTGCCCAACGGCGGAGCCGCTGCTCGGCCACGTCGGCGTAGTGCGAGGACAGCTCGACGCCCACGAAGCGACGTCCCTCGCGAAGGGCCGCGACGCCCGTGGACCCGCTTCCGGTGAAGAGGTCGAGGACGGTGCCGCCTTCGGGGCAGACCTGGACGAGCTGCCGCATGATCCCGACGGGCTTCTGGGTGATGTGGACCCGGCCCTTGCGGGGCTGCGAGGCGATGTAGTGGCCGGGGAGGTAGAGGTCTCGGGTGTTGTCGACGGCCCCCTTGACACCCCAGACGATGAACTCGGAGTCCTGCCTCGGCCCGCCCTTGCGGGGCCGGCTGGCGGGCTTGATCCACGGGATGGTGCCGCTCCAGGTCCACCCGGCCATCTGCAGGGCGTCGGACGTCGTCGGTTCCTGGCGCCAGTCGGTGAAGACCATGGCCATCGCGTGCTCGGTCGAGGCCCGGTACGCCTCGGTGAGCAGTTCGGTCAGCCAGGAGCGGTAGGAGCGCTGGTCGCGGTTCTCGCCGGGGAAGTCGGCGAGGTCGTGGGCGCTGTTGCCGGTGACGTACTTGGCGCGCGCGGTCCGTCCGGTGCGCTCCGAGCTCGTACGGCCGCCGGAGTTGTACGGCGGGTCGGTGATCACGGCGTTGACGCTCTCGTCCGGAAGGGACTTCAGCACGGTCAGAGCATCGCCCCGATGCAGCGTGTAGCTCACGGGAAGGCCCTCTCTCAGGGCATGGCGGGGCTGGGGCCGTTCCGGGCAGCGCTCAGCGGAGTGCAGCTCGGCACGGGGTCCACCGGCAGCGGACGGAACCGCACCCCCGCCCCCGCCACCAGCGGCTCGAACGCCCCGTGCGCGGCCAAGGTCACCTCATGCCCGGCCCGTACGAGACCGGCACACAGACCCGTATAAGGCGCGACGTCACCCCCGCGATCCCGCCGTCATCATCACAATGCGCACGCCGCCAGTGTGCCCCGCCCTGATGCGACACCACGGAAGACCTGCCCGTACCGCCCGGCGGCATCCGCCGCGCGGGACCTCCTGCACAGGCACGTCGTGCAACCCCTGCCAGCCGCGCAGCCCGGCCAGCCTCCGGCTGTCGAGCGGCGACGCCCGGCGATCGAGGCCCTGTTCGAGGAGGTGGCGGACGGTGTCGCTGTGACCCGCCTCCACCAACGCGTACAGCAGGATCTCCTCGACGACCTCCCGCTGTGCAGCGCTGCCCCCACGCGGTGCAGCAAGGGCAGCAGTCCCGAAAGGTCCCGTACCTCCGTGGCCCACTCCTGCTCCAGAACCGCCTCCAGCGCCCCGCGCAGCGGGATGATGACCTCCCCTCTGCACCGGGTCCGCGCCGGCCGCGTGGGCGCGCAGGCGGCGGAGTGCGGGGAGGTCGCCCACGGCGGTGAGCACGACGGCGCTGTGCAGGGCCGTGAACGCGGTCGTGGAGCGTTCGACCAGATCGCGGGCGACCGCGTCGAGCACGCCGTCGGCGGGGACGCGGCCGGTCCAGTTCCGGGACATGCGGGCCCGCCACAGCAGCGATCCGGAGTCGGCGAGCGCCCGTACCCCGTTCACCTGGCCCGGGGTGAGCTGGGCGGACCACCGGCGGCGCACGGCCGCGGTGTCGTCGAGGGCCGGTTCGTGGAGCGCCACGTGCCAGGAGAAGTGCGCCCGGTGCACGGCCCTTCGCCCCTGGCCGCCGATCCTGCCGTCGAGCCAGTCCCGGCCGACGCGGTGCTCACCGGACTCGTAGTGGACATGGGTGAGGGCGTGTACGGCGTGGCCGGAGGCGGGCTCCGCGCCCAGTGCCGCCCGGGCGAGCTCCCCGCCCGGGGCGGTGACCGTGGCGTCCCGTACCGCCACCCCGGGACCGTGGTGCGGCGCTCAGTCGCACACGGGGCCGGTGGACCGCCCCGGCAGGTACGCCGTGCGCTCCGCGGGGGTGAGGTCGCGGCCGACCGTGCGGCAGATCTTCTCGATGGCTTCGCCGGCCGGGACGAGGTGGACTTCCCACAGCCGGGCCGTCCGGTCCACGCTGCCGGTGGCGAGGGTGCGGCCGTCGGGGCTGAAGGCTACGGAGGTCAGTGCGTCGAAGTGCCCCCACAAGGTGGTGCGGGACTTCCCGGCGGCCACGTCCCACAGCATCGCGGACGAGTCGCTGCTGCCGGTGGCGAGAGTCCGGCCGTCAGGGCTGAAGACAGCGGAGACCACCCCGTCGTAGTGCCCGAGCAGGGTCTTGCGGGTCTTGCCGGTGTTCGCGTCCCACACCCGGGCGGTGTAGTCGAGACTTCCGGTGGCGAGGGTTCGGCCGTCGGGACTGAACGCCACCGACTGGACCTGGTCGGTGTGTCCGCGCAGGACGGTGCGCTCGCTGCCGGTGTCCACGTCCCACAACCGCGCCGTGAAGTCCCCGCCCGCGGTGGCGAGCGTACGGCCGTCGGGACTGAACGCCACGCCGTACACCTGCTCCTCGTGGCCGCGCAGGGCGGCGGTACGCTCCTTGCCGGTGGCCAGGTCCCACAACCGCGCTGTCTTGTCGCTGCTGCCCGTGGCGAGAGTTCTGCCGTCCGAGCTGAACGCCACGGAGTTCACCCCGCCCTGGTGGCCGACCAGCCGCGTTGCGCGCTCCTTCCCGGTGGCCACGTCCCACAGTCGTACCGTCTTGTCGGCGCCGCCGGTGGCGAGGGTGCGGCCGTCCGGGCTGAACGCGACAGCGTTCACCCCCTGGGTGTGGCCCTTCAAGACGGGGCCCATAGTGCTGGCGGGCATGTTCCACAAGCGCACGGTGAAGTCGGCGCCGGCCGTGGCGAGGATGCGGCCGTCGGGACGGAACGCCACGGCGGTCACCTGGTTGATGTGCCCTACCAGGATCGTCCGGATCGCACGGGCGACGTCCCACAGTCGTACGGTCTCGTCGCGGCTTCCGGTGGCGAGGGTCCGGCCGTTCGGACTGAAGGCCACCGCGTAGACCATGTTGGTGTGCCCTGCCAACTCTTCGCGGGTCGCACCGGTGGCCACGTCCCACAGCCGCGCCGTGTGGTCGACGCTGCCGGTGGCGAGGGTGCGGTCATCGGGGCTGAACGCCACCGAATACACCACGTCGGAGTGCCCGCTCAGCGAAAGGCGCGGCTTGCCCGTCTCGGCGTCCCACAGCCATGCCGTGCCGTCCCAGCTGCCGGTGGCGAGCGTACGGCCGTCCCGGCTGAGTGCCACCGACTGCAACGCCGCGGACTGCCCCTCCAGCTTTCTGCGGTACTGCCCGGTAGTGGCGTCCCAGATGCGCGCGGTCCGGTCCCAGCTGCCGGTGACTGCGGTGCGACCGTCCCGACTGAAGGCGATCGACACCACCTGGTCGGTGTGTCCTTCGAGGGTGGCGCGGACCTTGCCGGTGCCCAGCTCCCACAGCCTCGCCTTCCTGTCGCCGTCACAGACGGCGAGGGTGCTGCCGTCGGGGCTGAACGCCACCGCCCAGACGTCGTCGGACTGCCTGGGCAGGATGGTGCGCAGCCTGCCGGTCCCGGCATCCCACAGCCGTGCGGTGCCGTCCAGGCTGCCGGTGGCGAAGGTACTGCCGTCGGGACTGGCCGCCACGGCCGTCACCGTGTCGGTGTGGCCCTTGAGAACAGCGCGGGTCCTGCCGGTGGCCACGTCCCAGAGCCGTACGGTCTTGTCGCTGCTGCCGCTGGCGAGGGTGCGGCCGTCCGGACTGAACGCCAGGGAATTGACCAGGTTGGTGTGGCCGGACCAGCGGCGGTGCAGCGGGAGGGTGGCGGAGGACCGCAGGCTGGCGAGGGACTCGGGCGTCGGGCTGGTGCGATAGGCCTGGATGGCCAGCAGGGCGGAGAGCTCGGGGTTCGTGTTGCTCAGCGTGTCGGACCGGGCGGCGAGCTGCCGGGACAGGGCCGCCTGCTGTCGCCCGACCGCTGTCCGCCACTGCCACAGGGCGCCGCCCGCGGCGACGAGCGCGAGGACGAGCAGTCCGGCGAGGATGCCGTTGAGGCGCCTGCTGCGCCGGATCACGGCTTGCTGACGCTGCTTGCTGGCAGTGAGGAAAGCTGTGATGTGGCCCGGCAGATGGCGTTGCCGCGACCATTCCAGGCCCTCGGCCAGAGCCGTCCCGGCCAGGAGGTCCCCCGGGTCGCGCTGCGCGGCCCAGCGGGCACGGCGTTCCCGTGTGCGGTCGAGCCACTCCTGGAAACGGTGGTCCTGACCGACCCACTCCCGCAGGGTGCCCCAGTCGCGGATGAGGGAGTCATGGACGAGTTCGGCAACCGCCCGCCCGGTCGGGGCGTCCCGGCGATGGGTTGTGATGATGCGATGGTGCGCGAGGCCGGCGATGACCTGGTCCACGACGTGGTCGCCACCGCCACCGCGAGGGGCGTCCTCTGCGCGACCGCCCCCGTCCGCTCCGCCGCCACCCGCCACCAGCTCTCGGAGTTCGTCGAGCGGAACCTGCGCACGAACGGCGGGAACGCGGCGGGCCGGGTCGGCCGGGTGGACCAGAGCGGTCAGGATGCCCTGCGCAACGGGCTGTTGTCCTGGCGGCAGCTGGTTGAGGGCGGTGTCGCACCACGTGGCGAGGCTTCCGGTGACCGCTCCGATGCGCCGGTACGCCTCGTGGGTGAGGTAGCCGTCCTCGCGCCGGAGCCACAGCTGACTGAGCGCGAGCTCCAGCATGGGCAGCACGGTGGCCGGTGCCCGGCGGCTCGTGGCCGCCTCCTCGGGGCTCTCGGCCAGGACGTCGGCGATCATCTGCTCGGGCAGGCCCGGCTGGAAGTGCAGTCCCACGTCCTGGGCAGGAAGGACGATGATGTCGTGCAGGTCCTCCTCGCTCAGGGTGCCCTGTACGTTGAGAAGTCCCGGCATCGAGGCTTCGAGCAGCCGGGGGGCCACGGCGGCCAGTTGGGGGTAGAAGTCGTCACGCATGATCAGCACGACGGACAGCGGGGCCGGTGAGCCGGCCGCCTGTGCGATCCTGTCCGCGACAGCGGCGACCACCGTACGGCCTTCCTGTCCCCCTGCCGCAGGTCCGGTGAGGAGTTCCTCGAACTGGTCGACGACCAGCAGGACGCGGTCCCGATCGGGCTCGGCGGCCAGTCTGCTGCCCACCGCCGCGGCGATGCCGTCCGTGGCGACGCCGGGCAGTCCCGCTCGTTCCATCTCGGCCATCAGGTCCTGACGCGGCCGGACGATCACGGGCAGCCACCGGTCACTGCCCGGTAGAGCGCCCGCCGCCAGCGCCCGCAGCACACCGGCCTGCACCAGGGAGGACTTGCCCGAGCCGGAAGGCCCGAGCAGCAGGGTGAGCCGATGCCCGCTGGCCAGGTTGGCCACCACCTGCCGCACCGCTTCTCTGCGGCCCTCGAACCACCGGGCCCGTTCGGCGGTGAACGACTCCAGCCCCTGGTACGGGCACAAATCCTGCTCGGCCAGCGTCGGCAGGACCTCCCTGAGGACCTGCGTGGGAGTGACGTACGCGATGCCCTGCCCCCGTTCGTGTTCGTCGGGGGCCGTGATCTCTGTCAACATGCCGATGACCAGGCCGGTCACCTCGTCCAGCACCGGCCCACCGCTGAAGCCGGTGGTGAGGTCGTTGGCGGCGGTCAACTGCAGATGCGCGCCCCGGCTCTCGGTCGCCGGCAGCAGCTCGCCGGCCACACCGAAGCCGAAGTGTCCGTCCGGCGGGGCCTGGGCGGGGAACCCGAACGAGCGCACCGCGTGGCCCCGGCACCCGGCCGCGGAGCCCAGTGGCAGCGCAGCCACACGCGGAGCGGTACCGCTCAGCCGT
Source organism: Streptomyces sp. NPDC002463 (assembly GCF_042889835.1). Classification (NCBI taxonomy): domain Bacteria; kingdom Bacillati; phylum Actinomycetota; class Actinomycetes; order Kitasatosporales; family Streptomycetaceae; genus Streptomyces; species Streptomyces sp. NPDC002463. The sequence continues at coordinate 112,349 of NZ_JBIARL010000006.1, forward strand.
ACGAACGCCACGTCCTCGGCCTCCGGGGCACGCCACGCCCCTTCGAGGACCTGCCCTTCGGCCTGGGGAGCGCCTTCCACGTGGGGGAACGCCAGCCGCACGCTGCCACCCGGGCCGCTTCCCGCCGCTCGGACGACGTGGGCGCAGGTGACCAGGACGTCCTCGGCCACCAGGAATCCGGCCCCGGCCACCCGGCCGTCGGGGTCGAGGATCTGCGTCACGGCACGGGGCAGGTCCGACTGCCCGGCGCCCTTCACTGCCCGGCCCCGTTCACCGATCGGCCCCCACCCTCGTCCAGAACCGCCCGCATCCACGACATGGTCACCTTCAGGTGACACATCGCCTGGCTCTTGGTGATCACGGCCCCGGCCTCGACCGCCAGGTCGAGGCCGAACTCGACGGTGATCTGGTCGGGCCGGGCCTTGCGCAACTGTTCGAGCGTGGCGCGCGCCGCCTCGGTGACCGGCTCCAGTGCCGCCTGCAGACTTTCCGGCAGGTCGTGCACGGCATCACCGAAGCGGCCAGCCTGCACGGGGCCGGTCGACAGCCCCGACCCTTCGACGAGGATGCTGCCCCCGCCCGCCAACGGAATTCGGGCCAGCGGTGTCACGATCCCTCCTCGGATCGTCAGGCGTCGTTTCCCCAAGCGTCGGTGGCCTCGGCACCGACTGCACCTCGGATTGACCCGTACGCCCCCATCGGCACACCCCCGTCCATGCACCCGCGTGCCCGCATCGACCTCTTGGCACAGGACAGCAACGCAGGGACGTACACGTATTCTGCTTGTCCCGGTGTGACCTTCCTGTGGCCGCTTCCGGGCCATCGCGTCCGACGCAGAACTGCAGCGCACCTGCCGCACCCTCCGGGTACGTCTTCCCATATCGGGGGACGAGCAGGTCGCCCTTCGAAAGCTGGGCCGACAGGTGAACTCCTACGACACGGCAGTGCCGTCACACGGGGCCTCGGCGAAGCCATTCGCGATCTCAGCCTTCCATGCGAGGCCACAGCATCTGCCGTCTTCCCGGCCGGCACCGCCCTCACGAATCGCGTGAGCCACGTACCATCCTCCGGCCCGAGCACCGAGACCTCGTACCGACTGCCTGCCTGGAGCTTCTCTATCGAGTGGCTCTACGCCTGTTCGAGCCTGCTGAACGACGCCGGGCGGTACGCGTACTACGGCCGCGCCGGGGACTGTCCGATCACGGGCGACGAGGACGGCGTGAAGCACTGCGCGACGAACGTGCTCTACGGCCTCCAGCACCTGGGGTACACGGTGCCGCCGCAGGCCGACGCCGGCCTGGATCGGCGAGGCCGGCCCGGGACCCTCGTAGACGGTCCCGGGGCTGGGACGAACGCCACACCGGCTTGACGTGCACACAGACGGGAACTTAGCTTCGCCTTACCTAATTTATGCCGTCCATACGTCCGGAAGATCAACGCATGTCCAGAACCGCGCAGGAGCTCACCCCTTCCTGGCTCCTCACCGCCCTCGGGCTCGTCACCACCGCCGGGATCGCGGCAGCCTGCTGGACCGCCGGGCACGTCCACGCGGACGCCTCCCTGCTGACGGTGGCCCGTTTCCTCCACGTCGCCTTCCTCGTCGTGGGGCTCGGCTCGGTGCTCGCCGTGGACTGGCTGGCCGTGCTCTGGCTGACGGGGAAGCGGCCGCTCGCCGCCGTCCTCGACACGGCCGTCGCCCTCCAGACGCCGATCTGGGCCGGCCTGGGCGGACTCGTCGTCTCCGGCCTCTTCCTCCGCCCCGACCTCCACTCCTCGCTGACGCTGGTCAAACTGGGGCTCGTCGTCGCCGTCACCCTCAACGGCCTCTGGGCGCACCGCCTCGGCCAGCTCCTCGACGCACACCGCACCGGCACCGCTCCGCGGGGGCTGCTCGTCCGCTCGGGCCTGGCGGCGGCCGTCAGCCAGACCGGCTGGTGGGGCGCCTGCCTCATCGGATTCCTCAACAGTCAGGGGTGACAGGACCCACCCCGGTTTTGGTTTGTCGGACGATCATCAATACGATCCGGCGATGATCACGAGAAAACGGCTGGCGACCGGGGCCTGCGCACTGCTCGCCGCCCTGAGCGCCGTGCTCCTGCCGACGAGCGCGGCCGCCGACGAGCCGGCGGCGAAGGAATCCCCCAAGGTCGAGCTGGTCCTCGACGTCAGCGGCTCCATGCGGGCCAAGGACATCGACGGCAAGTCCCGCATGGCCGCCGCCAAGCAGGCCTTCAACGAGGTCCTGGACGCGGTGCCGGAGGAGGTCCGGCTCGGCATCCGCACGCTCGGCGCCGACTACCCCGGCAACGACCGCAAGCGCGGCTGCAAGGACACCCGCTCGCTGTACCCGGTCGGGCCGCTCGACCGGACCGAGGCCAAGACCGCCGTCGCCACCCTCGCCCCGACCGGCTGGACGCCGATCGGCCCGGCGCTGCTCGGCGCGGCCGACGACCTCGGCGAGGACGGGGCGACCAAGCGGATCGTGCTCATCACGGACGGCGAGGACACCTGCGCCCCGCTCGACCCGTGCCAGGTGGCGCGCGAGATCGCGGCCAAGGGCATCCACCTCGTCATCGACACCCTGGGCCTGGTGCCGGACGCCAAGACCCGGCAGCAGCTCACCTGCATCGCCGAGGCGACCGGAGGCACGTACACCTCGGTCCACCGCACCGAGGAGCTCTCGAACCGCGTCAAGCAGTTGGTCGACCGCGCGGCCGACCCGGTCGTCACCCCCGTGGCCACCGAGGGCGCGCTGCAGTGCGACAAGGCGCCGCAGCTGAAGCCCGGCCTCTACACGGACCGCGAGTCCTTCGGCGAGCACCGCTGGTACCGGGTGGACCTGCTGCCCGGCCAGGAACTGCGCGCCTCCGTCAGCGTGTCGGCCGACCGGGCCGTCAACAACGACTACGGGGTGCTGCTGCGCGCCGTCACCCTCCACGGCCGGGAGATCGTCCGCGGCTCCGAGGCGGGCGACGGGCGCACGGACGTCATCTCCACCGGACTGCGCTACCCGAAGCCCGAGGCCGACGACGCTCCCGGCGACGCCAAGCCGGCGGCCGAGACGGTCTGCCTCCAGGTCAGCAACTCCTTCTCCGCTCCCCCGTCGGTCAAGACGACGCCGGGCATGCCGGTCGAGCTGACGGTGGACGTCGTCGACGGCCCGTCGAGCGCGTCGGACGTCGCCTCGTTCGGTCTCGGCCGCGGCTGGTGGCTGCTCGGGGTGCTGGTGCTCGCCGGCTTCCTGGCCGGTCTGCTCTGGGGCTGGCTGTCCCGCTGGCGCGTCGCTGTCTGGAGGACCAACTGATGCGTACCGTACGCATGCTCGCCACGGCCGCCCTCGCGGGCGCGGCCCTGCTCGGTCTCGCGGCCCCGGCGGCCCTGGCCGACTCGCCCAGCGCCTCGGCGTCCCCCTCCGACGAGGCCGGCCCCACGGAGGCGGGCACCACCTTCCGTACCGCCGCCCGGTTCCTGCCGGGACAGCAGGCCACGGCCCAGGCCGCCACGGGTGACTACCTGTACTGGGTGTTCCCGGCGGACACCGGGGAGCGGCCGACCGTGAAGGCCACGGTCACGCTGCCCGACGCGGCCCTGCGGCACGGGCCCGCCACCTGGCGGATCGACGTGTACGACGGGCTGCGGCGGCGTCAGCCGTGCATGTACGGGATGCAGTCCCGTGCGGTGGCGAAGGACGCCGCGACCGTGGAGCTGGCCTGTGTGCTGCGCCCGGTCCGGGCCTCGGCCGACGCCTGGGCGAACGACCCGCTGCCCGGCAGCTACTACGTCCGGCTGACCCGCACCGGCGGCCCGGACGAGGACCTCGGCCAGCCGTTCACCGCGCGGCTCGGGGCCGACGTCCTCGACAAGGGCGGCGCCTACGCCACCGACGGCTCGCTCGCCGCGCCGCTCGTCCCGGGGGCGACCACCGCCGACCAGGCGAAGGCCGACGAGGACGCCGGCCGGAAGACCGCCGTCGAGGCGGCGGCCCCGGAGGACGGCTGGTCCTCCGGCTGGTGGTCCGACCGCTGGATCTGGACCCTCGCGGGCGGCGTTCTGGCCGCGCTCGCGGGCATAGGCGGCTACGTCCTGACGCGCGGCTCGGGCCGCCCGTCCCGGGTGCCGCCGGGCGTCTGACCCTGCCCTGGATGTACGGAGGCCCCCACCGCGCGCGGTGGGGGCCTCCGTACATCCAGGGCTTTCGTCATCCAGGGCTTTCGTCATCCGGGGCCTTCGTGTCCGGGGTTTGTCGTGTCCGGGGCCTTCCTCATCCGCGGGCCGGGAAGCCATGGGCCGGGAAGCCGTGGGCGCGGGCTCCGGTCACGACGGCGACCACCGGGACGAGCAGCAGGAGGACGCTCCAGGGAAGGGCTCCGGCGCCGAGCCCGTCGAGGAGGAGGCCGCCCGCGACACCTCCCGCCGCCATGGCCGCGTTCCAGAGACTCACCAGCATCGTCTGCGCGGTGTCGGCGTCGTCCCCGCCCGCCTCGGCGACGGCCGTCTGCAGCAGGGTGGGCGCGCCGCCCCAGCCGAGACCCCAGAGCGCGGCGGCCACGAGGACCAGCGCGGCGCTCGCCGCCGGGACGGCGAACACGGCCGCGGCGACGGCGAAGAGGATCGCCCCGGCGAGGGTCAGGGCCCGGAGCCTGCGGTCGATGTGACGGCCCGTGAACCAGATCCCGACGAGCGAGGCCGCGCCGAAGACCAGCAGGACGAGACCGGTGGAGCCGGCGAGGCCGAGGTGGTCGAGGTAGGCGGCGACGTAGGTGTAGAGGACGGTGTGGGCCAGGACGAGGGTGAAGGTGACGGCGAGGACGGGGAGGACGCCCGGCGTCTTCAGGGTGCGGGCGACCGGGGCACGCCCGCCGCGCGGCTCGCCCGGCAGGTCGGGGACGGCGAGGGCGATCCAGCCGAGGAGGACGACGGCGATCACGGTCATGGCGGTGAAGGCGGCGCGCCAGCCGACGGCGTCGCCGAGGAAGGTGCCTGCGGGGACGCCGAGGGAGAGCGCGAGCGGGATGCCGGTCATCGCGACGGCGACCGCGCGGCCCTGGAGGTGCGCCGGGGCGATGCGGCGGGCGTAGCCGGCGAGCAGGGCCCAGGCGACGCCGGCGGCGACCCCTGCGAGGAAGCGGGCGCCCATGGTGAGGGCGTACGAGGAGGAGACGGCCGTGACCGTGTTGGCGGCGGCGAAGCCGGCCATCGAGGTGAGCAGGAGGCGCTTGCGGCGCCAGCCGGCTGTGCGGGCGGCCAGCGGGACGGCCGTGAGGGCCGTCCCGAGGGCGTAGCCGGTGACCGACTGGCCCATGGCGGCCTCGCCGACGCCGAGGTCGGCGCTCATGCCGGGCAGGACACCGGCCGGGAGGGTCTCGGTGAGGCTGGTGACGAAGACGGCGGTGGCGAGGGCGAGAAGCGCCGGAAGGGGCAGCCGGCCGGAGGCGGGACGGGGGTCGGAGGAACCGGGCGCGGGGGTGGCGGGACCGGCCGCCACTGTCGTGTCGTGGGTCATGTCCGTATGCTCGAACCCTCACATTGATGTGAAGGTCAAGCGATTCCCTGGAGGGGACTCCCATGCGGATCGGCGAGTTGTCCGAGCGCACCGGAACACCGCGCAGACTCCTGCGCTACTACGAGGAGCAGGGTCTCATCGTCGCGGACCGGCTGCCGAACGGCTACCGCGTCTACGACGAGTCGAACGTCGACCGGGTGATGCAGATCCGGGGCCTGCTCGACGCCGGTCTGCCCACCCGGATCATCAAGCAGATCCTCCCGTGCCTCGACAAGCCGAGGATCATCCACTTCCCCGACGCGACCCCGGAGATGCTGGCGACCCTGGAGAACGAGCGGGACCGGATGACCGACCGGATCCGCTGCCTCACCCGGAACCGGGACGCGGTGGCGGAGTATCTCGACGTGGTGCGGGAGAAGTTGACGGCGGAGGCGTAGCGCGCAGGGGGCGTGCGGTGCGTACGGCGTAGCGGCCGCCGTGCCGCTCCACGGCGAGGGACAGGCCGAAGCAGGCGCCGAGCAGCTCCCCCGTGAGCACCTCGCCGACGGGCCCACGGGCGAGGGCCCGCCCCTCGCGCAGGAGCAGGGCGTGGGTGGTGCCGGAGAGCAGCTCCTCCAGGTGATGGGTCACCAGGACCGTGGCGAGGTCCGGGTGTTCGGCGCCGAGCAGGTCGAGGGCGTCGGGGAGCTGTTCGCGGCCGGGCGGGTCGAGTCCGGTGGCGGGCTCGTCGAGCAGCAGGAGCCGGGGCGCGGGCATGAGGGCGCGGGCGATCAGGGCCCGGCCGCGCTCGCCCTGCGAGAGGGTGGGCCAGCGGGCGGTGTGCCGTCCGTCGAGCCCGAGGGTGGCGATCAGCCGGTCCGCGCGCGCCTCCTGCTCGGGGGTGGGAGTCCAGCGGGGCGGCCGTTCGACGGAGCCGACGGCCCCGGTGAGGACGACGTCGCGGACGGCGAGCGCGGAGCGCAGTGGGTGACGTGGCGTCACATAACCGATGGCCGTCCGCAGTTCACGGAGGTCCACCCGGCCGAGTCGGCGGCCGAGGACTTCGACCCGGCCGCGGGTCGGATGGTTCTGCGCGCCGAGCAGGCCGAGGAGCGTGGTCTTCCCGACGCCGTTGGCGCCGAGGAGCGCCCAGTGTTCCCCGGGCCGGACCGTGAGCGTGACGTCGCTCAGGAGGGGGTTCCCCTCGCGGACGACCGAGACGGCTTCGGCGTGGAGGACGGGCGTCGGGGGGCGGGGCCGGGTACGGAGGCGGGTTGGGGGCCGGGTGCGGAGGCGGGTTGAGGGCCGGGTGCGGAGGCGGGTTGAGGGCCGGGTGCGGAGGCGGGTTGAGGGCCGGGTACGGAAGCGGGTCCATGGCCGGCTTCGGGGCCGGCCGCACGTGCTGCCTCACGCCGCGTACGCCCGGTTCACGGCGGACAGGACGGCCTGCACCGAGGCGGTGAGGACGGAGGTGTCCAGGCCCGCACCCCAGGCCGTGCGCTCCCCCACCCGGCATTCGGCGTAGGCGGCGGCCTCGCCCGCGCTGCCGCTGGTGACGGCGTGCTCGGCGAAGTCCAGGACGTCGACGGGGACTCCGGCCCGGGTGAGGGCGTCGGCCAGGGCGGAGAGCGGTCCGTTGCCCTCGCCCTCCACCGGCGCGGTGCGGTCGCCGACGCGCAGGACGCAGCTGAAGCGGTGGCCGCCCGCCGCGTCGCCGTCGGTGCTCCAGGACTCCAGGGCGACACGGCCGGCGCCCCGGCCGGGCTCCAGGTAGGCGCTCCGGAAGAGCGCGTGGAGGTCGTCGGGGGTGGCCTCGCGGCCGCTGTCGTCGGTCACCGCCTGCACGGTCCGGGAGACGTCCGGGCGCATCCGCTCCGGCAGGTCGAGGCCGTGGCGGGTGCGGAGCAGGTGGGCGACTCCGCCCTTGCCCGACTGGGAGTTGACGCGGATGACGGCCTCGTAGCCGCGGCCGAGGTCGGCGGGGTCGAGGGGCAGGTAGGGCACGTTCCAGGGGGCGAGCTCCGGCGGGGTCCCGGCCTCGGCGGCGTCCTTGGCGTGCCGGGCGAGGCCCTTGCTGATGGCGTCCTGGTGGGTGCCGGAGAAGGCGGTGTGGACGAGGTCGCCGGCGTAGGGGTGGCGGGGGTGGACGGGGATCCGGTTGCAGTGCTCGACGACCTCGCGGACGGCGTCGATGTCGGAGAGGTCGAGCATGGGGTCGACGCCCTGGGCGTAGAGGTTGAGGGCGAGGGTCACGAGGTCGACGTTGCCGGTCCGTTCGCCGTTGCCGAAGAGGCAGCCCTCGACGCGCTGGGCGCCGGCGAGGACGGCGAGTTCGGCGCAGGCCACTCCGGTGCCGCGGTCGTTGTGGGGGTGGACGGAGAGGATCACGGAGTCGCGTCGGGCGAGGTGGCGGTGCACGTACTCGATCTGGTCGGCGTACACGTTGGGGGTGGAGATCTCGACGGTGGCGGGCAGGTTGTGGGTGACCGGCCGGTCGGGGCTCGCGTCCCACAGTTCGGTGAGGCCGTCGCAGAGCTCCAGGACGTAGTCCGGCTCGGTGAGGTTGAAGGTCTCCGGGGAGAACTGGAAGCGGATGTCGGCGCCGGGGCGGGCCTCGGCGAGCCGTGCCATGAGCGTGGCGGCCTCGTGGACGGCGCGCCGGACCTCGGCGCGGTCGCGGCCGAGGACGGTGTCGCGCCAGACCGGCGAGGTCGCGATGTAGAGGTGGACGACGGCGCGGGGCAGCCCGTCGAGGGAGGCGAAGGTGCGCTCGATGAGTTCGGGGCGGGCCGGGGTGAAGACGACCGGGGTGACGTCCTCGGGGACGGCGCCGGAGGCGGTGAGTCCGGCGAGGTGGCGGACGAAGTCGAAGTCGGCACGGCTGGCGGAGGGGTAGCCGACCTCGATCTCCTTGAAGCCGGTGCGGACGAGGAGCTCGAAGAAGCGGTGCTTGCGGTCGGTGTCCATGGGCTCGACGAGCGCCTGGTTGCCGTCGCGGAGGTCGACGGGGACCCAGAGCGGGGCGCGCTCCAGGCGTGCGGAAGGCCAGCGGCGGTCGAGCTCGGGGACGTGGACGCGGTCCTGGAACGGTCGGTAGCGGTGGTACGGCATGGGGCTGGGGCGCTGGGGATTGCGGATCATGGCGGGTACCGTAACCACTCCTCAGCTCCTCAGACAAGTACTCCTCAGACAAGTTCGAGTAGATTGCGGAGATCAGTGGATTGCGGAGGTCGTCCGGAGCACCCGTCCGGAGAATTCCGTCCAGAGAACCGAGAGAATCAGGTGACCCCCATGCCGCTCGGCGCCCTGCGTCCCAGCCCCCTGGTCGAACAGGCCGCCGAGCGGCTGCGCGAGCAGATCGTCCGGGGCCACTGGCCGGTCGGCACGAAGCTCCCCGGCGAGACGACGCTCGCCAAGGAGCTGGGCGTCGGCCGCTCCACGGTCCGCGAGGCGCTGCGGGCCCTCGCAGGCGCGGGGCTCGTCCAGCCCCGGCAGGGCGCGGGCGTCTTCGTGATCGCGACCCGGCCGACGGAGGACTGGCCGGCCCGCCTGCGCCGGGCGGCGGTGACGGACGTGTACGAGGTGCGGATGCTGGTCGAGGTCGAGGCGGCGCGGCTCGCGGCTCAGCGCCGCACCGAGGAGGACGTGGCGGCGATGCGGGAAGCCCTTGACGGGCGGCGCGCGGCGGCCGCGCTCGACGACGCGGGTTTCGTCGACGCCGACATCGCCCTGCACGCGGCGATCGTGGCGTCGGCGCGCAACCCCGTCCTGACCGACCTGTTCGGGGAGTTCGCGCCGGTGCTCCGCGAGGGCCTGATCGAGCTGCTCGACCTGCTCGGGCTGCGGGGCACCGACCTGCGGCACGGCGAGGACGCCCATGCCGAGGTCGTACGGGCGGTGGAGGCGGGCGACCCGGAGGAGGCCGCCCGGCTGACCCGGCAGGAGCTGGAGTCGACGCTGGCCCTCCTCCAGTCGGCCCCCTGAGCACGGCGGCGGCACCGCTCCCCCGTCGTCACTCCATCCGGCGGGCGCCCTCCAGGACGGCCTGCCGGATGCGGTGGTAGGTGCCGCACCGACAGATGTTGCGGATGGTGTCGAGGTCGGCCTCGGTGACCTCGCGGCCGGCCTCGCGCGCCTTGCGGACGGTGGCGACCGCCGCCATGATCTGGCCCGGCTGGCAGAAGCCGCACTGGGCGACGTCGAGGTCGAGCCAGGCCTCCTGCATCGGGTGGAGTTCGGCGCCGACGGTGTCCGGGAGGCCCTCGATGGTGGTGATCTCGTCGGTCGGGGCGACGTCGTCGACGCGCACGGCGCAGGGGGTGAACGCCTTGCCGTTGAGGTGGCTCGTACAGGCCCGGCAGACGCCGACCCCGCAGCCGTACTTGGGGCCGGTGACGCCGAGGACGTCCCGGAGGACCCAGAGGAGCCGGACGTCGCCCTCGACGTCGGCGGTGACGGCCTTGCCGTTCAGGATGAAGGTGTGCTGCGGCACGGGGGCTCCAGGTCTCAGATGGTGCGGTCGCGGCCGTCGGTGGGCGAGGCCGGGACGGGCGGGACGGTCGGCAGGGGCGTGAAGGCGAGCGGCTCGGCATGGTTGACGGGGAAGACCGTCGGCATCGTGCCGGTGGCCCGGCCGTAGGCGCAGGCGACGGCGGCCATGGCGCCGGCGACCGCCAGCTCCCCCGCGCCGCCCGGCTTGTCGCCGCTCGGCGGCATGACGATGATCTCCAGCTCGGGCGGGGTGTTCCACTGCCGGGTGTAGAAGTACTGGTCCCAGCTGCCTTCGAGGAAGTGCCCGTCGCTCAGGTGGAGCCCGGACGTCAGGGTGATGGCGATGCCGTCGGCGATGCCGCCCATCATCTGGGCCTCGAGGCCGCGCGGGTTGACCGCGAGGCCGACGTCCACGGCGCAGACCACCTTGGTCACGCGCGGCCCGGTGTACGCGTTGGGGATCTTCCGTCCGGTGGTCGCGGGCCTGCAGTCGATCTCGGCGAGGATCGCGACGGCGGAGTGGTACTCGGTGTGGACGGCGATGCCCTGGCCCGTGCCGGCCGGCATGCTCCGGCCCCACTGCCCCACCTCGGCGACCTTGTCGAGGACGGCGCGGGCCCGCGCGTCCTTGAGCAGCTTGCGCCGCATCCGGTACCGGTCCTGGCCCGTCCGCTCGGCCAGTTCGTCCAGGACGAGTTCCTGGGCGCAGCGGACGTTGGGCGAGTAGATGTTCCGCATGGAACCGGTGTTGAAGCCCTTGTCGGTCTCGGCGAGCAGCTGGGTGGTGACGCCGAGGTGGTACGGGCTGATCTGGGTGAGCTGGAACATCGTCTCGGAGAAGGTGGCGTCGGCGACGGGCAGCCGGGCCGCCTCCGCCGTGAGGACCTCGCCGATGCCGTGCCCGAAGTCGGTGGCCACGGAGGTGTGGCGCTGCTCGTACGTGAGGACCTCGCCGAGCGAGTACGTGGCCCGGACCCGGGAGGTGGACATCGGGTGCGTACGGCCCTGGCGGAAGTCGTCGGTACGGTGCCACATCAGCTTCACGGGCTTGCCGAGGGCCTTCGAGATCTCGGCGGCCTCGTGGGCGGCGTCGGAGAACAGCTTGCGGCCGAAGGAGCCGCCGCCCTCCGTGACGTGGACGCGGACGGCGGTGGGCGGCAGGCCGAGCTTGAGGGCGATCTGCTCCTGGGCGACGATCGGCGACTTGAGCGAGGCCCAGATCTCCGCCGAGTCCTTCCGCACGTCCGCGATGGCGCAGTTGGTCTCCAGGGCGGCGTTGCTGGCGAAGTGGAAGGTGAAGCGGGCGTCGACGGCCTTGGTGAGGAGCGGCAGCGGCGGGACCACCAGCGGGAGTTCGGCCCGGCGGAGCTTCTCCAGGATCGTGGCGTCGGAGGCGCCTTCGGCCGTGCCGGGCCCCCAGTCGACGCGGAGGGCGCGGACGGCGTCGACGCACTGGCCGAAGGTGCGGCCGCGGACGGCGACGCCGGTGGAGACGGTGACGACGTCGGTGATGCCGGGCATGGCCCGGACCTCGTCGAGGTTGGCCACCGAGCGGACCGTGCCGTTGATCGTCGGCGGGCGGCAGACCATGGTGGGCAGCGCGTCCGGGACCTGGAGGTCCATGGCGAACTTCTTGCGCCCGGTGACCGCTTCGAGGGCGTCCACCCGGCGCTGCCCGGTGCCGATGACACGGAAGTCGCCCGCGTCCTTGAGCGTGACCTCGACGGCCGCGTCGGTGACGGCGGCGGCCTTCACGGCCAGTTCGCCGTAACCGAGGAGCGCACCGGCCGGGGAGACGACGGCGCCGGCCTTCGTGGTCAGGGTCTCGACGGCCTGGCCGAGGACGACGGAGGCGGCGTGGAGCAGCCGTCCCCGGGCGAGGGCGGCGGCGACCCGGATGGGGGTGTAGGTGGAGTAGGTGGTGTTGGAGCCGCCGGTGAGCTGGTTGAAGAGCAGCTCGGGGCGGGCGTCGGCGAGGGTGACCTTCACCTTGTCCAGGGGCAGGTCGAGTTCCTCCGCGACGATCATGGCGCTGGAGGTGGTGACGCCCTGGCCGACCTCGGCGCGGGGCAGGGCGAAGTGGGCCGTGCCGTCGGCGTCGACGCGGATGGTGATGAGGTTGCCGGTGGGCAGCGCCGCGATCGTGAGCAGCTCGTTGAGGTCGAGGAGTTCGGCCGGACCCGGCAGCGAGGGGATGAGCGCGGGCGTCGCCGCGGCGGCCTCGCGCGGAGCGAGGGCCTCGGCGCCGAGCTGGGCGGCGACCGTGAGGGTGGGCGCGGCCAGGACGTACCCGAGGAACCGCCGCCGACCGATGCCGGGTCCTCCGCCCTCGGTGCCGCTCGTGTGGTCGTCGTCCCGCACGGGGTGCCGCCTCGCCATTCGGTGTGCCCTTTCGCCATGAACCCGGCCTGCTACTCCCGGGTATCCTCAGAGGCGACGATCATCGCGCATGTCCGGGACCTCCGGGAGCCGTTCGGCGTGGACGTCTTGTGCGGACGTCCTGCGGGGACACCGTGCGGGAGGCGCCGCCGTAGGGTCGCCGCATGACCGAAGCCGCGCACGTCACCGCCACCCGCCGCTCCTACGACACCGTCGCCGCCGACTACGGGCGGCTGCTCGCCGGTCAGTTGGAGACGACGCCGCTGGACCGGGCGATGCTCTCCGGTTTCGCGGAGAGGGTGGCGGCCGTGGACGGGCCGCGCGTGATCGGCGACCTGGGGTGCGGGACGGGCCGGGTCACCTCCCGTCTGCGCGACCTCGGCGCCGACGTCTTCGGCGTGGACCTGTCGCCGGGGATGATCACGGTCGCCCGGGACGGCCACCCGGGGCTGCGCTTCGAGGTGGGGTCCATGACGGCGCTCGACCTGCCCGGCGCCTCGCTCGGCGGGGTTCTCTCCTGGTACTCGACGGTGCACATGCCCGAGGACGAACTCGCGGCCTCCTTCGCCGAGTTCCACCGGGTCCTCGCACCGGGCGGGTACGCCCTCGTCGCCTTCAAGGTGGGCGACGAGCGGGTCCGTCTCGAGCGGGCGTACGGGCACGAGGTGGACCTCCACGTGTACCGCTGGTCACCCGACCGACTGGCGTCCCTGCTGACGGCGGCGGGTCTCGTCGAGTCGGCCCGGCTGGTACGGGAGCCGGACGCCGGGGAGAAGACGCCGCAGGGCTTCCTCCTGACGCGCAAGCCGGGCGCGTGAGCGGGGTCGCGCGACGGAACCGGGTCGCGCGACGGCCCCGCGACTCCGCAGACGCGCACTGCTGCGGAGCCGGGCGACGGGCCGCAGCCGGGCTCCCGTCCGGATCTGGGCGACGGGTCGCAGCCGGGCTCCGGTCCGGAGCTGGGCGCGGGAGATCCGGGCCCGCTGGCCGCCGCCCGCGATCAGGGCGTTGACGGAGACCATCGGGTCCCCGCCCACCGACTTGGCGAAGAGCGCGCCGATGACCAGCGGGCCGAGGGCCACCGCAAGGGCCGTGCCGGTGGCGGTGACGTGCTGGAGGCGGCGGGCGCGCCGGGCGTCGAAGGTCATGACCCCAGTCCATCAGCGGGCGGCGGCCGCCGTATCGGTCGGCGTACTCAGCCGCCCGTACCGCGCTACTCAGATGTGATCACGTACGCGCTCTCAGGGGCTCCCGCACCGGCCCTTCGTCAACGATCCTCGGCAGAGCGAAGGCCCCGGGCGCTCCGGGGGAAGAACGTGGAGGCGCAGATGAAGCAGACCGATGTGGCGGGGCCCGCCGTGCTCGTCGTGCAGCACGAGGAGGACGCCGGTCCCGGCCTGGTCGGTGAGCACCTCGTACGGGGCGGGCTGCGCCTCGACGTGATACGCGCCTGGCGGGGCGAGGCGCTCCCGGAGACGCTGGGCGGCCACGCGGGCCTTGTCGTCCTCGGCGGGTCCGTCAACTGCGAGGACGACGAGGCCGCGCCCTGGCTGCCGGGGGTGCGTGCGCTCGTCCGGGAGGCCGTGGCCGGGGAGGTGCCGCTGCTCGGGATATGCCTGGGCGGCCAGATCGTCGCCCACGCGCTGGGCGGTTCGGTGGCGCAGCGGCCCCAAGGGCCCGAGGTGGGTGCCGTGCCGCTGCGGAGGCTGCCGGACGCCGAGGGCGACCCGGTGCTCGGCGGGGTGCCGGAGGGCGCCCCGGCGGCGCAGTGGCACTGGGACGAGGTGGACCGCCTGCCGGCCGGCGCCGTGCCGCTGCTGAGCGGCGACGACTGCCCGTACCAGGCGTTCCGGGTAGGAAGTGCGTGCTGGGCGGTGCAGTTCCATCCCGAGGCGGGCGCGGACACGGTCGCGGCGTGGGCGGCCGGGGACGGCGGCCTGCTGAGCTCGGCGGGCGGCGACCCGGCGGGGGCGGTGGCGTCGGTACGGGAGGCCGAGCCGGAACTCCGGGCGGTCTGGGGAACGGTGTCGGACGCGTGGGGTGAGGTCGTCCACGCCCACGCACACGCGCGGGGCATCTGAGGCTCCGTACGCCCCCGACGCGTACCGTACGAGAACACGCACGTGAACGAAGGAGCCCCGCCGCCATGGCCGACTACCGGATCGAGACCGTCCGCACCGGGTACCGCAACTGGACCGCCCGCAACGACCGGGGCGCGGAGGTCCGGATGGCCGCCGCCGACGACGCGGACGCGCAGCCCTCTTTCACGCCGGTCGAGTTGCTGCTCGCGGCGATGGGCGGCTGCGGCGGCCTCGTCATCGACCGCACGGCCCGCGCGGTGGACCACGACGACCTGCGGATCGTGGTGGAGTCGGTCTCGGGCCCCGAGGACGACGGCCGCTTGGGCCGGATCCGGGTGAGCTACGAGTTCGACCTGCCGGACAACAACCCGAAGGCGGCGGAGGTCTTCGCCCGAGGGGTGCGCCTGACGCACGAGAAGTTCTGCACGGTGAGCCGGACGGTGGAGCACGGCGCACACGTGGAGGCACTCCTGCCGGACGGCACGGTCGGCTTCGAGGGCTGACCCGCGCGCTCACTCCTCGATCGCGCCGCCGATCCGGCGCAGGTGGCGGCGGAAGGTGTACGAGGGGTCCTCGGTGCGGCCCGTGAGGTACTCGTCGAAGCGGGTCTGTGCACGCAGGGTCTCCCCCGCCCTGATCCGGCGGGCCTGTTCCCGCTCGGTGCGGAAGAGGGACCGGGCGGTCTCCAGGACGGTGTCCACGCGGTCGGCCGCCACGAAGAGCACGCCGTCGTCGTCGCCGAACACCACGTCGGCGGCGGTGACCTCGTGGTCGCCGAACCGCACCACGGTCAGCGCGTCGGGGTCGCGGTCGTCGAGGCGAACGGGGCCGGGGGCGTGGCGTCCGTACGAGAAGACGGGCAGTCCGATCTCGACCAGGTCCGGGGTGTCGCGGTGCAGCCCCCAGACGACGACCCCGGCGACGCCTGCCGCTTCCGCCTCCAGGACGGCGAGGTCCCCGACGCAGGCCTCGTCGCGGCGGCCGCCGTTGTCGATGACGAGGACGTCCCCGGGCGCGGCGTGCGTGAAGGCCTCCAGGAAGACGTCGACGCTTCCGTAGTGGCGGGCCGGCAGCACCCGGCCGGCGACCCGCTGCCCGGTGACGACGGGCAGGATCCCGGCGGGCGCGGCCCGCAGGGGCTCTCCGAGCCGTACGCAGGCGTCGGCGACGAGCGGCGTGGAGAGGTCGGCGAAGTCCTTGAGCATCTGGCGTTCCGATCCGTCCGTTCGGCGGGCCCGGTGGGCCCGATGGGCGCGGTGGGCTGAGCCCGATGCTAGGGGGTGGCGGGTCGGTCGGTAATTGCCTCGACAGCGGTCGCGGTGATCGGGGACGCTTCACGCGATGACCAGAATCGACGACACACCGCCCGCGTGGGACGAGCGCACCCAGCTCACCACGTTCCTCGACTACGCCCGTGACACCGCCCGCGTCAAGTGCGAGGGCCTCTCCGAGGAGAACGCCCGCAAGGCGCTCCTGCCGGGCTCCCCGCTGATGACCATGAGCGGGCTGATCAACCATCTCCGCTGGGTCGAGTACTACTGGTTCCAGATGGTCTTCCTCGGTGAGGAGGACGAGGGGCCCTGGACCGATGAGGACCCCGACCGCGAGATGCGCATCGCCGTCGACTTCCCGCTCGCGCAGCTGCTCGACGAGTACGCCGGACAGAGCGCCCGCTACCGCGAACTGGTCGCCGGGAGCGACCTGGACGCCCGGGCGAAGCGCCCCGTCCGTGGCGGCCTCCACGTCGACCTGCGCTGGATCCTCCTCCACCTCACCGAGGAGACGGCCCGCCACAACGGCCATCTGGACATCCTGCGCGAACTGCTCGACGGGACGACCGGCGACTAGGGCCTGTCCGTCCCCCTCCGGCCGGACAGGCCCTGGGGCCCCGGCGGCTCAGCCGAGCCAGATGTCGCGGACGCGGTGCACCGGGTCCGAGGCGACCCGGGGCTCCGCGTCCCAGATCATCGTGGCGCGCTCCGTCGCCGTGTAGCGCGGCCAGTCGGTGCCCGGGTCCTGGTCGGTGACGAAGCCGACCCAGGCCCGGTGCAGGGCGTCGGCGAGCGCGCGCGGCGGCTCGTCGCCGGCGACGGCCGCGACGCCCTCGGCGTCGAGGAGGTCGAAGGCGAAGGGCAGGTCCAGGCAGTGGAACGCGAGCCCGAGACCCGGCGAGCGCCAGCGGAACTCGTAGAACCAGGTGGGCCGTTCCCGCACGGCGCGGGCGTCCGCGACGGCGAGGTTCGGGGCGCGGAAGACCGTGTCGGTCAGTGCCTGCCCGAAGTACCGCTCCTCGCCGGCCTCCGCGTACTCCTCGGTGAAGGCGTCCGCCCCGGCCGCGTCCAGGCCGAGCCCGCCGAGGAGGACGGGCAGCGGAGGGGCGTCCGGGCCGGGTCCGGGGATCATCGTGAACTCGTCCGCGGTGAAGCCGAGCATCAGCGGTACGTCCGCGCCGGCCTCTCCCGCCGTCAGGGCGTCCAGGACGGGTACGGGGATCAGCTCGCCGTCCGCGAAGGGGGCGAGGGCCAGCATCGGCGGCAGGCCCTCGCGGTCCGGTCCCGGTGCGGACATCAGGTCCTGGAGGTCGAGGAGTTCGTCGTCGCTCAGGTCGCGCAGAGCGGCGGCCGTGGCCGGGACGCCGGTGCGCGACGTGAACAGCCGGGCCGCCGCGCGGGCGACCTCAGGGCCGTCGGGCCGCATGACCGCGCCCGAGACGGAGAGCGCGCCCCGGAACAGGCCCTGTGCCGAGGGGACCGCGAGCAGCGTCTGCACGGCGCCGCCGCCCGCCGACTGGCCGGCGATCGTGACCTTCGCCGGGTCGCCGCCGAAGGCCGCGATGTTGTCCCGCACCCACTCCAGGGCCGCGATCCAGTCCCGTACGCCGCGGTTGTCCGGTGCGCCCTCCAGGTGCAGGAAGCCCTCGATCCCGAGGCGGTAGCCGACCGAGACGACCACGACGCCGTCCCGGTTGAAGGCGGCACCGTCGTACCAGGGGCTCGCCGCCGAGCCCGCCACGTACCCACCGCCGTGGATCCAGACCAGGACCGGCAGACCGGCCTCCGGGTCCGTCGCCGGCGTGAACACGTTCAGGTTCAGCACCCCGGTGCCCGGGATCGACGGCTCCGGGATCGTCGTGACGTCCGCGAACGGCCGCTTCTGCGCGGTCGGCCCGTACGCCGTCGCGTCCAGCGGCTCCGACCAGGCCTCCGGCGGCACGGGGGCCGCGAAACGGAGGTCGCCGACGGGCGGCTGCGCGTACGGGATGCCCAGGAAACGCAGGGTCCCGTCGGCACGGCGCTCGCCGCGCACGGGTCCTCGGTCGGTGGTGACGGTGGTGCTCATGGGGTGCTGCTCCTTCTGCGCGGGCACACGGGGCCGGAGCACGAGCCTGTCACCGCCCACTTACACGTGTCAATCCTCTGTACCGGGAGGCCGGCGCGCGGGATCCCCTCAGTGGAAGCGGCGCCCCTAGACTCGGATGCTCGGGATGAACACGCTGGGTCAGGGGAAGGCGGCGGCGATGAAGTGGGACGCCGGCACCGTGGGCTGGGCGCTCTTGTTCCTGTCCGGGGCGGGCCTCATGGCCGCCGGGGCGATCTGGAAGGGCCGGGCCGTGCGGCCCTTCGCCGCCTCACGGGCGCGGGCCGTCGCCCGGCGGGAGTACGCCCGGGACCTCCAGCGGGCGGCCGACCACGTGATCGCCGAGGCCCGCCGGTCCGCCGGCGAGGGCGAGCCGGCGATCGTCACCGTCACTGCGGTGATGCGGACGGCCGAGGAGCGGTACGGCCACGCGGGCGTGGAGCGGCCGCACGCGGCGGCGGCGCTCCGCCGCAGGTTCGAGCACTGGCGCTGCGCCGCCGACTGCGTCACGGACGCGTACGGATAGGCCTCACGGGCCGGGCCTTCACGCGAGCACCGTCCCGCCCGGCAGCTCTCGAGGGACTCCGGCGGCTCCGGGGCACTGCCGGCAGGAAGCCCGTCAGGAGGACTGCGGCACGGCGTAGTTCGTGAAGCCCAGCCAGTCGAGGGTCACGCAGGGCTCGTCGCCGAGGACCCAGGCGTCGTGACCGGGCTTGACCTCCATGTAGTCGCCCGCCCCGAACTCCGTCGCCTCACCGTCGTCCATGACGACCTTCATCCGGCCACTGATCACGTATCCGACGTGCGACGCCTGGCAGCTGTCGGTGCCGGCGATGGGCTTGACGTGCTTGGACCACTGCCAGCCCGGCTCGAAGACGGCCCGGCCCACCGAGCCGCCGTCGCCGACGAGCAGGTCGAGCCTGCCCTTGCCGTCCTCGAAGGGACGCGTCTCGTCCGCCGAGTCGAAGCTCTTCCGTACGATGCCGGCCATCGCGCACTCCCGGGCGGTGGAAAGATCCGGTCCCCGAGTCCTTTTCCAGGCTACGCCGGGGCGGTCACGGCCACCGCGCGGGGCCATGCGCATACCGATACGAAGAACGGCTCGACTTTGCGCTGAATTTTCATTGACCGGAAATGACCTTTTGGTGGATCCACGCACATCCACGGCTCCTTTTCTGTACGCATCGCCACCGGACAGACCTACACATAAAGGCCAGATAAGAGCACAATGAAGCAGCGGCGCAATTGCCGCAGTGCGGCCAGACATGCAGGACGCCAGAAGGAGGCGAGTCACATGGCCGACGTCTCTCACCGTCCCGGTGATATCTCGGGGCACCCCGATGCGTCGGAAATGCGGGACCGTTATGCCCGCATGCTCCAGACGAGAGGTGTCGCGGCTGTCGAGGAGCTCGTGATCCTCGCCGGTCTGTGGGCCGCGATCTCCGCGTGGACGGTCCACTTCTCCGCCGCCCGACCGGAGCTGGCCATCACCAACCTGATCGTCGGCATCGCTCTCGCGGGGCTCGGCCTGTGCATGTCGATGGCTCCCGAACGGTCGCAGGACCTGAACTTCGTCGTCCTGCTCCTGGGCGCGTGGCTGATCGTCGCGCCGTGGGTGGTCTCGCGGCACCCCGACACGGGCACGGTGCTCAGCAACGTGATCACCGGCGCGTGCGTCTGCCTGTTCTCCCTCACGGCCGGCGGAATTCTCATGACCAAGAGAAGGACGTGACGTTCTGATCGTCCGACTCCCGGACCTTCGTCGATCCTCTCCCCGGAACGGCGGCATCTCCTCTCCCGGAGGTGTCGCCGTTCACCGCGTTGACGCACCTTCCACGTGTGAACTGCGGACGTCCGAGAACCGATTGACCCCCGCGCTTTCCGCCGCATAGGTTCTTCGTCGGCCTGCTCCACAGGGCCGGCCTCCCGCTCACACACCCAGTCCTCGGGGGACAAAGTGAACTGGTATCTCGACGTGCTCAAGAAGTACGCGGTGTTCAGCGGCCGTGCGCGCCGCACGGAACACTGGATGTTCTTCCTGGTCAACGCGATCGCGGTCATCGTCGTCGTGGCGATCGACCTGGCGGTCGGCACCTTCCCGCTCCTCTGGGCGGTCTACTTCCTGGCCGTGTTCCTGCCGCACCTGGGCGTGATGACCCGCCGTCTGCACGACACCGGCCGCTCCGGCTGGTGGCTCCTCATCGCCCTCGTTCCGCTGATCGGCTGCATCGTCCTGATCGTCTTCCTCGCCACCGAGGGCGAGCAGCGGCAGAACGCCTACGGCCCGGCCCCGAAGACGGCTCCGGCCGCTGCATAGAGCCGGTACGGAGCGATGGGAGGCGCCGCCTTGTGCACGGCGGCGCAGGCCCTCGCCCCGGCCCTCCGCCTAGCCTCGCCGCAACACAGCGAACGAGGGGCGGTACCACCGGTGAACTGGCACATCCACGACTACCGCGAGAGCGATCTCGCGGCCGTCGTCCATCTGATCGACACCACCGCCGAACTCGGGCAGGAGTCCGTCTTCTCGCTCGCCGAGTGCATCGGCGCCCTCACCACCCGCCAGCCGGCCGTGGTCGCCGTGCACCAGGGCGCCCCCATCGGGGCGGCGCTCGCCTGTGTCTCCGGCGAGCGGGCCTGGGTCATGCGGATCGCGATCTCCTCGGCGTGGCGGGGCCGCGGCCTCGCCAGCGCCCTGCTCGTGGAGCTGGAGCGGCGGCTCGTCGCGGCCCGCGTCGGGCGCATCGCGTACGTCCTGCCGGAGGAGGAGCTCCTCGGAGAGGGCCTGCTGAACGCCGGGTACACGCGCCAGCCGGCCGTCGCGTACTTCGAGAAGGTGGAGCCGCTGCACGGCCCCGCCGCCGGGCTCCTCGACGACCTGGGCGGGCGGCTGCTCCCCGGCGACCTGTGGGCGAAGGTGGCCGGCATGGAGCGGGAGAAGGACCTCATCGAGCGCCGTGTGGTGCTGCCCCTGGCCGAGCCGGAGCGGGCCAACCGGCACGGCGTGCGGCCGCCGCGCGCGGTCTGTCTGTTCGGCCCGCCCGGCACCGGGAAGACCACGTTCGCGCGGGGCATCGCCTCCCGGCTCGGCTGGCCCTTCGTGGAGATCCTGCCGTCCCGCCTCGCCGACGAGGGGAACCTCGCCGCCGCGCTGCGGTCCGCGTTCGCGCGGATCGCCGAGCTGGAGCGGGTCCTGGTCTTCATCGACGAGGTCGAGGAGATCGCCCCGGTCCGTTCGGAGCCCGCCCAGCCGGGCGGCATGCACGGGGTGACGAACGAACTCCTGAAGCTGATACCGGGCTTCCGGGAGCGGGACGAGCGGCTGCTCGTCTGCGCGACCAACTCGATCCGCTCCCTCGACCCGGCGTTCCTGCGGCCCGGCCGCTTCGACTACCTCATCCCGATCGGTACGCCGGACAAGGCGGCGCGGGCGGCGATCTGGGCCCGCTACACCGACGGCCGGACGGACGTCGACATCGACGAACTGGTCCTCGCGAGCGAGCTGTTCACCCCCGCCGACATCGAGCACGCGGCGCGGATCGCCGCCCAGGCCTCCTTCGAGCGGGACCTGGTCGCGGTCGGCGGGCGCGTCGGGGACGATCCGGCGCCCGGCGCGAGCACGGCGGACTACCTGGAGGCCATCGCCGAGTGCCGGCCGACGGTCACGCCGGAGATGGTCGAGCAGTTCGCGGCGGACATCACCTCACACGCCCGAACCTGAGGGTGAACCGCTCTTCGGCCGCGTCCAGTTCGGCCCGGTCGGGGGGCTGGGCGCCGGCCCGGGAGACGGTGACGGCCGCCGCCGCGGTCGCTCTGCACAGCATCCGCACGAGGTCATGGGCACCGAGCCCGGCGAGGGTCTCCCGACCCCGCCGGCCGAGGATGTCGAGGACGGCGGACATGAAGGAGTCGCCCGCGCCGACGGTGTCGACGACGGTGACCGGCGGCGCCTCCGCGGTGATCGTCTCCCGCCCGGTGAAGAGGATCGATCCGGCCGCGCCCCGGGTGATCAGGACGACGGCCGGGCCGAGGGCCCGCCAGCGGGCGGCGACCTCGTGCGGCTCCGCTCCGGGGTACAGCCAGTCCAGGTCCTCGTCGCTCGCCTTCACCACGTCGCTCAGCGCGACACAGCGCTCGACGCGTGCGACGGCCTCGGTGTGGTCCCCCATCAGCGCGGGCCGCACGTTCGGGTCGTAGCTGACCGTGGCCCGGTCGCGCAGCCGCTCGACCTCGGCGAGGACGGTGGCCGCGCCGGGAGCGGTGACGGCGGCGATCGAGCCGATGTGCACATGACCGGGCTGCTCCACCAGGAGCTCCCCGGTCTCCAGGGTCCAGGCGATGTCGAAGGTGTACGAGGCCCCGCCGTGCGCGTCGAGCCCGACGACCGCCGACGGGGTGCGTACGGGTACGCCGCCGACCTCCACCCGTACCCCCGCGTCCTTCAGGTGGTCCGCGATCAGCCGCCCGCTGGGGTCGTCGGCGAGCTGGGTGAGCAGGGTGACGTCCCGGCCGAGGCGGGCGAGGCCGTAGGCGACGTTGGCGGGGCTGCCGCCCGGGTGGATCCGTTCGGTGCCGTCGGCGCCGCGCACGATGTCGGCGACGCACTCGCCGATCACCAGGAAGGACATGGGTCAGAGCTCCTTGGCGTAGGTGTCCTGGTAGCCGGCCCGGCCGCCGAAGACGTTCAGGCCGACGTGGCCGTCGGTGTAGGTGGCCGCCGGGTCGGTGAGGTCGATGATCCGCTCCCCGTCGAGGAAGACCTGGATACGGGTGCCCTGGTGGACGATCCGCAGATCGTACGTGGCGCCGTGCCGTACCAGGGCGGGCACCCGGGCGAGGGCGGCCGCGTCGTCGAAGGAGCCGCCGCGCCGGACGACGAGCCGGACCGCCCGGAGATCGGGGTCGAGGTTGAGGACGTACCCGTCGGCGCCGTCGGCCGAGGCCCGCCAGATCAGGGAGGCGGCGCCCCGGGTGCCGTCGGAGCCGCCGAGCCGGAGCAGGGTGGTGAGTTCGAGGTCGGCGAAGCGGCGGGTGGACAGCGCGTCGCTGTCACGGTCGAAGACCCCGGTGTGCCCGGCGCCCGTGGCCTCCCAGCGCCCGGCGGGGACGGTGGCGAGGGTACCGAGGTCCGTGCGGAACTCCCCCGGCGGCGGGGGCGGGGGCAGAGCCGGGAGCGTCTCGCTCAGACGGCGGGTGGAGGCGAGCCGGTGGACGGCGAGTTCGGCGATCCGGACCGTCCCGCCCTCGGCGGTGAGGGCGATCCCGTCGGCGTCGGGGTCGGGCAGGACCAGGCTGGTGACGACGGCCTCGCCCGCGCCGCCGAAGACCTCGACGGAGGAGGAGTCGACGAGGATCCGCAGCCGGACCGTCCGGCTGCCGTCGGCGGCCCGGACGGCTTCGAGCGGGGCCTCGGTGCGGCCCGCGAAGTACCGGGTGAAGTCGGTGCGTCCGGAGGCGGTGCGGTCGACGAAGAGGCGTTCGCGGACGGCGTCGTAGCCGACGAGGGTGGCCTGCCCGTCCTTGGCCCGCAGGTGAAAGGCGCAGCTGGTCGCGGCGCCGGCCGGAGGCAGCACGAGTTCGGCCTCCAGGTCGTACGTGGTGCCGGTCAGGCCCGCGCAGGGGTCGGGCACGCCGGGTCCGGCCGTGAGGTCCCTCCGTACGATCGTGTCCGTGCGCAGGGAGGCCAGTTCGGCGACGGGCCACTGGCGCAGGACGGGGCCGTCCGGGCCGTCGGCGAGGGTGAGCTCACGGGGGACGGAGTGCTGGCCGTTCCACGGGTGGGTGGGGGCGCTGAACGGATAGTCCCAGTTGGTGGTCCAGCCGAGCCAGACGCGGCGTGCGTCGGGCAGGTCCGCGAAGGTGATGGCCGCGTAGAAGTCGCGGCCGTGGTCGCTGCGCGGGGCCGGGCCCGGGGCCTGGTGAGCGGTGAAGACGGTGCCGTTCCAGTCGCCGGTGAGGTATCGGGCGGTGGAGCCGTCGGTGGTGCGGACGGCGCCGGTGCTGAAGGTGAGGACCCAGACCGTGTGGGCGGGGTCGCCGTCGACGGGGAGCGGGAAGAGGTCGGGGCACTCCCAGACCCCGCCGCCGGCCACCCAGTCCCCGTAGCCGAAGGAGCCGGTGTGGGACCAGTGGAGGAGGTCGCGGGAGGTGAAGAAGCGCACGTGGTCGCCACCGGACACCACCATGACCCACTGGTCGCGGGCCTCGTCCCGGACGACCTTCGGGTCACGGAAGTCCCAGCCGCCGTCCGGGCCGCCGGGGTTGCCGACGAGCGGCTCGGGACCGCCGTACGGCTGCCAGGATCGGCCCCGGTCGGTGCTGTAGACGGCGCGGACCGCCTGGTTCCCGCCGATCTTGTCCGGGTGGTAGCTCGTGTAGTACGCGATCAGGCCGGTACCGCCGCCGAACAGGCCGGAGACGTCGCCGAGATCGGCGACGGCCGAGCCGGACCAGCGGTGGCCGTACTCGTCCCAGTCGAGGGCGGTCGGCAGGGCGCGCCAGTGGAGGAGGTCGGTGGAGACGGCGTGTGCCCAGCGGCCCTCGGCCTGGTGGAAGAGGTGGTACTCGCCGTCGAGGTGCACGAGGCCGTTGGGGTCGCTGCCCGGTCCGGTGCGCGGCGAGTGGTGGACGGCGGGGCGGTACGGCTCGGTGTAGTGGTCGCGCACGTCGGAGGCGTACACGTCCTGGAAGTACGCGGTGCCGCCGGCCGCGACGAGCCCGACCGTGTCGCCGGAGGCGGTGACCGGGACGCGCAGGGCCTCCACCCCGTCCACGTAGGCGGTGAACTCGCCACCAAGGAGGTGCAGTTCGGCGCGGTACGGGGTTCCCGTGCGGATCGGGCGTACGGACGGCTGCGCGGTGGCGAGGACGGTACGGCTCGTGTGGTCGAGAAGCCTTATCGCGCCGGTCGCGGTGTCCAGGAGGAGCTCGTGACCGCGCACGAGGAGTCCGGCGGCGCTCGCCCCGGCGAGCAGGACGTCGGCGGAGGCGACGAGGCCGGGGCCGTCCGGGGCGGGTGCGGTGCGCACCCCGTCGTGGCCGCGCACGCCCTTCAGGTCGCGGGTCCAGGTGCCGGAGAGCGTGGTGGCGCCCGGGAGTTCGGCGGGCGGACCGGCGGCGGTGACGTTCTCGAAGGAGACCCGCCCGTTGTAGGCGAGGAGCCCGGGGCGGCCGGAGAGGTGTGGGGCGGGCGCCGGGTCCTCGGCGTCGATGACGGGGGCGTAGCCGTCGGGGCGGAGGAAGTCGCTCTGCCAGTACACGCGGAGGCGGCGGCCCTCGGCCTCGACGCGCAGGCGGTGGACGGTGCCGGGGGTGATCGGGGTGGTGTGGGTGGCGAGGGTGACGTCGCCGTCCACGCGGTACAGGCGGAGGCGGCCCAGGTTCGGGTCGGCCTCGACGGCGTAGCCCCGGGTGCCGGTGGCGTCGGCGCGGACGAGGAGGGCGGCGACGGCGTACGGGTCGTGGACGAGGAGGTCCGCCTGGACGGAGGTGTCGTACGCCTCCTCGGCGGCGATCGTACGGATGTTGGCGCCCTCGGGCGCGGCCCCGGTGAGCCCGAGCGGAGTCGGGGTCCAGGTGCCGCTGGAGGTCCAGCCGCTCAGGTCGGTGGTAACGGTCCAGGTCCGGGGCGGTCCGAAGGTGACCGCGCCGCCGTCGGCGAGCAGGCCGACATGGCCGGCGGTGTGGCGGCGGTCCACGGCGGTGAGGACCTGCTCGCCGTCGACGTGGACGGTGAGGGCGGACCCGTCGAGGGTGACGTCGAGGGTCGTTCCGGGGCCGTTGCCGCCGGTGGCGAGGGTGGTGCCGGAAGCCAGGTCGACGAGCTCGACGTGGCCGTTCGCGGGTCCCAGGAGGACGGCGTAGCCGGTGGAGCCGTCGGACGCCGCCCGCAGAACGAGCCCGCCCCGGGCGTGCGGGGTGGCCGGATCGGTCGTGATGCGGACGGAGCAGCCGGCGCGGGCGCCGATCCGGTGCTCGGACACGGCGAGCGCGGCCCCGGAGGCGGCGGAGGCACGCTGCCCGCCGTCGGGGGTGCGCTGCCAACTCCCCTGGTACGGCAGGGGGTCGGGGAGCGGTGAGGTGACGGCCTCGGGGAGCGTCGCGGTCCGGCGGCGGCGCGCGGGGGCGGCCTCGGCGGTGCGGGGTGCGGTGAGGGCGGGCAGGAGGGCGAGTCCGCCGGCCTGGAGCAGGGTGCGGCGGTGGAGGGGGAGTTCGGGGATGCGCATGAGGGCCTCCTCGGCGGTGGGGTGGCGCCTGTACGAAAGAATGGGGGCCGGTGCCGGGCCGGTGCCCGGCACCGGGAGGGCCGTCAGGGCCAGAGCGGGCGCGGGGCCGTCTCGATCGGGGCCATGTGCCAGGCGTCGAGGCGGGTGACGGTCGCGCGGCCGGTGACGGTGAGCGAGACGCCGGTCGCCTCGTCGGGGCGGGTCGGGTAGACGCGGGCGGCCAGGGCGCGGCCGTTGGCGAAGACCTCCAGGGCCGAGTGGTCGACGAGGACGCGGAGTTCGACCGTACCGTCCGATCCGAAGGGCAGCTCGCCGTGACGGGGTGCGGTGTCGACGTCCGGGTCGAGGCTGCTCGCCTCGCGGTGGAGGCGCAGGGTGCCCGAGGTGCCGGCGTCGTCGCGGGTGATCTCGACGACGGTCCTCTCGGCGCCGTCCGGGGTCTCCCGCACCCCGAGCAGTACCGTGGCGCCGGGAGCAAGCCGGAGGGTCGCCTCCAGGTCGAGCTGATCGCCGCGGATCGCGTCCAGGTCGACGTCCCCCTCGAAGGGGCCGGCGTGCACGTGGTCGCGGCGCAGCCGCGACAGCTCCGGCACGGGCGTCTGGGCGAGGGCGCCGTCGGGGCCGAGGGTGACGAGGCGCGGCAGGGACATGACGCCGGACCAGCCGGCGCAGGCGGTGGCCTCCTCGCCGCGGCCCTCCTGAAGCCAGCCGAACATGATCCGGCGGCCGTGCTCGTCGCGCGTCGACTGGGGCGCGTAGAAGTAGTTCTGCCCGTAGTCGAGGCGGTGCAGGGCGCTCGGCTCGAAGCGGTCGCCCTCGTACCGGCCCGTCCAGTACAGGGGGTGGTGGGTGGCGCCCTCGTCCCATGCGGAGAAGGCGAGGACGTCGGTGCCGTCCACCCGGAACAGGTCGACGCACTCCCACATGGTGCCGGTCCAGTCGAGGTCGGCGGCGGTGCCGCGGCTCGCGTCGCCGGTGAGGAGCGGGCCGACGTACCGCCAGTGACGCAGGTCGTGGGACTCGTACAGGAAGGCGGTGCCGCCCTTGCCCCGGATGCCGGAGCCGACGAGCTGGCGCCAGACGGCATCCTCCTTCCACACGCAGTGGTCGCGGTACGCGGTGACGTCGACGCCCGCCGGCGGCGCGGCGATCACCGGGTTGGCGGGGTCCTTCGTCCAGTGGCGCAGGTCGGGGCTGCCGGTGGCGACGCAGGGCAGTTCGCGTTCGCCGTGCCGGCCCGAGTAGACGAGCGTGGGCACTCCCCCGTCGTCGACGAGGACGCCGGACCAGCAGCCGTCGCGGTCGGGTCCTGTGGTGCCGGGGACGAGGGCGACGGGTTCGTCGGTCCAGGTGACGAGGTCGGTGGAGGCGGCATGGCCCCAGTGGATGCGGTGGTGGGCGGGGGCGAGCGGGTTGTACTGGTAGAAGAGGTGGTAGACGCCGTCCCAGTGGCTGAGCCCGTTGGGGTCGTTGAGCCAGCCGCCGGGCGAGGTGAAGTGGAAACGGGGCCGGTGCGGGTCGCGGAAGGCCCGTTCGGAGAGCCCTTCCTCGACGGCGGTGGCGATCAGGTCGTGTGTCATGCGGCGGTGTTCTCGGCTTCCGGGGAGGCGTCGTCGGCGGGCTGGAGCACTCGTCGGGCGATCTCGTGGGCGGGCGCGTAGAGGTGGCAGCGCACCCAGTGCGGCTGCCCTCCGTCCTCGCCGACGGTGTGGCGTACGGGAGTGGTGGTGCTGCAGGTGTCGTCGTCGTACGGGCAGGACTCGGGGTTCAGGACGGCGGCCCGCAGCCCGGCGCGCTCGGCCTTGTCGTAGCCGGTGCGCCGGGCGGGGTCGGGCACGGCGGAGAGCAGCAGCCGGGTGTACGGGTGGGCGGGGGCGTCCATGACGGCGAGCGCGTCGCCGCCCTCGACTAGTTCGCCCGCGAACATGACGACGGTGGTGTCGGCGAGGTAGCGGGCCGAGCCCAGGTCGTGGGTGATGTAGAGCATGGACAGGCCGCGTTCGTCGCGGAGCCGGCGCATCAGGTTGAGGACGCCGACCCGGACGGACACGTCGAGCATGGAGGTCGGTTCGTCGGCGAGGAGGACGTCCGGTCCGACGGCGAGGGCGCGGGCGATCGCGACGCGCTGGCGCTGTCCGCCGGAGAGCTCGTGCGGGTAGGAGTCGAGCATGTCCGGCGTGAGGCCGACCTCCTCCATGAGGGCGGCGAGTCGTCCCCGGTCGGCCGCGTGGCCGTGGAGGACGAGGGCGCGGGTGAGGAAGTGCTCGATGCGGTGGACGGGGTTGAGGGAGCCGAAGGGGTCCTGGAACACCATCTGGACCTTGCCCCGGTACGTACGGGAGGCGCGACGGCGCTCGGTGCGGAGCACGTCCTCGCCGTCGAGGAGGATCTGCCCGGAGGTGGGCCGTTCGAGGCGGGCGAGACAGCGGGCGATGGTGGACTTGCCGCTGCCGGACTCGCCGACGAGGGCGGTGACGCGGCCGGGGGCGAGGTCGAGGTCGACGCCGTTCACCGCGCGGACGCGGCGGCGGGAGAAGACGGTGCCGACCGGGAAGTCCTTGGTGAGTCCGCGGATCTGGAGGAGGGTCATGCGGCGGTGCCTTCGGTGAGGGCTGCCCAGCGACCGGGGGCCACCTGGCGCAGGTCCGGGATGTTCGTGGAGCAGTCGGAGCGGTCGTCGGGGCAGCGGACGTGGAAGCCGCAGCTGTCGGCGGTGCGCGGGGCGTCGAAGAGGCCGGTGAGTTCCCGGCGCGGTCCGGTGAGCGGCGGGAAGGCGTTCATCAGCGCTTCGGTGTACGGGTGGAGGGGCCGCGCGAACAGTTCCTCGGCCGCCGCGAGCTCGACGAGCCGGCCGCCGTACATCACGCCCATGCGGTCCGACAGCTCGACCATCAGGGACATGTCGTGGGTGATGAAGAGGACGGAGAAGCCGAGCGTCTGCTGGAGTTCGCGGATCTGGGCCATGATCTCCTGCTGGACGACGACGTCGAGCGCCGTGGTCGGCTCGTCCATGATGAGCAGGGCAGGCCTGAGGGCGACGGCCATGGCGATGACGACGCGCTGGCGCATGCCGCCGGAGAGCTGGTGCGGGTAGGCCTTCAGCCGGTCGGGCGAGATGCCGACGAGGTCGAGGAGTTCGGCGGAGCGGTCGCGGGCGGCCCGCTTCTTCAGCTTCTCGTGGGTGGTGAAGATGTCGCCGATCTGTTCGCCGATGGTGAGGACCGGGTTGAGGGAGTTCATCGCGGACTGGAAGACCATGGCGATCTCCCGCCAGCGGAAGGCGCGCAGTTCGCGGGCGTCCATGGCGAGGACGTCGCGGCCGCGGAAGGTGACCGAGCCGGCGGTGATCTCGGCCGGCGGCTTGAGGAGCCGCATGACGGCGTTGGCGACGGTGGACTTGCCGCAGCCGGACTCGCCGGCGAGTCCGAAGATCTCTCCGGCTCCGATGGTGAACGACACGTCGTCGGCGCCGACGACGGTGCGGCCGTCGCCCTGGTACTCGACCCGCAGGCCCTGGACGTCGAGGACGTTCACTTCTTCCCCTTCCGGCGGGCGCGCAGTCGCGGGTTGGTGATCTCGTCGACCGCGTAGTTGACGAGGGCGAGCGCGAAGGCGACGAGCGCGATGCACAGGCCGGAGGGGACGAACGCCCACCAGGCCCCGGTCATCAGGGCGCCGTCGTTCCCGGCCCAGTAGAGGTTGGTGCCCCAGCTGACGACGGAGGCGTCGCCGAGGCCGAGGAACTCCAGGCCGGCCTGGGCGCCGATGCCGAAGATGACACAGCCGAGCAGGGTGGTCATGACCACGGACGCCATGTTGGGGAGGATCTCCCGGAACATGATCCGCAGCGGTCGCTCGCCGGTGACGACGGCGGCGGCCACGAAGTCCTTGCCCCGGATGGAGGTGGCCTGGGCGCGCAGCACGCGGGCCGAGCCGGCCCAGCCGGTGACGGTGAGGACGAGGACGACGGTGGTGGTGCCGGGCGGCAGGAACGCGGCGAGGATGACGAGCAGCGGCAGGCCCGGCAGCAGCAGGAAGACGTTGGTGACGAGGGTCAGCAGGTCGTCGACGAGCTTGCCGAGGTAGGCGGAGGCGAGGCCGACGAGCAGCGCGACGAGGGTGGCGGCGATGCCGACGGTGAAGCCGACGAGCATCGAGCTGCGGGTGCCCCACAGGGTGAGGGCGAGGACGTCCTGGCCCTTGGCGGTGGTGCCGAGCCAGTGGCCGGCGGACGGCGGGGTGGCACCGAGGTCGGTGATGAGGGACGGGTCGCCGGGGGCGAGGACCGGGGCGAGCGCGCCGAGCAGCGCGAAGACGGCGAGCAGGAGGAGTCCTGCGCGGGCCTTGCGGTCGGCGAGCAGCCGGCGTCCGAGGCCCCGGCGGGCGGGGCGCGGGGTGCCCGGCGGGCCGGGCGGCGGGGCGTGGGACACGGCCGTGGCGGTGTCCGGGGTGTCGAGGACGGGCATGTCGGGGCCGGGCATGGCGGGGTTCCCTCCTCAGCGGACGCGGACGCGCGGGTCGAGGCGGACGTGGATGAGGTCGACGACGAAGTTGGCGAGCAGGACGGCCGCCGTGATGGTGAGGAAGATGCCCTGCATCAGCGGGTAGTCGAGGGCCTGGACGGAGGCGAGGAGCTGGTAGCCGATGCCGGGGTAGGCGAAGACGACCTCGGTGAGGAGGGCGCCGCCGACCATGAAGCCGAGGGCCATGCCGAAGTTGGTGACGGACGGCAGCAGAGCGTTGCGGGCGGCGTACCGGAACATGATCCGGACGGGGCTGAGCCCCTTCGCCTCGGCCATGGTGATGTAGTCCTCGGCGGCGGTGGCGATCATGGTGTTGCGCATGCCGAGCATCCAGCCGCCGATCGAGACGAGCACGATGGTGAGGGCCGGAAGGACCAGGTGGGTGGCGACGTTCCCGAGGAACACGGCGTCGAAGCCGGGTTCGAGCCCGACGTCGTACGCGTGCCGGAGCGGGAACCAGCCGAGGGTGACGCCGAAGAGGTACAGCGCGCCCATCGCCAGCCAGAAGTACGGGAACGAGCCGACGAAGATCAGCAGCGGCGGCAGCGCGGAGTCGAGGATCCCACCCCGGCGCCAGGCGGCGAGGACGCCGAGGAGGTTGCCGACGAGGGCGGCGACGACCAGGGCGGTGAGGCCGAGGAGCAGCGTCCAGCCGATCTGGGAGCCGATGACCTCGGAGACCGGGGTCGGGAAGCGCGAGATGGAGATGCCGAGGTCGCCGGTGGCGACGCTGTGGAGGTAGTCGACGTACTGGCGCCACAGCGGGCGGTCGTCGAGACCGAAGAGTTTCTGCAACTGGGCGATCTGATCGGGCTGCATCGTTCCCTGGGCCTGGGCGAACATCCGGGAGACGGGGTCTCCGGGCATGAAGCGCGGAAGCAGGAAATTGAGGGTGACGGAGGCCCAGAAGGCGATCAGGTAGAACCCCAGGTTGCGCAGGACGAGACGCACTGCTCTTCTCCCTGTTGTTTCTCGGGGGGTGGGGACGGCCCGGTGGGGCCGTCCCCCCTGGGGCGGGTCAGCCCTTGACGGGCTGGAGGGAGGTGAGCACGAGGATCGTGGTCACGGACCGGTTGGAGAGCGTCGCGTACGGGTCGTCCTTCGTCGGCCAGCCGGTGAAGCGGGCGTCGGTGTACGCGCCCCACTCGGGTCCCGGGAAGAGCGGGACGACGGGGGCGTCGGCGGCGAACAGCTTCTGGAGCTCGCTCGCCCCGGCCCGCTGGGTCTTCGGGTCGGTGGTGGCGGCGAAGGCGTCGATGAGCCTGTCGGCCTTCGGGTCGCCGAAGCGGTGGTAGTTCTCGGTGGCCTTCTGGCCGACGGGCTTGACCTGGGTGGTGGCCATGGCGCCGCGGTAGAACTCGTACGGCGTGGCGCCGTTGTTGCTCCACACGATGCCGCTGTCGAAGGTGCCCGTCTCGTACGAGGAGACGACGGCGGACCAGTCCGGGGACTTCACGGTGGCGGTGACGCCGACCTCGGCGAGGTTCTGCTTGATGATGTTGGCGACCGAGATCCAGTCGGAGGAGGCGGAGCCGACGGAGATGTCGAGGGCGAGCGGCTTGCCGTTCTTCTGGGTGCGCTTCCCGCCGGCGCCGAGCTTGTAGCCGGCGTCGTCGAGGGCCTGGGCGGCGGCCTCGGTGTCGTACGTGGTCCAGTCGCAGGCGGCGGCGACGTTCTTGTCGCGCCAGGTGTCGTAGGCGTTCGACAGGCCGGTGCAGTCGGCGGGGACGCTGTAGCCGTTCATGGCGACCTTGGCGATCTTGGCCCGGTCGACGGCCCGGCTGAGCGCCTTGCGCAGGGCGGGGTCGTCGAAGGGCGCCTTGGCCGTGTTCAGCTGCCAGTTGATCATCGCGCCGGTGGTGGGGAACCAGTAGTGGTTCGTCTTGGGGTTCTTCGCGACGAAGGACTTCTGGATGTCGGGGATGAACGCCTGGGTCCAGTCGACCTCGCCGTTGGTGAAGGCGAGGTTGGCGCTGTCGTTGCCGGAGAAGGCGAGCAGGCGTATGCCGGCGATCCGCTGCTTCGCCGGCTGCCAGTACGAGGGGTTCTTCCGCAGCTCGTAGGACTGGCTCTGGAAGTGGCCGACCTGCGTGTACGGGCCGGTGCCGACGGGGGTGGCGTTGGTGTCCTTGGCCGGGTCGGCGATCTTCGACCAGATGT
This sequence comes from Streptomyces sp. NPDC002463, assembly GCF_042889835.1. Classification (NCBI taxonomy): domain Bacteria; kingdom Bacillati; phylum Actinomycetota; class Actinomycetes; order Kitasatosporales; family Streptomycetaceae; genus Streptomyces; species Streptomyces sp. NPDC002463. Next base: position 145,044 of record NZ_JBIARL010000006.1, read on the forward strand.
GCTTCGGGACGATGTAGTGCCCGCCGATCTCGTAGAGCGACGGCGAGAACGGCTTGGTGAAGTGGAAGGTGACCTCCTGCGGGCTGTCGGCGGTGACCTCGCGGAGGTAGTCGAAGCCGCCGAGCAGCTTCTTCTGGAGCTCGAAGGTGTAGACGACGTCCTCGGCGGCGAAGGGCTTCCCGTCGGACCACTTCACGCCCTCGCGAAGGGTGAAGGTGACGGACCTCCCGTCGGGCGCCTGGGTCCACGCGGTGGCGAGCCAGGGAGTGTCCCTGCCGTCGGCCGGGTTGTGGACCATCAGCGGTTCGTAGACCGCCTCCTTGGTCATGGGCGCGGCCTTCGGGGAGAAGGGGTTGAAGTTCCGCGTGAAGGTGCCCATGTCCTCGCGGGGAATCGTGAGGAGCTGGTTGCCGGAGGTGTCTCCGGCGCCGGCTGCTCCCGCGCCGCCGGAGCAGCCGGTCAGGAGCAGGGCGGTCGCCGCGGCGCCCGCCAGGAGGGCGGGGCGGAGCCCCCGCGGCGCTCGGCCGCGGGCAGGGGAGGGTGTCATAATGGTGGCTCTTTCCTCTCTTCAACACACCGGACGAAGACGGGACGGAAGAACTCGACGGATCTGATTCGCGGTCAGACCGACGAGCGTTCGAGCAGCGGGCAGTCGACCATCACCCGAGGGGTGTCGAGCGGCTGCCCCGCTGCGAGAGCGGCGAGCATGTCCACGCCCTTGGCGCCCATGGCCTCGAACGGCAGGGCGAGCGTGGTCAGTTTGGGCCGCAGATAGGCGGCGATGAGTTCCTGGTTGTCGTAGCCCACCACGGCCACGTCGTCCGGGATGCGCAGCCCGCGTTCCTTGATGGCGTCGTACGCGCCCATCGCCATCCGGTCGTTGCCGCAGAAGAGCGCGGTCGGCCGGTCGGCGCGGTCGAGCAGTTCGCAGGCGGCGGTGTAGCCGCCGTCGGCGGTCGCGTGGCCGGAGACGACCAGCGACGGGTCCAGCGGCAGACCGGCCTCGCGCAGCGCCCGCTCGTACCCCTCGCGCCGGCCGAGGGCGGCGGGGATGTCGGGGTCGAGGTTGATGAAGCCGATGCGCTCGTGGCCGGCCTCGACGAGCCGGCGGGCGGCGCGGTGGCCGCCGCCGATCTCGTCGGGGACGACGGAGGGCAGTTCGCCCTCGGCGTCGTAGCAGTTGACGAGGACCGTGGGGACCTCGCGGGCCGCCTTGGGGAGGGTGACCGCCCGGTGCCAGGTCGTGGCGTAGAGCAGTCCCTCGACCCGCTGTTCGAGGAGCTTGTCGAGGGCGGCGGCCTCCTGGGCCCGGTCCCCCTCGCTCGCGGCGATCAGCAGGAACTTGCGGTCGAGCCAGGCGCGGTCCTGGGCTCCCTTGATGACGTCGACGGCGAAGGGCGCGGTGACGATCTCGGTGATCAGCCCGTACCACTCGCTGCGCTGGGCGGCGAGGGCGCGGGCGCCCGCGTTGGGGCGGTAGCCGAGCTCGTCGATCGCGGCCAGAATGCGCCGCCTGGTCTCGTCCGGGATGGCCGCGCCGGGGCGGTCGTTCAGGACGAAGGAGACGGCCGTGCGCGAGACCCCCGCCCGCCGGGCGACATCACTCATGGTGACGCTGCGAGGACTGCCGGCCGCCATGTCGTTCCCCCTGCCTTTGTCGTTCTCTCTTGGTTACGCGCTTTAGTAACGCGCGTTAGTACGACGTTGCAGGCAAGTTACGGCCGTCTTCCGGCCACTGTCAATATCCTGGTCACCAGGGATGACCGACGGTGGGGAAGAGGTGCCCGATGGAGACGGTCGAGGGGCTTCCGGTCATGGCCTTCGGCGGCGGGAAGGAGCTGGAGGCCTGGCTGGAAAAGCACCATGGGGACACTCCGGGCATCTGGCTGCTGCTCGCCCGCAAGGGCTCGGACCTCGCCTCGCCCAGCGCGGAGGAGATCCTGGACGGCACGCTCGCGTACGGCTGGATCACCGGCAAGCGCATGGCCCGCGACGGGCGGAGCTACCTCCAGAAGATCACCCCGCGCCGGCCCCGCAGCCTCTGGTCCCGGGTCAACGTGCGCCAGGTCGAGGCGCTGACCGCCGCCGGCCGGATGCGGGAGCCGGGCCTCGCCGAGGTGCGGGCGGCGCAGGCCGACGGCCGGTGGGAGGCCGCGTACCCCTCCCAGAAGGACGCGACGGTGCCGGACGACCTGGCGGCGGCCCTGGCGGCGGAGCCGAGCGCCGCGGAGGCCTTCGAGGCCCTGGGGAAGACCGACCGCTACCTGGTGATCCTCGGCCTCTGGCAGGCCCGCACCGCGAAGACCCGGGCGGCGCGACTGGAACGGGCGGTGACAGCACTGGCTGCGGGAAGGCGTCCCCGACAGGACACCGATCAGACGCGCCGGCGGTAGAGCACCTGACGGGCGTCCCACTCCACGAACGACTCCGCGTGCTCGAAACCGACCGCCTCCAGGAGTCGCCGCGAGGGATGGTTCGCCTCCTGCGTGAGCGCGACCACGCTCGGCACACCCTCCAGGACGCGGGCGACGACCGCGTCCACCGCCTCGCGCGCGTACCCCTGCCCCCAGTGCTCGGGCAGGAACAGGTACGAGACCTCCGTCTCCCCGTTCCGCGCGCCGTCCTCCACCGTGACCAGACCGACGAGGACACCGTCCTCGGCCCTGACGACCGCGTGGAAACCGGGCGCCCCCACGATCCGCCGCTGCCGGATCCGGACGACCGACTCGATGACGGGACCACCGAGGTGCTGCCGCACGAGCGGGTCGGTCCACAGCCGCGTCACAGCAGCCACGTCCCCGCTCCGGACGCGCCGCAGCACCAGCCGCGCGGTGACGAGCGGGCCGACGTGGTGGACGGGGTGCGGGGAGACGGTCACGCCTCCCATCATCGCAGGCTCGGGCCTGAACCCGGCGACCGGCGACCGGGGGCCGGGGCCGGTGTCAGGAAGGCCTCGTGGAGGTCAGGGCCTCCTTGATCGGCTCCCAGTCCGGGGGCGTCGGCGCGAAGGCCTCCTTCGCCGTGGCGATGTCCTTGTAGCCGCTGGAGGTGACCACGCACACCACCGGTCCTTCGGTCTCGCGCGGCCCCTGGGCGCGGAGGCCGGCGAGGCCTGCGGCGGAGGAGGTCTCGCACCAGACGCCCTGGGCCGCCAACTCCGCTCGCGCAGACGCCATCTGAGTGTCCGTCACCGTGCGTGCGCCGCCCCCGGTCGTGCGTACGGCGAGGACGCCCCGGTAGCTGTTGATCTCGCAGTCGATGGCGTACGCGGCGGTCGGCCCGACGGGCACGCGGGCCACGGGCCGGCCGGTGCGCAGGGCCTCGGTGAGGGCACCGGCCGCGGCGGGCTCCGCCGCGTACACACGGGGCACGGAGTCGGTGACGCCGAGCCGTGCGAGCTCCTGGAAGCCCTTGGCCACCCCGAAGAGCAACTCGCCGTATCCACAGGGGAGATGCACCTCCGCCGGCGCGCGCCCGAGGTCGAGCGCGATCTCGTACGCGATCGTCTTGTAGCCCTCGGGCCCGAAGGGGTGCCCGGTGTGGGCGGTTTCGGTGACGCTGTTGACGCTCTGGAAGCCGAGCTCGTCCACGATGCGGCGCATCAGCGGGCGAACGGACTCGTACGGGACGGTCAGCACCGTCGCCCCGTAGGCGCGGAGGTGGGAGGCGACGGCGGGCGGGGCGTCGGGGGAGGTGAAGACGGCGCACGGCAGGCCGGCACGGGCCGCGTAGGCGGCGGCCGCGGCGCCGTGGTTGCCCGACGAGGAGACGACGACGCCCCGCGCGCCCGAGGCGACGGCGGCGCTGACGGCGACCCGGTTGAGCCGGTCCTTGTGACTCCAGGTGGGGTTGCGGGACTCGTCCTTGATCCAGACGCCGTCGGGGAGTTCGACCAGGGGCGTGTTCCCCTCGCCGAGGCCGGGCGCGGCGAGGGGCGGGAGCAGTGGGGCCCACCGTTCCAGGCCGTGGACGGCCGGGCGCTCGAACAGGTCGGCGGGGACCCGGTCGTAGTCGTAGTCGATGTCGAGGGGGTACGCCACGTCCTCGGTGGACGTGACCGGGCAGCCCCTGGTGAGCGGCGGCCACAGCGGGTGGCGTACGGACGGATCCGCGAGCGAGCGCTGGGCGAGGGCGAGCGAGGTCATGGGGCGGTCCTTTCGAGGACGGGAGATCGGGGCCTGCTTTCCGTCGTGGCCGTACGGGCGCGGGCGGAGGCCGCCGCCCCTCGCCCCCGTCCCGGCCGCTCAGCCCATGCGGCGGGTGAGCGCGGCCAGTGCGCCGGGCCTGCGGCCGGGGACCCGTCGGCGGAGGTCGACCAGGAGGGGCCCGATGGCCCGGGCGCGGCCGGGATCCTCGATGTGCTCCCACTGGTGGTGGGCCCGGTCGACGGCCCCTTCGACGTCGGGGTCGTCCGGGCGCTGGTGCAGCCCGAGCCGGGCCTCGGCGGCGGCGATCCAGAGCTCGCAGCTGCGGGCCGGTTCCCCGGCGAGGCGGGCGAGGTCGGCCCGTACCTCCGTCCAGTGCACGGCCTCCACCGACCGGGGTCCGTGACGGCGCAAGGCCTCGTGCTCCCAGGCGGCCGCCACCGCCGCCGCCTCCCCGTGCCGGCCTGCCATGGCGGCGGCGAGGATCGCGGGGTGCGGGTCGACGGCGGCGACCGCCGGCGCGTGCGCACGGGCGGGCGGGGGCGCCGGCACCGGAGGGAACGCGGGCGCGGGCCGGGTCACGGGAACGGAAGCCGGAGCGGGTGCGGGTGCGGTACGGGCCGGGGGTACGGCCGCCGGACCGGGCCCAGGTGCCGTACCGCCCGGGTGCGCGGCTGGGGAACCCGGCACGACTGCCCCACCGGCCCGGTGCACGTCTCCCCGACCGGGCGCGGCTGCCGCATCGGCCGGGCGCACGGCTCCCGGACCACCGGCCGGGTGCGCTGCCTCCGGGCCGGGCGCCGGTGCCCAAGCTGCCGGGTGGCCGGCCGGCGGACCGGCCGAGGGTACGGACCCCGGCGCAGGCGCGTGGCGCGTCGCCGGCCCGGCGGCCGAGGCCCCCGGGGGCGCAAGTCCCGGTGTCAGGAACACCGGTTCCGGTGCCGGTGCCACCGTCATCGCCCGCGCCGCCGCCTCCGCGTGCGCCGACGCCGGTGTCAACCGGGCTCCGGAGCGCCAGAGTTCGGCCCAGGCGCGCAGGTACTCGGGGGTCGTGGGCTCGCCCCTGCGCGGGGCGGGCACCACGCGCCCGTAGAGGAGGGGGCCGGGCCCGAGGTGCAGGAGTCCGGGCGCTGCCGTGAGGCGCTGCCAGACATCCGGGTCGGCCGCGAGGTCCGCGACGACGGTCGTGGTGCCGGGCTGCCGTACGCCGAGCTCGCCGGCGAGCCAGTGCCAGGGCAGCGCCGTGTAGCGGAGGGTCGCCTGCGTGGTGCGGGCGAGGGCGAGATGGGGCAGTTGCTGGCGGCGGTCGAGGTGGAGCTGGCCCGCGAGGCAGACGACCAGGGGGCCGGGGCTCGCGGCGGCCGCGCGCAGCCGGGTGAGGACGGTCTGCGGGTCGAGCGGGTCGGCGAGTTCGACGACCGTGGCGGCCGTGGCGCCGGTGAGGACCCCGGGCGGCACCGCGGCGAGCGCCGGCAGCACGGAGGCGGCGTCCATGGCGCGGCCCCGGCCGGCGGGCGCCGCGGCGAGCAGGAAGGCGGTGCCCACCGCGTTCACGGCGGCGGCCGCACCCGCGTCCGTACGCGCGTCCGGACCGCCCACAGCCGTGCCCGCGGCACCCGTCACGGCGCCGGGCGCAAGAGCCCCCGGCACTCCCGGACCCGCCCCCGTACGCACGTCCGAACCGCCCGCGGCCGGCCCGCCCGTGACCGTCGCACCCGCGCCCACCGTGCTGTTTGCGTCGTCGTTCACCACCCCAGCACCGTAACGGGTCACGGCCTGTCCGATAATCGCCGGGCCTTTGGCATATGACGGAAGCACCACCGGATCGAGTGTTGCCAAATCCCTTACGGGCTGTCCCGGGCTGTGCAACAGTCGTCTACGGGCCACCTTCCACACCTGGCCGCGCCGCGCCTGTATCGGAGTACGACATGCCGTCCCATCTGTTCGCGGATCGCCCCGCCCAGCCGCCGGAGCCGGGCGCGGTGGACGCGCTGATCTCACAGACCCGCCGCCTGCGCGGCGAGGTGGACGCCGTCCGCCGGGACGCCGTGGCGGACGAGGACGACCCCCAGCAGCGGTGGCAGCGCGCCCTGTGCGACCTGGCAGTCCATCAACTCGACGACCTGGGCGCCCACTTGGGTCAGCTCCGCGCCGGAGTCCCGGCGAGCGCGAGCCTCGTGGACGCGGCCGAGGAGATCGAGGTCCCCGTCGACACCGCGCACGCGACCGTCCCCGGCACGGCGTACGGCGTGGCCGCCCCGCCCCGGACCGGCTCGCTGCTCTCCCGGGTCGGCAGCGCCGAGTGGAACCTGCTCACCGACGAGGTCAGCTGGTCCGACGAGCTCTTCCAGATCTTCGGCCGGCTCCGCGAGAGCGGCCCGATGTCGCTCGACGAGATGCCCACGATGGTCTTCGCCGAGGACCAGCCCGTCCTGCAGAGCATGGTGACGGACTGCCTGATCGACGGGAAGCCGATCGACGGCGAGTTCCGGATCGTACGGACGGACGGCCGGGTGCGCACGGTGCACATGACCGGCGAGCCCGTCCTCGACGCCGACGGCTGCACCGCCTCCATGTGGGCCGTCCTGCGCGACGTCAGCGAGCTGCGGCGCAGCGAGCGGGCCGTCCGCGAGAGCCGGGACAGCCTGGAGCGCAGCCGCCACATCGAGCTCACCGAGCGACGGGTCGCCGTCGAGCTCCAGGAGGCGGTCCTCCCGCCGTGGCGCGGCTCGCTCCGCTTCGCCCACGACGGCCCCGCCCCGCTCGACGTGGCCGCGCACTACCTCCCGGCCGCCAGCACCGGTCTGATCGGCGGCGACTGGTACGACGCGCTCGCACTGCCCGACGGGGACGCGCTGCTCACCGTCGGCGACCTGACGGGCCACGGGGTCGCCGCGACCTCCTCCATGGCCATGCTCCTCGGCGCGCTGCGCGGCATGGCCGTCGCCGGCATCCGCCCCGCCGCGCTGATGAGCCACCTCAACCAGCTCCTGGAGACCTCCGGGCAGCCCGCGCTCGGCAGCGCGATGTGCTGCCGCTACGACCCGGTGGCCCAGACCCTGGCCTGGGCGCAGGCCGGACACCCCGCCCCGCTGCTCTTCCGCGACGGGACGGGGCACACGCTGCGGCGGCCCGAGGGTGTCCTGCTCGGGGCGACGACCGGCGCCGTGTACGGCGAGGCCGAGACCCGGCTGCTCCCTGGCGACCTCCTTGTCCTGCACACCGACGGGCTGACCCGTGGCACCGGCGCGGACGACGACACGGGCACGCGACGGCTGCTCGCCCTCGGCCCCCGGCTGGCGGAGGCGCGCGACGCGCAGGACGGTGTGCGCGCGGTGGTGGAGGAGTTCGGCGAGGAGTCACGCGAGGACGACGCCTGCGTGATGGTGGTCCGGGTCGCCCGCCGAGCCTGAAGCCGGCGAGCATGAAGCCGCCGACCCACCGCCGGCCCTGGAGGCCGCCCAGCCACCCGACGAGCCTGAATCCGCCGGGCCATCGCCGGCCTTGAAGCCGTCCAGCCACCCGACGAGCCGAAAACCGCCGAGCCCCGACGACCCGGGCCTCCCCTTCCCTCAGGACCGGGAGGCTCAGGCCTGCCCGGTCCTCGGGCGGTTGACGGGGGACCTCGGGAGGGCCAGCTCGATCTCCTCCCGCAGGCTCTCGATCCTCGAGTAGCCCGCGTACTGGCCGGTCAGCCGGTACATCTCCCGTAGCCGGTCCCAGGTCCGGTGGGACGAGGTGTCCCCCATGGACATCAGGGCGAGCCGGGCGTACCGGTCGGCCTGCTCCGGGTCGTCGGCGATGAAGCAGGCCGAGGCGAGCGAGATGTGGTCGAAGAGCTTCGACCGCTCGTGCCCGCCGTGGCGCAGTTCGATGGCCAGCTTGGCGTGCCGCTGCGCGGGGATCGCGGCGGCCGGGTCGTGCTCGGCGAGGGTGCGGTAGGCGAGGGCCTGCATGCCGTGCATGTCGGCCTCGTCGAAGTTCTGCATCCAGCTCGGCCTCTCCTCGCCCGTGTCGGAGACGAAGAGGTCCTCGGCCTCGCCGAGGGTCCGCCGCATCGCCTGCCCCCGTCCCATCGAGGCCTGCGCCCAGGCCTCGATGGTGTGGAACATGGCCTGGGTCCTGGGAAGCACCCGCTCGCCCGAGCCCGCCTTGGCGAGCTTCATCAGGTCGAGGGCGTCGTCGGGCCGGCCCAGGTGCACCATCTGGCGGGCGGCCCGGGACAGCGCCTCGCCGGCCCGGGGCCGGTCGCCGCCCTCGCGGGCCGCGTGGGCGGCGATGACGAAGTACTTCTGCGCCGTCGGTTCGAGGCCGACGTCGTGGGACATCCAGCCCGCGAGGACCGCGAGGTTGGCGGCGACGCCCCACAGGCGCCGCTGGAGGTGGTCGGCGTGGCGGTAGGCGAGCATGCCGCCCACCTCGTTGAGCTGGCCCACGACCGCCTTGCGCTGCAGACCTCCGCCCCGGGAGGCGTCCCAGGCGCGGAAGACGATGACGGAGTGCTCCAGGGCCTCGATCTCCTCCGACCCGATGGGGGCGGCCTCGTAGCGGTCGAACCCAGCGGGGTCGGCGTGGAGGGGATCGGTGGCTCGCGGGGCGACGCCCGTGCGCGTGGGGTCGGTCTGCAGCCAGTCGTGCATGGCGTTGCTGAGTACGGAGCCGGCGGCAAGCGCGGCACCCGCGCCCACCAGGCCGCGTCGGTTGAGCATGAGGTCCATTCCCGTGAATTCGGTGAGGACCGCCGCCGCACGATCGGGGGGCCAGGGCAGCCCGTCAGGGTTCTCCGTCTTCCTGACGTCCTGCTTCTTTCCGGCACGCCCGTGTCGTACGAACCCGAGGTCCTCGATGGTCACGACACGGCCGAGTCGCTCGGTGAACAGTGCTGCCAGCACCCGGGGCACGGGATCGCGCGGGGTCTCGCCCCGGTCGATCCACCGCCGCACCCGCGAGGTGTCCGTCGCCAGCTGGGGGTGGCCCATGGCCGCCGCCTGCCGGTTGACGAGTCTCGCGAGTTCGCCCTTGGACCAGCCGGCCAGGCCGAACAGGTCTGCCAGGCGGGTGTTGGTTTGTCCGGTCACGTCTAAGCCCCCAGGTTCTCGGCTGAGTTGACAGTAGCCCTCTGTCATAGGCCTGGCGACAATTCGCCAGGCTTCGCCAGGGTGCGCGAGATGTTCCGCCACCCGCGCCCGGGTGTCAGGTAGGAACGCGCCACCCCGCCCCGCCGACCGGCCCTCATTCCCCAGGGTGCGGACCGGGGGCGGGCGGGGCGACGCACGCAATTCGTCGGCGCACGAAGGGATCTGTCACCTCCATGTACACAGCATCGTCCTCCGTGTCCGCCCCGCCCCGGCCGCAGCACCGCATCGTCCCGGCAGGCGCCGGACCGTACCTCGCCCCCGCGCCCCAGGCCGTCCGGCCGAGGCGCTGGGCGGGCGGCACCGGTACCCAGCCGGTCAGCGGGAGAATCGATCTGTCCGGCCCCCAGGGGGCGCAGTTGAAGATGGCGATCGCGTCGGTCCACCGGATCTGCCCGGAGTTCAACCCGGTGCAGGTGCTGCGACGCAGCGGCCGTTCCGTACTGATCGTCGGGACGACCGGGCGGATGACGGCGGTCGCCAAGTGTTTACTGGACCACTCCCCCGCGTGGGTCGAGCGGTTCCGGCACGAGATAGCGTCCTACCGCTCCTTCGTCCGCCACCGTCCTCCGGTGCGGGCACCGCGGCTGATCGCCGCGGACCCGGAGAACTGCACGCTGGTGATCGAGCGGATGCCCGGGCGGGCGGCGGCGCTCTCGCGCCACCCCGTCGAGGCCCCGCCCCGGGCCGACGTGCGGGCCGCGCTCGGTGCGATCGCCCGGCTCAACGCCTGGCGGCCGCCGGCCGGGACCTTCGACGCCCCGCTGGACTACGGCGCCCGGATCGCCCGCTACCACGAGCTCGGGCTCTTCACGGACCGGGACCGGGACGACCTGCAGAAGCTGCTGCACGGTCTGGCGCACGCGGGCGGCCGTCAGGGCATGGGCCAGTTCTGCCACGGTGACGCCCTGCTGTCCAACATCCTGCTCTCCCCGGCAGGACCGGTCCTCGTCGACTGGGAGCACGCCGGCTGGTACCTGCCCGGCTACGACCTGGCGACGCTGTGGACGGTGCTCGGTGACGCGCCGCTGGCACGGCGGCAGATCAGTCAGCTCGCCCAGCAGGCGGGCCCGGCCTCCCGGGACGCCTTCCTGGTGAACCTGATGATCGTGCTGACGCGGGAGATCCGTACCTACGAGACGGCGGTGCAGCGCACCATGAAGGAGGCTCCGCCGGCCGGTTCGGTTCCGGTGCCCTCGGGGGCGCTGGCGCCCGGCGAGGAACAGCGGCTGCTGCTGAGGCGGCTGCACGACGACTGCGCGCTGGCACGGCGGGCCGTGCGCGCGGCGGTCGGGACGCGCTGAAGGGGCGGGTCCGGCCGACCACACGGGGGCGATGCGCCGTGAGCCCGGTGCCGACACACCGGGACGCGGCGCATCGGCTTCTCCGCGTCGAAATCGGCGTGGAGAGGCACTCCATTGGTCCACTCCAGTGACGCGTCCCAGGCCCGGGACCCGTCTCCGCGAAACTCCGCCACATGGCCTCCATTCCCGCCCTGACGTGGGAACTTCCTTTCGTGCGGGTGTGATTGACGCAGCGTCCGGGAGCCGATACCCCTGTACGGGTTCGGCCCCGCACGCCCCCGTGTCACCCCCTGCCTCTGGAGGCTGCCTTGCTCCGTTCCGCTGCGCGCAGACACCCTTCCCCGATTCGTGTACGGGGGGCGGTGGGCGCCCTGGCGTCCGCCGCCCTGCTGCTCCCCCTGCTGTCCGCCGCCCCGCCCGCCGGCGCCGAGGTGCCCGAGGCGGGTGTCCTGCAGGGGCAGTTCGCGCGGGCCGCCGAGCGTCAGGGCGTGCCCGAGAGCGTGCTGCTCGCCGTCTCCTACCTGCAGTCGCGGTGGGACACCCACGGCGGGGCGCCCAGCGTGACCGGCGGCTACGGTCCGATGCACCTGACGGACGCGGTGACGGCACTGGCCGGGACCGTCCCGCACCACTCGGAGGGCGAGGAGGACGCCCGGGGCGACGACTCCCGCCCGGCGCGTGCCGGCGAGGACCTCCCGGTGCCCGCGCCCGAGGAGCTGCCCGAGCGGCTGCGGACCCTGGAGCGGGCGTCCGCGCTGTCCGGGATCCCGGCCGAGGAGCTGCGTACCGTACCGGCGGCGAACATCGAGGGCGGGGCGGCGCTGCTCGCCGCGGCACAGCGCGAGGCCGGCCTTCCGGCGAGCGCGGACCCGGCCGACTGGTACGGGGCGGTGGCGCGGTTCTCCGGCGCGGACGACTCGGCGACGGCGGCGACGTACGCGAACGACGTCTTCGACGTGATCCGGAGCGGTGAGACGCGGACGACGGACAGCGGGCAGGTGGTGACGCTCCCGGCCGCCCCCTCGGTCGCGCCTGCGACGGGGCAGCTGGCGGCCCTGGGGCTGCGCCGGCCGGCCGCGGGGCCCGTGGAGTGCCCGGCCTCGGTGGCCTGCGAGTGGATCCCCGCGCCGTACGAGGAGTTCGGCGACGGCGACTACGGCAACCACGACAAGGCGAACCGGCCCGTCTCCCAGTCGATCGACTACATCGTGATCCACGACACCGAGGCCGACTGGAAGACCACCCTGAAGCTGGTGCAGGACCCGACGTACGTGTCCTGGCAGTACTCGCTGCGGTCCTCCGACGGGCACATCGCCCAGCACGTGCCGCTGAAGGACGTGGCCTGGCACGCCGGGAACTGGTTCGTGAACGCCAAGTCGGTGGGTCTGGAGCACGAGGGCTTCCTGACCTCGCCGGACTCCTGGTACACGGAGGCGATGTACCGGTCGTCGGCGCGCCTGGTGCGGTACATCGCCGCGCGGTACGACATCCCGCTGGACCGACAGCACGTCCTGGGCCACGACAACGTGCCGGGCACGGTGACGTCCTCGATCAAGGGCATGCACACGGACCCGGGGCCGTACTGGGACTGGGCGCACTACTTCCAGCTGCTCGGCCGTCCGATCACCCCGAGCGCCGGTCCGCAGGCGGGCGTGGTGACGATCCGGCCCGACTACGAGTCCCACCGGCCGGTCTACACGGGCTGTGTGACGGCGGGGCAGGCGTGTGTGCCGCACGGCAGCGGGGCGGTGCGCCTGCACACCGCACCGAGCGCCGACGCGCCCCTGGTGAAGGACATCGGTCTGCGGCCCGGCGGGCAGGACTCCACCACCGGGGTCAACGACACGGGGGCGCGGGCCTCGACCGGGCAGAGCTTCGCGGTGGCGGAGCGCCGGGGGGACTGGACGGCCGTCTGGTACCTCGGACAGAAGGCCTGGTTCAGCAACCCGGTGGCGGAGCCGACGGCGGTCAACGTCCGGGGGCAGGTCCTGACGCCCCGGGAGGGACTGGCGCAGGTGTCGGTGTACGGGCGGGCGTATCCGGAGGCCTCGGCGTATCCGGCGGGTGTGCCGGTGCAGTCGGTGTCGCCGCTGCCGTACAAGCTGCTCGCCGGTCAGCGGTACGTGGTGGGGGGCCAGACCCCCGGCGAGTACTACTTCGCTCCGGTGTTCGACCCCAGTGGGCACACGGTCGTCCGGGGCCAGGAGGAGTACTACCAGATCCAGTTCGGCCATCGGGTCGCCTTCGTGAAGGCCGCTGACGTGCGGGTTTCCCAAGGCTGACGGAGGGCCGGCCGGAGGGTGCGGGGTGGTGCCGGACGCGGGGTCCGGCACCACCCCGTCGGCGTTCATACGACTATTCGGGAGAGCGCGTGCGCCCCATGGACGAGGGGTAAGGCTGGGGCCGGTCATCGCCCAGCTCACCGGAAGGCCCCCCAGGAAATGCCTCAGCCCTTCGTCATGCCGGATTTCTATGTTCCGTATCCGGCCCGGCTCAATCCCCATCTGGAGGCCGCGCGCACGCACACGTGCGACTGGGCGCGGGAGATGGGGATGCTGGAGGGCTCCGGGGTCTGGGAGGAGGAGGACCTCCAGTCCCACGACTACGCGCTGCTCTGCTCGTACACGCATCCCGACTGCGACGAGGAGACACTGAACCTCGTCACCGACTGGTACACCTGGGTCTTCTTCTTCGACGACCACTTCCTTGAGGTCTTCAAGCGCACCCAGGACCGGGCGGGCAGCAAGGCCTATCTGGACCGGCTCCCCCTGTTCATGCCGGCGGACCCGGCGACCGGCATGCCCGAGCCGACCAACCCCGTCGAGGCGGGTCTCGCGGACCTCTGGCGGCGGACGGTCCCCTCGATGTCCGAGGGCTGGCGGGTGCGGTTCGCGGAGGCCACCGAGCACCTGCTCTACGAGTCCCTGTGGGAGCTCGACAACATCAACGACGGGCGGGTGGCCAACCCCCTGGAGTACATCGAGATGCGCCGCAAGGTGGGCGGCGCGCCCTGGTCGGCGGGTCTCGTCGAGTACGCGGCGGGGGCCGAGGTCCCCGCCCAGGTGGCGTACTCCCGGCCGCTGCGGGTGCTCAGGGACGCCTTCTCGGACGCCGTGCACCTGCGCAACGACCTCTTCTCGTACCAGCGCGAGGTGGAGGAGGAGGGCGAGAACAGCAACGGCGTCCTCGTCCTGGAGCGGTTCCTGGGCTGCACGACCCAGGAGGCGGCGAACGCCGTCAACGACCTGCTGACCTCGCGGGTCCAGCAGTTCGAGAACACCGCGCTCACCGAGGTGCCGCTGCTCGCCGCCGAGAAGGGGCTGAGCCCGGAGGAGTGCGCGGCCGTCGCCGCGTACGCGAAGGGGCTCCAGGACTGGCAGTCCGGCGGTCACGAGTGGCACATGCGTTCCAGCCGCTACATGAACGAGGGCATGGTCGGCGGTCCCTCCCACCTGGACGGGATCATCGGCACCTCCGCGCTCGACATCCGCACCCTCTTCGGCCGGCCGGCGGCGGCGCGGCACCGGGCGTTCACTCATGCCCCGCACCAGCACGTGGGGCCCTCGCGGCTGCCCGGGTTCGACCTGCCGTACCCGCTCACGATCAACCCCCACCACCCGGAGGCGGCGCGGCACACGGTGGACTGGGCCGAGCGGCTCGGCCTCCTCGACGACCTCTGGGACCGGCCGATGGCGGAGGGCTTCGACCTCGCCCTGTGCGCGGCGGGTCTCGACCCGGACGCGTCCCTGGAGCAGCTGGAGCTCAGCTCCGACTGGCTGACCTGGGGCACCTACGCGGACGACTACTACCCGGCCGTCTTCGGGCGGACGGGCGGTCTGGCCGGCGCGAAGGAGCAGACCGAGCGGCTCAAGGCCTGCATGCCGCTCGACGAGCCCGCGGCCGGCGCGGCGAGCGCGGTGAACCCGCTGGAGCGTTCGCTCGCCGACATCTGGGAGCGGACCGCCGCGCCGATGGCGCCCGAGGCGCGGGCGCAGCTGCGGGTCGCGCTCGACGTGATGCTCGACAGCTGGATGTGGGAGATGCACAACACGGTGCAGCACCGGGTGCCCGACCCGGTCGACTACATCGAGATGCGGCGCAGCACCTTCGGCTCCGAGCTGACCATGCTGCTGTGCCGGCTGCGGCAGGACGCGGCGCTGCCGCCGGAGCTGTTCCGGTCCGGCACGGTGCGCAGCCTGGAGAACTCGGTCATGGACTACGGGGCGCTCGTCAACGACCTCTTCTCGTACCAGAAGGAGATCGAGGTCGAGGGCGAGGTGCACAACGGCGTCCTGGTGCTCCAGAAGTTCTTCGACTGCGACTACCCGACCGCGGTGTCGATGGTCGACGACCTGATGCGGGGCCGGCTGCGCCAGTACGAGACCCTGAAGCAGCGTGAGATCCCGCTGCTGTACGAGGACTTCGGGCTCGACGCGGCGGGCCGTGCGGCCTTCGAGGCGTATCTGCGGGAGCTGGAGGACTGGCTCGCGGGCGTCCTCAACTGGCACCGGAAGGTACGGCGTTACGGCGCGGAGGACGTACGCGCGGGCAGCGGCAGCCCGCTGCTGCTGCGGGGGCCGAGGGGGCTCGGCACCTCGGCGGCCCGGATCGCGGAGCTGCTCGGCGCGGGCCCCCGCTGACCCGACGTACGCCGAAGGCCTCCGGGAGGACTCCCGGAGGCCTTCGGGTCGACGAGTCGACAAATCAGGGGCGGCGGCCGCGCAGTTCGTCGAGTTCGCGGCGCTCGCGCTTCGTGGGGCGGCCCGTGCCCCGGTCGCGCACGGCGGCGACCGCGACGTGCTCGCGGGGCGGCGGGGGCGGGCTGTTGTCCACGTACGCCTCGACGGCGACCGGCGGGCCGACCCGCTTGGTGTGGAGCTCCTTGACCTCGACGATCCGCTCCCGGCCGCCGTGGTGGATCCGGACCTCGTCGCCGGGTTTCACGGCCTGCGCGGGCTTGACCCGCTCGCCGTTGACCTTGACGTGCCCGGCCCGGCAGGCGGCCGCGGCCTGCGAGCGGGTCTTGGTCAGGCGGACCGCCCAGATCCAGGCGTCGACGCGCGCGCTCATCGGCCCCCGCTCCCCCGTCAGCCCTGCTGGAACAGCTCGGCGGGCAGCGGCTTGAGCAGCGCGTACAGGTCGTCGGTGATCGGCCGGTCCCAACTGGCGATCGTCACCAGGACGTTGTCGCTGCGGTCGAACTGGACGCAGGAGATGCGGCTCTCGGAGAGCTTGAGGCGGCGCACGATGAGGAGGTTGTCGCCCTGCATGACGGGCATGTCCTCGGTGTCGAGGACCTCGACCGGCTCGTCGTTCTCCAGGGCCACGAGGAGCTGGGCGACCTCGAAGGGGATCTGGCCGTCGGCGAGCTCGCGCGCCGGGGAGCCCTCGGGGAGGTTGCCGATGATCATCGCGGGTCCCCGGCCGCCGAACAGGTCGTAGCGGAGGAACACGCCCTGGCAGGAGCCGTCGGGTGCGGGCAGCAGGCCGGCGCCGAGATTGCCGGGCCAGTCCCCCGGATCCATGGCCAGGACGTCGAAGTCCGGGCCCGCGGGTGTGGCGGCGCTGCGGCGGCGGAGGAAGGACATACGGCCATGGTACGTGTCTCCGCGCGTGGCGCGACGCGCCGGGCGGCCGCCTCCGGTCGGCGCCTCTCAGCGGCGCCCCAGTGCCTGGGCCAGGCCGGAGCGGTCGGTGCCGAGCTTGCGGTAGACGGACGACAGGAGCCTGCCGACGGTGGTCGTGTCGACGCCGAGCGCGGCGGCCGCGTCCTCGTCGCGGACGGTGAGCTCGGCGGCGGCCCGCTCACGGGCGGTGAGCGCGTCCGTGCCCGCCGGGTGCAGGGCGCGGGGGCGGAGCCCCGCCGCGGCGAGCTCGGCCCGCGCCTCGTCGACGAGGCCGTCGGCGCCGCAGTCCTGGGCGGTCTCCAGGCCCCGGTAGAGGTGCTCGGCGGCCTCCCCGGCGCGTTCGGTGCGGCGCAGGGCGGCGCCGAGGGCGACGAGGGAGCGGGCCAGCTCGTACGCGGCGGGTGACTGGTCGAGCCAGTCGACGGACTCCTCCAGGAGCTTCACCCGCGCGGAGGGCTCGGAGACCTCGGCGGTCACCCGGAGCGCCTGTCCGATCGCGGAGGGCGCACCGTACTGGCGGGCGCGGGCGACCGCGTCCTCCGCGATGCGGCGGGCCCTGCCCGGGGCGGTGGCGGCCTCGGCGAGGGCGAGGTGGAGCTGCCAGGGGCACCAGGCGGGGTTGCGCATGCCGCGCGGGTCGAGGCGGCGGCCGACGGCGGCGAGCTCGGCGGCGGCCTCGTCGGTGCGCCCCCGGGCGAGGAGCAGTTCGGCGTGGACGGTCTGGGAGTCGGGGAAGGTGACGGCGGCGGGGAAGGGTTCGCCGAAGTCGTGGTCGAAGGCGATCCTGGCGGCCTCCTCCGTACGCCCCCGCGCGAGGAGGACCTCGATGAGGACGCCGACGGCGTACCACTGGGCGGGCGTGCGGGGTCCGACGCGTTCGGCGAGGCGCAGGCCGGCGCGGACGAAGTCCTCGGCCTCGACGAGCCGGCCGCGCCGGTGGCGGATGTACCCGAGGAGGGTGTACGCGAAGGAGAGGTGCGCCCCGCGCCAGCCCTGGCGCTCGAACTCGGCGGTGCCGGCGGCGAAGAGCTCCTCGGCGCGGCCGGGGCGGTCGGCGTAGAGGAAGGTGAGGGCGGTGAGGACCGGGACCTCGAAGCCGCGGCTCTCGTCGGCCCAGCTGAGGCCTCCTTCGAGGGCGCGCTCGGCGTGGCGGAGGGCGGTGGCGGAGGGTTCGGCGCGGAGGGTGGCGTCCCAGGCGCGCAGGCCGATCACGTACCGCTCCGTGAGGTCGCGCCCGGTGAGCCGGTCGGCGAGGGCCGCGAGGCGGCGGGAGCGGGCGGGCGACTCGGGTTCGTCTGCGCGGAACGCGTCCCACATGAACTTCTCGGCCTGCATCCGCAGCCGGCTGCGGGCGTCGGTGGTGCGGCCCGCCTCGCGGCCGAGGAGCTCGGAGGCCTCGACGAGCCGGTCGCTGTGGGCGAGGACCTGGGAGAGCCGGTAGACGATGCCGTGCCGGAGCGCCGGGTCGGCGACGGGCTCCTCCAGGGCCGCGCGCAGGTGGTTGACGGTGGTGGCGGGTTCGGTGAGGAGGGACGAGCAGCCGAGCTCGTAGAGGACGGCGGCGCGGTCGTCGGCGGCGGGCGGCTCGCGCAGCGCGCGGGCGAGGAAGCGGCGGGCCGCGTCGGGGGCTCCGGCGCGGAGGTTCTCCCCGGCGGCGGCGCGCAGCTGGTGGACGACCCACGGGTCGCCCTCGGGGTGGGTCTCCAGGAGGTGCCGGGCGGCGGCGGTGGGGCCGAGTCCGGCGTCTACGACGCACCAGGCGGCCTGGCCGTGCAGGGCGACGCGGGTGGCGGCGGGGATGGAGCGGTAGACCGTGGTGGCGATGAGGGGGTGGACGAACTCCAGGGGTTCGTCGGGCCCTTCGGCCCCGGCGAGGACGCGGGCCTCGCGCAGCCGGGCGGCGCTGTCGGCGACCGCCTCTCCGCCGAGGCCGGCGACGGCCCCGGCGACCTGCGGGGAGATCTCGGTGCCGAGGACGGCGCAGGCCCAGGCGAGGCGGACGGTGGCGGCGCCGAGGCGTTCGAGGCGGGTGACGAGTCCGCTGCCCTTGAGGGCGGCGGCGAGGTCGCGCAGGTGGCGGGCGCCGTGGGCGGTCGGTTCGAGGCCGCGGTCGCGGACCTTGGCGGCGAGTTCGACGGCCTCGAAGGGGTTGCCGGAGGTGACGGTCCAGAAGTCGCGGCAGAAGGCGTCGTCGGCGTGGGCGCCGACGCGGTCGCGGACGAGGTGCGCGACGGCGGCGGAGGTGAGCGGGGCCAGCCCGTGGGGCCGCTGCCCGGACCGGTGTCCGGTGAACTCCTTCCCCTCGTCGGGGAGTTCGTCGGGCCGGTAGGCGGCGACGAGGAGCATGGGCAGCTCCTCGGCGCGCGGGGCGAAGGCCGCCAGCCAGCCGAGGGACTCGGGGTCGGCCCAGTGGACGTCGTCGAGGACGACGACCAGCGGGTCGCGGCGCACGGCGAGGTGGGTGAGGACCCAGTCGAGGCCGTCACGAAGGCCCTGGGGGTCGGGCGGCGCGCCCTCGCCGGCGGCCCGCAGCCCGAGGGCGGGGCCGACGATGTCGTACCAGGAGCCGAGGCGTTCGCGCAGTTCGGCGTCGGAGGCGTGGGCCAGCTGCGGCTGGAGCAGCTGCCGGGCCATGTGGAAGGCGACCCGCTGCTCCTGGTCGCCGCCGCGCGCGGAGAGCACGGTGCAGCCTCGGGCGGCGGCGCGGCGGCGGATCTCGGCGAGCAGGGTGGTCTTGCCGAGTCCGGCGGGAGCGGCGTAGGCGAGCACGCCTCCGCGCCGGGCTGCGGTACGGGGGCGGGCGGGGGCGCCGGAGCCGTGGGCGGCGGCATCGGCATCGGGGGACCCGGAGGTCACTGTCTCGCCGTCCACGCGGGGGCGGGGCGCCCGCACGGTCATGGCTTCGCGGGCCGCGCGCGCGTGAGGTCCCGGCGTGGTCGCGGTCTCGCCGTCCACGCGCGCGTGGGGGCCGCTCGGAACCACCACGAGGTGCGGGCCGGCGGCCTCGCGAGGGGCGGGGATCCGCTCGGGCCGGGGCGGCTCGCCGGTGACGGCAGCCGATCCGGGCAGCCCCACCGGATCCGTCAGTCCCGTCAGGAGGTCGAGCGCGTCCTCGGCCGCGTCGAGCGCCGCCTCGCGTTCGAAGAGGCCGAATCCCTGACGGGTCGGCCGGTCACCCTGTCGCGCCACGTTCCACCCCCACACCGAGGGCACACGCCCGGCGCATGTCCGGGAGGACCGGGCGACTGGCCCCGCGAAGGCCCCAGCGTACGCCCGGCGGGGCCGCTTGTGACCGTCATTCGGCCAAGAGGGCCGACCGCTCCGAGAGCCGGGTCAGAACGTCCAACGCCTCACCTGCGCGGTCGTGTTCCACGAAGAGGTGGTCATGATGGAATCCGGCCACGACGTTGCAGCTCAGGCCCGCCGCGGCGAGCTCGCCCGCGACGGCGGCCGTGAGTCCGACGGCGTCGAGCGCGGAGTGCACCCGGAGCGTGATCCAGCCGGCCACGTAGTCGTACGGCAGGCCGGCGGTGTCCGCCTCCTCCTGGCGTACGACGAGGGTGAGTCCCTCGGGTTCGGTGACGGTGACGACGGGGGCGACCCCGGCGGGTGCGGGGCCGTCCACCGTGGTGAAGACGTAGCGGCCGGGGTCGAGTTCCGGGCGCATGCCGGCGAGGAGCCGGGTGAGATCACGTTCCGCGTTCATGGAGGTCAGGGTAGGTGCCCCGCCGCGGCTCAGCCGGTGGGCGGGGTGTCGCCCACGACCCACATGGCGAAGAACTGGGCGCCGCCGCCGTAGGCGTGGCCGAGGGCCCGGCGGGCGCCTTCGACCTGGTGCGCGCCGGCGTCCCCCCGTACCTGGAGGGCGGCCTCGGCGAAGCGGATCATCCCGGAGGCTCCGATGGGGTTGGTGGAGAGGACCCCTCCCGAGGGGTTCACGGGCAGGTCGCCGTCGAGTTCGGTCACCCCGGACTCGGTGAGCTTCCAGCCCTCGCCCTCCTCGGCGAAGCCCAGGTTCTCCAGCCACATGGGTTCGTACCAGGAGAACGGCACGTACATCTCGACGGCGTCGATCTCCCGCCGGGGGTCGGTGATGCCGGCCTGCCGGAAGACGTCGGCGGCGCAGTCCCGGCCGGCCCGCGGGGAGACGAAGTCCTTGCCCGCGAAGAGGGTGGGTTCGCTGCGCATCGCCCCGCCGTGCACCCAGGCGGCCGGACGGGGTGCGCGGTCGGCTCCGGCGCGGTCGGTGAGGACCATGGCGCAGGCGCCGTCCGAGGAGGGGCAGGTCTCGGAGTAGCGGATCGGGTCCCAGAGCATCGGGGAGGCCTGGACCTTCTCCAGGGTGAGGTCGTGCTCGTGGAGGTGGGCGTACGGGTTCTTGAGCGCGTTGCGCCGGTCCTTGTACGCGACGAGGGAGCCGATCGTGTCGGGGGCGCCGGTGCGGCGCATGTACGCGCGCACGTGCGGGGCGAAGAATCCGCCGGCACCGGCGAGCAGCGGCTGCTGGAAGGGGACGGGCAGGGAGAGGCCCCACATGGCGTTGGACTCGGACTGCTTCTCGAAGGCGAGGGTGAGGACGGTCCGGTGCACGCGCGCGGAGACCAGGTTGGCGGCGACGAGGGCGGTGGAGCCGCCGACCGATCCGGCCGTGTGGACGCGGATCATGGGCTTGCCGACCGCGCCGAGGGCGTCGGCGAGGTACAGCTCCGGCATCATGACGCCCTCGAAGAAGTCGGGGGCCTTTCCGATGACGACGGCGTCGATGTCCGCCCAGGTCAGCTCGGCGTCCTCCAGGGCACGGAGGGCGGCCTCGCGGACGAGTCCGGCGATCGAGACGTCCCTGCGGGCGGCGACGTGCTTGGTCTGGCCGATGCCGACGACGGCGACGCACTCTTTCGATGTCACGGCCTTAGCCACGGCTGTCTCCTTCCAGGACGGCGACGAGGTTCTGCTGGAGGCAGGGTCCTGAGGTCGCGTGGGCGAGGGCGCGGTCGGACTCGCCGCGGTGGATGCGGGCGGCGGCCTCGCCGAGCCGGATCAGTCCGGCGGCCATGACGGGGTTGGCGGCGAGGGCACCCCCGGAGGGGTTGACCGTCACGCTGTCGCCGAGCCCGAGGGCTTTCCTCAGGACGACCTCCTGGGAGGTGAAGGGCGCGTGGAGTTCGGCGGTGTCGACGGGCCGTTCGAAGGCTCCGGCGCGTTCGGCGGCGAGGCGGGTGGAGGGCGAGTCGGTGAGGTCGCGGACGCCGAGGGAGTGGGCCTCGATCCGGTGGTCCATGCCCCGGATCCAGGCGGGGCGCTCGCACAGCTCACGGGCCCGGTCGCCGGCGGCGAGGATCACGGCGGCGACGCCGTCGCCGACCGGCGGGCAGTCGCCGGTGCGGAGGGGCTGGACGGCGTACGCGCCCTGGGGCCGGGCGCCCGGCAGCTGGGCGTGGGGATTGGTACGGGCGTCCTCGCGGCTGCGGGCGGCGATCGCGGCGAGGGCGGGTTCGTCGGTCTCCCCGGCGTCGATGAGGGCCTGGGCCTGGAGGGCGGCGAGGGCGACGGAGTCGGGCCACAGCGGGGCGAGGTAGTACGGGTCGAGCTGGCGGGTGAGGACGTCGCGGACGGAGCCGGGCGAGGACTTGCCGTAGGAGTAGACGAGGGCCGTGTCGGCCTCTCCGGTGAGCAGCTTCACCCAGGCTTCGTAGAGGGCCCAGGCGCCGTCGGCCTCGACGTGGGACTCGGAGATCGGCGGCCAGGCGCCGACGCCGTCGAGGGCCATGGTGAAGGAGAAGGCGCGCCCGGCGAGGTAGTCGGAGGAGCCGGAGCAGGTGAAGCCGATGTCGGCGGCCTTCAGGCCGGTCTGGCGCTGCACCTCGTGCAGCACGGGCATCACCATCTCGACCTCGGAGAGGTCGTCGGTGTGCCGCCGGTGGTCGCTCTGGGCGAAGGCGACGATCGCCACGTCCCGGCTCATAGCAGCTCCTTGTACGTGTCGTAGTCGGCGTCGGGCTCGCCGGTGGGCCGGTAGTGGTCGGGGTAGCGGCCGTCCTCGCTCCACACGGGTTCGACGCGCAGGCCCATGCGGACCTCGTCGTAGGGGATGCCGGCGATCCGGCCGTGGAGGGCGAGCCCGGCGCCGTCGAGGGCGATGTGGGCGTAGACGTACGGGACTTCGATGTCGAGGTTCTTCGCCTTGATGTTGACGATGCAGAAGGTGGTGACGGTGCCGCGGGGGCCGACCTCGACCTGGTCGGTGGTGGCGACGCCGCAGGTGGGGCAGGCGCCGCGGGGCGGCACGTACACCTTGGCGCAGGAGGGGCAGCGTTCGCCGACGGTGCGGCGTTCGGCGAGCCCGTGCAGATAGCGGGTCTGGGCGCGGCCGGGGCTGTACGTGTAGTCGAGGCGGGCGGGGGCGACGATGCCGGTCACGGGCTCCTCGAACCGGCCGTCGTGCGGGGTGGTGCTGTCCTGCGGGCTGCTCTCGTACGGCTCGAAGCAGGCGATGTCCGTGATGGCGCCGGCCCGTTCGGCGGCCCAGCGGATCCGCACCCGCAGGCCGGTGCGGACGGCCTCGGGGCCGGGGACGTCGAGGGCGTGGAGCAGGGCGGTGTCGGCGCCGTCGAGACGGACGAGGACCCAGGCGAAAGGGGTCGCGAGGGGCTGGCCGGTGCGGGGCTCGGGGTTCCAGGCCCAGGTGGTGACGGTGCCGGTCACGGCGACCTCGACGAGCTCGCGGAGCTCGGCGGCGGTCACGGGGTCGTACTCGACGGGCGGGACGAGCACGCCACCCGCCTCGGTGCGCACACCGAGGACGGTGCGCTCGCGGAGTCCGGTGAGGAAGGCGGACTGGACGGGGCCGAGGGAGCGGGTGAAGGGGAACTCGACGACGAGGGGCGCCTGGAGGGCTTCGGGCGGGGGTGCGGCGGCTGTCATGGGACGGCTCCTCTGGGGTGGGATGGGTGGACGGGCGGGCGGCGTGGGGTGCGGGTGGGGCCGCTGCGCGGGGCCTTCTCCCCACCCCGCCCCTTCCCGAACCGGGGGCGAGCCCCCGGGCCCCGCACGGCCTGCGGCCGTGCCCTCGAACGCCGGGCGGGCTGAACTCCCGCCCGCTGGACGGGGAGTTCAGCCCCGCTGGGATCCCCCCGCGCCGCAGGCGTAGGGGGAGCTCGAGGCGAGGGTCCGGGACGGAGCCCCCACGACCGGGGGCTGGGCGAAGCTCCATGACCGGGGTTCCAGGGGTGGAGCCCCGGTCATGGGTGGGTCCGGGGTGGAGCCCCGGTCACGGGTGGGTTCGGGGTGGAGCCCGGTCACGGTGAGGGTGCGGGGCGAAACGCCCCACGACCGGGGTCCGGGGCAGAGCCCATGACCAGGGTCCGAAGGCATAGGCCCGTTCACCGGAATCGGAGGCCGAGCCCCGTTCACCCGGGTCGGGGGCCGAGCCCCGTTCACCCGGGTCGGGGGCCGAGCCCGCGGTTTCGGGGAGGGGCGGGGTAGGGGAAGGCTCACTCCCTCCGGTACACCGGCCGTCGCTTCTCCGCGAACGCCCGCGCCCCCTCCTTCGCGTCCGCCGTGTCGAAGATCGGCCACCCCCTCTTCAGCTCGGCCGCCAGCCCCTCCGTCTCGCTCAGCTCGGCCGTCTCGTACACCGAGGCCTTGACCGCCTCGACGGCGAGCGGCCCGCAGGCGTTGATGCGTTCGGCGATGTCGAGGGCGGCGTCGAGGGCGGTGCCGTCGGGGACGACGCGCCCGACGAGGCCGATCGCGGCGGCCTCCTCGGCGCTGTACGGCCGGCCCGTCAGGAGCATTTCGAGGGCGTGGGTGCGGGCGATCTGCCGGGGCAGGCGGACGGTGGAGCCGCCGATGGGGAAGAGGCCCCGCCGGACCTCGAAGAGGCCGAAGGTCGCGGAGGCGGCGGCGACCCGGATGTCGGTGCCCTGGAGGATCTCGGTGCCGCCGGCGACGCAGTACCCCTCGACGGCCGCGATGACGGGCTTGCGGGGTCGGTGGTGGCGGAGCATCGCCTTCCAGTGCAGGTCGGGGTCGGCCTTCATCCGGTCCCGGTACTGCTCGCCCTCCATTCCCTTCCCGGCCAGCGCCTTGAGGTCCATGCCGGCGCAGAAGGAACCGCCCGCACCGGTGAGGACGACCGAGCGGACGGTGTCGTCGGCGTCGGCTTCGAGCCACCCGTCGTACAGGCCGACGAGCATCGGCAAGGACAGGGCGTTCTTGGCCTCGGGCCGGTTCAAGGTGAGGACGAGCGTGGCGCCTTCGCGCCGGACGCTGAGGTGTTCGGTGCCGCCCATGGGGGTCTCCCGTCTCCAGTTCTGGAACAGGTTGCAGGAGCCGCGGGCCCAGTTCAATAGTTTTCTGACACTCAGTCAGATTCTTCTGCGCACCCCCTTCCCCCGGCGGGCGGTCGGCGCTCTAATGACCGCCACGTCCATGTGAACCAGCGAACCGGGGTCAGGAGGAACGGTGGAGTACAACCTTGCCGACCTGTTCGAATCGGTCGTCGACGTGGTCCCCGACCGCGAGGCGCTGGTGTACGTCGACCATCCGGGCACCGGCGAGGAGCGGCGGCTCACCTACGCCGAGCTGGACGCCGCCGCCAACCGGATCGCGCACCACCTGACCGACGCGGGCATCCGGCCCGGCGAGCACCTCGGCCTCCACCTGTACAACGGCGTCGAGTACCTCCAGACCGTCCTCGCCTGCCTCAAGGCGCGGATCGTGCCGGTCAACGTGAACTACCGGTACGTGGAGGAGGAGCTCGTCTACCTCTACCGGGACGCCGACCTGGCCGCGCTCGTCTTCGACGCCGAGTTCACCGACCGGGTCGCGGCGGCGCTGCCGCAGACGGAGAAGCTGCGGCACCTCGTGAGGGTGGGGAACCCGCCCTCCCGTCGCCCGGCCACCACCCCTCAAGGAGCTGCTGCGCAGCACAGCGCCCCATTCCAGGACGCCCCGGCGCTCGACTGCGTGCCGTTCGCCGACGCGGAGGCCTCCGGTTCTCCGGATCGCGGTTTCGGCCCCCGCTCCCCCGACGACCTCTTCATCATCTACACCGGCGGCACCACGGGCATGCCCAAGGGCGTCCTGTGGCGCCAGGAGGACCTGTTCTTCGCGGGGCTGTTCGGGGGCGACCCCGCGGGCGAGCCCGTGAAGCGCCCCGAGGAGCTGGCGGAGCGGGTCGCGGCCGGCGGCGCCGGCATCACCTTCTTCCCCGCGCCGCCCCTCATGCACGGCACCTCCACGCTGACCGCGTTCATCGCCCTCAACTACGGGCAGCGGGTCGTCCTGCACCGCAAGTACGTGCCCGAGGAGGTGCTGCGCACCCTGGAGAAGGAGAAGGTGTCCAGCATCTCCCTGGTCGGGGACGCGATGCTGCGCCCGCTCGTGGACGCGCTGCGCGGACCGCTGCGGGGCACGGACCTCTCCGCCCTCTTCAGCCTCTCGTCCTCCGGGGCGATCATGTCCGAGACGGTGCGGGCGCAGCTCCAGGAGCTCATGCCGAACGTCACGCTGCTCAACAACTTCGGCTCCACCGAGTCGGGTTCCAACGGCCGGGCCACCGACGACTCCGGCCCGGCCAAGGGCTTCCGGCTGCACGTCAACGAGCGCACCCAGGTCGTCGACCCGGCGACCCGCGTCCCCGTCGCACCGGGCGAGACCGGCCGGCTCGCGCAGCGCGGGCACGTCCCGCTCGGCTACTACAACGACCCGGCGAAGACCGCCGAGACCTTCTTCGAGCGGGACGGGGTGCGGTGGGTCCTGCTCGGCGACATGGCGACGGTGGACGAGAGCGGGGTGGTCACCGTCCTGGGCCGAGGCTCCCAGTGCATCAACACGGGCGGCGAGAAGGTGTACCCGGAGGAGGTCGAGCAGGCGCTCAAGTCGCACCCCGACGTGTACGACGCCCTGGTCGCCGGCGTCCCGGACGCCCGCTGGGGCAATCACGTCGCCGCGGTCGTCCAACTCCGGCCGGACGCGCGTCCGCTGGACCTGGAGGCCCTCCAGACCCACTGCCGACAACAGCTGGCGGGCTACAAGGTCCCCCGCCAGCTGGTCCTCACCGACCGCATCCAGCGCTCCCCCAGCGGCAAGGCGGACTACCGCTGGGCCCGCGCGGTGGCGGTGGAGGCCGACGGGGAGCAGCGCGACTAGTCCGCGTGGCGGTGCGCGGGGTCGGGGGCGCAGAGCCAGCCGTTGACGGCGAAGCGGCTGTCCTCGTGCCGCTGTCCGGGGCACGCGACCGGGCGCACCTCGTGCCAGGCGGTGGGCAGGAAGAACACGATGCTGTCGTGCTCGGGTTCCCAGTCCCGCCAGGTGCGTTCCTCCCATGCCCCGGTGGTGTCGGTGTGCAGCGGCAGGGCGGCGTCGAAGACGCGCAGCTCGCCGCCGGTGAACGGCCGGGGCGTGCGGTGGAGGTAGTACACGAACGTGAGCAGGCGCCGGGGGGCGTACGCGATGCTGCTGTCCTGGTGCGGCCGGTAGAAGTCCCCGTCGTTGTGCACGTTGAGCCCGTAACCGGGTTCGGTGTACCGGCAGTCGACTCCCAGCGCGCGCTCGACCGACTCCCGGACGTCGTCGATGGCCGCGAGCAGCTCGGGCGCCTCGAAGTCCGGGCACGACCGGGACCGGCGCAGGTCGGGGTCCAGCTCCCGGTCCCGGATCATGGAGGGCTTCAGTCGGTCCCCCGTGGAGGCGACGGCACGCTCCAGGAGGACGCCGGCCGTCCGCTCGCCGAGGAACCCGGTGATGCGGCAGACCGTCACCGGAAGCCGGAAGACCGCGTCCGTGGACACCGGCGACAGATCCTGCCGCGCCGTCATCGCCCCACCTCGGACGGGGACGAGGCCACGGCGGCGGACTCCCGCAGCCGGGCCACTTCGGCCTCCAGCTCCGTCACGTGGCGGTGGAGCGCCTGGACGCAGACCAGGGCCACGCCGAGGCCGTCGACGACCGGGATCCTGGTGTCGTCGCGGTTGAGGCCGAAGGCGGCGTGCCAGTCCTGGGCCATCGGTCCGAGGTGGCGGACGTCGTCGGGCTCCCAGACGTAGCGCCAGGTGCTGATGGGCAGCGCGGCCACCGTCTCCAGGACCTTGTGTCCGTTGACGGCGCCGACGGGGGCCACGGCGGCGCCGTCCCGGGCACCGGCCTCGCCGATGCCCGCGGGACCGTGACCGGCCGCCCGGGACCGTCGGGGGAAGATGCGCATCGTCACCGGCTCCAGTCGACCGGGACGACGTCCTGCTTGAGCCCGCGGTCACTGCAGATGGAGCACGGGCCGGCGGGCACTCCGGGCCCCTGGTCGGTGCCGACGGTGATCGCCCCGTGGGCTCCGACCGGGGTGTGGACGCCGTCGCCCTGCAGCGCCGCTTCGTAGCCGCCGAGGAGTTCCTGGAGGGTTCCGGGACCCAGGTTCTCCGGGGCGGTGATCGCGGCCACGCCGTCGTAGTCGGTGTAGGCCGCACCGAGCGTCCGGCCGCCGATGGTGGCGAACACGATCTTCACGCCCCTGACGGGCTCCCCGGTGACGGCGTCGGAGGCGATCGCGTGGATGTTCTCCAGCTGCATCTGGGTGACGTTCAGGGTGGCCTGGCTGGCCACCAGCCTGACCGGCTTCAGGCTGGGGCATTCCGCACCGCTGCACGGCGCGGGCGACGAGGTGACCGCGGTCGCGGGGACGGCACCCCCCGCGCCCAGTGACGCCAGAGCGGCTGCCATCACCGCGGCGGTCCTACGTCCGACAGAACTCATGTCCACTCCCGATCGACCGGTGACGCCCCCGGCGGGACGACGCGGACGACCGTAGCCACACCCGTACGGCGTGAACCCGCGATGAACACGAGTACGCACCATCTGATGAATCGTCGGCGGCGCCGTGACGAACACGGACGATTCATACCGGCCAACCGACGGCCAGCGGCGGGCGGTTACAGACCGAACTCCCTTACTGCCGCGAGGAATTCGTCCGGTGCGGCGTTGTGGACGAGGTGGCCGACCGCGATCGTGACGAGGCGGGCGTCGGGAATGGAGGCGGCGAGGACGGCGAGCTGGTCCTGGGGGACGTGGCTGGTCGGACCACCGGCGAGGACGAGGGTGGGGGCCGTGATCGCGGAGAGCTCCTCGCGCCAGGCCGGGTCGGGGGCGTTCAGCTGGGCGTCGGTGGTGAGGACGATCTCCCAGTCGAAGGCGAGGGGGCCCTCGGGGCGTTCGGCGACGGGCCGCGGCGGGTCGAGCGGCACGAAGGCCGGTGCCTCCTCCAGGACGAGGCGGCCGATCAGGCCGGGTTCGCGCTGGGCCAGGAGGTACGCGGCGGCGGCGCCCATCGAGTGGGCGACGACGGTGGCGCCGGCGAGGCCGAGGGCCCGGAGGAAGCCGCCGAGTTCGTCGCGGAAGTCCTCGAAGCCGTAGCGGCCGGTCCGGTCGCTGAGTCCGTGGCCGGGCAGGTCGAGGGCGTACACCCGGTGGTCGGCGGCCAGGTCCGCGCCGATCTCCGTCCAGGTCGTGCCGTTGTTGCCGCGGCCGTGGACCAGGACGACGGGCCGGGCGCCCTCGGGTCCCGCGACCCGGTAGGCGATCCGCACGCCGTCCACGGTGACCGTGCGGACGGCCGGGTCGAGGAAGGCGGCGACCGGGCGGACGAAGGCGTCCGCGTCGTCGACCCACGGATGGTGTCCGGCGCCCGGCTGGACGACGAGCTCCGCGTGGGGGAAGCAGGCCGCCGCCTCGGCCGCCTTCGCGGGGGTCGGGCCCGCGTCGTACTCGCCGGCCACGATCAGGACGGGCGCGGTGAGCGCGCCGAGCGCGCGGCGGGTCGTCTCCGGGTCGTAGGCGCCCTCGCCGTGGTAGGCGGGTGCGGCCTCCCAGTTCGTCTCCCGCCCCGTGCCCGCCGCGTGCTCCCGGGCGGCGGCGTCCCAGCGGCCGTACGCGAAGGGGGCGGTGATCTCGTAGACGCGCCGGAGGGGGGTGTCGGGGCCGATGGTGTCGAGCGCGGCCCTGGCCTCCGGGTACCAGTCCTGGTCGGCGAAGACCTCGACGGCCTTGTCCCACTCCTCGTCGGTGGTCCCGACGCCGAGGGCGCGCCCGAGGGAGGTGACGAGGACGAGGGAGCGGATCCGTTCGGGGTGGGCGGCGGCGTACAGGACGGCGAGGTTGCCGGCCGCGGAGTGGCCGAGGAGGTCGATCCGGTCCAGGCCGAGGTGGGCGCGGAGGGCCTCGACGTCGCCGACCTGCCGGTCGCAGCGGTACGTGCCGGGGTCGGCGGGGGCGGCGCTCTCGCCGGTGCCGCGGGCGTCGAGCAGGACGAGGGTGCGGTGGGCGGCGAGTCCACCGAGGTCGCCGAGGTAGCCGGCGTCGCGCAGCGGCCCGCCCGCCAGGCAGACGAGCGGCTCCCCCTCCCCCTGGACGCGGTAGGCGAGCTGGGTTCCGTCATGGGTCGTGAACGTCGGCATGCCGCCGATCCTCACCGGCCCGGGTGGATCTTCGCAATCGGTTTCGCCGTGAGCGCCATGCCGGGGGCCGTGAGCGCCGCGCCGGGAGCGGCGGAGCGGCCGCGCGATACGGTGGAGGACCGTCCCCGAACTGCGAAGGAAGCGTTCCACCGTGCCCGACACCCGGGAATCCGCCCTGCGCGGCGACTGCGCGAACTGCTTCGGCCTGTGCTGTGTGGCACTGCCCTTCGCCAAGTCGGCCGACTTCGCCGTGAACAAGTCGTCGGGCGAGCCCTGCCGGAACCTCCAGGAGGACTTCCGCTGCGGGATCCACACGCGGCTGCGGCCGAGCGGCTTCCAGGGCTGCACGGTGTACGACTGCTTCGGCGCCGGCCAGCAGGTCTCCCAGGTGACCTTCGGCGGCGTGTCCTGGCGCGAGGCTCCGGAGACGGCCCGGCAGATGTACGAGGTCTTCCCGGTGGTGCGCCAGCTGCACGAGCTGCTGCGCTACCTCACGGAGGCCCTCGCCCTGCCGACGGCCCGCCCCGTCCACGCCGAGCTGCGGGCCGCGCTGGCCCGGGTCGAGGAGCTCACCGGCGGCACGCCGGACGCCCTGGAGAAGCTGGACGTGGGCCCGGTGCGCGCCGAGGTCAACCCGCTGCTCCTGCGGACGAGCGAGCTGGTGCGCGCCACGGCCGGCGGGCGGCCGAAGAGCCGGCGCGGGGCGGACCTGATCGGCAAGCGGCTGCGCGGGGCGAAGCTGCGGGGCACCGACCTGCGCGGGGCGCTGCTCATCGCCGCCGACCTGACGGGGGCGGACCTGTCGCTCGCGGACCTGATCGGCGCCGACCTGCGGGACGCCGACCTGTCGGACGCGGATCTGACGGGCGCGCTGTTCCTGACGCAGCCCCAGCTGAACTCGGCGCGCGGGAACACCGCGACCCGCCTCCCGGAGGGCTTCGACCGCCCCGCGCACTGGACCGCCTGACGGCCCCTCACTCGGGCACGGTCACGACGATCTTGCCCACCTGCCGGCCGGCCTCCATGGCCCGGTGCGCGGCGACGATCTCGTCGAGCGGGAAGGTGCGGTCGACGGCCGCTTCGAAGAAGCCGGTGCGCAGTCCGGACTCGACGAAGGCGCGAGCCCGGCGCAGCCGCTCCGGGTCCCTGGTCGTCTCCGGCATCGTGTAGGTCCTCAGGGAGACGGCGGGCATCCCCAGGTCGAAGCCGGGGTACGGGGTCGGCAGCCCGCTCACGGCTCCGTAGAGCAGCACGGTGCCGCCGGGGACGACGGACCTGACGAGGTCGGTGAGGCCGGGGCCCGCGACGCCGTCGAAGGCCAGGTCGGCGCCGCGCCCGCCGGTGAGGTCCCGTACCCGCTCGGCGACGTCCTCCTCGTCGGTGACGATCACCTCGGCCGCCCCCGCCTTGAGCAGGGCGTCCTTCTTGGCCCGGGTGCGGGTGGTGGCGAGGGGTGTGGCGCCGATCCGGTGCGCGGTCCTGATCGCGGCGAGCCCGACGCTGCTGGAGGCGCCGGTCAGGACGACGGTGTCGCCCGCGCGCATCCCGCCGACCTCGACGAGTCCGCCGTAGGCCGTGACGTACGGCATCCACACGGCGGCGCCCTCGACGGGGCCGAGCCCCTCGGGGCGGGGCACGAGGGAGGAGGCCGGGACGATCGCGCGCTCGGCGTAGACCCCGTGGTCGTTCATCGAGAACGAGGGCACCACGCTCACCGCCTGCCCGGCGGCGAGCCCGTCGACCCCCTCCCCGAGGGCCTCGACGACGCCCGAGGCCTCCAGGCCGAGCCGGGCGGGGAAGCTCCGGGCCGGCTCGATGTAGTGGCCGCCGCGGAAGAGCGCCTCGGCGCGGTTGAGGCCGATGGCCTCGATCCGGAGGAGGACTTCGCCGGGGCCGGGCTCGCCGACCTCCACGTCCTCCAGGCGGAGCACCTCCGGGCCGCCGTACTCGTGGAACCGCACCGTCCTGGCCTTGCTCATCGGGCTTCCCCTCCCGTTCGGTGACGGCGGCGGGCGGACCGCTCCGCCGCCGGGCCCCAGCCAAGCGCAAGGTTCGACCACTGTCAAACTTCGATGGCCATAGAACTTTGACGCCTGTCGTACGATGCTCCCGGAGGCGACACGACGATGAGAGCAGTGACAGGCACCGACCGGCGGGACCGCGTCCCGCCCCACCCCGACATGCGCGACATCGGCCTGCAGCAGGTCCTGGACGCCCTGGTCGACCCGGTCAGGCGGCGGATCGTCGCCGAGCTGTACGCGGCCCGCGAGGACCTCGCCTGCGGGACCATCGACCTGCCGGTCAGCAAGTCCACGGCCACCCATCACTTCCACGTCCTGCGCGAGGCCGGCCTCATCCGCCAGCACTACGCGGGGACCTCCCGTATGAACGCGCTGCGCCGCGAGGAGTTCGAGGAGCGCTTCCCGGGACTCCTGCGCGCGGTGGTGACCGCCCACGACCAGGGGTAGGCGGCCTCAGACCTCGTACACGTACGGCGTCGTGGTCGTCAGCGTCAGGAAGCCGAGGCGCCGGAGGATCGGGCGGCTGGTGTCCGCCGCGTCGACCTGGACGTAGCGGTGGCCGCGTTCGGCGGCGATGCGGGAGCGGTGGGAGACCAGGGCGCGGTAGAGGCCGCGGCCGCGCCAGCCCTCGACGGTGCCGCCGCCCCAGAGGCCCGCGAAGTCCGTGCCGGGGTACAGCTCCATGCGGGCGGCGCTGACGGGCTCCCCCGCGGCGAGGGCGACGACGGCGGTGACCGTGCCGGGGTCGGCCGCGAGCCGGTCCAGGAGCTGGCGGCCGAGGCGGGAGCTGTCGGTGCCGAAGGCCCGCTCGTGGACCTCGACCACCTGGCGGACCCCGGTCTCGTCGGTGACCGCGCGGAGTTCGACGCCCTCCGGGAGCGGGACCTCGCGGGGCAGGGCGGCGGCCTCGGCGGCCATCACGGTCTCGGGTTCCTCGGGGGCGAGGCCCGCCGCGAGGAGGCGGTCGCCGAGGTCGGCGGGGGTGTCGTGCGCGTACAGCTTCCACTCGAAGGACAGGCCGGCGGCGCGGTAGTGCGCGATCTGCGCGGCGATCGCGGCGTCCGCGGCGGGCCCGTCGTGCGCGTCGAGCCCGGACCAGAGGACGCCGTTCCACGCGTGCGCGGGGCCGGTCTGGCGGACGACGGCGCCGACGCGCTCGACGCGGCAGCCGGGCCCGTCGGGGCGGGCCTCGCGGCGCAGCTGGAGGTCGTGGAGGTCGCGCAGGTGCTGAGGTTCCATGCGGGCCACTCCAGCACCGGCGTCCGGCGCGGGGCAACGGGATTTGCCCGGCACCCCGCCCGGTCGGCGGGTCAGGCGCGCGGACGGACCTCGACGTTCTCCAGGATGCCGACCGCGTCCGGCACGAGGATGGCGGCGGAGTAGTAGGCGGAGACGAGGTAGGAGATGATCGCCTTCTCGTCGATGCCCATGAAGCGGCAGTTGAGGCTGGGCTCGATCTCGTCGGGCAGGCCGGTCTGGTGGAGGCCGATGACGCCCTCGTTGTTCTCGCCGGTGCGGACGGCGATGATCGAGGAGCTCTGCCGGTCGGTGACCGGGATCTTCCCGCAGGGCAGGATGGGGACCCCTCGCCAGGCCGGCATCGGGCGCCCCTCGACGTCGACCGTGCCGAGCACGAGACCGCGCTTGTTGCACTCCTTGCCGAAGGCGGCGATGGCCCGGGGGTGGGCGAAGATGTAGTCGGTGTCGCGGCGCATGCTGAGCAGGTCGTCGAGGTCGTCCGGGGTCGGCGGGCCCGAGTGGGTCTGGATGCGCTGGTCGAAGTCGGCGTTGTGGAGCAGACCGAACTCGGGGTTGTTGACGAGCTCGTGCTCCTGGCGCTCGCGGAGCTCCTGGATCGTCAGACGGAGCTGCTGCTGCGTCTGGTTCATCGGCTGGTTGTAGAGGTCGGCGACGCGGGTGTGGACCTTCAGGACGGTCTGGGCGACGCTGAGTTCGTACTCGCGCGGCCTGAGCTCGTAGTCCGCGTACGCGTGGGGCAGCACGGCCTCGCCGACGTGGCCGGCGCTGAGCTCGATGGCCGCCTCGCCGAACAGGTTGGTGGAGCGCTGGTGGCCGTCGGCCCCGCCGCCCTGGACGTGGTCGCGGAGGTTCTCGTACTGCTCGGCCACGGCGAGGTAGGCCGTGCGGGGCAGCGCAAGGAGGGTCACGGCGGTGACGGCCTTGGCG
Organism: Streptomyces sp. NPDC002463; assembly: GCF_042889835.1. Lineage (NCBI taxonomy): Bacteria > Bacillati > Actinomycetota > Actinomycetes > Kitasatosporales > Streptomycetaceae > Streptomyces > Streptomyces sp. NPDC002463. The sequence goes on from NZ_JBIARL010000006.1 coordinate 178,908, forward strand.
GTGAAGTCCCAGGTCCCGTCCCCGGCGAGCACCTGGCCGCCGAAGGTGTCGCCGTCGCCGAGCCGGCCGAGGACGGTCTCGTCGCCGTACTGTCCGGTGCCGAGCTTCTCGATCTTGCCGTGGGCGATGAGGTAGACGTGGTCGGCGTTCCCGCCGGCCTCCACGACGACCTGGCCGGGCCCGTACTCCTGCTGGACGAAGCGGTCGGCGAGCGCGCCGAGCGCGGTGGGATCGTCGAAGCCGCGCAGCAGCGGGAGTTCGGCCAGCTCGGCGGGGATGACCTCGACCCGGGAGCCGCTCTTCACGAAGGTGACGCGGCCGTCTCCGACCACGTACGAGAGGCGCCGGTTGACCCGGTAGACACCGCCGGGGGTGTGCACCCAGGGGAGCGTGCGGAGCAGCCAGCGGGAGCTGATGCCCTGCATCTGGGGTTCGGACTTGGTGGTGGTGGCGAGGTTGCGGGCGGCTGCGGTGCTGAGGCTGAGCTGGACCTGGCGGAGCTCGATGGCGGGCGGGGTGGCCGCCGGTTCGGTGTCGACCGACATGGGTGACTCGCTTTCTGGGGCGTTCGCGGACTCGTTCGTCACTCTCCGCGTCCAGGTGTAACGCACCGTGTCGTCCCTCGTCCGGGTGCGGCGCGAACGGGTGGGAGCGCCGCGTGGCGGCGGCCGCCCCGCGAGCGCCGTGCACGCTCCGCCGTCCGGACGGTCACACGGTCGGGAAAAGTTCGTCCACCCCCCTTGCCAAGCCCCGGGTACCTCCGGTTTTACTGACCCGGAACGGATCAACCGAATGATCGGTTGTCCGTTTTACGACAGCGGAGGAGTGGCGCATGACGGAACTGCTGGACAGCGGCGAACGGCTCGGGCGCGAGGAGCTGGCGGCCCTCCAGTTGGAGCGGCTGCGCGCGACCCTGCGCCACGCGTACGAGAACGTGGACTTCTACCGGCGGTCCTTCGACGCGGCCGGGCTGACCCCGGACGACTGCCGTACGCTCGCGGACCTGGCCCGCTTCCCGTTCACCGCCAAGTCGGACCTGCGCGACCACTACCCCTTCGGCATGTTCGCCGTCGACCAGTCCCGGATCCGGCGGATCCACGCCTCCAGCGGCACCACCGGCCGGCCGACCGTCGTCGGCTACACCGAGGCCGACCTGGACATGTGGGCCGACATGGTGGCCCGCTCCCTGCGCGCGGCCGGGGCGCGCCCCGGCCACAAGGTCCATGTGGCGTACGGGTACGGCCTGTTCACCGGTGGGCTCGGCGCCCACTACGGCGCGGAGCGCCTCGGGTGCACGGTGATCCCGGCGTCCGGCGGCATGACGGCCCGCCAGGTGCAGCTCATCCAGGACTTCCGGCCCGAGATCATCATGGTGACCCCCTCGTACATGCTGACGCTGCTCGACGAGTTCGAACGGCAGGGCGTGGACCCGCGGTCGACCTCGCTGAAGGTGGGCGTCTTCGGCGCGGAGCCGTGGACGGAGGAGATGCGCAAGGAGATCGAGGAGCGGTTCGCGATCGACGCGGTCGACATCTACGGCCTGTCGGAGGTCATCGGCCCCGGCGTGGCGCAGGAGTGCGTGGAGACCAAGGACGGCCTGCACATCTGGGAGGACCACTTCTACCCGGAGGTCGTGGACCCGTTCACCGGCGAGGTGCTGCCCGACGGGGAGGAGGGCGAGCTGGTCTTCACCTCGCTCACCAAGGAGGCGATGCCGGTGATCCGCTACCGCACGCGCGACCTCACCCGTCTGCTGCCGGGGACCGCGCGGGTCTTCCGCCGGATGGAGAAGGTCACCGGACGCAGCGACGACATGATCATCCTGCGCGGGGTGAACCTCTTCCCCACCCAGATCGAGGAGATCGTGCTCCGCACCCCGGGCGTGGCACCCCACTTCCAGCTGCGGCTGACCCGCGAGGGCCGGCTCGACGCCCTGACCGTGCGCGCCGAGGCCCGCCCGGACGCGACGCAGGAGGAGCGCGCGGAGGCGGCGCGGGCCATCGCCGCGGCGGTGAAGGACGGGGTCGGGGTCTCGGTGGCCGTGGAGGTCGTCGACCCGGAGACGCTGGAGCGCTCGGTGGGCAAGATCAAGCGGATCGTGGACCTCCGGGGCGCGTAGCCTGGGGGGAGGAGGTGGTTGCGATGCTGTCGGACTCCCCCATAGCCGCGATCATTCCGGTCAGTGACATGAACCGGGCCAAGCAGTTCTACTCGGAGACCCTCGGTCTGCCCCTCACGAAGGACGCGCCGGAGGACACCAGGTACGAGTGCGGTGGGACGACCATCGGCCTCTACGAGACGCCGTACGGCGGCAAGGCCGATCACACGCTGGCGAGCTGGAAGGTCGCCGACCTCGACGCGGAGATGACGACGCTGCGCTCCAAGGGCGTCACGTTCGAGGACTACGACCTGCCCGACCTCAAGACGGTCGACGGCGTGGCCGAGGCGGGCACCATGCGGGGTGCCTGGTTCAAGGACAGCGAGGGCAACATCCTCTGCGTGATGGAGGAGAAGGGTCAGAGCTGACCGCCGAAGCGGTCCCTCAGGTCCCGCTTGAGGATCTTGCCGCTGGCGTTGCGAGGAAGGGCGTCCACGAGGAAGACCCGCTTCGGCGCCTTGAAGTGGGCGAGCTTCTCGCGGGCATGGCCGAGGAGTTCGGCCTCGGTGACGTCCCCGCGCGGGACGACGACGGCCGTAACCGCCTCGATCCACCGCTCGTCGGGGAGGCCGATGACGGCCGCCTCGGCGACCCCGGGGTGGGTGTAGAGCGCGTCCTCGACCTGGCGTGAGGCGACGAGCACGCCACCGGAGTTGATGACGTCCTTCACCCGGTCGACGATCGTGAGGTAGCCCTCGGCGTCGCGGACCGCGAGGTCCCCGGAGTGGAACCAGCCGCCCCGGAAGGCCTCCTCGGTCTCCTCGGGCTTGCGCCAGTAGCCCTCGCACAGCTGCGGGGAGCGGTAGACGATCTCCCCCGGGGTGCCGTCGGGGACGTCCTCGCCGTCCTCGCCGACGACGCGGGCCTCGACGTGGCGTACGGGGCGGCCGCAGGAGTCCATCCGGCCCTCGTGCTCGTCGGGGCCGAGGACGGTGGCGAGGGGTCCGATCTCCGACTGGCCGAAGCAGTTGTAGAAGGCGAGCTCGGGCAGCCGGACGCGCAGCCGCTCCAGGACGGGGACCGGCATGATCGAGGCCCCGTAGTAGGCCTTGCGGAGGGCCGAGAGGTCGCGGGCGGCGAAGTCGGGGTGGTTGGCGAGGCCGATCCAGACGGTCGGCGGGGCGAAGAGGCTGTCGGCGCGGCCCGCCTCGACGAGGTCGAACAGGACGGCCGGGTCGGGTCCGTCGACGATCGTGTTCTCGGCGCCGACGGCGAGGTAGGGCAGCAGGAAGACGTGCATCTGCGCCGAGTGGTACAGCGGCAGCGCGTGCACCGGCCGGTCGTCCTCGCTCAGGTCGAGGGCCTCGATCGCGCTCGCGTACTCGTGGACGAGGGCGAGGTGGGTCATCATCGCGCCCTTGGGGAGTGCGGTGGTGCCCGAGGTGTAGAGCAGCTGGGCGAGGTCGCGGGCGTCCCGGTCGGTGAGGTACTCCTCCGGTTCGGCGAGCGCGTCGAGCAGCGAACCGGGCGCGTCCCGCAGCGCCTTGACCGCGAAGCCCTCGGGGATCCGGCCGGTGAGGGCGGGGTCGGCGAGCACGAGCGAGCTGTCCGACTGCTCCAGGACGTACGCGAGGTCCTCGCCGGTCAGGTGGTGGTTGACCGGCACGTGGACGAGCCCGGCCCGGGCGCAGGCGAGGAACGCGATGAGGTAGGCGTCGGAGTTGTGGCCGTACGTGGCGACCCGGGCGTACTCCGGCAGGGCGAGGCCGTGGTGCGGCTCCCGCAGGACTGCGGCGGCGGTGGTGACGGCCGCGTCCAGCTCCGCGTACGTCCAGGTGCGGTCGGCGTACCGGACGGCGATCCGGTCGGGCACGCGCCGGGCGCTCGCGCGCAGGACACCGTCGACGGTACGGCTGAGGAGTCGATCCATGCGGTGATCCTCGGCGGGTGACGTGCGGAAGGTCAAGTACCGTGCGGTGTGCCCCGCATGACGGGACCTCGGATACCGAACGGGATGTTGACACGGGGGCGGGCAGCTGCGTGCATGGTCCGATCCGCAGTGCCCGTCTGCCCGTTGGGAGGCATCTTGCACCTCCGCACCCGTCTGAAACACCTGGCGCTCACCGGCGCGGCCCTCGCCGTCGTCACCGCCTCGCTGCCCGGCGCGGCGGCCGCCGACTCCGGGGACCGGGGCGACCGCCCGTCCGACCGGGGCCTGTCGGCCGTCATCCGCTACACCGAGTACGGCATCCCGCACATCGTGGCCAGGGACTACGCGAACCTCGGTTTCGGCACGGGCTGGGCCCAGGCCGCCGACCAGGTCTGCGTGCTCGCCGACGGCTTCCTGACCGTGAACGGCGAACGCTCCCGGTACTTCGGCCCGGACGCGGCCCCCGACGGCTCGCTGTCCTCCGCCGGCACGAACCTCTCCAGCGACCTGTACTTCCGTGGCGTGAAGGACGCGGGCACGGTCGAGGACCTGCTCGCCACACCGGCACCGGCCGGACCGAGCCGGGACCTGAAGGAGCTGATGCGCGGCTGGGCGGCCGGCTACAACGCCTGGCTGCGCAAGAACCGGATCACCGATCCGGCCTGCGCGGACGCCGACTGGGTCCGCCCGGTCACCGCGCTCGACGTGGCCCGGCGCGGCTTCGCCGTCTCGGTGCTCGGCGGACAGGGCAGGGCCGTGGACGGCATCACGGCCGCCCGGCCGCCCGTCTCTCCCCCGGCCGCCGCCCCGCCCGCCGGCACCGACTCCTCGGGTGCCGCCCCACTCGCTGTCACCGCCGCCTCCGACGCCGTCCCCGATCCGGACGACGCCGCCGAGGCTGCACGCGAGCTGTTCGCTCCCGAGAACGCCACGATGGGCTCCAACGCCGTCGCCTTCTCCGGCACCACCACGGCGAACGGGCGCGGGCTGCTCCTGGGGAACCCGCACTACCCGTGGCAGGGCGGCCGCCGCTTCTGGCAGTCGCAACAGACCATCCCGGGCGAACTGAACGTCTCCGGCGCCTCCCTCCTCGGCACCGCCGTCGTCAACATCGGCTTCAACGACAAGGTCGCCTGGAGCCACACCGTCGCCACCGGAGTCCCCCTCAGCCTCCACCAGCTGACGCTCGTGCCCGGCGACCCGACCGCCTATCTGGTGGACGGGAAGCCGGAGCGGATGACCCCGCGCGCGGTGACCGTCGCGGTGAAGGACGGCGCCCCCGTCACCCGTACCCAGTGGTGGACCCGGTACGGACCGGTCGTCGGCGGCCTCGGCGCACAGCTGCCGCTGCCGTGGACCGCGACCACCGCGTACGCGCTGAACGACCCCAACGCCGCCAACCTGCGCGGCTCCGACACCGCGCTCGGCTTCGGCAGGGCCCGGTCCACGCAGGACGTCGTCGACACCCTGAAGCGCACGCAGGGGCTGCCCTGGGTCAACACGATCGCGGCGGACTCGGCGGGGCACTCCCTCTTCACCCAGTCGCAGGTGCTCCCCCGGATCACCGACGAGCTCGCCGCGCGCTGCTCCACCCCGCTCGGCCGGGCCACCTACCCGGCCTCGGGCGTCGCCGTGCTCGACGGCTCGCGGTCGGACTGCGCACTCGGCTCCGACCCGGACGCGGTGCAGCCGGGCGTCTTCGGGCCGGCCCGGATGCCGGTCCTGCGGGACACCCCGTACGTGGAGAACTCCAACGACAGCGCCTGGCTGGCCAACGCCGACCGGCCGCTGACCGGTTACGAGCGGATCTTCGGCACGGTGGCGACACCTCGCTCGCTGCGCACCCGGGGCGGGATCGAGGACGTGGCGGCGATGGCGGACCGGGGCCGGCTCACGGTGGCCGACCTCCAGCGCCAGCAGTTCGCCAACCGCGCCCCGGCCGGTGACATGGCGGCCGCCGACGCGGCGAAGGCCTGTGCGTCGGCGCTGCCGGAGGACCCGGAGGTCTGCCGGGTAATCGAAGAATGGGACCGGACGGTGAACACCGACAGCCGGGGCGCGCTGCTCTTCGACCGGTTCTGGCGGAAGTTCACCGGCACGGTGAAGCCGGCCGACCAGTGGAAGGTGCCGTTCTCGGCCGCCGACCCGGTCCGCACCCCGAACACCCTGAACACCGGACTCCCGGAGTTCGGAAAGGCCCTCGCGGCCGCGGCGGCGGAGCTGCGCGCGGCGGGCATCGCGCTGGACGCGCCGCTCGGCGCCCACCAGTTCGTCGTACGGAACGGGGAACGGATCCCGGTGAGCGGCGGGACCGAGTCGCTGGGCATCTGGAACAAGGCCGAGCCCGTGTGGAACGCGGCGGGCGGCGGCTACGTGGAGGTCGCGCACGGGACCAGCCACGTGCAGGCGGTGGGCTGGGACGGCAGCCGGTGCCCGGTGGCCCGCACCCTGCTCTCGTACTCCCAGTCGTCGAACCCGGCGTCCCCGCACTACAGCGACCAGACCCGGCTGTTCGCGGGCGAGCGCTGGGTGACCTCCCGGTTCTGCGAGAAGGACATCCTGCGCTCGCCCGCGCTGAAGGTGGAGGTCGTCAGGGGCTGAACGACAGGAACACGAAGGCCGCGAAGATCGAGAGGTGGACGCTGCCCTGAAGGAGGGTGGCCCGTCCCGGCACCACCGTCAGGGCGCTCACCACGGCCGTGAGCACGAACAGCACCATGTGGAGGGGCCCCAGGCCGAGGATCAGGGGCCCCTCCAGCCAGATCGAGGCGAGCGCGATCGAGGGGATCGTCAGGCCGATGCTGGCGATGGCCGAGCCGTACGCCAGGTTCATGCTGGTCTGCATGCGGTCCCGGCTCGCCGCGCGCACGGCGGCGAGCGTCTCGGGAAGCAGCACCATCAGGGCGATGACGACGCCGACGACCGCCTTGGGCAGGCCCGCGGACGCGACGGCGTCCTCGATGGTGGGCGAGACGAGCTTGGCGTTGCCGACGACGGCGACGAGGGCGACCACGAGCAGACCGAGGCTGAACCAGGCGTCGCGGGCGGTGGGCGGCGCGGCGTGCTCGTCCGCCGACTCCGGAATCCCCCGGTCCGGCCGCGGCACGGGCAGGAAGTAGTCGCGGTGCCGGACCGTCTGGACGGCGACGAACACCCCGTAGAGGATGAGCGAGGAGACCGCGGCGAAGGCGAGCTGTGCGGCGGAGAACTCGGGGCCCGGGTGGCTCGTCGTGAAGGTCGGCAGGACGAGCGTCATGGTCGCGAGGGTGCAGACGACGGCGAGCTCTCCGCCGGAGCCCTCCGCGTTGAAGACGGCGATCCGGTTGCGCAGCGCGCCGACGAGCAGGGAGAGGCCGACGATGCCGTTGCAGGTGATCATGACGGCGGCGAAGACCGTGTCGCGGGCGTAGCTCGTCGCCTTGTCTCCGCCTCCGATCATCAGCATGACGATCAGTCCGACCTCGATGACGGTGACGGCCACGGCGAGGACGAGGGAGCCGAAGGGTTCGCCGATGCGGTGGGCGATGACCTCGGCGTGATGGACGGCCGAGAGCACCCCGGCGAACAGACAGACGACGACGATCCCCACCGCGAAGCCCGGGAGCTCGCGCCCCCAGGCGAGGGCGAGCACAAGCGCCGCCACCACCGGCCCCCAGGTGGTCCACTGCCGTGCCCTTGCCGTCACTGTCGAACTCATGATCCGCATATTGCCACAAGAGGGCCTTTACGCCCGATTCGTTCAGCGTTCGGGATCGGTGAGGCCGTTCTCGTAGGCGGCGAGGGTCTCGATGAACATCCTGCGCTCGGCCGGACCGAGGGGCGCGAGGGCCGCGCGCCAGGCGCCGGCGCTGCGGCCCAGCCAGCCGTCGATGGCGGGGCGGTGGGCCTCGGCGATGGAGACGATCTTCCGCCGCCGGTCGGCGGGGTCCTCGGTCCGCTCCAGGACCCCCTGCTTGGCGAGGTCGCCGACCATCAGGCTCACGGTGGTCGGGGCGACCTCGAGGCGGGCGGCGAGCTCGTTGACGCCGAGCGGCCCGTCGAAGAGCAGGTAGGCGAGGAGGGAGAGGTGGCGGGGCGCGAGGGTGAGGGACTGCAGCTCCTCGGGGATCCTGATCCGCTTGACCCGTCCGACCATGCGGGGCATGAGCAGCAGCAGCGTACGGACGGCCTCGTCGACGCCCGGGCCGTCGGCGCGCCGGTCGCCGTTGTCCTCGATTGACACCCTGCATCCTCCGATTTAGCTTTGCTTTCAAAGCAAATAGATCTGTCGTGATCGATGCTACCGAAGGGCACCGTCATGTCCGATTTCAACGGGCGGGTCATCGAGGAGTTCCGCGCCAACGGCGGCCGCGTGGGCGGGATGTTCGAAGGCGTCTCCTTACTCCTCCTCACCACCACCGGCGCCCGCAGCGGCCGGCCGCACACCCATCCGGCCGTGTACGGACGCGACGGGGCACGGCTCCTCGTCTTCGCCTCGAACGCCGGCGGGCCCAGGCACCCCGCCTGGTTCCACAACCTCCGCGCCGACGCCCATGTGACCGTCGAGCTCGGCACCCCCGAGGGGACCGTCGAACGCTTCGCGGCCCGGGCGGTCGTGACGGAGGGCGAGGAGCGGGACCGGCTGTACGCGGAGCAGTGCGACCGGGATCCCGCGTTCGCCGCCTACCAGGCCGGCACGGACCGGGTCATCCCCGTCGTGGCCCTGCACCGCGTGGACCTCACCGACCCGGCGCGGCACCGGGCGATCGCCGCCCACCTCGTCAAGGTCCACGACGAGCTCCGCGCCGAACTCGCCGCGCTCCGCGAGGGCCTGGACTCCCCGGCACCGACGCTCGGAGGCCGGCTCGCCCGCCACTGCCTCGGCTTCTGCGGCGCACTCGGCGCCCACCACCACAACGAGGACGGCGTCTTCGACCTCCTGGAGCGGCAGTTCCCGGACCTCGCCCACTCCCTGGACCGGATGCGCCGGGAGCACGAGGCGGTCGCCCGCACGGTCGGGGAGCTGGAGGCCCTGCTGACCTCGGGCGCCGCCCCGGCGACCCTGCGCACCGAGGTCGAACGCCTGGCGACGAACCTGGAGGAGCACTTCGCGTACGAGGAGTCCCAGCTCCTCCCGGCCCTGGCCCCGGAGCGCTAGCGCCAGTCCTCGCAGTACTGGATGTGGAGGGCACCCGGCACGTTCCGGCGGGTCCTCGGACGCGTCCACGGGCCGGAGCCGAGCTCCACACAGAAGTGCCGTGCGCCCGGATGGCGGTGCCGGTGGGACGGCGCCTCGTCGACGAGACCGCGCAGTGCGGAGCCGTGCTCCCGGAACGCGGTGGCGCTGCCCACGACGAAGAGGGTGTGGGCGGCGATGCCGAAGCCGAGGTGGTCCCGGAACGTCGAGTGGTACCTGCGCTCGTGGTCGACGGCGCTCTCGTCGGGGAAGTCACCGCCCGGGGTGGCGGCGGTGTGCGGCCTGCCCGCACCGAGCCGGGCCCGCACCTCCTTCCACGAGGCGGTGGGGAACTGCAGGCTGTGGTGGACCAGGACCAGGTCGAGCGCCACCGGTTCCCCTTCCACCGCGGCCCTGTCGGGGACCGCGTTGGCCCGGATCGGCAGGTGGATCAGGGACCGGGCGGACCGGGCCGCCGGCCCCCACAGCGCGGTGAGCTGCTCGGCGCCGCCCCGGTCCACATACATCGACAGCCAGTGGCCGTCGTCGCGCAGGGCGAGGCGCGACCGGACCGGATCCGGCCGGACGACTCTGGCCTCGGCGCCGCCGAGCCTGGCCTTGTGCACACGCACCCGCTGTTCCATGCACCCCTCGGACACCTCGCCGAAACCACTGGTCCGCCGCACCCTGGCCGGACGGGCTTCCGTCAGGTGCAGGTCCCCCTAGAGCGGGCGCTCACGGCCTTCCCAGTACGGGTCGCGCAGGCGGCGCTTGTACAGCTTGCCGTTCGGGTCGCGGGGCATGGCCGCGACGAAGTCGACCGACTTCGGGCGCTTGAAGCCGGCGAGGCGGTCTGCGCAGTGGGCCAGGATCTCGGCGGCGAGCGCGTCCCCCGGCTCGTGCCCCTCGGCCGCCTCGACGACCGCCTTGACCTCCTCGCCCCAGTCGGCGTGCGGGATGCCGAAGGCGGCGGCGTCCGCGACGGCGGGGTGGGCGAGCAGGGCCGCCTCGATCTCGGCGGGGTAGATGTTGACCCCGCCGGAGATGATCATGTCGATCTTCCGGTCGCGGAGGAAGAGGTAGCCGTCCTCGTCGAGGACGCCGAGGTCGCCGACGGTGAAGAAGTCGCCGATGCGGTTCTTCGCGGTCTTCGCCTCGTCCTTGTGGTACTGGAAGCCGCCGGTGTTCATCTTGAGGTAGACGGTGCCGAGTTCGCCGGGCGGCAGCCGCTTCCCGTCGTCGCCGAAGACGGCGAGTTCGCTGATGGGCCAGGCCCGGCCGACGGTCCCCGGCCGCTTGAGCCACTCCTCGGCGGTCGCGAAGGCGCCGCCGCCCTCGCTGGCCGCGTAGTACTCCTCGACGCAGCGGCCCCACCAGTCGATCATCGCCCGCTTGACGTGCTCGGGGCAGGGTGCGGCGCCGTGGATGGCGTGGCGCATGGACGAGACGTCGTACCGCTCCCGTACCTCCTCCGGGAGGGCGAGCAGGCGGTGGAACTGGGTGGGGACCATGTGGGTGTGGGTGCAGGAGTACCGGTCGATGAGCCGGAGCATCTCCTCGGGCGCCCACCGGTCCATGAGGACGAGCGGGTGGCCGATGTGCAGGGCGGCGGCCGCGAACTGGAGCACGGCCGTGTGGTAGAGCGGCGAGCAGACGAGATGGACGTTGCCGTCGGCGGGCCGGATGCCGAAGATGCCGAGGAAGCCTCCGAGATGGGTCTCCTCGGGGAGCTTCCCGGGGAGCGGGCGGCGGATGCCCCGGGGTCGGCCGGTGGTGCCGGAGGTGTAGTTCATGACCCAGCCGAGGGTGCGGTCCCCGGGCGCGGATCCGTCCTGCCCGTCGAGCAGTTCGGCGTACGGGCGGAAGCCGGGGATCGCGCCGACGGCGTACCGGTGGGTGGGCGCGAGGCCGGCCTCGTCGGCGGCGAGGGTCACGGCCTCGGCGAACCGCTCGTGCGCCACCAGGACCTTGGCGCCGGAGTCGGCGACGATCCAGGCGATCTCGGGGCCGACGAAGTGGTGGTTGACGGGGACGAGGTAGAACCCGGCCTGGGTGGCGGCGAGATGGGCGGTGAAGAACTCGGGGCCGTTGGGCAGGACGACGGCGAACGCGTCACCGCGTTCGAGACCGGCGGCGCGCAGCCCGTGGACGAGACGGTTCGCCTCGGCGTGCAGCCGGCCGGCGCTCCACTCCTCGCCGTCGGGCGCGACGAGGACCGTACGGCCGGGGTCGGCGGCGGCCTGGGCCCAGAATCCGGTGGGGGTCTGGCTTTCTGTGCTCATGACGCGCTCCGTCCGGCGATGCGGTTGATGCGGTCGACGGCCTTCTCGAAGCCGCGGGTGAGCTCGTCGACGACCTGCTGGACGCTGCGCTCGGAGTTCATCCGGCCGACGATCTGCCCTACCGGGGTGCCGAGGAGCGGTTCGACCTCGTACTTCTGGATACGGGAGACGGCCTCGGCGACCAGGAGTCCCTGGAGCGGCATGGGGAGCGGACCGGGTCCCGCCGGGTCGTCCCAGGCGTCGGTCCACTCGGTACGGAGCTGGCGGGCGGGCTTGCCGGTGAGGGCGCGGGAGCGGACCGTGTCGCCGGATCCCGCGGCGAGCAGCTTGGCGGTGAGGGCGCGGGAGTGCAGCTCGGCCTCGGTGGTGGTGAGCCAGATCGAGCCGAGCCAGACGCCCTGCGCGCCGAGGGCGAGTCCGGCGGCGATCTGCTCGCCGCTGCCGATGCCGCCGGCGGCGAGGACCGGCAGCGGGGAGACGGCGTCGACGACCTCGGGCGTGAGGACCATGGAGGCGATCTCGCCGGTGTGGCCGCCCGCCTCGTACCCCTGGGCGACGACGATGTCGATGCCGGCGTCGGCATGGTGGCGGGCGTGGCGGGCGCTGCCGGCGAGGGCGGCGACGAGGACGCCGTGGTCGTGGGCGCGGGCGACGACGTCGGGCGGCGGTGAGCCGAGGGCGTTGGCGAGGAGTTTGATGGGGTAGTCGAAGGCCACGTCGAGCTGACTGCGGGCGACCTGCTCCATCCAGCCGGTGATCCGCCAGCCGGAGGCCTCGCCCTCGGCGAGTTCGGGGACGCCGTGCTTGGCGAGGGTGGCGCGGACGAACGCCCGGTGCTCCTCGGGGATCATGGCCTCGATCTCGGCCTCGGTGACCCCTTCGACCGCCTTCTTCGCGGGCATCACGACGTCGAGGCCGTAGGGCAGGCCGTCGGTGTGCTCCTGCATCCAGTCGAGGTCGCGGGCGAGGTCGTCGGGCGCGGTGTAGCGGACCGCGCCGAGGACGCCGAACCCGCCGGCTCTGGTGAGTGCGGCGGCCACCGCGGGGAAGGGCGTGAAGCCGAAGATGGCGTGCTCGATTCCCAGGGTGCGACTCAGCTCCGTCTTCATGGGCGGCAGGATGCCGCAGCGGCGCGGCGGAAGGAAGAGGTTTTCTGATGCATCGTCAGATTCTTTGCGGCCGGTGCGTCCGTGTTTCGCCGGCGCTCCGCGTGGGAGAGGGTGGGCATGACGGAGGATGCGGGACGGGACGGAGGGCCGAGCCGCCGCGCGTTCGGCGGTGGAGTGCCGGCCCTCGGAGGTGCGCTGATGATCGGTGCGGTGCCAGGGGCCGCGTCCGGCCCTCGGCCGGGTGCGGGACCGGCCGCGCGCCGGATCACGCTGCGGCGGGGCTCGGCGGAGCGGGCCGGGCTGCTCGCGCCGCATCTGGACGGGCTCGTCGCGGAGGCCGAGCGCTTCCTCGGGCCGTCCCCCACGCACCCCTGGTACGCGGGCGCCGTCCTGCTCGCCGGGCGGGGCGGGACCGTCGCCCTGCACCGGGCGATCGGCTCGGCCGTGCGGTACGCCGCGTACGACGAGAAGAGCGACACGGGGATCGAGCTGCCGCCGGAACAGTGCGTCCCCATGACCGAGGACACCGTCTTCGACCTGGCGTCGGTCTCCAAGCTGTTCACCTCGATCCTGGCGGTGCAGCAGATCGAGCGCGGGGCACTGGAGTCGGAGGCGCGGGTCACCGCGTACCTGCCGGAGTTCGGCGGGGGCGGGAAGCAGGACGTCACCGTACGGCAGCTGCTCACGCACACCTCCGGGTTCCGGTCCTGGATCCCGCTCTACCGGGAGCCGACGCGGGAGGGGAAGCTGCGGCTGCTGTGGGCGGAGACCCCCGCGCACCCGCCGGGCTCCGCGTACCTCTACTCCGACCTCAACCTGATCACGCTCCAGCTGATCCTGGAGCAGATCACCGGTCGCGGTCTGGACGTCCTGCTCCACGACGAGATCACCGCTCCGCTCGGGATGCACCGCACGCGTTTCAATCCGCCGCCCTCCTGGCGGCCGGGGATCGCCGCCACCGAGGACGCCCGGCCGCCCTGGTCCGGCCTCGACCGGGGCATGGTCCACGGCGAGGTCCACGACGAGAACGCCTACGCCCTCGGCGGCGTCGCCGGCCACGCCGGGATCTTCTCCCGCGCCTGGGACCTCGCGATCCTCGCCCGCACCCTGCTCAACGGCGGCGCGTACGGCCGGGCCCGCGTCCTCTCCCCCGCCTCGGTGGAGCTGATGTTCACCGACTTCAACACCGCCTTCCCCGGCGACGAGCACGGGCTCGGCTTCGAGCTCTACCAGCACTGGTACATGGGCGCGATGGCCACCCCGCGCACGGCCGGGCACACCGGCTTCACCGGCACCAGCCTCGTCCTCGACCCGACGACCGACGCGTTCCTGATCGTGCTCGGCAACTCCGTGCACCCGGTGCGCAGCTGGCGCTCGGGCTCCGCGCCGCGCGTCGCCACGGCGGACCGGCTGGCCAGGGCGGTGCCGGTGCGGCCCGCCCGGGGCCGTACCTCCTGGTTCTCCGGCATGGACGGCGACACCGCCGGCACGCTCACCCTGCCGCCGGTGCCGGGCGCCGCCCGCTTCGCGTGCGCGCTGTGGTGGGACACCGAACCGGCCGCGGACACCGCCGTCCTGGAGGCCTCCCGGGACGGAGGGGCGACCTGGGTGCCGCTGCCGTTCGTCACCGTACGCCCGGGAGAGGAGCCGGAACCGCACCCGACCGGGGCGGTGAGCGGCTGGTCCGGCCGGGCCTGGCACCGGCTCACGGCCGAGGTCCCCGAGGCCGACGCCCTTCCCGTACGGCTGCGCTGGCGGTACGCGACGGACAAGCGGTACATCGGGCGCGGGGTCTACGTGGACGGGCTGCGGGTCCTCGACGCCGCCGGGCTACCGCTCTTCGACGAGGCCCGGCCCGCGGACGGGGCGCGGGTGGAGGCGGTGGGGTGGACGGCGTCGGAGGACTGACCGGACTTCTTCGACACCCGGCGTCCGCCGACTGACCGGATCCGTCGGAGCCGGGAGCCACCGGCCGATCGGGCCCTTCAGTGCTCGGCTTCCGCCCGTTCCGGTGCCGCCGCCGTGCGGAGTTCCGTCAGGAGCGGGCTGATCAGGGGGTGTTCCTCGGCTCCGCGCCGTACCGCCGCGAAGACCCGGCGGGTGGGCGCGACCCCGTCCACGGGGCGGACCTCGACGCCGGAAAGGTCCATCCCGCGCAGCGCCGAGCGCGGCACGAGCGCCACTCCGGCGGCAGCCGAGGCGAGGGCGGCGACGGCCCGGAAGTCGTCGGAGACATGCGCGAAGCGCGGGGCGAACCCGGCGTACTCGCAGGCCAGGACGGTCACGTCGTGGCAGGGGTTGCCGGTGGACTGCCCGATCCAGGTGTCCTTGGCGAGGTCGCCGAGCGCGACCCGTTCGCCGGCCGCCAGGGGGTGGCCGGGCGGCAGGACCGCGTCGAACGGCTCGGCGTAGAGCGGGACCCGGGTGAGCCGGGCGTCGTCCTCGCCCGGTGCGCCCCGGTACTCGACGGCGACGGCCACGTCCACCTGCCGGTCCAGGACCATGAGCAGGCTCTCGTCGCCCTCCGCGTCCCGGACCCGGACCCGGATGCCGGGCGCGGTGCGGTCGAGGGCCGCGATGGCGGGCGCCACCACGAGCCCGATGCCGGTGGCGAACGCGGCGACCGTGACCGTACCGGCGTCGCCGGAGCCGTAGGCGGCGAGCTCGGCCTCGGCGCGCTCCAACTGGGCGAGCACGGCGTTGGCGTGGCTGAGCAGGATCTCGCCGGCCGGGGTGAGGCGCGCGCCGCGGGCGCTGCGCTCCACCAGGCGGTGGCCGGTCTCCTGCTCCAGGGCGGCGAGCTGCTGGGAGACCGCGGAAGGGGTGAGATAGAGCGCGGCGGCTGCCGCCGTGACCGTGCGGTGGTCGGCCACCGCACGGAGGATGTGCAACCGCCGCGCTTCGATCATGCCCCTAGTGTCTCAGCCTGCGGACACTAGCCGCGCAGGGCGGCCCGGGCGTCGACGAAGGCGTCCACGGCCCGGTTCACGTCCTCCGTCGAGTGGGCGGCGGAGAGCTGGACGCGGATGCGGGCCTGGCCCTGCGGCACGACCGGGTACGAGAAGCCGATCACGTACACGCCGCGCTCCAGGAGCAGCTCGGCCATCCGGCCGGCCTCGGCGGCGTCGCCGATCATGACGGGGGCGATGGCGTGGTCGCCGGGGAGGATGTCGAAGCCCTCCTCGGTCATGCGGGAGCGGAACAGCGCCGTGTTGGCGTTGAGGCGCTCGCGCAGGTCGCCGGCGGACTCCAGCAGGTCGAGGACCTTGAGGGAGGCGGCGGCGATGACCGGGGCGAGGGTGTTCGAGAAGAGGTACGGGCGGGACCGCTGGCGCAGCAGGGCGACGATCTCGGCGCGGGCCGCGACGTAACCGCCGGAGGCGCCGCCGAGGGCCTTGCCGAGGGTGCCGGTGATGATGTCGACGCGGTCCATGACGCCGTGCAGCTCGGGGGTGCCGCGGCCGCCGGGGCCGACGAAGCCGACCGCGTGCGAGTCGTCGACCATCACCATGGCGTCGTAGCGCTCGGCCAGGTCGCAGATCTCGTCGAGCGGAGCGACGTAGCCGTCCATCGAGAAGACGCCGTCGGTGACGATCAGCTTGCGCCGGGCGCCGCCGTCCGTGGCCTCCTTGAGCTGCTGCTCCAGGTCGGCCATGTCGCGGTTGGCGTAGCGGAAGCGGCGGGCCTTGGAGAGGCGGATGCCGTCGATGATCGAGGCGTGGTTGAGGGCGTCGGAGATGACCGCGTCCTCGGCGCCGAGGATCGTCTCGAAGACGCCGCCGTTGGCGTCGAAGCAGGAGGAGTAGAGGATCGTGTCCTCCTGGCCGAGGAAGGAGGAGATGCGGGCCTCCAGCTCCTTGTGCACCTCCTGCGTGCCGCAGATGAAGCGGACGGAGGCCATGCCGTAGCCCCAGCGGTCCAGCGCCTCGTGGGCGGCGGCGATGATCTCGGGGTTGTCGGCGAGGCCCAGGTAGTTGTTGGCGCAGAAGTTGAGCACCTCGCCGGGGCGGCCGCCCGAGGTGACCTCGACGGTCGCGGACTGGGGGGTGCCGATGACCCGCTCGGGCTTGTGCAGTCCGGCCTGCTCGATCTCTTCGAGGGTGGCGCGGACGGAGTCGCGTACGGAATCGAACATGGGTCAGGCTCCCGTGGTCCAGTCGAGGATGATCTTGCCGCTCTTGCCGGAGGCCGCGTCGTCGAAGGCGGCCTCGAAGTCGGTGTAGTCGTAGCGGCCGGTGATGACCGGGCTGAGGTCGAGCCCGCCCTCCAGGAGCACCGACATCGCGTACCAGGTCTCGAACATCTCGCGGCCGTAGATGCCCTTGACCGTGATCATGGAGGTGACGATCTTCGCCCAGTCGACGGCGAAGTCCTCGGCGGGCAGGCCGAGCATGGCGATCTTGCCGCCGTGGGTCATGTTGGCGATCATGTCGCGCATCGCGTGCGGGTTGCCGGACATCTCCAGGCCGACGTCGAAGCCCTCCTTGAGCCCGAGGGTGCGCTGGCCGTCGGCGATGGTCTGCTCGGCGACGTTGAGGGCGAGCGAGACGCCCGTCTTGCGCGCCAGGGCCAGGCGCTCCTCGCTGACGTCGGTGATGACGACGTTGCGGGCGCCGGCGTGCTTGGCGACGGCGGCGGCCATGATGCCGATCGGGCCGGCGCCGGTGACGAGGACGTCCTCGCCGACGAGCGGGAAGGAGAGGGCCGTGTGCACGGCGTTGCCGAAGGGGTCGAAGATCGCGGCGACGTCGAGGTCGACGGGGACGCGGTGGACCCACACGTTGGAGGCGGGAAGCGCCACGTACTCGGCGAAGGCGCCGTCGCGGCCGACGCCGAGGCCGACGGTGGCACGGCAGAGGTGGCGGCGGCCTGCCAGGCAGTTGCGGCACTTGCCGCAGACGAGGTGGCCCTCGCCGCTGACCAGGTCGCCGATGTTGATGTCGGCGACGTCACGGCCGACGGAGACGACCTCGCCGACGAACTCGTGGCCGATCGTCAGCGGCGTGGCGATCGTCTTCTGCGCCCAGCCGTCCCAGGAGCGGATGTGCAGGTCGGTCCCGCAGATACCGGTCCGCTTGACCTTGATGAGGACGTCGCCGGGACCCGTCTCCGGCTCGGGCACGTCCGTGAGCCAGAGTCCCGGCTCCGCGTTCAGCTTGACCAGCGCCTTCAATGCAACGGCTCCCGACGTGCGTGTCCTGTGATGTGAGGGTGCGGGCACGACTGTGTGCCCAAGATCCCTGGAAGAGAATCTTCCGTACGCGAGGCTTGCGGTCCATCGAGGATTTCTTAAGCGCGCTCGCAGATCAGCTTCACACCCCAGGCGGGGAGAGGGCGACGTCAACGGGGCCGAACGGAGAGACCACCGGGGGAGGCGGCCTCACGGCGAGGCCCTGTCGGGGGTCGGGTCGGCCCCGTGGGCGTCCGGCCGGCGCCTCGGCGGCGTCCGGCCGGCGCCTCGGCGCGACCGTCGCGCCGAGGCCCGCCGTGGTCCCCTCAGCGCCCCAGCGCCGCCATCGCCGCGTTGTGGCCGGGGATGCCGCTCACTCCCCCGCCACGGATCGCGCCCGCGCCGCACAGGAGGACGTTGGCGTACCGGGTCTCGACGCCCCAGCGGCCGGTGCCCTCGTCCCCATACGGGAAGGAGAGGTCGCGGTGGAAGATGTGACCGCCGGGCAGCCGCAGTTCGCGTTCGAGGTCGAGCGGGGTCTTCGCCTCGATGCAGGGGCGGCCCTCCGCGTCGAGGGCGAGGCAGTCGGCGATCGGCTCGTCCAGGTGGGCGTCGAGCTGGGCCAGGGTCGCCTTCAGGAGCTGCGCGCGCGTCCCGTCGTTGTCGTCGGCGAACAGCCGGGCGGGGGTGTGCAGGCCGAACAGGGTCAGCGTCTGGTGGCCCGAGGCGGCGAGTTCCGGGCCGAGGATCGTCGGGTCGGTGAGGGAGTGGCAGTAGATCTCGGACGGCGGCGCGGAGGGCAGGCGCCCGGCGGCGGCCTCGGCGTGGGCGGCGGCCAGCTGTCCGTACCCCTCGGCGATGTGGAAGGTGCCGGCGAAGGCCTCGCGTGGGTCGACGGAGCGGTCGCGGAGCCTCGGCAGCCGGGTGAGCAGCATGTTGACCTTGAGCTGGGCGCCTTCAGGGGCCGGCGGGGGCGTCTCGCCGAGCAGGGCGGCGAGCTCCTGCGGGGAGGCGTTGACGAGGACCCGGCCGGCCTCGACGGTGCCCTCGCCGTCGGCCGTGCGGTAGGTGATCGCGGCGCGCTGCCCGTCGGTCTCGATCCGGGTGGCCTCGTGGCCGGTGAGGATGCGGGCCCCGGCGGCCCGGGCGGCGTCCGCGAGCGCGTCGGTGAGGGCGCCCATGCCGCCCACGGGCACGTCCCAGTCGCCGGTGCCGCCGCCGATGACGTGGTACAGGAAGCAGCGGTTCTGCAGGAGGGTGGGGTCGTGGGCGTCGGCGAACGTGCCGATGAGGGCGTCGGTGAGGACCACGCCCCGGACGAGGTCGTCGGCGAAGGTCCTCTCGACGGCCACGCCGAGGGGTTCCTCGAAGAGCATCCGCCAGGTGTCGGCGTCGTCGACGCGGGCGCGCAGCCCCTCGCGGGTGGGGAGGGGTTCGGTGAGGGTGGGGAAGATCCGGCGGGCGGCCTCGCCGGTACGGGCGTAGAAGGCCTGCCAGGCCTCGTACGCGCGGTCGGAACCGGTGAGCGCGGCGAACGAGGCCCGGGTGCGGTCGGGTCCGCCGCCGACGAGGAGGCCGCCCTCGCCCTTCGGGGTGTACGAGGAGACGGACCGTTTCCGCACGGCGAACCGCAGCCCGAGGTCCCGCACGATCTTGTCGGGCAGGAGTGAGACGAGGTACGAGTACCGGGAGAGCCGGGCGTCGACCCCGGCGAACGGGCGCGTCGACACGGCCGCCCCGCCGGTGGAGCCGAGCCGCTCCAGGACGAGGACGGAGCGTCCTGCGCGGGCCAGATAGGCGGCGGCGACCAGCCCGTTGTGCCCGCCTCCGACGACGACGGCGTCGTACTGGGGGTCCCGCCCTGCTCGAGAGAGGTCGAGAGCTTGGGGGAGGGCGGGCGCCTGGGCGTCGCGGAGTGGATCAGGGGCAGTCATGGCTCATGCTCACACGCGCCCGTGTGCCGGGGGAACCCCGCCGTCCGGTCATGATCCGTCATGATCACGGCATGGCTGAGATCATCCTGATGTCGGATCCGAGGGTCGCCGCGATACCCGTGACGGAGTGCGGTGAGCGCCTGGTGGACGTCCGCGGCGTCGGCTCGCTGCTCGTCGACACGCGCAAGCAGGACCCGGCGGACGCGTTCGCGCATCTGCGGGAGGGCGTCGTCGAGCGACTCCTCACGGCGCAGGAGCTGCTGCCGGGAGGACTGCGGCTGCTGTTCGTCGAGGGGTACCGTCCGCCGTCCCTCCAGCGGGCGTACTTCGAGGAGTACGCGGGCCAGTTGCGCGCGCTGCACCCCGCGTGGCCCGAGGAGCGGATCCTCACGGCGGCGAGCCGGTACGTGTCCCCGCCCGAGATCGCCCCGCACAGCGCCGGGGCGGCCGTCGACCTGACGCTCGCCGACGCCGACGGGCGCGAACTGGACCTGGGGACCCGGATGAACGCGGACCCCGAGGAGAGCGGCGGCGCCTGCTACACCCACGCCGAGGGCATCTCCGAGCAGGCGCGCGCCCGCCGGGAGCTGCTCGGCTCCGTGCTCACGACGGCGGGCCTGGTGAACTACCCGACGGAGTGGTGGCACTGGTCGTACGGCGACCGGTACTGGGCACTGGCGACGGGCGCGGCGGCGGCGCCGTACGGGCCGAGGGAACTCACGCGGCTCGACTGACCGCATCCGGGACCGCGCGCCCGACGTCGCGCCTCCGGCGGGCGGTCACGCCCCTGGCTGCGGCCCGTCACGCCCCCGGTGGGGTCGCCGCCTTCAGGAGGAGGGCGGCCGCTTCGGCGTCGCGGCCGAGGCGCTCCAGGCAGTGGGCCTCGTCGTCGAGGGCGGCGAGGGTGTCGGGGTGCGCGGGACCGAGGAGCCGGGTGCGGGTGGCGGCGATCGCCCTGTGGCACTCCCGCGCCTCCTCCCAGCGGTCGAGCCGGCCGAGGGCGACGGCCGTCTCCCAGCGGCTGGTGAGCGTGTCCGGATGGTCGGCGCCGAGGACCCGCTCGCGGTCGGCGTGCACGCTCTGGGATTCGGCGAGCGCCTCCGTCCAGCGTTCGAGGCGGCCGAGGTTGACGGCGAGGGCCTGGCGGGCGCGCAGCGTCTCGGGACCGTCGGGGCCCTGGGCGCGGGTGCGGGCGGCGACGAGGTCGCGGCAGAGGTCGAGGGCGTCGGCGGCCTGGCCGAGCCGGCCGAGGCAGACGCCGGTCTCGTAGCGGGCCGCGAGGGTGTCCGGGTGGTCGGGGCCCAGGGCGGTGGCGCGGGCGTCGGCGACCGCGCGGTACTGGACGAGCGCCTCCTGCCCGCGGCCGAGCCGGGTGAGGGTGTACGCCACCTCGTGGCGGGTCATGAGCGTGTCGGGGTGTGCATCGCCGAGGAGCCGGGCGCGGGCCTCGGCGACCTCGTGGGCGGTGCGGTACGACTCCTCCAGGCGGCCGAGGCGGCCGAGGGTGAACGCCATGTTGTGGCGGCAGCGCAGGGTGTCGGGGTGGTCGGGGCCGACGGTGCGCTCGCGGGCGGCGAGCACCTCGCCGTACACCTCGTACGCCTCGGGGTGCCGTCCGAGGCGGCCCAGGGCGTAGGCCCGCTCCTGTCGCGCGGCGAGGGTGTCGGGGTGGTCGTCGCCGAGCACGCGGGCGCGGGCTTCGGCGACCCTGCCGAAGACGTGCAGGGCGTCGGCGGGGCGGTCGAGCCGGGCGAGGGCGAAGCCGACCTCGT
Source organism: Streptomyces sp. NPDC002463 (assembly GCF_042889835.1). Lineage (NCBI taxonomy): Bacteria > Bacillati > Actinomycetota > Actinomycetes > Kitasatosporales > Streptomycetaceae > Streptomyces > Streptomyces sp. NPDC002463. The sequence goes on from NZ_JBIARL010000006.1 coordinate 200,358, forward strand.
AGTGGCTGGTCAGGGTGTCGGGATGGTCCTCGCCGAGGGTGCGGGCGCGGTCACGGGCGACGGACCGGTGTACGGACTCGGCCTCGTCCCAGCGGCCGAGCCGGCCGAGGCCCATCCCGGCGCGGAACCGGCCGGCGAGCACCGCCACCAGCTCCGCCGGGGGCTCGGGGGCGGGCGGCGGGGTGGTGTCGGGTGCGGCGGCGGTCCACTCGGTGGTGAGGACGGCGGCGGGGTCGTGGGCGGCCGGGCGCGGTCCGGTGACGGCCGCCGGGCGGTGCCCTCCGGTGATCCCCCGGACCCACGCGGGCGCCGGGGCAGGCTCCTCGGGGAGCGGGACCGGCATGGGGACGGTCAGCGGCAGGGCGGGGAGCGCGGGCGTCTCGGCCGGCGGCGGGAACGAGGCAGTGCCGAAGCGGCCCGAGACGATCCGGCGGCGCAGGTCGCCCGCGTCGGACGGCCGCTCCTCGGGGGCCTTGGCGAGCAGGTCGACGACGATGCGGTCGAAGTAGTCGGGCAGCTCGGCGCGGATCGCGCGCGGCGGCGTCGGCACCGTGTCCCGGTGGCCGATGAGGATGGCCCAGGAGTCGCCGAGGTCGAACGGCGGCGCGCCGGTGGCCAGCTCGTACAGCACGCAGCCCAGTGAGTAGAGGTCGCTGCGGTGGTCGATCTCGCCACCGCCCCCGATCTGCTCCGGGGACATGTAGTGGGGCGTCCCCATGGCGATGCCGGTCCCGGTGAGCTTCGAGGTGAAGCCCATGTCGGCACCGAGGCGCGCTATCCCGAAGTCGCAGATCTTCACCGTGCCGTCCTGCAGCCGCATGATGTTCGCGGGCTTCAGGTCGCGGTGCACGATCCCCTGCCGGTGCGTGTACGCGAGGGCGTCGGCGACCTGGTCGGCGATCTCGACGACGTCCTGGACGGGCAGCGGCTGCTGGTCGTTGGAGACGAGGAGCTGGCTGAGGTTGCGTCCCTCCAGGAGCTCCATGACGAGGAACAGCACGCCCTCGTACTCGCCGAAGTCGTGCACGACGGTGATGCCCCGGTGCTGGAGCGCGGCCGCCACCCGGGCCTCGCGGCGGAAGCGCTCGCGCACCACGGCGAGGACCTGCGGGTCCTGCTGCGGGCCGAGCGGTTTGAGGCACTTCACGGCGACGCCGCGCCCGAGCGCCTCGTCGGTGGCGCGCCACACCTCGCCCATGCCTCCGCGACCGATGACCTCGTGCAGGCGGTACCGGCCCTGGATCAGTCTGGAGTCCCCCATCGTGTGCTGCCGCCCCCGTCGAATCCGTACTGCCTTCTCGGCTCCTCCAGTATGGCCGCCGGGTCGGACAGTGAATACGGGGCGGGGTACGCGTACGGGTCGGGTCGGGTATCCGGGCCGAGCCGGTCCACTGCGCGCAGGATGTGCCGGGGCGGCAGCCGCCACCGCAGGCGGGCGGGGATGCAGCGCAGGAGGTTGGCGGTCGCGACGAGCCGGCGGGTGACGGTCTCCGGAGGCGGGGCGGGGTGGCCGTAGAGGGCGTGGGCGTAGGGGGGCAGAGTGTCGTGGGCGAGCGCGGTGACGCGCCGCCAGATCACCTCGCGCGCCGGTACCAGGGCGGGTTTGACGGGCGGGCGGCGGAGGAAGTCGGCGACGGTCCGGGCGTCGGGGCCGGCGGCGAGTCCGGGGCGTACCGCCTCGAAGTAGGCGGCGAGCTCGGCGGTGGACGCCGGGACGGTGTCGGGGTCGAGGCCGACGAGCCGGGCCGAGGTGCGGTGCTCGTCGACGTACCGGTCGGCGTCGGCGTCGGTGAGCGGGATCCCGGAGCGGCGTGCGACGGAGAGGTACGAGTCGGTCTCGGCGCAGTGGACCCAGAGCAGCAGTTCGGGGTCGTCCACGCCGAGCAGCCGGTGGATCCGCCGGACCCGCGCGCCGGCCGCCTCGGCGGCTTCGGTGGTCCCGTAGCTGAGGGTCCCGACGAAGTTCGCGGTCCGCATCAGCCGGCCCCAGGGGTCCTCCTGGAAACTGCTGTTGATCATGACGCCGCGGACGGCGACGGGGTGCAGGGCCTGGAGCCAGAGCGCCCGGACGCCGGCGATCCACATCACCGGGTCGCTGTGCAGCTGCCAGGTCACGGAGCGGGGGCCGAAGAGCCCGGGGTCGGCGTCCTGCCTCATGGCGCTCAGGCTACGCCGGAACCGGCCCCGGGGAACCGGTCAGGACCGGTCCTCTTGCGGCGGGCCCGGGCCGGGACGTTCCCGGCCCGCCCTCCGGGCGCCGGGCGGCCGGGGCCGCTGGTGCTGCCGCTCGCGCCGGATCTGCGGGTGCACGGCGGACGCCCGGGCCGCCGCATAGCTGGCGGCCCTGGTCCCGTCGGCGGAGGAGCGGGCGCCGGTGCCGGCGGCCGCGTACAACGTGGCCGCTCGGCTCCTGGCACGGAAGGCGGGCGTCGACCCGGGTCCGCCGCATACCTGGCGGGCCGGGTCGGCGACGAACGGGGCGGCGGGGCGGACCGGGAGATCGCCGTGACGATCGAGGAGGACGACGATGGCGGCCGCCTGGGCGTCTCGCGAAGACGGCCGCGCACGGCCGGCGCGCCCTCCTGGCACGCGCGCCGGGCGCCCGACGCGGGCTCGGCCGACGCCTCGGGTGCCTCGCCGGTCAGTCGACGCGGGGGCCGCGGCGCTCGACGAGGACCGTGTCGCGCCAGACGCCGTGATGCCGGGCGATGCGCGCGCGGGTGCCGACGACCCGGAAGCCGGCCCGCGCGTGCACAGCCAGGCTCGCGGCGTTCTCGGGGAAGATCCCGGACTGGACGGTCCAGATCCCCGCCCCTCGGTGGAGTCGACGAGTGCCTTCAGCAGGGCGGAGGCGACGCCTCGGCCGCGGGCGCCGGGGTGCACGTACACCGAGTGCTCGACGACGCCGGCGTACGCGCACCGGTCGGAGACCTTCGTGACGGCGACCCAGCCGAGGACGCGCCCCGTCCCGTCGACGGCGGCGAAGCGGTGCTCGGGCAGCTTGGCCGCGTCGAACTGCTCCCAGCCGGGGCGGCGGTCTCGAAGGTGGCGTTCCCCTCGTCGACGCCGACCCGGTGGACGGCGACGACCTCGTCGGCGTGCTCCGCGCCGAGGGGCACCACCAGGTTCGGTCCGCAGGGTTCGACAAGCGCCTCGTTCGACATCCGCCCATGCCGGCACGGGCCGGCGTCGGGCGTGAGGCCGCCGTCCCCGTGCGGGGTGCCGCCCGGCCGCGCATCCTCTAAGCATGGCCAGCAAGCTTCTCGGTCCGCCCGCGCGGACCTGCGCGGGGCGGACGGTGCCCGCATGACGTGGCTGCCCGTCCTCGCGGGAGCGGCGCTGATCCTCTTCATCCTGCGGGACGTCTTCCACACCATCTGGCACCCGACCCGGCACGGCGGGCTGAGCCGCCTGGTGATGCTGGGTGTCTGGCGACTCTCGGCCCATCGCGGGCCGCGGTTGCGGCCGGTCGGTCTGGCGGGGCCCGTGGGCATGATGACGGTCGTCACCGTCTGGGCGTTCGTCATCGCCGTCGGCTGGGGCCTCATCTACTGGCCCCACATGCCGGACGACTTCTCGTACGCCCCCGGCCTCGTCCCCGCCGACCACGCGGGCCCGGTCGACGCGCTGTACGTCTCGCTGGTCACCCTGGCCACCCTCGGGCTCGGCGACATCGCTCCGACCTCGCAGTGGCTGCGGATCCTCGCCCCGGTGGAGGCCCTGGTGGGCTTCGCCCTGCTGTCGGCGACCGTCGCCTGGGTCCTCGGCATCTATCCGGCCCTCGCCCGCCGCCGGGCGCTCGCGCTGCGCCTGTCCCATCTGGGCCGCAACCGCCTCACGGTCGAGGTCCTCGACTCCGACGGCGGTGCCGTGCTCCTGGACGGCCTGGCCTCCGTGTTCGCGACGGTCACCGTCGACTTCCTGCAGTACGCCGAGTCGTACTACTTCTACGACGGTCAGGAGAGCATCTCCCTGGCCGCCCGGCTCCGCGACGCCGTGGACCTGGCGGAGCGGGCCGAGCGGGCCCGCCATCCGGACGTCCGGCTCTCGGCGTCGGTCCTGCGCACGGCACTCGACGACCTGGCCACCGTCCTCGACGAACGCTTCCTGCGCACGGGCGGTCCTTCCGACGAGGTGTTCAGGGCGTACGCGTCGGACCACGGCCGCTCCTGGACGGGTGCGCGTCACGGGCCGTGACGCGCACCTAATTCCCTCGACATGATCGCTCCGGGCACCACATCCTGGCCCCATGGAATTCCTCTGCCACCACCGTGACCGGTCCGCGTCCATGCCTCTGAGGGACGTCCTCCTGGAGGCGCACTGGACGTACATGGACGGCTTCGCGAAGCAGCTGATCGCACGCGGGCCGACCTTCGACCCGGTGGCCGAGAGGTGCACGGGGAGCGTGCACATCGTCGACCTTCCCGACGCGGCCGCGGCCCGGGCGTTCGCCTTCGACGAGCCGAACTACCAGGCCGGGGTGTACCGGGACGTCCTGCTGCGGCGGTGGCGCAACACGCTGGGCCGGACGATGTGGGAGTTCCCCGGAGGCCGCGAGGGCGGCAACCGGTACCTGGTCCTGGGCCTCGGGGAGGGCGAGCCCGTCGACCTCACCCCTCCGGCGGACCGGGAGGACCTGATCGCCTACGGCCCCCTGCTGTCCGACGACGGCGGCACCTGGGTGGGCACGGCGGCCCTGGTCCGCGCCCCGGACGCGGCGGCGGCCGCGGCCGTCCTGCGGACCCCCGACCGGTACGCCGACATCGAGGTCCACGACTGGTCCTTCGGCGGCCGTCCGACGACCTGACCGCCCCGCCGAACAGCTCCGTCCAGCAGGTGAGATGAACCGGGCGGGCGACCGGACGACCGCTCCCGCGCCGTTAGGGTTCCCCTACCCGTGGCCGGTACACGATCTCCCGGCCACCCCATCCGCCCCACTCACACGAGGACGCCCATGTTCACGGTCAACGAGTACTTCGACGGCACGGTCAAGTCGATCGCGTTCACCCAGGAGGAGGGCCCGGCGACCATCGGCGTCATGGCTCCCGGAGAGTACGAGTTCGGCACCGCGGCGCCGGAGATCATGCACGTGGTCAGCGGCGCCCTGACGGTCAGGCTGCCCGGCGCCGACGAGTGGGAGACGTACGCCGCCGGGTCCCACTTCAAGGTTCCCGGCGAGAGCCGGTTCCAGCTCAAGGTGGCGGTGGAGACCGCCTACCTCTGCGAATACCGCTGAACACCAGGACGGTGACGAGGACCGTGACCACTGCAGAAGCCCGTATCGAGGACGCGAGCAACATCCTGGTCGCGCCGTCGGCGCTGAAGGACGACGACCTGATCGAGGACTTCTTCGGGTCCGTGATCACGCCGGAGGATCTCGCTTCCGGTTCAACCGACCTCGCGCAGAAGACCGTCTACCTGTGTGGCGACATATCCGGGATCAACGGCCGCCGGCTCGACGCGGCTGCCCGGGTGTTCGTCGTCCGGGAGCTGTCGCACGGCCGGCACGAGGACCTCGACGCGTCCTGGAACCTCGTCGGCCTCGGCCGGGTCCCCCTCCGCGTACACGGCGTCGGCGTGTACTACCGCCGGTTCTTCGGACTCGGCACCGATCACTTCGAACGGATCCGTACGGAGCACGAGTTCCAGTCCCTGACGGAGTCCACGAAGCCCGGAACGGCTCATCGCAGCGGAATCTATCTGACGCCCGTCGCCCAAGACGGTGACGAACTGCATTTCCGCCTGCTCCGCTGCTCCACGAACCTCTCGGGGCCGACCGAGGGCTTCCGCCCGACCGACACGCACATCGTCGAGGCCCTGAACCGCGAGGCCGCCTCCGTCTTCCGGGACCAGGCGCCGCTCAATCACGTCCTCGCCCAGACCTACCACAACACCCTTGCCACGGCCGAGCGCAAGCAGTCCAAGGCCAGGATCTCGTCCCATGCCGACAAGACCAAGGACATGCCCGTCAACGGCGTCATGGCCTTCTGCACGTTCTATGACCGGCTCGACGGGCTGGAGCCCCTGGCCGGGGACGCCTTCGACTACGGCGTGAAGGGTGTCAGCGGGTTGACCCGACTCCGCTTCCACCTCAAGGACCCGACCGCGGAACGCGACGGGGTGGCGCTCCCCGCGCAGTTCAGCGTGACTCTCCACCCCGGCTCCGTGTTCTTCGTGCCGCTGTCCACCAATCGCCTGTACACGCACGAGATCCGGCCCTCGACGCTGGACGCCGCGCTGCTTCCGACCCGCCTGGGATACGTGGTGCGCTGTTCGAGCACCGAAGCCGTCCACAAGGACGGCGAAACGTTCCTCAAGAGGGCAGGAGGTCTGGTGAGGCTGGAACCCCCCACACCGGCCGGCATGGACGAGCTGCGCAGGCTGTACGCCGAGGAGAACAGGTCCACGTCCTTCATCGACTACGGCGACAGGTTCCTCTTCAGCATGAACACGGGAGACTACGTTGCCCCCCGAGCCTAGGATCTCGGACGAGATCCTCTCGTGCGCTCTGCCGACCGAGGAGAACCTCTTCGCGGAGCTGTCCGCGTCCACTCACTGGGAAGACCTGGGCAAAGGCAGACGAGGCGCCACACTCACCAGGATCGACGAGGCGGGCGGCGTGCCTCTCGTCCGCACCACCACTCGATACGGAAACCCGGCGCAGCGTTTCGGCCCGGTGCACGAACGGCTGGCGCAACAGGTCCAGGAACGCGCAGCGCTTCCCGTCGGCTTCAACAACGCCCTCATCGAGAGCTACACGAACGCCTACAAAACGATGGGCAGCCATTCCGACCAGGCCCTCGACCTGGCCGACGGCTCGTTCATCGCCGTCTTCTCCTGCTACGAGCGTCCCGAAGCAGGACCGACGAGGAAGCTCGTCTTCGAATCGAAGGGGGCCGGAGGCGAGAAGTCCGAGATCCCTCTCGCCCACAACAGTGTCGTCGCGTTCTCCGTCGACGCGAACCGGCGTCTCAAGCACAAGATCGTATGGACCGCGCCCGCCCGGACGGAGACGGCGGACAACCCATGGCTGGGCGTCACGTTCCGCACGTCGAAAACCCTGGTCAGGTTTCGCGACGGACACGCACACCTCCCGCGGGGTGCGCGCCTCATGCCGGCCGACGACGAACAGAGGACCGAGTTCTACCGACTGCGGCGCCGCGAGAACCACGAGACGGACTTCGTCTACCCCCCGCTGACGTACACCATCAGCGACAGCGATCTGACGCCGCCCGTCTGAGCCGCGGACGTTCGGAGCCGGCCCGGGCGCCGACAGCGAAGCCCGGGCCGCCGTCCGAGCTAGCGGCGGACGCGGGGCATGCCCAGGCCGATCCAGGAGATGATCTCGCGCTGGATCTCGTTGTTGCCGCCGCCGAAGGTGAAGATGACGGCCGAGCGGTAGCCGCGTTCGAGTTCGCCGTGGAGGACGGCGCCCGCCGAGCCCTCCTTGAGGGCGCCCGCCGAGCCGACGACCTCCATGAGGGCCGCGTAGGCGTCGCGGCGGGCCTCGGAGCCGTACACCTTGACGGCGGAGGCGTCCTGGGGGGTGAGGGTGCCGTGCTGGACGGCGTTCACCATCTGCCAGTTGAGGAGCTTCATCGCGTCGAGGCGGGCGTGGGTGCGGGCCAGGGTGCGGCGGACCCAGGGGAGGTCGATGACGCGGCGGCCGTCGGAGAGTGTGGTGTCGGCGGCCCAGCGCTGGACGTCGTGGAGGGCGCGGATCGCCATGGTGCCGTGCGCGGCGAGGGTGACGCGCTCGTGGTTGAGCTGGTTGGTGATGAGCCGCCAGCCCTTGTTCTCCTCGCCGACACGGCGGGAGACGGGGACGCGGACGTCGTCGTAGTGGCTCGCGGTGGTGTCGTGCGAGGCGAGCGTGTTGATGATCGTGCAGGAGTAGCCGGGGTCGCTCGTCGGCACGAGGAGCATGGTGATGCCCTTGTGCGGCGGGGCGTCCGGGTCCGTGCGGACGGCGAGCCAGACCCAGTCGGCGGTGTCGCCGTTCGTCGTCCAGATCTTCTGCCCGTTGACGACGTACGTGTCGCCCTCCCGCACCGCGCGGGTCTTCAGGGCGGCCAGGTCGGTGCCCGCGTCGGGCTCGCTGTAGCCGATGGCGAAGTCGATCTCGCCGGAGAGGATCCGGGGCAGGAAGTACGCCTTCTGCTCGTCCGTGCCGTACTGCATGATCGTGGGGCCGACGGTGTTCAGCGCCATCAGCGGCAGCGGCACTCCGGCCTGCGCGGCCTCGTCGAAGAAGATGAACTGTTCCATGGGCGTGAGGCCGCGCCCGCCGTACTCGGTGGGCCAGCCCACCCCGAGCCAGCCGTCCGTGCCGAGGCGCCGCACGGTCTCGCGGTAGAAGCGCTTCTGAGCGGCCGGGTCCGCGTAGCGGGTGTGGACGTCGTCCGGGACCAGCTCGGCGAAGTACCCCCGCAGCTCGGCGCGCAGGCTGTTCTGTGCGGGCGTGTACTCGAGGTGCATGGCGTCCTCCCGTGGCGGCGTCCGGCGGCGGCTACCTGTGGCGTCCTCATGCGGTGCGACGCGCGACGGCGGACACGGTAGAACGTGTTCCACAAATGTGGAAGCCTCGGGACGCCTCCGGGACGCCCGTGGCCCCGGTTCGGTACGGCGACCGATCCGGGGCCCGTGAGAGGGGATGAGCGAGAGGACCGGCCCGAAGGCCGGACAGGTCCTATGGCAGGAGCTCGTCCATGGAGGTGCGCCGCCCCTTCTTCGCCATGCGGGCTTCCGCCCAGGCGAGGGTCTTCTCGTTCACGTCACGGCCGGAGGCGAGGACCAGGTCCTCCGCCGTGATCTCGCCCTCCGAACCAGCGTGCAGCATCCTGTCGGGCGTCGGGCGTTCCCCCATGGACGTCTTGTCGGGCTCAGCGTTCATGCCGCCTCCTACGTGTTCGTCCGGCACTCGCCATTCTCGTGTCCGGTCCCCGTGCGCGCATCCGGGGCCGACGCGGGCGGCCGGTCCGAGGGCCCCGGCGGCGGTGACCGCGTGTCGCCGGGGTGTCGGCGGCGTGTCGACAGGGCCCGGGAACGTGGGAGGCCGAACCCGTTCGAACCGAGGAGTCGACGATGCCCCTGCCCCTGCACCGCCTTCGGGTGACCGCCGTCCGCCCGGTGACCCCGCGCATGCGGCGGGTCACCCTCGGCGGTCCGAGTCTCGGCGGCTTCGCCCTCGCGGGCCCCGACCAGCAGGTGAAGCTGTTCTTCCCGCGGCCGGGCCAGGCCGAGCCGGTCCTGCCCGAGCCCGGGTCCGACGGCGACGCGATGCGCTGGTACGGGGCCTACGCGGCGCTCCCCGAGGAAGTGCGCCCATGGATGCGGAGCTACACCCTCCGGGCGCACGACCCGGCGGCCGGAACCGTCGCCATCGACTTCTTCCTCCACGGGGAGGACACGGACGCCGGCCCCGCGACGCGCTGGGCGCGGTCGGCGCGCCCCGGGGACGCACTGGGCATGTTCGGGCCGTCGGCGGCCTTCGCGGTGCCCGTCGATCCGGGCGCGGGCGACTGGACGCTCCTGTACGCCGACGCCTGCGCGTTCCCCGCGCTCGCCACGGTCGTCGCCGCGCTTCCGCCGGGACACCGGGCCGTCGCGTACCTCCAGCTGCCCGACGCGGCCGAGGAGCAGCCGCTCCCGACGGCCGGCGACCTGACCGTGCGGCGCCTGCGCGACGGCGACTCGCCGGCCGCGGCCGTGCGGGCGGACACCCTGCCGGGCGGCCGGCCGTACGCCTGGCTGGCGGGCGAGGCCTCGGCGGTGCGCGGGCTGCGGCGGCACCTCGTGGAGGAGCGGGGTGTCGACCGGCGGTCGGTGCACTTCACCGGGTACTGGCGCCGCCGTCTCGCCCAGGACGACGCGCCGACCCCGGAGGACCTGGCCGAGGCGCGCGAACGCCTGTCACTCGACGGGGCCTGACTCCCGGACCAGGGCGGCCGCCGCCCTGAGGGAGAGGCCCGCGCCCTCCTCGTACCCACGGCCGTACGCCTCCGGGGACAGGGCCGCGCGGAGCACCGCCTCGGCGCGGGCGCGGATCGCGGCCTCGGTCTCCGCGGTGAAGGGACGGAAGCCGCCGCCCGCGTCATGGTCGGCGTGGGTGTCGTACGCGCCGAGGAGCCGGGCCCCCGTCTCGGCGTCGCCCGGCGCGCCGCGTCCGCCCCGGGCCCAGGCGGCGGTCCCGAACTGGGCGACGACGAGGTACGGGGCGACCAGGTGGGCGAGGGTCTCGATGTCCACGACGGCCCGCGCGAGGCGTGACAGGGCACGGTCGTGGGCGCCGTCGAGGCAGTCGAGCCACGCCCACGCCCCGCCGACGAGACCCCGGAAGAGCTCCGGGGTGACCTCCCCGAACTCCTCCTCCAGGAGGGAGAGCTGGGCACGGGCGAGGCCGGTGCGCCCGGTGTTTCCGTAGTGCTGGGCGAGCAGCGTCCGGGCGGCACCGGCGGCGGCGGCGCCCCACTGCCCGGCCTCGTCGGCGGCCTCGGCCAGGAGCCGCTCGGCCGCCGCGTCCCCCTCCGGGCGGAGCCGGAGCCGTACGGCCGCGAGGCGGGCCCTGAACACCGGCACCTGGGAGCGCGCACCGACGCGGACGGCGGCGTCGGTGGCCCCCTCGAAGTCGGCGGCGGCCTCGGCGAGCCGGCCCTCGCGCTCGTACGCCTCGCCCCGGGCGGCGAGGGACTCCGCGATCCCCCACGAGTCGCCCGCGGCCTCGAAGAGGGCAAGCGCCTCGGCGGCGTCGGCGCCCCGGCCGACGAGCTTGGCCCGCATGAGGAGCGCGAAGCCCAGGTCCCAGCCGGTGCCGTGGGCGCGGGCGGCGTCGACGATCAGCGTCAGGGTCTCGTCGAGGCCGGTGAGCTCGCCGGTCATGAGCCGGGCGAAGTACCACATCGTGCCCGGCTGGCGACAGGTCTGCGGGAGACCGGGGCGGTACGCGGCGATCAGGGCGGCGAGCCGGGCACGGGTCTCGGGCCGTTCGAGGGTGCCGGCGTCGATGCCCTCGGTCGCGAGGGCGTACAGCCGGCCGCCGCGCCGGGCCTCCCACAACCGCTCGCCGGTCCACGGCGGCGGCGCGTCCACGCAGCGGCCTTCCAGCGGTTCGGCGGGGCGGACGGGCTCCTGGAAGGGGTCGGGGCCGAGGCGGCCGGCCTCGGCGGCCCAGGTGTGGGCGTCGCCCTGGTGGTTGCGGAGCTGCCAGAACCAGCTGAGCACGTGGACGAGGCAGAGCACCTCCTGCTCGTCGCCGAGCACCACGGCCGTCCGCAGGGCGCCGCGCAGGTTGTCGTGCTCCCGCTCGAAGCGGGCGAGGGCGGCGAGCTGGTCCGGGCCGCGCAGTTCCGGGTCGGTCCGGCGGGCGAGCTCCCGGTAGTACGTGAGGTGTCGCCGCTCGACCGCGGCCCGTTCCCCGGCCTCGTCCAGCCGCTCCCCCGCGTACTCGGCCACGGTCTCCAGGAGGCGGAACCGCATCCCGCCGCCGTCGTCGGGCGCGGCCACCACGAGCGACTTGTCGACGAGGGCGCCGAGCAGATCCAGGACGTCGGCGGCGGGCACGTGGGCACCCGGCATGCCGGTGCCCGGCGCGTCGGCGCCCGGAGCATCCCGGACGCCCCGAACCTCGATGCCCGCGCACACCCCCTCGACCGCCGGGAGATCGCACCCGCCCGTGAACACCGCAAGCCGTCGCAGCACCGCCCGTTCGGTCTCGTCGAGGAGGTCCCACGACCAGTCCACCACCGCCCGCAGGGTCTGCTGGCGCGGCAGGACCGTCCGCGCGCCCGAGGTCAGGAGGCGGAAGCGGTCGTCGAGGCGGTCCGCGATCTGGCTCACCGACAGCATCCGCAGCCGCGCCGCCGCCAGTTCGATCGCCAGGGGCAGTCCGTCGAGCCGGCGGCAGATCTCCTCCGCCGCCTCCGGGTCCTCCGTCACCGCGAACCCCGGGCGCGCGGCCGCGCCCCGCTCCCCGAGGAGCCGGAGCGCCATGTCCATGGGCAGCGGACCCAGCGGCCGTACCTCCTCCCCCGGCACCCCCAGGGGCTCGCGGCTCGTGGCGAGGACGGTCACGCCCGGGCAGCGCGTGAGGAGCGCCTGCGCGAGGTCCGCGGCCTCGGCGACGACGTGCTCGCAGTTGTCGAGGACGAGGAGCATCCGGCGCCCGGCGCAGTGCTCGACGAGGGCGGCGAACCGGTCCTTCGGGTCGATCGGGGTGACGGGCGGCGTGTGCCAGAGCTGGGTCTCGCGGGCCCCGAGCGCGGTGAGGACGGCGGGGCCGACCGTGGACTCCTCGCGTACGGAGGCGAGTTCGGCGAGGTGGACGGGCCCTTCGTACGTGCCGGCCGCCTCCAGGGCGAGCCGCGTCTTGCCGACGCCGCCCGGCCCGGTGAGGGTGACGAGCCGCCGCCCGTGCCAGACGGCGGCGAGCGAGCCGAGTTCGTCGGCCCGGCCGATGAAGGAGGTCAGGCGGGCGGGGAGGCCGACCGCGCGCTCGGGCCTCACGGGTCCGTCCCCGGTGAGGAGTTCGGCGTGCAGGGAGCGCAGTTCGGGCCCGGGGTCCGTGCCGAGGCGGTCCGTGAGGGCCGCGCGTACCTCCTCGTACGCCGCGAGGGCCTCGGCGGGCCGCCCGGCCGCGCGCAGGGCGCGGATCCGGAGTGCCTGGAGGGGTTCGTCGAGGGGCTGTCCGGCGGCGAGCGCGGCGAGGGGCGCGAGTACGGCGTCGGCCCGCCCGAGGGCCAGGTCGGCGGCGAGCCGGTCGCGCCGCGCCTGGGCGTGCCGCCGCTCGACCCGTACGACCAGGGGGTCGGTGTCCCGGCCGGGCAGGTCCGCGAGGGCGGGGCCGCGCCAGAGCCCCAGGGCCTCGTCGAGGAGCGCGGCGGCCCGTTCGGCGTGGCCCGCGGCGAGGGCGGCGGTTCCTTCGGCTGCGAGCCGTTCGAAGCGGTGCAGGTCGACGGAGTCCGGGTCTGCGGCGAGCCGGTAGCCGCCGGGGGCGGAGACGACGGCCTCACGGCCGAGGGCCCGGCGCAGGCGGCCGACGAGGGCCTGGAGCGCGGCCGTACGGTCCTGGTCGTCGGCCGGGTCGCCGTCGGCCCAGATCTGGTCGATCAGCGTGCCGGGGCCGACCGCGCGCCCGCCGGCCGCGGCGAGCGCGGTGAGGAGGGCGCGGAGCCTGGCACCGCTCAGTACGGCCTCCGTCCCGTCGTCGGTACGGAGGGCCTGGCAGGGACCGAGAACGCGGTAGGGCGGCTGCACCGGCCCATTCTGCCCCGGTGCGGTGGCCGGAGTGCGACGCCCTCGGGTTCCTCCGGGACGGCGAACTCGCGCCACGCCGTGTCACCGCCATGGCGTCGGCGGGGTGCTGGTTCGACAATGGGGAGGATGACCGATGACGACCGGCGTACGCGCAGTGGCGAGATCGGGCCCGCCGAGTGGCTCGCCATGAACCGGACCGGCAGCTTCGACTGGGATCTCGACACGGGCACCATCGATGTCGACGAGTCCGGGCTGCTGGTCTTCGGCGTGACCCCGGGCGCCTTCGACGGGCGGCCGGCGTCGATCGTGACGCGTCTGGACCCCGACGAGCGGGCGAAGCTGGACGGTGTCGTACGGCAGGCCGTGAAGGGCGGCGCCGTCTCGTACACGGCGCACTTCCCGATTCCGCAGGCCGACGGATCACCCCACTGGACGCACGTGCAGGCGCGGATCCTGCGCTCGCCGGACGGCCGGGCCCGGCGGATCGTCGGCGTCGTCCGGGACACGACCGCCGAGGTCGCGCACTTCGCCTTCGTGCAGGAGCTGGAGAAGCGGCGCGAGGTCCAGACGAACATCGTCGAGCGGACGACGAACGCGCTGTCGCGGGCGGTGACCGTGGACGACGTGACGGCCGCCCTGACCGGTCCGGGCGGCCTCGCCCGGCTCGGCGCGGACGGCCTCGCGCTCGGCCTCGTCGAGAACGGCTCGCTCAACATCATCGCGCTCAGCGGCGAATCCCTCGACGTGCTCAACGACTTCCGCAGCCGCCGGCTCGACCGGAAACTGCCGCTGGCCGAGACGGTACTGAGCGGGCGGCCCCGGTTCGTCTCCTCGTTCCCTTCGCTCGGGCGGGACTTCCCCGAGCTCGCCCCGTACCTGGCGCGCCTGGAGTTCCGGGCCGCGTGCTACCTCCCCCTCGTGGCGCAGGCGCGGTCGCTCGGCGGCATGGCGCTGTTCTACCGGGGCCGCACCTCGTTCAACGCCGACGAGCGCAACCTCGCCCTCGGGCTCGCGGCGATCGTCGCCCAGTCGCTCCAGCGGGCGATCCTCTTCGACGAGGAACGGGAGTTGGCCACCGGGCTGCAGGCGACGATGCTGCCGCGCCGGATCCCGCAGTTCGCCGGCGGCCAGATCGCCGTCCGCTATCACGCGGCGTGGAGCGGACGGCAGGTCGGCGGCGACTGGTACGACGTGATCCCGCTGCCCCGCGGCCGGGTCGGGATCGTCGTCGGCGACGTGCAGGGTCACGACACGCACGCCGCCGCGATCATGGGGCAGCTGCGGATCGCCCTGCGCGCGTACGCCGGTGAGGGGCACGCCCCGTCGACGGTCCTCGCCCGGGCCTCCCGGTTCCTCGCCGAGCTGGACACCAACCGCTTCGCGACCTGCACGTACGCGCAGGTGGATCTGGCGAGCGGCACCCTGCGTGCCGTACGGGCCGGGCATCTGGGTCCGCTGATCCGGCACACCGACGGGCGGGTCGGGCAGCCGAAGCTGCGGGGCGGGCTCCCGCTGGGTCTGGCTACGGTGTTCGGTGACGAGGAGTTCCCGGAGACGCGGCTCGACCTCGTGCCCGGCGAGACGCTGGTGCTGTGCACGGACGGGCTCGTCGAGCAGCCCGGCGCGGACATCGAGTCCGGTCTCGCCGCGCTGTCGAGTGCGATCAGCAGTGGTCCGCCGCAGGCGGAGGCGCTCGCCGACCACCTCTCCGAGAGGCTCTGGGAGCGGTGGGGCTCCGGGGACGACGTGGCGCTCCTGGTGCTGCGGCGCAGCCCGGACCCGGGCACGCCCCGGGCGCCGCGCATCCACCAGTACATCCACCAGGCCGACCCGCAGGGCCTCTCGGACGCGCGGGCGGCCGTCGGGCAGGCGCTGCGCGACTGGGGCATGCCGGAACTCGTCGACGACGCCGAGCTGTTGACGGGCGAGCTCCTCGTGAACGTGCTGCTGCACACCGAGGGCGGGGCGGTGCTGACCCTGGAGGTGCTGCCGGAGCCGGTGCGGCGGGTACGGCTCTCGGTGCAGGACCGGTCGAGCGCCTGGCCCCGGCGGCGTACCCCCGGCGAGGCCGCCACCTCGGGCCGTGGGCTGCTCCTGATCGACGCGCTGGCCTCGCGGTGGGGTGTGGAGCCGCGGGGCGAGGGCAAGGCGGTGTGGTGCGAGATCGGGCCCGCGCCGGTGGGTGCCGAGTCCTCCCCCGGCGGTGGGTGAGGAGGTCGCCGTGGATCCCGTGGCCGCCCTGAACCGCATCGCGTTCCTGCTCGAACGCGGCCGGGCGCCCGGCTACAAGGCGCGCGCCTTCCGTACGGCCGCCACGGCCGTCGCCGCCCTGCCGGAGGGCGAGGCGGCGCGGCGCGCGGCCGCGGGCACCCTGGAGTCGCTGAAGGGCGTCGGCCCGAAGACGGCGGCGGCGGTGCGCGAGGCCCTGGAGGGGCGGGTGCCGGAGTACCTGGCGCACCTGGAGGAGGAGTGGGAGGCCTCGCTCGGACCGGCTGAGTCGGACGGGCACGGCGGCGAGGCGCTGCGGGCGGCTCTGCGCGGCGACTGCCATCTGCATTCGGACTGGTCCGACGGCGGCGCGACCATCGAGGACATGGGGCGCGCGGCGGCGGCGCTGGGGCACGAGTGGGCGGTGCTCACCGACCACTCGCCGCGGCTCACGGTGGCGCGGGGCCTGTCCCCCGAGCGGCTGCGGGAGCAACTGGACGTGGTGGCCCGGCTCAACGAGGAGTGGGCGCCGTTCCGGCTGCTCACCGGGATCGAGTGCGACATCCTGGACGACGGCTCGCTCGACCAGGAACCGGAGCTCCTCGGGCGCCTGGACCTGGTGGTCGCCTCGGTCCACTCGAAGCTCCGGATGGACGCCCGGTCGATGACCCGCCGGCTCGAACGGGCCGTGCGCAACCCGCTGGTGGACGTGCTCGGACACTGCACGGGACGTCTGGTGGCGGGCGGGCGGCTGCGGCCCGAGTCGGAGTTCGACGCGGAGCGCGTCTTCGCCGCCTGTGCCGAGTCGGGGACGGCGGTGGAGGTCAACAGCCGTCCGGAGCGCCTCGATCCGCCGCGCCGGCTGCTGCGGGCGGCGGTCGCGGCGGGCACGTGCTTCGCCGTCGACACGGACGCCCACGCGCCCGGTCAGCTGGAGTGGCAGATCCTGGGCTGCGCGCGGGCGGAGGAGTGCGGGGTCCCGCCGGACCGGGTGGTCAACACCTGGCCGGCGGAAAGGCTGTTGGAGTGGGCCGTGGTCTGAACCGGCGACGGGTCAGGCGCGCTGCCAGACCGTGGTCGCGTTGCAGAACTCGCGGATGCCGTGGCCGGAGAGCTCCCGTCCGTACCCGGAGCGCTTGATGCCGCCGAAGGGCAGCGCCGGGTGCGAGGCCGTCATGCCGTTGACGAAGACGCCGCCCGCCTCCAGGTCGCGGACGAAGAACGCGATGTCCTCCTGGGAGCGCGTCCAGACGTTGGAACTCAGGCCGAACGGCGAGTCGTTGGCGACGGCCACGGCCTCCTCGATGTCGCTGACCGGGTAGACGGTGGCGACAGGCCCGAAGGCCTCCTCCCGGTGGATCCGCATGTCCGGGGTGATGCCGGTGAGGACCGTGGGCCGGTAGTACCAGCCGCTCCGGAGCTCCGGTTCCTCCGGGCGGTGTCCGCCGCACAGGACGGTGGCGCCGCGCGCGACGGCGTCGTCGACGAGCGCCTCCACGTCGGCCCGGCCCTGCTCGGTGGCGAGGGGGCCGACGTCGGTGGACTCGTCGAGCGGGTCGCCGACGGTGAGGGCGTTCATGGCGGCGGTGAAGCGCTCCGAGAAGTCGTCGTACACGTCGTGGTGGACGATGAACCGCTTGGCGGCGATGCAGGACTGCCCGTTGTTCTGCACGCGAGCGGTGACGGCGGTCTTCACGGCTCCGACGATGTCGGCGGAGGGCATGACGATGTACGGGTCGCTGCCGCCGAGCTCCAGGACGGTCTTCTTCACCTCGTCGCCCGCGACGGCGGCGACGGCCCGGCCGGCCGGTTCGCTGCCGGTGAGGGTGGCGGCCACCACGCGGGGGTCCCGCAGGACGGCCTCGACGTCGCGTGAGCCGATGAGGAGGGTCTGGAAGCAGCCGTCGGGATAGCCGGCGCGGCGGAACAGGTCGCCGAGGTAGAGCGCGGTCCTCGGCACGTTGGAGGCGTGCTTGAGGAGGCCGGTGTTGCCCGCCATGAGCGCGGGCGCGGCGAAGCGGATCACCTGCCAGAGCGGGAAGTTCCACGGCATGACGGCGAGGATCGGGCCGAGGGGCCGGTAGTGGACCCGGGCCACGTCGGCGCCGGAGTCCTGGACGTCGCTGTCGGCCGGGTGCTCGTCGGCGAGCAGCTGCTCGGCGTTCTTCGCGTACCAGCGCATGGCCTTGGCGCACTTGGCGGCCTCCGCGCGGGCGGCGGCGATCGGCTTGCCCATCTCGACGGTCATCGTGCGGGCGATGTCCTCGTTGTCCTCGTCGAGGAGGGTCGCGGCGACGCGCAGGAGCCGGGAGCGTTCGGCGAAGGACGTCGTGCGGTACTGACGGTACGCCTCGTGCGCGGCGGCGATGCGCCGCTCGACCTCCTCGGGCCCGTGGGCCTCGTAGGTGCGCAGCGTCTCGCCGGTCGCCGGGTTCACGGTGGCGATGCCCATGACGTGTCTCCTCCTGCCATCGGCCCCCGTCCGTAACCTTCCGCTCTCCCGGGGGCGGGACGCAACAGGGGTGACGCGGTGGGGTGACCCGGCCACCACCGGTCCGCTCAGGCCCCCTCGGCGACCGGCATCGTGACGAGGACCTTGCGGTGCACCCGTTCCGGTACGAGGACGAGGGCGAGGGGCCCGGCCAGGGTGGAGCGCGGGACGGGATGCGCGATCCGGGGCCCCGCACGCGGATCCACGACGCGCCCGACCGCCGGCCGGATGCGCGTGGGGCGTGCCCGGGCCGGCGGTCGTGTGGGGGTGTCAGGCGGAGAGGGCCTGGTGGAGGGCTTCGAGGCCGTCACGGTAGATGCCGGCGAACAGCTCCTCGGCCTCGGCGTCGGTCACGTTGTCCGGGTTGAAGCGGCCGGACCACTGGACCTCGGCGACGTCGTCGCGGCCGGGGACGGTGTGGACGCGGAGGGTGGAGACGTAGCCGGTGACGGGGAACGGCGCTTCGAGGATGGCGTAGCTGTAGTGGCGCTCGGCCTCGTCGAAGCCGACGAGGCGCTCGATGATGACGTCGCCGTCGGGGTTGGTCAGGCGGCGGACACGGCCGCCTTCGAGCGCGGTGCTCTGCGGGATGTAGGGGAGCCAGTCGGGCAGGGCGTCGAAGCCGCCGATGAGGTCCCAGACCTTCTGGGGCGTTGCGGGGACGACGCGGCTGACGGACGTGGAGGCCATGGTTCTTCTCCTGCTGTGGGGGGATGCGGGGGTGGGATGCGGGAGGGTCAGGCGTTGTCGGGGAGGAGGGCGGCCGGGCTGACCAGGCCGGCCGCGCGGAGGTCCGTCCAGAACGCGGCCGGGACGGCCTCGTCCAGGGCGGCGGTGTCCTCGGCGATGCGGCTGGGCCGGGTGGCGCCGGGGATGACGGCGGCGGAGGCAGGGTGGGCCAGGGAGAACTGCAGGGCGACGGCCTTGATGGAGACGCCGTGCTTCTCGGCCAGGGCCTTCAGCTTCCCGACGCGCTCGATGATCTCGGCCGGGGCCTGCTGGTACTCGAAGTGGGTGCCGCCGGCGAGGATGCCGGAGCTGTACGGGCCGCCGACGACCATGTCGACGCCCTGCGCCTGGGCCATGGGGAGCAGCCGGGTCAGGGCGTGCTCGTGGTCGAGGAGCGTGTAGCGGCCGGCGAGGAGGAAGCCGTCGGGCCGCGGCTCGTCGAGGCCGAGGGTCAGCTCGATCGGCTCGGTCTTGTTGACGCCGAGGCCCCAGGCCTTGATGACGCCCTCGTCCCGCAGCCGGGACAGGACCCGGAAGGCGCCGGTGCGGGCCTCCTCGAACTTGCCGAGCCAGGCGTCGCCGTGGAAGTCCTGGGCGATGTCGTGGACCCAGACGATGTCGAGACGGTCGGTGCCGAGGCGCTTGAGGCTGTCCTCGATGGAGCGCTCGGTGGCCTCGGCGGTCCACTCGTGGACCATCTTGTTCGGGTTGCCGTGCTCGAACAGGCCGCCCTTCTCGCCGAGGTCGCGGGCGGCGCTCTCGTGCTCGTCGAGGATCACGCGGCCCACCTTGGTCGACAGGACGTAGGAGTCGCGGGGCTTGGCGGCGAGGACCTCGCCGAGACGGGTCTCGGCCAGGCCGGCGCCGTAGAAGGGGGCGGTGTCGTAGAAGCGGATCCCGTGGTCCCAGGCGGCCTCGACGGTGGCGCGGGCCTCCTCGTCGGGGATCGCGCGGAACATGTTGCCGAGCGGGGCGGTGCCGAAGCCGAGACGGCCGGGAAGGAGGTTCTTGAGCGACATGACAGTGCCTTTACGGGGGATGACCGGCGGAAAGGGACCACCGGTCGCGCGAGCGCCGCACCCGGACCATCTAGATGCAAGCGCGCCTTACTTTCGTAGACAATAATTGCATACGCGGGCTAATGCAAACACCTCCGCCAGGACATCTCCGGAACGCCTCCCGACGGCGCTCCGTACGGCAAACAGGACCGTCGAACGGACTCCGGGGCGGCCCGCGCCGCACTCCGGAGCCGGTCGGCCGGCTCCGGGTTGAGGGCGTGCGCGGCCACGCCTCCGGGCCGGCCCCCTTCGCGCCGCAGGTGTCGCCCGGGCGGGCAGGGGCGACGACACGCTTCTCGTCGGGGGCCGGTTCTCCTTAGGGGACCGCGCGCAGGCGCTGCTGCTCGACCGGCTGCCCCCGGCCATCCGCATCCCGGCCGACTCGCCGCACGCGGAGACGGTGCGGTGGGCGCTCGCCGCGATCGAGCGGGAGCTCGCCGACCGGCCCGTGGCCTTCGGCCTCGTCGCCGAACAGCTCGCCGCCGTCACGCTCGTCCACGTCCTGCGCCTGCACCTCGCCCGCGAGTCGCAGGCCGTGACGGGGGGCCGGCCGGTCCCGCCGACCCGGTGGCGGCCGCGGCCCTGACGGCCCTGCACCAGGACCCGACGCGGGCGTGGACCGTCGTCGAACCGGCGCACGCCTGCGCGGTGTCCCGGTCCGCCCCGGCCGCGCGCTTCAAGTCCACGGTCGGCCAGGGGCCCTGGAGCACCTCACGCGCCGGCGCATCGAGCTCGCGGCCCGTCAGCCGCGCGGAGGCGGCGAGACCCTCGCCGCCCTCGCCGGGACCGTCGGATACGGCTCCGAAAGCGCGCCGGGCGTCGCCTTCAAGCGCGTCACGGGCGCGCGCCCGGGCGCCTACCGAAGGCGTCCGTCGCCGTCGTGATCAGCCGTCAGCCAGGCCAGGGCTCCCCTGAGGTGGGCCCGGAAGACGGGAGTGCCGTACGTCTCCGACGCATGGCCCAGGGCGGTGAAGAAGACGCGGCCCCGGTCGATCCCCCGGCACCAGACCAGCGGGTGGTCGGCGCCGTGCGTGCCGCCCCGGTAGGTGGTCTCGTCGGCCCGGGCGAGGACCCGTACGGAACCGCCCGAATCCCGGGGGTCCGAGGTGAAGTTGTACCACTCGTCCGTCCGGTCCCAGCGCTCCGGGAGCGGCGCGGTCGCCGGGTGGTCACGGTCGTCGACGAGGACCGTGCCGGGCTGGATCTCCGGGTGGCCGTCGAAGCGGGTGCCGAGCAGTTCGCCGTAGAAGGGCCAGTCCGGTTCGGCGTTGGCGGCCGCGTGGACGGCGAGGAGGGAGCCGCCGCCCCGGAGGTAGGCCTCGAAGGCGGCGCGCCCCTCGGGCGTCAGGACGTTGCCGGTCGTGGAGAGGAGGACGACGGCGGCGCGGCCCGCCAGGCGTTCCGGGGTGAAGGCCGCCGGGTCCTCGGTGACCTCGGCCGCCCGTCCCAGCTCCGCCGCCAGCTCGACGAGGGCGGTGGCTCCGGCGGGGATCGAGTCGTGGCGGTATCCCGCCGTGCGGGTGTAGATCAGGACGTCGGCGGTGGTCACGCGGTGGTCTCCAGGGCGGGTGCGGGGCGTGTGGGTCCTACAGGGAGGGAGAAAGCGCTTTCCCCCTCGCCCCGCGACCGTAGCCACCGAAAACCGCGGGCCGCAAGCCCTTCCCCTCCCGCACACTGCACCGATGACACCCCTTCACGATCATGCCCGGCAGGCCCTCGCCCACGTCGCCGACCGCTCCACCGGCGATCCGCTCGACCCCGGCCTGCGGGTCACCCTCAACTTCCATCCGCACTTCCTGGACCGGCTCGCGGACGAAGGGGTCTACCGCTCCCAGTTCGTCACCGGTACGAGCAACGGCGGCCTCACCGCCCGCCCCGGCGGGGACCGCTGGCGCTGGGAGAGCCGCATCTTCGGCGGAGCGTACGACGCGGCCCCGGCGGACACCCGCCCGGTGTACGGCGCCCTCGACTTCCGCCGCCGCCCTTTCGGCGCCGCTCCCCGCTTCGGCTCCGCCCATCTGCGGCTCACCGCGGCCGCCGCGGAACGCGCGAGCTTCTGCTACCCGGACAGTTTCCTGGAGCCCGAGGACTTCGGCGTCGCGTCCCGGATGCGGCTGATCGCCCTCGCCGAGGCCGACGACCAGGACCCGCTCGACGACTACATCGAGGCGCAGGTCCACGGCCCCGTCGTGATCGGGCGGGACGTGGAGGCACTGGTTCTGGACCCGAGCCACCGGGGTACGGAGGTGGAGGAGGCGGCGCGGCGGCTGCCGTGTCCCGTGGAGTGGCACGGGGGTTTCCGCGTCTCCGTCGACGAGCTGCGGCGGTACCCCGACTTCCGGGGGCCGGAGTACGTGGAGCTCGCGGCCCGGATCGCCGTCGACGGGGTGCTCGACCCGCGAATCGTGCAGGAGGCGGCGGCGTCGGGGCGGTACGACCAGCAGGACGTGAAGAGGGTCTGGCACTACCTGGCCCGGTTCGGGGCGCCGACGAGCTGACGGCGGAGGGGAGCCGGGTGCCGTGAGCCGGGGGCTCGCCGCCCCCGGTTCCGGGTCCCGCCGGCTGAGCCGTACGCCACAACGGCAACTGATGCATTGGCGTATCGGATACATCTCTGTATCTTTTGGCGCGCCGTGCACCACCCCGCGTCACGCTCACCGAGGAGCCGTCATGAGCACCGTGCCTCCCGCGATCGCCGCCGCCGTCGGGCCCCTGCCCGACGGGGCGGTCATCCCACTGCCGCCCACCTTCGGGTCCGTCGAGGAGGAGCGCGCGTACCTCAAGGAGCAGCTCGCCGCCGGATTCAGGATCTTCGGGAGGTTCGGCTTCTCCGAGGGCGTCGCCGGGCACATCACGGTCCGCGACCCCGGCGACCCGAACGCCTTCTGGGTCAACCCGTTCGGCATGAGCTTCACCCAGATCAAGGCCTCGGACCTGATCCTGGTCGACCACGAGGGGAACGTCCTCGAAGGGCGCCGGCCGGTGAACCGGGCCGCGTTCGTCATCCACTCCCGCGTCCACGCCGCCCGCCCCGACGCGATCGCCGCCGCGCACTCGCACTCCCTGCACGGCAAGGCCTTCTCCAGCCTCGGCATCCCGCTCGACCCGATCACCCAGGACGCCTGCGCGTTCTTCGAGGACCACGGGATCTACGACGACTACCGGGGCGTCGTGAACGAGACCGAGGAGGGCGAGCGGGTCGCGAAGGCCCTCGGCGACCACAAGGCGGTCATCCTCAAGAACCACGGGCTGCTGACCGTCGGCCACTCGGTCGCCGAGGCCGTGTGGTGGTTCGTCACCATGGAACGCTCCTGCCAGGCGCAGCTCCTCGCGATGGCGGCGGGCACCCCGCAGCTCATCGACCGCGAGACGGCCCTGCTCACCCGGGGGCAGATCGGCGGGCACCTGGCCGGCTGGTTCCAGGCGCGCCCGCTGTGGGATCAGATCACCGCGTCCGACCCCGACCTGTTCGACTGACCCTCGGGGCCCGGGCCGGGGAGCTCTCGGGTCGTCGCCTCCAGGAGCGGCACGAGGAACTGCCGTTCCAGGGTGCCGGGCGGGAGCTCGGCCGGCTCCACGTAGCTCTGCGCGAGACCGCCCTCGCGCAGGGCGATGAGGAGGCGGGCGAACCGGTCGGCCTCCACGGTCAGTTCGCGCCCGGCCCGGCGCAGTACGAGGGTGAGGCCGCGGGCGATCTCGGCCCGCAGCCGCTCGTCGTGGCGGGCGAGCACCCAGGCGGCCTGCGGGTCGCGGATGGCGTGCAGGGTGAACTCGGTGGTGACGAGGTACCACGCGCGCTCGTCCGGTTCGACGCGGGCGGCGAGCTCCGCGAGCCGGGTCAGGGTGTACTCGTCGGGGGTCAGCGCGTCGATGGACTCGGCGAGGCGTCGTACGGTCCGCTCGCTGTGCTCGTCGAAGAGGGCGAGGAAGAGTTCTTCCTTGCTCGCGAAGTTCGAGTAGTACGCGCCCCGGGTGTAGCCGGCGGCCTCGCAGATCTGCTCGATCGTCGTCGCGTGGAAGCCGTGCTCGGCGAAGGTCTCCAGGGCGGCCTTCAGGAGCGCCGCGCGGGTGCGGGGCCGCCGCCTGGTGACACCTTTCGGCACGGGTGCGTCCTCCTCGGTCGGGCCGCTCGCGCGGCGGACGCCCACCTTACCGGCGTCGCCTTCACGTGCGGCGATGAGTCCCGGCGGCTCCGCCCGGCGGCGACCGGCACCGACGTCCCCTTCCCCGGCGGCGACCGGCACCGACGCCTCCTTCCCCGGACGGCGGCCGGCACCGACGGCTTCATCCCGGGCGGCCGTCGGCACCGGCGGATAAAATTCACGCATGGCAGAGCGGCCCGTCGTGCCCGCGGCGCCCGATCTTGTCCTCGAGATCGACGGGGACGCGACGCTCATGAACCCGAGCCGCGTCTATCGCATCGGGCGCGACCCCACCAGCGACATCGTGCTCGCGGACGCCCGGGCGTCCTGGCACCACGCGGTGCTCAGCGCCGCCGACGGCCACTGGACCCTGGCGGACGAGGGCAGTACGAACGGCACGTTCGCGGACGGTCTGCGGGTCGCCCCCGCGCGGGAGGTCGGTCCCGGAACGGTCGTACGGTTCGGGCATCCGGCCGACGGACCGCGCGCGGTGCTCTCGACGGGCGCCCCGGCCCGGGACGCGGACCCGCGCGACGTGCGGGAACCGCCCCCCGTCGTACAGGAGCCGGGCGACCCGCCTCTTCTGCCGCCCCCGCCTCCCCCGGAGGCCGTACGGGAAGTGCCGCCCGAGGCCCCGCCCTCCCCGGCGGTCGTGGAGGGGCTCCCGGCCGAGGCGCCGCTCCCCCTGCCGGAGCCGCCCGCCGTCGGCTTCCGGCCGAAGCCCGCCCCGGAACCCGCCCCCGGGCCCGGGCCCAAGATCCTCCGGCCGCCCTCCGTCTCGTATCCCGCCGCGACCGGGACCTTCCGGCAGCCGACGTCCGTGCGGCCGCTGCCGACCCACAGCATCCGGATCGGGCGCGCGCCCGACAACGACGTCGTCGTCGCCGACCTGGTCGTCTCCCGGCGGCACGCCGAGCTCCTCGCCCATCCCGACGGCACGTACTGGATCCACGACCTCGGCAGTCACAACGGCACCTTCCTCAACGGCGCCCCCGTCGTGGACGCGCGCGTGACGCCGGAGGACATCGTCGGCATCGGCAGGTCCGCGTTCTGTCTGATCGGCGGGCAGCTCGTCGAGTTCACCGACACCGGCGAGGTCTCGCTGGACGTCCGGTCGCTCGCGGTGACCGTCGACCGCGGGCGCCGCACGCTGCTCGACGAGGTGTCGTTCCCGGTGGGCCAGAAGTGCCTGCTCGCGGTCGTCGGGCCGTCCGGCGCCGGGAAGTCGACGCTCCTGGGCGCGCTCACGGGCCAGCGCCCGGCGGACCGGGGCACGGTGCTCTACGACGGCCGTGACCTCTACAAGGACTACGCCGAGCTGCGTCAGCGCATCGGGCTCGTCCCCCAGGACGACATCCTGCACCTCCAGCTCACCGTCCGCCGGGCCCTCGGATACGCGGCCGAACTGCGCTTCCCCGAGGACACCGCCCCGGCCGAACGGCGGGCCCGGGTCGACGAGGTGATCCGGGAACTCGGACTCGTGGAGCGCGCCCAACAGCCGATCCACAGCCTCTCCGGCGGTCAGCGCAAGCGGGTGAGCGTCGCCCTCGAACTGCTCACCAAGCCCTCCCTGCTCTTCCTGGACGAGCCGACCTCCGGGCTCGACCCGGGCATGGACCGCTCCGTGATGCACATGCTGCGCGGGCTCGCGGACGACGGCCGCACGGTCGTCGTGGTCACGCACAGCGTGCTCAGCCTCGACGTCTGCGACCGGCTGCTCGTGCTCGCGCCGGGCGGCCGGGTCGCGTACTACGGGCCGCCCGCCGACTCGCTCGGCTTCTTCGGCTTCACGCAGTGGCCGGAGGCCTTCGAGGCCTTCGAGAACGACCGGGACCGCGACTGGGCCGGGCAGTACCGGTCCTCCCTCTTCCACCGCCGGTACATCGCGGAGGCGACGGTCCGCCCCGACGTCCCCGTACCCGCTTCCCCGGCCGGGGTCGGGGGCGCGGAGCCCGCCCCGCCGCCGAAGGCGCAGAGCTGGGGCTCCCAGCTGCGGACGCTCGTACGGCGGTACGCGGCGGCGCTCTCCGCCGACCGGACCTTCCTCGCCATCATGATCGCGCTGCCGTTCGTGATGGGCGCGATGGCCCGGGCGCTCTCCGAGGGCAGCCTCAACCCCGAGTCGACCATGAACGTGCTGCTCATCCTCTGCGTGGGCGGCGTCCTCACGGGCGCGGCGAACGCCGTGCGCGAACTGGTCAAGGAGCGCACGATCTACCGGCGCGAGAGAGCCGTCGGCCTCTCGCGCTCCGCCTATCTCGCCTCCAAGGTGGTGGTCCTCGGTTCGATCACCGTCGTGCAGGCCGTGGTGCTGACCCTGGTGGCCCTGATCGGCGTACCGCTGAACGTGCCCGGCGGCAAGGGCGTCCTGATGCCTCCGCTCGTGGAGATCACCCTCGCGGTCGCACTGCTCGCGTTCACGGCGATGATGCTCGGCCTGCTGGTCTCGGCCCTCGTCCGCAAGGAGGAGGTGACGATGCCGCTGCTCGTCCTCCTCGCGATCGTGCAGGTGGTGTTCTGCGGGGCGCTGCTCAAGGTGCGCGGCACGCCCGTCCTGGAGCAGCTGGCCTGGCTGGTGCCCTCGCGGTGGGCGTTCGCGGCGATGGGCGCGACGATCGACATCGGGAAGATCGCGCCGGGCGAGAAGACCGCCGATCCGCTGATGCGGCACACGGCGGAGGCCTGGCTGTTCGACATGGGCATGATGGTGGTGCTCTGTCTCGTCCTCGGCCTGGTCGTGGCGCGGCTGCTGCGCCGCCACGAGCCGGTCGTCATGCGGAGGTAGCCCCATGGCCCCCATGCCGGAGGTGAGCGCGTGAGCGTCCCCGTACCCGAGTACGACGTGCCGGACTTCCGGCCCACCCATGTGGTGCCGCGCTCCGGGCTCTCCGCCTGGGAGGCGCCCGATCCGGGGCTGCCCACGGCGCCGCTCGACGCCTTCCTGCCGGTGTGCCTCGTGGAGCGGTCCGGCGACTGGGGGCGGGTGCTGTGCTCCAACGGCTGGACCGCGTGGGTGGACGCGCGCCTCCTCGTGAGCGTGCCCGACGACCCTCCGGCGGCGGGCCGGCCGCTCACCAGGACCGCCGATCCCCGGCCGCTCGTCGCCCGCGCCGAGGACGCGCTCGGCCGCTACCGGCGGGCGGCGGAGGAGCTGGGCGCGGGCCGTCTCGACGGCGAGGGCTTCCGGCTGCGGACCCGCGGCCTGCGGGTCGGCGTGGTCGTCGACGGCGAGTCGGTGTGGCTGTACGACGCGGAGCACGAGCGCTGGGTGTACTGCGACGGCATCGGGCTCAGTACGTACGCGGCCTCGGCGGCGCCCGCTCCCGCGCAGGCGCCCGACGACGCCGGCGAGGACGCCCGCGAGCGGGCCGGAGCGCCGCCGCCGGGATACGAGCCGACGCAGGTCGTGCCGCAGGTGGATCCGGCGGTGGCGGCGGGGCCGCCGCCCACCCAGGTCGTGGGGCCTAACGGACCGGCGGGTGAGGGCCGATGACCGGGGACCCGGAGATCCCGGCGGGGCGGCCCTCGGGGCTGGTCGGCAAGGAGATCGCCGGCTACCGCGTGGAGGGCGAGATCGGGCGCGGCGGCATGGCGGTCGTGTACCGGGCCCTCGACCTGCGCCTCGACCGGACGGTGGCGCTGAAGCTGCTCGCCCCTGAGCTGGCCCGCAACGACACCTTCCGCAAGCGCTTCGCGCACGAGTCGCGTGTCGCCGCCTCGATCGACCACCCGCACATCGTGCCGGTCTTCGAGGCGGGCGAGACGGAGGGCGTGCTGTACATCGCCATGCGGTACGTGGCGGGGCAAGACCTGGTGGCCCTGCTCGACCGCGAGGGGCCGCTGCCGCCCGTGAAGGCGGGCCGGATCGCGGTGCAGGTGGCCTCGGCGCTCGACGCGGCGCATGCGCACGACCTGGTGCACCGGGACGTGAAGCCGGGCAACATCCTGGTCGCCGAGGGCACCGACGGCGACCACCCGGAGCACGTCTACCTGACCGACTTCGGACTGACGAAGAAGTCGCTGTCCCTCACCGGATTCACGACGGTGGGCGAGTTCGTCGGGACGCTCGACTACGTGGCGCCCGAGCAGATCTCCGGCAAGCCGGTGGACGGCCGGTGCGACGTCTACAGCCTGGCGTGCGTGGTCTTCGAGACCCTGACGGGGGCGCCGCCGTTCCGCCGCGAGACCGACTGGGCGGTGCTGTGGGCGCAGCAGTACGATCCGCCGCCCCCGCTCTCCGAGGTGCGGCCGGGGCTGCCGTCGGCGGCGGACGCGGTGTTCGCCAGGGCGCTGGCGAAGACGCCCGAGGAGCGGTACGGGACGTGCCTGGAGTTCGTCGCCGAGCTCCGCGCCGTCCTGACGGGGGCGGGCGGCGGCGGCCCGGTGGTGGTGCCGTCGGAGCCGGACCGGCTCGGTGCGCCGCCCGCGCCGCCGGCTTGGGCGCGGCCGGTGTTCAGGGACCTGGACTAGGGCCCGTCCGGTCGACCTCGCCCTTGCGGTGGACCCGGGAGGCGAGGAGGCCGCCGAGGAATCCGAAGGCCAGGCCCCACAGGAGTGCGAAGCCGGCCGTCTTCCAGACGTCCGGGCGGAGGATCACCTCGCCACCGAGTGAGGAGAGGTCGCCGATGCCGATGACCGAGAGGCCGAAGCGGGCCTCGACCAGGGTGAGCGGTGCGGCCACCAGCATGGTGAGCGCGAAGGCGATGCCCAGGTGCAGGGAGTGCTGCCAGAGCGTGATCCGGGCCGGGGAGCGGACGGCCGCCACGAAGGCGGCGCCGAGCACCAGGACGGCGGCGACGGGCAGCAGCCACCACGCGCGCGCGTCCTGGGCGGCGAGCGAGGACAGGTCGACGGTCGAGAGGTCCGGGCTGTCGCCCTTGCTCCGCAGGACGGCGTCGAGGATCTCCGGCATGGGCAGGCCGAAGGGGCCTTCCGCCTTGCCCTGCCAGGAGCCGCCGATGCCGACGCCCAGCGCGAGCCAGGTGATGTTGGGGAGGCCCAGGAGGAGGACGGCGAGGGTCTCCGCGGCGTGGCCCTTGGTCGCCGCGACGACGATCCCGATGACCAGGCCGACGACGACGTACGCGAGGAGCAGCAGCAGCATCGCGAAGGCCGCGGGCCGGACGGGTTCCTGGTAGCGGAGGAGCCGGGACGGCAGCGGGGTCCTGCGGGAGACGAGGAGGGCGATGACGAGCACGCCGAGGATCCACAAAAGCCCGTAGAAGAGGGTGGGGCCGACGTCGGTGCGGAAGCCGACGGTCGGGTTCACGGCGTCCAGGAGCTGGCCGAAGAGGTCCATGAGGGAGTCCTGGGCGTTGCCGCCGCCGATGGTGATCGGGAAGTCGTGGCGGGCGAGGGCCGAGAGGCCCGCGAGGGCGGCCAGCCAGAGCACGACGACGCTCGCCGCGCGGAGCAGGAGTTCGCGGGCGCTGGTCACCGCGTGGTGGCGCAGGGGGCGCAGGAAGCAGAAACCGGTGACCAGTGCGCCCACCAGGGTGACGGTGAGCGGCATGGCGGTCAGTTCGGCCTGGGTGCCGGCGAGGGCGCCCGCGTCGCCGGAGAGTTCGACCTGGCCGCCGGAGGCCATGACGACGACCGCGGCGAGGACGGACGCGAAGCCGCTGGGCAGGTCGGCGGCGCCCGCGGCCCAGAGGCCGAGCCCTGCGAAGACGCCCATCGCGACGAACCCGGCGACCACGGCGGCCAGGGACTGGAGGACGACGCGGGCGTAGAGCCCGGTCGGGGTCGCGGGTGTCCGCGCGGGGGTGGGGAGCCGACTGCTCGTCACGCTGCCCACGCTAGTACCGGGGCGGGGTGACCGCTTGCGGGCGGCGCGGGCTTCCGCGTGCTTCCGCTTGCGGGTGGGTACCGTTCGGCGCACACAATGGGCGCGGAACGGAAGAAAGGGAAAAACGTGACTTCCCACCCGCCGTCCGGCCCTCCGTCGGTTCCCCCCGCAGGTCCCCCCTCGGGCCCCCTCTCGGGTCCGAGCACACGCCCGGGAAGCGCCGGCCCCCCGCCGCCGCCCGGACCGCCCCACGACGGTTCGGGGGGCGGGGGCGGCTCCGGTGGCGGTGACTCGGGAAACGGGGGCGGCGGCAAGGGTGGCGGCCGCCCCTGGTGGCGTTCCGTCCCGAAGGTCGCCTCGATCACGGCCGTGCTCGTGGCCGCCGCCGCGCTGGCGGTCGTCCTCACCAACCGCCCCGACGACAAGGGCGGCACGACGGGGTCCGGCGGTGGCGAGGTCTTCCTGCAGAACGCCGCCGCGACCGGCCCGGACCCGTTCACCCGGTCGACGGCCCGCACCGACGGCGGTTCCGCCCCGCCGCCCTCGCTGCCACCCCGTACCGCCTCGGCCGTGCCCGAGATGTCGGGGTCGACGCCCGGCCTCTACGGCGGTACGCGGTCGGTGTCCAGCTGCGACGTCGAGCAGCAGGTGCGCTACCTCTCCGCCGAGCCCGCGAAGAACGCGGCCTTCGCCTCGGTCGTCGGCATCCCGGCGAGCGACGTCCCCGCGTATCTCCGGTCCCTGACCCCGCTTCAGCTCCGGGTCGACACCCGGGTGACGAACCACGGCTTCCGCGACGGCGCGGCCACCACCTACCAGTCGGTGCTCCAGGCCGGCACGGCGGTCATGGTCGACGGCCACGGCGTGCCGCGGGTCCGCTGCGCCTGCGGCAACCCGCTCACCGGCCCGGTGGCGCAGAAGGCACCGCGCACGACCGGCACCCCATGGCCGGGCTACAGCTCCCAGCAGGTCGTCGTGGTCGCGCCCTCGGTGACGGTCGTGAACGTCTTCGTGGTGTACGACACCGAGGACGACGGCTGGTTCGCGCGGATCCACGGCGACACGGGGAAGCACGACCGACCGACGCCGCCGCCTCCGCCGCCGGCCACGCTCTCCCCGGCGCCGTCCACCTCCCTTTCTCCTTCCACTTCCAGCTCGTCCCCCTCGTCGCCCGTGCCGTGCGTGACGGTGACGGGTACGGAGACCCCGACGCCGAGCAACGGGGTCACCCCGTCGCCGTGCCCCTCGACGCTCTCCCCGTCGACGTCGACGTCCTCCCCTGAGTCGCCGTCGTCCGAATCCTCATCCTCCGGCCCGACGGACTCGTCACCGGCGACGGAATCGTCACCGGTGACGGAATCGTCGAGCCCGGCATCGGAACCGGCCTCGGACAGCTCGCCACCGCAGCAACAGGCCGAGCAGTCGACAGCGGCGGTCTCGCCGCTGGGGTCGCGGCTCCCGTCGGCTTGGAAGCCGGGCTCCATTTCCAGTTCCGCTTCGAATTCCGCATCCGCTTCGGTGTCGGGTTCGGCGTCGCGTTCCGTTGCGGGTTCGGCGCCGGCTTCGGCGCCCGGCCCCGGGTCCGCGCCCATCGCCTGAGCTCGCGGCCCGGCCCGCGTCGTCAGGGTCGCACCTCCGTGCCGGTCCGTCCTTCCGGTACGGAGGTACGGGCGTTCCGTCGCAGGACGCGGGCCTCGCCCGGGAGCAGGACCGGGCCCGGGACGGTCAGCACCGGTCCGGCCGCACGGCGCTGGACCGCGCGCAGCACCGGCCGCCGGCAAAGCCGGGCGAACCGGCCCCCGCCCGAGGCCCGGCCGAGGACCAGCAGGTCTCCCGGACGGTCGGCCACCGCGCACAGCACGCCCGCCGGGGCGCCCCGGACCACCCGCGCCTCGAAGGGAAGGTCCGAGGGGGCACCGCCGAGCCCGTCGGCGAGTGCGCCCTCCAGGCGCTGCCGGGCGTCCTCGCCCCACAGACGCGCCCAGGCGCGGTCCGGCATCCGGGCGAACAGCGCCTCCCCCTCCGGGGGTTCCCAGGCCAGCACCGCCAGGACCGCCCTTCCGTCGCGGCGGGCGAGGGCGGCCGCGTACCGCAGGGCGGCGAGCGAGGCGAGCGAACCGGTCACCCCGACGACGACCCGGCCGCCGTCCCGCGGGAACGGGCCGGTCATGCCGGTTCGCAGGCGCGGGCGCCGGGCGTCGGTGTCGCGGCGCGGGGCTCCGCGGAGGTGCGGGCCGCGGTCCTCGCGCGCAGGGCTCGGAGCCAGGCTCCGATCGGCACAGGGCGGGCCGCGCGCTCCTCCGCTCGCCGCTGCCACATCCGCTCGTCGCGGTCGGTGAAGTGTCCGGACATCGGCAGTTTCCTTCCATGAGGGCCACTGGAGAGGAGTCTGTAGGCTTATTGGCCCGGACAGCAGAGCCAATGAGGAGTGATTGGCATGACAGTGGCACGTGTGGTCCATACCGCGGACCGGACCCTGACGGGCCGCCAGCTCGCGTCGCTGCTCACCCCACCCCCGGACGGCCGCTTCGGGTACCGGGAGCTCGCGCGGGCCGTGCGGGAGGCGCTCCTCGACGGCCGGGTGGCGCTGCGGCTGCGGCTGCCGGCCGAGCGGGAGCTCGCCGCGGTGCTGAGCGTGAGCCGTACCACCGTGACCGGGGCGTACGACCTGCTCCGGGAGAGCGGTTACGCGCACAGCCGGCGCGGCGCCGGTACGTGGACCGCGCTGCCGGACGGGCAGGCGCCCACCGCGCTCGGCGCCTTCCAGGACGACACCGGCGCGATCATCGACCTCGCGCTCGCCGCCCCGCAGGCGCCGGAGGCCGAGCTGACGGCCGCGCTCGCGGTGGCCGCCGCCGAGCTGCCGCGCTACACCGGCGCGCAGGGCTACCACCCGTACGGGCTGCCCGCGCTGCGCGCCGCCATCGCCGACCGCTACACGGCCCGGGGCCTGCCGACCCTGCCGGACCAGATCCTCGTCACGACGGGTGCGCAGCAGGCCGTCTCGCTGGTGCTCACGCTGCTCGGCCGGGCCGGCGACCGGGTCCTCGCCGAGAACCCCTCGTACACGAACGCCCTCGACGCGATGCGGGGGCGCATGCTCCGGGTGACGCCGGTCCCGGTGACGGAGGCCGGCTGGGACTCCGGACTCGTCGACGCCGCGCTCCGGCAGACCGCGCCGCGTCTCGCCTATCTGATCCCGGACTTCCACAACCCGACCGGGCGGCTCATGCCGACGGAGCAGCGCCGGGAGCTCGCACGGTCCGCGCGTGCCACCGGGACGTGGCTGGTGGTCGACGAGACGCTGACGGACATCGCCCTCGACGTGCCCGCACCGGTGCCGTTCGCCGCGGCGGCGGGCGGGGGCGACGGTGAGCAGATCGTCTCCGTCGGCTCGCTGAGCAAGAGCTGCTGGGGCGGGCTGCGGGTCGGCTGGGTGCGGGCCACGTCCCGCGTGGTGACCGAGCTGGCCCGGGTCCGGATCACGGCCGACCTGTCCGGTTCCGTGCTCGACCAGCTGGTGGCCGTCGCCCTGATCGACCGCCTCGACGTGATCCTGCCGCAGCGCCTCGACGAGCTGCGACTGCGCCGGTCCGCGCTGAGCGACGCCCTGGCCCTGCATCTGCCGGAGTGGCGGTGGGAGGTGCCGCCGGGCGGGATGTGCCTCTGGATCGACCTGGGCCGGCCGGTCGCGTCCGCCCTCGCGTCCCGGGCCCTTCGGCACGGGGTACGGGTGGAGGGCGGGGCCCGGTTCGGGGTGGACCCGGGGACGCACGAGCACCGGCTGCGGATCCCGTTCACGCTGCCCGTGGACGTGTACGAACCGGCGGCGGAGCGGCTCGCGGCGGCCCTGGAGAACGCCCCGGGGCACGTCGCCGCCCCGGCCCTGCCGGACTGGGTGGCCTGACCGGCCGGCCGGCGGGCCTCGCGAGCCGGGCGGGCCCGGTGGGCGGCCTCATATTCGGATGCCCGTCCGGGATGGTCCGTGTACGGTCCATCGAGTGGAAGCGCTCTCCGACAAACAGATCCGCTCGTCCTTCGTGAACTGCACCAAGGGCGAGGCGGCGCGGCTCAAGATGCCCCTCGACTTCGCCGAACTCCCCTGGGAGGACCTGGACTTCCTCGGCTGGGTCGACCCGGGCGCGCCCCTGCGGGCGCACCTGGTCGTACCGCGCGAGGACGGGCCGCTCGGCGTGACCCTGCGGGTGCCGGCCACCGGACGCACCAGCGCCGTGAAGTCCAGCATGTGCCAGGTCTGCCTGACGGCGCACGCGTCCTCGGGCGTCACGCTCCTGGTGGCCCCGCTGGCCGGCAGCCGCGGCCGTGAGGGGAACACGGTCGGGATCTACGTCTGCGCCGACCTCGCCTGCTCCCTCTACGTCCGGGGCCGGCGGCAGCCGAAACTGCGCGCCCGGCGCCACGAGGAGTCCCTCACCCTCGACGAGCAGGTCGCCCGGCTGACGGGCAACCTGGACGCGTTCGTCGGCCGGGTGACGGCGGGCTGAGGAACCGGAGGGGGTCCGGGCTCAGCGGAAGGCCTGCTCGCCGGTGAGCGCCTTGCCGATGACCAGGGAGTGGACCTCGCTCGTGCCCTCGTAGGTGAGCACCGACTCCAGGTTGTTGGCGTGGCGCAGCACCGGGTACTCCAGGGTGATGCCGTTGGCGCCCAGGATGGTCCGGCACTCGCGGGCGATCGCGATCGCCTCGCGGACGTTGTTCAGCTTGCCCACGCTGACCTGCTCGGGGGTGAGCGTGCCCGCGTCCTTGAGCCGGCCGAGGTGGAGGGCGAGGAGCATGCCCTTGCCGAGCTCGACGGACATGTCGGCGAGCTTCTGCTGCGTCAGCTGGTACGAG
This sequence comes from Streptomyces sp. NPDC002463, assembly GCF_042889835.1. Lineage (NCBI taxonomy): Bacteria > Bacillati > Actinomycetota > Actinomycetes > Kitasatosporales > Streptomycetaceae > Streptomyces > Streptomyces sp. NPDC002463. The sequence goes on from NZ_JBIARL010000006.1 coordinate 234,879, forward strand.
GCGAGGGAGCGGGCGAAGACGACCCGGTCCTTGGCGTAGGAGATCGCCGTCTCCAGGCAGTCTCGGGCGGCGCCGAGCGCGCCGAAGACGATGCCGAAGCGGGCCTCGTTGAGGCAGCCGAGCGGGCCGGAGAGGCCGCGGGCCTCGGGCAGCATCGCGTCGGCGGGGAGCCGCACGTCCTCGAAGACCAGTTCGCTGGTGACGCTCGCGCGCAGCGAGAGCTTCATCTTGATCTCGGGGGCGCTGAAGCCGGGGGTGCCGGCCGGGACGAGGAAGCCGCGGACGCCGTCCTCGGTCCGCGCCCAGACGACGGCGACGTCGGCCACCGAGCCGTTGGTGATCCACATCTTCGTGCCGTTCAGCACCCAGTCGGAGCCGTCGCGCTTGGCGTTGGTCCGCATCGCGCCCGGGTCCGATCCGGCGTCCGGCTCGGTGAGGCCGAAGCAGCCGATGTACTCGCCGGCCGCCATCTTCGGCAGCCACTGCTGCTTCTGCTCCTCGGAGCCGTACTTCCAGATCGCGTACATGGCGAGGGAGCCCTGTACGGAGACGAGGGAGCGGAGTCCGGAGTCGACGGCCTCCAGCTCCAGGCAGGCGAGGCCGTACGCGACGGAGTTGGTGCCCGCGCAGCCGTAGCCCTCCAGGTGCATGCCGAGCACACCGGCGCCGCCGAGGGTGCGGGCCAGCTCGCGGGCGGGGATCTCGCCCTTCTCGAACCAGCCGGCGACGTGCGGCCGCAGCTCGCGGTCGGCGACGGCGCGCACGGTGTTCCGGATGTCCCGTTCCTCGTCGGTCAGGAGCCCGTCGATGGCGAGCAGGTCGAAGGGGTGGACGGGGGTGGACGGCGACTTCACGGACGGCCTCCTGGCGACTGTGGCAACTCGGCGAGCCGAAGCGTAGCGGCAGATCGGATATTGGATCCAGTATTGAAAATCCCACACCCGAGCCCTACGGTCCGATTGGATCCAATCTCCAACCACGGATCCAATCGCCCGGATCCAATCTCCAACCGCCTGGATCCGACCTCCGGATATCGGATCCAGTCTCCGGTATCCACCAGCGGGAGCGAGGGAAGCCTCATGCGCGCAGCTCAGCCGGACACGCCCGGCACGCCCGGCACGCCACCGACGGGCGGCGCCCTGTCCGGGATCGTCGTCGCCGACTTCGGCCGGGTGCTCGCCGGGCCGTACATGACCATGCTCCTCGCCGACCTCGGCGCGGACGTGATCAAGATCGAGCGGCCGGGCTCCGGTGACGACACGCGCGCGTGGGGCCCGCCGTTCGCCGCCGGCGAGGCCACGTACTTCCTCGGCGTGAACCGCAACAAGCGCTCCGTGTCGCTCGACCTCACGGACCCCGAGGACCTCGCCACGGCCCACACGATCGTGGACCGCGCGGACGTCCTCGTCGAGAACTTCCGCCCCGGCACGATGGAGAAGCTCGGCCTCGGATACGAGGACGTGCGGGCGGGCAACCCCGGGCTCGTCTACTGCTCGGTGACGGGCTTCGGCACCGCCGAGGGCGCCCGGCTGCCCGGCTACGACCTGCTCGTGCAGGCCATGGGCGGCCTGATGAGCGTGACGGGCGAACCCGACGGGCAGGGCACGAAGGCGGGCGTCGCCCTGGTCGACGTCATCACCGGCCTCCACGCGGGCCTCGGCGTGCTCGCCGCCCTGCGCCACCGGGAGCGCACCGGCGAGGGGCAGCGGGTCGAGGTCTCCCTGCTCACCTCCCTCCTCTCCGCGCTCACCAACCAGGCCGCCGCGCACCTCGGGGCCGGGGTGGTGCCGCGCGCGATGGGCAACAGGCACCCGAGCATCGCCCCGTACGAGGTGTTCGAGGCGGGGGACCGGCCGCTGGTCCTCGCCGTGGGCAACGACCGGCAGTTCGGGGCACTGTGCGAGCGGCTCGGCCGGCCGGAGCTCGCCGGGGACGCCCGCTTCGCGACGAACACGGCCCGGGTCGCCCACCGCGAGGAGCTGGTCGAGGCCCTCTCGGGCCCGCTCGCCGACCGTACCGCCGACGGCTGGTTCGAGGAGCTCACCGCGGCGGGCGTGCCCTGCGGCCCCATCAACGACCTGGCGGCCGCGTTCGAGCTCGCCGACAGGCTGGGGCTCACGCCGCGCGTCCCGGAGTCGGCGGCCGGTCCCGGACAGGTCGCCAACCCGATCCGGCTCGACGCCACCCCGCCCTCCTACCGCACCGCTCCCCCACGCCTGGGCGAGCACACGGACGGGGTGCTGGCGGAGCTGGGACGAGTTGTCCACAGGCCGTCAGCGGCGGACGGCGGCGCGTAGGAAGATGGTCGGCACCGGCGGCGGGGTCCGCCGCCGGCGACGTGAGGGAACGGAAGGTCACAGGCGATGAGCAGCGCGGAGCAGAGGCGGCGGCCGCAGACCGCCCAGCAGTTCGTCCTGGAGGAACTGCGGCGCGCCATCACCACCGGTGAACTCAGGCCGGGCGGGCCGATCCGCCAGGAGGCCCTGGCGGCCCGGTTCGAGGTGAGCCGGGTGCCGCTGCGCGAGGCCCTGAAGGCCCTGGAGGCCGAGGGCCTGGTGGTCCATCACGTCCACCGGGGCTACTTCGTCGCGGAGCTCTCCCTGAACGACCTGGAGGAGATCTACCGGATCCGGCAGCTCCTGGAGACCGAGGCGGTCCGCATGGCCGTGCGGTGGACGCCGGACGGCACGGTCGCCGCGCTCGAACGGATCCAGCGGGACGTGGAGCGGGCCGCCGACGAAGGGGACGTGGCCGCGATGGCGGCGGCGAACCGGCTCTTCCACTTCACCCTCATCGAGGCGTCCGGGATGCCGCGCCTGGTCCGCCTCATCGCAACCCTGTGGGACGCCACCGACGCGTACCGCTCGCTCTACTACGCCGAGTCCGGGCACCGGAAGCAGGCCATACGGGAGCACCGCGCCGTCATCTCCTCGATCCGCCACGGCGACGAGGAGAACACCGTCCGCTGGCTCGACGAGCACCGGGCCCACGCGGTGGCCGCGCTGCGCGAGGTGCTCCAGGTGAAGGCCCCGGAGGAGGACTGACCGCGCGGCGGTCCCCGCACGACCGGCGGCCCGCGGACCGGCGCGAGGGGCGATCGCCGCGCGCGGGGGCTGCGGTTACCCTGTGCGCCGGACGCGAGGAGGAACCATGGCGCGGATGCCGTCGGCCGAACGACGCAGGCAGCTGGTCGAGGCGGCGATCAGGGCGATGACCAGGGACGGGGTCGCCCGGACCACCACCCGGTCGATCTGCGCCGAGGCGGGCGTCTCGCTGAGCGTCTTCCACTACTGCTTCGACTCCAAGCAGGCGCTCCTGGAGGCCGCGATCGAGACGATCAACGACACCTACGTCGTCCACGTCATGTCCGCGGTCGAGCCCAGGGCGACCTTGCGCGAGACGGTACGGGGTGCCCTCGGCACGTACTGGAACCACGTCTCGGCCCACCCGGCCGAGCACATGCTGACGTACGAGCTCACCCAGTACGCCCTGCGCGAGGAGGGGTTCGAGCATCTGGCGCGGGCCCAGTACGAGCAGTACGTCGCCTCGGGGACCATCCTGATCGCGCAGGTCTGCGCGGTGTGCGAGGTCGAGCCGAGGGTGCCCGTGAGCCTGCTCGCGCATCTGCTCGCGGCGATGATCGACGGGCTGACCCTTCAGTACCTGGTGCTGGGCGACGAGCGGACGGCCGCGGCGCTGCTCGACGCCACGGCCGAACAACTGGTCACGCTGATCGGGGGCTGACACTTCATCAACAGGTCATTTGACCCGGACTCTTGACTCACTCGGCGATCCTCGCGATCCTCGGGCCGAGCCGCTGTTACCGCAGGAAACATTCGGCGGCCCGCGCCCGGTACTCCCCCATGACCGAAGGCATCGCTGACCATGAATCGACCAAAAACGCGCAGAGGGGGCGGGCGGTTCGCCCTCGCCTCGCTCTTCATCGCCCTGGCCACCGTCGTCTTCGGCGCGGGGCCGGTCCCCGCGGCCGACGCCGGTTCGTGGTGGGAACCCACCGCACGGCCCGCCCCCGACTCCCAGATCAACGTCACGGGCGCCCCCTTCAAGGGCACCGATGCCCAGGGCAAGGTGCGCGGCTTCGTCGACGCGCACAACCACCTGATGTCCAACGAGGGCTTCGGCGGCCGGATGATCTGCGGGGCGACGTTCTCGCAGGCCGGTGTCGCCGACGCCCTCAAGGACTGCCCCGAGCACTACCCGGACGGCTCGGGGGCGCTCTTCGAGCACCTCACGGGCGGTGACAACGGGAAGCACGACCCGGTCGGCTGGCCCACGTTCAAGGACTGGCCCGCCAACAACTCGCTGAGCCACCAGCAGAACTACTACGCCTGGGTCGAGCGCGCCTGGCGCGGCGGACAGCGGGTGCTCGTCAACGACCTGGTGACGAACGGCCTGATCTGCTCGCTCCTGCCCCGGGACCGCACCTGTGACGAGATGACCGCCATCCGTCTCGAGGCCCGCAAGACGTACGAGCTGCAGGACTACGTCGACGCGATGTACGGCGGCGCCGGCAAGGGCTGGTTCCGGATCGTCACCAGCGCCGATCAGGCCCGATCGGTGATCGAGCAGGGCAAGCTCGCCGTCGTCCTCGGCGTGGAGACCTCGGAGCCCTTCGGCTGCAAGCAGATCCTCGACATCGCCCAGTGCAGCCAGGCGGACATCGACAAGGGTCTCGACGAGCTGTACGGGCTCGGCGTGCGCAGCATGTTCCTCTGCCACAAGTTCGACAACGCGCTCTGCGGCGTCCGCTTCGACAGCGGCACGACGGGCGTGGCGGTCAACATCGGCCAGTTCCTGTCCACGGGCACCTTCTGGGCCACCGAGAAGTGCGCGGGCCCGCAGCACGACAACCCGATCGGCCTGGCCGCCGCGCCGGCCGCGATGGCCGAGAAGCTGCCGGCCGGGGTGAGCGTCCCCTCGTACGCCTCGGACGCGAAGTGCAACACCCGCGGGCTCACGCGGCTCGGCGAGTACGCCCTGAAGGGCATGATCCAGCGCGGCATGATGCTGGAGCTCGACCACATGAGCGTCAAGGCCGCCGGGCGGGCGCTCGACATCCTGGAGGCCGAGGAGTACCCCGGCGTCATCTCCAGCCACAGCTGGATGGACCTGGACTGGACGGAGCGGCTCTACCGCCTCGGCGGTTTCGCGGCCTCGTACATGCACAGCGCCCAGGGCTTCGTCGGTGAGGCCTCGCAGAAGGCGGAGCTGCGCAGGAAGTACGGCGTCGGGTTCGGCTACGGCACGGACATGAACGGCGTCGGCGGCTGGCCGGGCCCGGTCGGGGCCGACGCTCCGAACGCGGTGAAGTACCCCTTCAAGAGCTTCGACGGGGGCTCGGTCATCGACCGCCAGGTCACCGGCGAGCGCACCTGGGACCTCAACGTCGACGGCGCCGCGCACAACGGGATGGTGCCGGACTGGATCGAGCAGATCCGGCTGACCCCCGGCGGTCCGGGCGTCGTGGACGACCTGTCGCACGGAGCGGAGTCGTACCTGACCACCTGGAAGCGGACCGAGGACCACGAGCCGGGTGTGAACCTGGCGGCCGGGCACCCGGTGTCGGCCTCCACCACCGAGTGGTGGAACCCGTTCGTGGACTTCTCGCCGGGCCTCACGGTCGACGGCAACACCGGGACCCGCTGGGCCAGCGAGTGGTCCGACGACCAGTGGCTGAAGGTGGACCTGGGCTCGGTGCGCCGGGTCGGCCGGGTCACCCTCGACTGGGAGCGGGCCTACGCGCGCGCGTACAAGATCGAGCTGTCGGAGGACGGCACGACCTGGCGGGACGTGTGGTCCACGGACGCGGGTGACGGCGGCATCGACACGGCGGAGTTCGACTCGCAGTCGGCGCGCTACGTGCGCATCCACGGGGTGAAGCGGGCCACGGACTGGGGCTACTCGCTCTACGAGGTGGCCGTCAACAGGTCCTGAGCGTACGGGAGGCAAGACGGAAGGGGCCTGCCGGATCGGATCCGGCAGGCCCCTTCCGTCGTTCCCGGGGTGTCAGCCCGTCGTGGGGCCGGTCCAGTCGGCGGGGACGCGGGCGAGGCGTACGCGCTGCGGGTGGTCGCCGACGTCCACACTCGTCACCCGACGCCCGGTGGCGAAGTCGATCGCGGTGACCCGGTCGGCGCCGCTCTCGGAGATGACGCAGGAGCGGCCGTCGCCGCTCACGGTCGCCCAGTAGGGCTTGGAGGCGGGGACGAGCGGGCCCTCCTGGAGGGTGGCGCGGTCGACCACGGTGGCGTAGTCGTCCATCGTCCCGGCGACGCAGAGCTTGTCGCCGCCGGGGCTGATGGAGAGGCCGTGGTGGCGCGAGTCGTTGACCCAGGTGGTGCGGTCGGGGTCGGTCGCCGGGTTGCCGGGGAGGTTCTTGAGGCGGGTGATGCGGTCGGAGTCGATGTCGTACTCCAGGAAGCCGTTGAAGAAGGAGACCTGGAAGTAGATCTTCTTCTCGTCCGGCGTGAAGACGAGCGGGCGGACGGCGTCGGAGAGGTCGCCGCGGCCGAAGGCGTCGAGGCGGTCGCGCATGTCGATGACGCGGACGGTCTCGAAGGTGCGGGCGTCGACGACGGTGATCCTCCGGTCGCCCTTGGTCCAGTCGAGCCAGGGCGCGTCGAGCGCGGTGGTCACCTCGCCGATGGACATGTTCCAGAGGAGGCCGTCGGAGGTGAAGACGTTCTCGTGGGGCTTGTCGCCGGTCTTGAAGGAGCCCAGCTGCCGTCCGGTCGCGATGTCCAGGACGTGCACGGTGTTCGCGGTGGAGGCGGAGACCGCGACGCGGGTGCCGTCGGGCGAGACGGCCATGTGGTCGGCGCGGTAACCGGCCACCGGGAAGCGCCAGTTGATCCGTCCGGTCCGCAGGTCGACGGAGACGACGTCGGCGAAGCTGGGGCGGGAGACGACCATGGCGGAGCCGTCGGGGGTCGCGTACATGTCGTCGACGAACTGGTCGTGGCCCTCGCCCGGTCCGCTGCGGACGCCGAGGAAGAAGGCGAGTCTGATCGGGTTCAGGTAGATCTCGCGGAGGCGCTCCTCCTTGTCGGGGATCACGTTCACGCGGCCGACGCGGTGGAAGTCGCCACGGGAGGCGATGACATCGGCGGTGCCGTCCCAGTTGTTGCCGACGAACATCACCTCCTGGAGTCCGGCGGAGGCGGCCGGTCCCGGGACGGATGCCGATCCGGCGCCGGCGGACGCGGCGACGAGGGTGAGGGAGGCCGCGAAGGCTCCGAGGAGACGGCGGGTCCCGGACGTGCGGGGAGAGGGCATGGGGGTCCTTCCTCCATGGCGCGACGACGACTTACCGGAGGTAACCATGGTCGCGTCAAGCCCACAAGCCCCTGTCGCACCCGGCTTCCCGCCGCGCATCCGGCCCCGCTTCCGGCCGCCCCTCCGACCCCCTCACGCCGGGACGACCCCCGGTGCGGGATCATGGAAGCAGGCACGCAGAAGGGACGGAACGGACGATGAGGCACCGCAGTGTCGCGGACCTGATGACGCCCACCGCGGTCGTGGTACAGCGGGGGACGTCGTTCAAGGAGATCGCACGGCTCCTCGACGAGTACGGCATCACCGCGGTCCCGGTGGTCGACGAGGAGAACCGGCCGGTCGGCGTCGTCTCCGAGGCGGACCTGCTGCGGCGGCACACGGCCAAGGACGGGCCGAGCACGGCGGAGGCCATGATGTCGAGCCCGGCCGTGACGGCCCGGCCCTCCTGGACGGCCGTCGAGGCCGCCCGCCTGATGGAACGGCACCGGGTGAAGCGGCTCCCGGTCGTGGACGCGGACGGCCGGCTGATCGGCGTGCTCAGCCGCAGCGATCTGCTCCAGCTGTTCCTGCGCAGGGACCGCTCCATCCAGGAGGAGATCCGCGAGGACGTGATCGTCCGCATCCTGCGCCTCTCGCCCTCGGCCGTCCACATCGACGTCGACGAGGGCCGGGTGACGCTCAGCGGCACCCTGGAGCGCCCGGGCCTCGGCCCGATCCTGGTCCGCCTGTGCGAGACGGTCGACGGGGTGGTGGAGGTCGTGGACCGGATGACGTACGAGGAGGGCGAGGGCGCGTCCTGAGAGGGCCGGGGGCCCGGCGGGCGTCTCCGTCTCCCGTCGGGCCCCCGGCCCTACGACGGCGGTTCCGTCAGGAGACCGCCTCCGGCCAGCCGTATCCGGGGCCGGTGTGCTGGGGTACGGTCCCCGCGCCCACCGCCTCCATCTCCCGGTTGGCCTCCTTCATCAGCTTGCCTGCCAGGTCCTTCATCGCCCTGCTCGCGGCGAGCTCGTCGCCGATCGCCGGCACGTCCACGTCCGCCGGGTTGCACCGCGCGGAGCCGTGGCCCGTGAGGGTCGAGGTGCCGGTCTTCAGCCGGGCCTCGGCCTTCGTCCTGCCGCTGTCCTCGGTCAGTTCCACGCCGACCGTCCATTCCAGCGTGCGGCTCATGGTCCGCCTCCTCGCATCGCCGGGTCGCGCGCAACCGGGGCACGGCCCCTTCCGATACCTCCAGGATCCATCGGCGGAGCCGGGAACGCACAGGGGACGGGTCAGGGCGCGCGGAAGAGGCGGGGGAAGCGGGGGGCGAGCCAGGGCTTGCGGCCCCAGCCGAGCGCCTTGCCTCGGGCGATCACCGGCCAGGGGTCGACCCGCCCGAGGCCGAGGAGGAGGAAGGCGACCGGCTCCGTGAGGATCGTGCAGTCGGGCCGGGCCGGGGGCTCGTGGCCGGTCCGGACCACGCCGTCCGTGACGGTGACGCCGAAGCTCGGACCGCTGCGGAGCCGTACGGCGAAGCTCGCGGTCAGCCCCGCGACGGCGGCCGGGTCGGCGACGCGGGGCATCGCCTCGACCATGAACGGCAGCGTGAGCTCGACCCGGCGCGCGTCGAGCATGTGGGGGCGGTCCAGGGCGAGGGCCAGGTCGTAGCCGTGGCCGAGCATGTGGGTGAGCAGGTACGAGCCGAGGACGGCCGGGCTCAGACGGCCGAGCGGTGTGGACACCGGCTCGGCGGGGTCGCGCTCCTCGACGCTCGCGAGGAAGGCGTTGGCCCGGTCCGTGATCATCTCGGCGAGCGGACCGGGTGACCGCTCGCCGAAGGCGGCGAGGGCGCGTTCGTTGGCCCCGGCCAGGCTGCCGGGGGTGCCGTCGCCGTAGGGGCGCTCGTGGCCGGCGGCCAGATCGGCCATGAGGGCGTTCGCCTGCGCCAGGTGGGCGGCGGCCTCACCGACGGTCCAGGTGGAGCGGGGCACGGGGAGCCGTGAGCCGTCCGGCTCCGCCGTGCGCAGGACCACCGCGATGTCGTCGGCGGTGCCGCGTATCGCCTCGGCAAGCCCATCGGGAAGCACCCCGGAAGGCTCTCCGGAAACCCCCCCGCCCGTTCGCCGCGTCATGGATCCGCCCCTCCCCTGGCCCGGCGGCTCCCCGTGGAGCACCGGCTGGTCAGGGACCGTACCAGCGAGTAGGCCTTTCGGCACCGGTCGCGGCGGGGAGGTCTTCGCCGTGGGTGGTGGCGGCCACGACGGGGAGGCCGGCGCCGCCGACGGTGGCGGCCACGGCCTCCCGGAATCGGGGGCAGTCGGCGAGGTCGTCGTGGGCGCAGCCCAGCGCGCATTCGACCAGGTCGAGACAGGCCTGCGCCTCGGCCACCCGGCGCCGCAGCTCTTCGCGGTGCGCTTCGAGCCGCTGCCGACGGACGGCCGGATCACCGGCCCGCAGCAGCTCCCGGATGTCGTCGAGGGCGAGACCCGCCGCCTTGGCCCGGAGGACGACGGCGACACGGGTGATGTGACCGGTGTCGTAGCGGCGGCGGCCGTGGGTGTCGCGGGCGGGTTCGAGGAGCCCGGCGGACTCCCAGTGCCGCAGCACGTGGGTGGCGAGCCCGAACCGGCCCGCGAGTTCACCGATCGTCATCGTCGTCGGGGGCGTGGGAACCGTCGGAGGCGCACCGCTTGACTTCATGTCGGCATTAACCACGAGCGTGGTCGCCATGTCCATCACGCCTGCGGCCCCTTCCGGCCGCGACCACGGTCCCGCCCTGCTCGCCGTCCTCGACGCCGTCGACCGCGCCCCGGGAGCGGCCGCGCTGCGCGCCCGCTCGTACGGCCTCCTCGGGATCACGACGGGCTCCCGTCTGCTCGACGTCGGCTGCGGCGGGGGTCTGGCCGTCGCGGAGGCCGGCGCGCGCGGGGCTCTCGCCGCCGGTGTCGACCGGGACGAGGCGATGGTCGCCGCGGCCCGGCGACGGCACCCGGGCCACGCGTTCGCCGTCGCCGAGGCGACCGCGCTCCCCTACGAGGACGGCGCGTGGGACGCGTACCGCGCGGACAAGGTGCTCCACGAACTGCCCGATCCGGGGGCGGCGCTCGCCGAGGCCCGCAGGGTCCTCAGGCCGGGCGGACGGGCCGTGCTCACCGGACAGGACTGGGACACGTGTGTCCTGGACGCCGAGGACGGCGCCCTGACCCGGACGATCGTGCACGCGCGCGCCGACCTGGTCACCGGACCGCGCGTCGCCCGCCGCTTCCGCGGCCTGCTCCTGGACCACGGGTTCGGCGAGGTGGCGGTGGAGGTCTCCACCGCCGTCCTCACCGACGCCCGCCTGCTCCCCCTCGCGACGGGCCTGGCGGAGTCGGCGGTACGGAGCGGGGCCGTCACCCGCGAGCAGGCGGCGGCCTGGAGCGCGGACCAGGCCGCCCGCGCCGCCGCCGACCGCTTCTTCCTGGCGATCCCCGTCTTCACGGCGTCCGGGACACGGAGCCGGTGAGTCGGGTTCAGGGGCCGTCCACCGTCAGGACGAGCTTGCCGGTGGTGCGGTCGGTCTCGCCGAGGCTGTGGGCCTTGGCGGCTTCGGCGAGGGGGAACACGGCCTCGATGTGGGGGCGGAGGGCGCCGGAGGCCGCGAGGGTGGCAACGGCGTTCATGCCGGCGTGGTCGGCCTCGACGAGGAGGGTCTCCACGCGGACGCCCCGCGCCGCCGCCTCGGCCGGCTCGTCGGGGTCGGTGGGCGGCAGCAGGGAGACGAGCGTGCCGCCCGGGCGCAGGACGTCGAGGGAGCGGCTGCGGGTGTCGCCGGACATCGGATCGAGGACCATGTCGACGTCCTGGACGGCCTCGGCGAAGTCGGTGGTGCGGTAGTCGATCACCTCGTCCGCGCCGAGGGAGCGGACGAACGCGTGCTTCGGGGCACTCGCGGTGCCGATGACGTACGCGCCGCGGGCCTTGGCGATCTGGACGGCGAGGTGGCCGACGCCGCCGGCGGCCGCGTGGATCAGGACCCGCTGCCCGGGGCCGACCTGGGCGGTGTCGACGATCGCCTGGTACGCGGTGAGGGCGGCGAGCGGCAGGGCGCCGGCCTGCACGTGGTCGATCTCGGCCGGCTTGTGGGCGAAGGCGCGGGCGGGGCCGGTCACGTACTCGGCGTGGGAGCCGACGCCGTACGGGTAGGGCAGCATCCCGAAGACCTCGTCGCCGGGCTTGAACACGGTCACGCCGTAGCCGACGGCCTCCACGACGCCGGAGACGTCCCAGCCGAGGACGAGGGGGAGGCGGTCGAGGAAGAGGGCTCCCGCGCGGTGCTTCCAGTCGGTCGGGTTGACGCCGGCCGCGCGGACGGCGACGAGGATCTGGCTGGGGCCGGGCAGAGGGCGCGGGACCACGACCTCCCGGAGGACCTCGGCGGTGCCGTGGGTGTCCTGGCTGATGGCTCGCATGGTGGGGTGGTTCGTCATGCCGTCAAGACTCGCGGGCCGTCCCGTCCCGTACCATGGCATGATTGCCATCTTTCGAAGGGATCCTGCCATGAGTTCTGTCACGGACCCTGCCCCGGGCCCTGCCGCGGGTGATCGTCATCGTGTCGTCGTCCTCGCCATGGACGGGGTCTATCCCTTCGAACTGGGCATTCCCAGCCGCGTGTTCGGCGCGGTGGCCGACCGCTACGAGGTCCTCACCTGCTCGGTGGACGGCCGGCCCGTCCGCACCAACTCCGACTTCTCGGTGACCGTCGCGCACGGCCCCGAGGCGCTCCGTACGGCCGACACCGTCATCCTTCCGCCGTTCGACATGTCCCTCCTCTCCCGCGAGCTCCCCGCCGGGGTCACCGAGGCGCTGGCCTCCGTGCCGGCCGGGGCCCGCGTCGTGTCCATCTGCACGGGCGCGTTCGTCCTCGCCGCCGCCGGGCTCCTGGACGGCCGCCCCGCCACCACGCACTGGGCGCTCGCCGCCGTCTTCCGCCAGTGGTTCCCGCAGGTGGCCCTGGACCCGGACGTGCTGTTCGTCGACGACGGCGACGTGCTGACCTCGGCGGGCGCCGCGTCCGGCGTGGACGTCTGCCTGCACCTCGTACGGAAGGACCACGGCGCCGCCGTCGCCAACCACGTGGCCCGCGCCTGTGTCGTGCCGCCCTGGCGGGACGGCGGGCAGGCCCAGTACATCGAGCAGCCCGTGCCGGAGACCGCCGCGAACGACACCTCGGCGACCCGGCAGTGGGCGCTGGAGAACCTGCACGAGCCGCTCGCCCTCAGCGAGCTCGCCGCCCATGCCCGGATGAGCCTGCGGACCTTCGCCCGCCGGTTCAACGAGGAGGTGGGCATGAGCCCCGGCCGCTGGCTGATCCAGCAGCGGGTGGCCCGCGCCCGGCAACTCCTCGAGTCCACGGACCTCGCCGTGGACGACATCGCGGGCCAGGTGGGCTTCGCGACCGGCACGTCGCTGCGCCAGCACCTCCACGCGGCGATCGGCGTCTCCCCGCTCGCGTACCGGCGCACCTTCCGGGGCGAGGCCGCCCTGTCATAGGCCTGGTTAGGCTTCACGCCGTGAGACATCACGATTCCGATGGCGCAGCAGCTCAGCCGGTGGCCGATCTGAACCTGCTGCGGACCTTCCTCGCCGTCCACCGCTCCGGATCGTTCACCGCCGCCGCAGGGCTGCTCGGTCTGTCGCAGCCGACGGTGACCACCCAGATCCGCGCCCTCGAACGGCAGACGGGACGCGAACTCTTCGAGCGGCTGCCGCGCGGCGTCGCCCCGACCGCCGTCGCCGACGAGCTCGCGGCCCGGGTGGCCGGGCCCCTCGACGCGCTGGCCGCCGTGTCCGGGCACGCGGCCGTACCGCACGAGCGGGCCGCTCCCGTACATCTGGCGGGCCCCGCCGAACTGCTCTGCGCACGCGTGCTGCCCGCCCTCGCCCCGCTGGCGGCCGAAGGCGTACGGCTCAGGGTCAGCCCGGGTCTGACCGAGCCGCTCCTCGACGAGCTGCGCGCGGGCCGGCACGACCTGGTGATCGCCACCTTCCGGCCGCGCGGGCGGGCGCTGACCGCCGTCCCGCTCACCGACGAGGAGTTCGTCCTGGTCGCGGCCCCGGTCTGGGCCGACCGCGTCAAGGAGCGGCTGGCCCTGGAGGGACCGGCGGCGCTGCATCCCGTCCCCCTCGTCACGTACGCCGAGGATCTGCCGATAGCCCGCCGCTACTGGCGCCATGTGTTCGGGGCGCGCCTTTCCCGCCCCGCCGCCGTGACCGTGCCCGACCTTCGCGGGGTGCTCGCGGCGGTCGTCGCCGGAGCGGGCTTCAGCGTCCTGCCGCGCTACCTCTGCCAGGCCGAACTGGCCTCGGGCGCGCTCGTGTCCCTGCACGAACCGGAGGACCCGCCCATCAACACCGGCTACCTCGTCCAGCGCCCGGGCCGCCCCGGCAACCCCGACGTCACCCGCGTCCGGGACGTGCTCATCGAGGCCGGGCGAACCTGGTGACGCCGGGCGCTGCTGCTATAACCGGAGCATGATCTACCACGTGGTGACGCCCGCTGAGTGGTCCGCCCGGCCGGAGGAGCCGTACGCCCCCGCCTCCCTCGCGGAGGAGGGGTTCGTGCACTGCTCCCCCGACGAGCCGACCACGCTCGCCGTCGTCAACGCCTACTTCCGCGGCGTCACCGGGCCGCTCCTCGTCCTCCTCCTCGACGAGAGCCGGCTCACGGCGAGGACGGAGTGGGAGGCCGCCGCCCCCACCCCACCGCCCGGCGTCTCCGAGGAGACCCTGTTCCCGCACGTCTTCGGCCCGATCGACCGCGCCGCCGTCGACGCCGTCCTGGAGGTCACCCGGGACGCGGACGGCCTGGCCACGGGGCTGGCGAAGACCGGCCGACCGTGACCGAACGGGATCAGTCCCTGTTCAGATAGGCCAGGACCGCGAGGACCCGGCGGTTGTTGGTGCCGTCGTCGACGATGCCGAGCTTGCCGAACAGGGAGGTCGTGTACTTCCCGATGGCGCTCTCGCTGAGGAACAGGCGCTGGGCGATGACCTGGTTCGACAGTCCTTCGGCCATGAGGCCGAGGACCGAGTGCTCGCGTTCGGTGAGCCGTTCCAGACGTCGGTTCGAGGACCCGCCGCCCAACAGCTTGGCGATGACGGCCGGGTCCATCGCGGTTCCGCCGGCCGCGACGCGTTCCAACGCGTCGATGAACTGGTCGGCGTCGAACACGCTGTCCTTGAGGAAGTAGCCGATCCCGCCGGAGCCGTCGGCCAACAGCTCACGGGCATAGAGCTGTTCGACGTACTGGGAGAGGATCAGGACCGGCAGTCCCGGCAGTTCGGCGCGGGCCGCGACGGCCGCCCGCAGGCCTTCGTCCGTGTGCGTCGGCGGCATGCGGACGTCGACGACGGCGACGTCGGGCCGCCAGGTGCGCAGCGCCTGGAGGGTCTCCGGTCCGGTGGCCGCCGTCGCCACCACCTCGTGGCCGTACGCCTCGACGAGCCGGACCATTCCGTCGCGCAGCAGGTAGAGGTCTTCGGCTACGACGATGCGCATGGCACCTCCAGGGTCGCGAGGGTGGGGCCGCCCACCGGGCTGGTGATCTCCAGGGTGCCGTCGAAGGCGGCGAGACGGCGGCGCAGCCCGGCGAGGCCGCCGCCGTCGCGGACGAGGGCCCCGCCGCGGCCGTCGTCCTCGACCTCGATGACGACACTTCCCGCGCCCGTGGCGCCCTCGGTGAGGGAGATCCGGGCCCGGGTCGCCCCGGCGTGCTTGACCGCGTTGCTCAGGAGTTCGGCGACGGCGAAGTACAGGGCCGTCTCGACCGGAGGGTCCGGTCGGTGGCGGAGGTCCGCGCGGACGGCGACGTCGAGCGGGTTGTCCAGGGCGAGGGCGCGGACGGCGTCGACGAGTCCCCGGTCGCTCAGGACGGGCGGGTTGATGCCCCTGACCAGTTCCCGGAGTTCGGTCAGGGACGCGGTGGCGCCCGCCCGCGCCTCCCGCATGAGCGCCTTCGCCCGGTCGGGGTCGGTCTCCATCAGCTTCTCCGCCGTCGCCAGGGAGAGCCCGAGGCCGACGAGCCGGGCCTGTGCGCCGTCGTGCAGGTCGCGCTCGATCCGGCGGATCTCGGCTGCCTGAGCGATCGTCACCTCGGCACGCTGTGCGGTGAGCTGCTCCACGCGCTCCGCCAGGGCCATGGCCGCCGAGGGACGCAGGAAGCGTACGGCGACCGGCTCGATCGTCCGCCAGGCGTACGGGGAGACGGCGACGGCCGTCGCCAGACCGAGCACTCCGACGAGGCGGGCGATGGTCACGGACGTACCGGACCCGGATCCGGGTCCGGGTCCGAACCCGCCCGCGAAGCCGAGGGCGGCCGCGGCCACCCCGGCCGGTGGCAGGAGCGCGACCAGGCCCGCGGTGAGCGGCACGATCGCCGTGAACCTCAGGTCGCGCAGGTTCGCGGGGTCGTTCCACCGGATGCGCCACCGCTGGTCCATGAGGGCGTCGCGGCGGGTGCGCTCGTAACCGAAGCCGTTCCACCAGTAGCCCGTGGACAGCCGCGCGACCGGCGGGGCCTCCCGGTAGCCGGCCGGAACGACGGTGCCCGTCCACCGGGCGACGAGGGCGCGGACGGCCCGGCAGACCGGCCGGGACAGGGCGAGCGTGCCCGCGCAGACCAGGACGACCGGCGCGATCCACGACCACGGGTTGCCCGGTCCCCACCGGATGCCCAGTGCCACGGCGGCCGCCCACACGGCCGGGACGAGCATGCCGACCCCCGCCACGGCGCACGCCCGTAAGAACCCCACGCCGACGCGCACCGCCCACCTGCCCAGCTGTCTCATGCCTCCGCCTTCGTCTTCCGTTCGGGGCATCCACTCAGTGCGTCCACTGTGCACCGGCGGCGGCCCCCCTCTCCCCCGGTCGGCCCAGGAGTGGGGCCGGCCCCACCCCCTCGTGCGCCCAGACGGATACCGGCCCCGCCGGACGCCCGGCAGGGTCGGTGACATGGAAACCGACCTGAACCCGAACACCCCGTCCACGGCCGCCCCGCTCGACCGTGCCCCCACCCGACGAGCCTTCGCCACGGCGAGGACGAGCGTCAAGATCTACGGCGCACTCGGCGCCCTCTCCCTCCTCACCGTCGTCGCGGTGGCGGCCGGCGGTCATCCCGTGAACACGTTCATGTGGGTACGGGCCGTCCTGCTGCCCGTGGTCGCCGTGGCGGTCCACCGCCTGCTCGTCTCCGCCTCCCGGGGATCCCGGCGGGCCTTCGAGCGGGTGCGGACCCTCGCCGGCATCCTGCCGGTCGCGATCATCGGCGTCGACCTGATCCCGGGCGTGTGCCCGCCGTGGTACGCCGTGATGCAGACCGTCTGCGTGCTGCCCGTCGTCCGCCTCGCGTTCCTCGCCCGCGGCTCCGCGCTGCGCACCGCCTTCCCCCGGGTGAAGCCGTCCCCGTCGCGCCGATGACCGCGCAAAGCACCTGGCCACCCGCTTGGGTCACGTCGGCGCCGCCGCCGTGTGCGGTTCCCTCCGCTCTCGGTTAGACCTGGTTCACAGAGTGTCGGCCGGCCCGCCGGAAGCCACTCGTCCGGCGTCACCGGCCGCCCACCTCCCGGGAGGAAGCAGATGATCACCCGTCGCAGCATGCTCGGCGGCGCTCTCGCCGCCGCAGGCCTGCCGCTCCTCGCCCCCGGCATACTCGCCGGGGGCGAGGCGCACGCGGCGGAGGCCCTGCCACCGGCCGGCACGCGCCGTGCGAAGGGCCCCGTGCCGCCCGCGTTCACCACGGCCATGCCGGTCCCGACCGTGCTGCGCCCGATCTCCTCGACGGGTGCCGTGGACTGCTACGAGCTCAAGATCCGCAGGTCCACCGCCGAGATCCTCCCCGGCATCGCCACCGACGTCCTGACCTACGGCGGGCATTTCCCCGGCCCCGTCATCCACGCACGCTCCGGGCGCCGTGTCCTCGTCCGCCAGCACAACGGCCTGGACATGCCCGTCACCGTCCACCTGCACGGCGGGAACGTACCGTCCGCCTCCGACGGCAACCCGATGGACGTCTTCGCGCCCGGGACCGCGCGGACGTACGTGTACACCAACCGGCAGCCGCACGCCTCGCTCTGGTTCCACGACCACGCCCACCACATGGAGGCCGAGCACGTCTACCGCGGACTGTCCGGCAACTATCTGCTCACGGACGACCTCGAACAGAGCCTGCCCCTGCCGAAGGGCCGGTACGACGTGCCCATCACGCTCCGCGACGCCCGCTTCGACGAGCGGGGGCAGCTGGCGTACACGATGAGCGACCGGAACCGCACCACCGTCCTCGCGAACGGCAGGCCGACCCCGTACTTCGAGGTCGCGGCCCGCAAGTACCGCTTCCGTCTGCTCAACGGCTCCAACCTGCGCCTCTTCGCGCTGGGTCTGTCCGACGGCACTCCGCTCACCCAGATCGCCTCGGACGGCGGGCTGCTCGAACACCCCGTCGCCGTGCCCGTCCTCACGCTCTCGCCCGGCGAACGCGCCGACGTGGTCGTCGACTTCTCCCGCCACGCCGTCGGCACCCGTCTCGTCCTCACGAACACCGGCCCCGGCCGGCCCGAGCAGGTCGGCAGGGTGCTGGCGTTCGACGTCGTGCGCACCGCCGACGACCCCAGCAGCGTCCCCGAGGTGCTGCGCACCCTGCGGCCGGCCGCCGCGCTGCCCGAGGCCGCCGTGACCCGCGACATCGAGCTCAGCATGGACGAGGACGGGCGCCCCGATCCCCGGGGGTTCATCAACGGGCGGATGTACGACCCCGATCGCGTCGACACCACCGTGGCCTTCGGGTCGTCCGAGATCTGGAACGTGACCAACTCCAACAGGCGCGCCCCGCACAACTTCCATCTGCACCTGGTGCAGTTCCGCGTCCTCGAACGCGGCGGGCGGCCCGCGGGACCGACGGAGACGGGCCTGAAGGACACGGTCCGGGTGATGCCGGGCGAGACGGTGAAGCTCCATGTGACGTTCGACGGGTACCGGGGCGACTACGTGTACCACTGCCACATGCTCGACCACTCCGCCATGGGCATGATGGCCACTTTCCGCGTCCGGTGACCCGTCCCCGCGTCGTCGGCCCCGGCCGGTGGCCGGCGGCGCGGGGAGCGAGTCGTGCGTCATGGCTCGCGGCCCCCGGGCGGCGGGGGGAGACTGAAGGGGTAGCACGGCCGGCAGCCAGGGGTGCCCTGAAGGAGTGGCCATGGGCGGCACGGCGGTGGAGGCCTTGCGCGAGGTGATGCGCGGCGAGGTCATCGGCCCGGAGGACGCGGGGTACGACGAGGCCCGGCAGATCTACAACGCGATGATCGACCGGCGGCCGGCCGTCATCGCCCGGTGCGCGGACACCACGGACGTCCGGGCGGCGGTGCGGTACGCCCGGGAGACCGGCATGGACCTGGCGGTCCGCGGCGGCGGGCACAGCGGGGGCGGCCTGTGCCTGGTCGACGGCTCGCTGATGATCGACCTGTCCGGCATCCGCTGGGTGCGGGTGGACCCCGCGAGGCGGACCGCCCTGGTGGGCGGCGGCAGCCAGCTCGGGGACCTGGACCACGAGGCGCACGGCTTCGGGCTCGCGACGCCCGCCGGCATCATGTCGACGACCGGCGTCGGCGGGCTGACGCTGGGCGGCGGACACGGGCACCTCACCCGGGCGTACGGGCTGACCGTCGACAACCTGCTCGCGGTGGACGTGGTCCTCGCGGACGGCACGGTCGTCACCGCGTCGGCGGACGAACACCCCGATCTCTTCTGGGCGTTGCGCGGCGGCGGCGGCAACTTCGGCGTGGCGACGTCCTTCACGTACGCCCTGCACCCGGTGGTCGACGTCGGGCTCGGCGTCACCCTGTGGGAGCCGGAGCACATCGGGGCGGTGCTGCGCTGGTACCGGGAGTTCCTGCCGGCGGCGCCCGACGAACTGAACGGCTTCTTCGCCACGCTGACGGTCGCTCCCGGACCGCCCTTCCCCGAGGAGATCCACCACAAGAAGATGTGCGGCGTGATCTGGTGCAGCACGGGCCCGACGGACGAGGAGAGCCTCGCGAGGACCTTCGCCGCGGTGGCCGATCCGGCCCCGCCGGCCTTCCACTTCGCGACGCCGATCCCGTACCCGGCCCTCCAGGCGATGTTCGACGACCTGATCCCGAAGGGCCTGCAGTGGTACTGGCGCGGCGACTTCTTCGACGCCATCCCGGAGGAGGCGATCGACGTCCACCGCACCTTCCTGGAGAACATCCCGACCGAGCTGTCGACGATGCACCTCTACCCCGTCGACGGCGCGGCCCACCGCGTGGAAGCCATGGACACGGCCTGGGCCTACCGGGACGCGATCTGGTCCGGCGTGATCGGCGCCATCAGCCCCGAACCGTCCGACGCGGAGGCGCTCCGCACCTGGGCGGTGGACTACTGGGAGGCCCTGCACCCCACCTCGATGGGCGGCGCGTACGTCAACTTCCTCGGCGCGGACGAGACCCAGGACCGGGTCCGGGCGACGTACCGGGGGCACTACGGCCGGCTGGCCGAGGTGAAGAAGACGTACGACCCGGACAACGTCTTCCACCACAACCAGAACATCGCCCCGGACGCGGAGGGCTAGGGCGGACCGCCGGCACTCCGGGGAGGCCCTTCAGGGCTCCCCGGAGTGCCGTCCTCAGGGCTCCATGGAGCGCATGGCCTCCTCCGCCCGCTTCTCCATCTCCTCCGGGGAGACGTCCTCGACGTGCGTGGAGATGTTCCAGCGGTGGCCGAAGGGGTCCTCGATCTGTCCGGTGCGGTCGCCGTAGAACTCGTTCTTCACCGGCGACAGTTCCCTGGCGCCCCGTGCGAGGGCCGCGGCGAAGACCGCGTCGACGTCCTCGACGTACACGTGGAGGGTGACGGGCGTGCCGCCGACGGACTTCGGCGAGCGGAAGTTCATGTCCGGGAACTCGTCCGCGAGCATGACGAGCCCGTTCCCGAGCTCCAGCTCGGCGTGGCCGATCCTGCCGTCGGGCGCCGGCATCCTCATCCGCTCGGTCGCGCCGAGCACGGCCACGTAGAAGTCGATCGCCTCCGGGGCTCCGTCGACGCAGAGGTACGGCGTGACACGCGGATATCCCTCGGGGATGGGCTGGACGGCCACGGGGCTCCCGCCTTTCCGGACAGTGGCGGTCACCGCCGACCGCCGCCTGCGACCACTGATATCCCGAACCGTCGGCCCCGCTCCGACGCCGCGCGGCGCCCCGGACGCCGAATGCCCTGAAGGGCCGACCGCGCCGGGACCCGTGCCTCCCGGCCCGGTCCGGCCCGGCTCCGCGTAGAGTGAGGGCGGGCGCGGCGTGATCACGAGGAGTACCTGTGACCGCGGTCAGCCTTGAACACACCACCGTGCCCGCCGACACCGGCGAGGTGACCCTGCTGATAGCCCGCCGGGTGGAGCCCGGACACGAAGCGGCCTTCGAGGTGTGGGCGAAGGGCGTCCTCGACACGGCCGCCACGTTCCCCGGCCACCTCGGGTACGGTCTCTTCCGCTCCTCCGGCGGCGACGCCCCCTGGTTCCTCGTCCACCGGTTCCGGGACGCGGAGGCCTGCCGGGCCTGGCAGGAGTCCCCCGAGCGGGCCGCCTGGTTCGCCGACTGCCGGGGGCACCACCACACCGAGATCGCCCGGCGGAAGCTCACCGGCATGGAGACCTGGTTCGCCAAGCCGGGATCGACCCGGCCCGCGCCGCCCCGGTGGAAGATGGCGATCAGCGCGACCCTGGCGATCTACCCGGTCTCCGTCCTCGGCAGCCTCTTCCTCGTGCCCCGCCTCACCGGGCTTCCCCTGCTGCTGAGCAGCGCGATCGTCGCCTGCGTCTTCAACGTGCTGATGACGTACGTGGCGATGCCCGCGGTGAGCAGACTGCTGCGCGGCTGGCTCACCCCGTAGTGCCCCTCCCGGGAGGGCTACATCGGGGTGGCCGCCCGCAGGATGGCGAAGAGCGTCACGGCGGAGTTCGCGGAGAACAGCGCCGACACGGTCGCGCCGGCGGCGGCACCCCACACCGCCAGGCCCACCGCCGTGAACGCCGAAGGCCAGGCACGCCCCGCCGGGGCCGGCCGCATGAGTGCCGCCACCCGGCGGGGCACGGGCCCGGCGGCCGCGAAGGTGGGCAGGGTGACCGCGAGCGGTGCGCGGGACATCAGGGCCGCCTTGCCGATCGCGCGGGCGACGGTGCGGCGGCTGCCGACCGCGGTCGCCGCGTCCTCGTCGGCCCAGCGCTCGGCGGTGTACGTCACGGCGGTACGGAGCGGGCGCAGGAACGGGTTGGCCCGGGCGGCGAGGTGCACCACGAGCAGGTGCCGGTGGTGGCGGCCCGTCAGGTGAGCCCGTTCATGGGCGAAGAGGGCCCGGCGTTCGGCGGCCTTCAGCCCCGCCAGCATCCCCGCGCTCACCACGACCCGGTCGTGACGGCCGGGAAGGGCGTACGCGTACGGGTCGGGGTCCGGCAGCACCGCGACCGGTCCGGCAGACAGGCCGGCGAGCGCCGCCACCGCGCGGCGGCGCACCCGCGCGTGCCGCCAGGCCGCCCAGGCGCAGGAGACGAGGACCGCGAGCAGCGCGGGGATGGCCGCCCGGCCCGCGACCTCGTCGTACGGGACGGCCGCGCGGACCTCGGGGTCGGACCACCCGTCGGGCAGCGGGTTCCCCGGCAGTTGTGCCGTGCCCACGATCACGAGGAGTCCGAGGCACAGGGTGCTGCACACGGCGAGGACGCCGGCGACGGCGGTGAGGAGGCGGGTCGCGGTGCGCGGGTGCAGGCGCTGCTCGGCGAGCCGGGCCACCGGCCAGGCGGTGAGCGGAAGGACGAGCGGAAGGAAGACGAAGACTCCCATGGCGGTCAGTCTTCCCCCTCCCCGGGGGCCTCCTCCGGGACATCGGCCAGGAGTTCACGCAGCAGCCGCTCGTCGTTCGGCGAGAGCGCGGTGACGAAGCTGGCGAGCACGGCCTCGCGGTCGGTCTCGGCGTCGAGGACCTTGCGCATGCGCAGCGCGGCGAGCCCGGCCTCGTCCGCGACGGCGGTCCAGACGAAGGACCGCCCGGCCCGCTCGCGTACGACCGCGCCCTTCGCGTGCAGCCGGGTGAGGATGGTGATGACGGTGGTGTACGCGAGACCGCCGCCGAGGCGCTCCTGCACCCAGGCCACGGGGACCGGCTCGGCCGCTCCGCGCAGGACGCCGAGCACCTGGGCCTCCAGCTCGCCCTGTCCCCGCCTGCGCGGTCCGGGCTCCGCCCCGCCCCTGCTCCGGTCCACCACGCGTCATCCTCCCGTCCGCCGCTCCGGCTCGCCCGCCACGGGCAGCGGCCATCGTACTGACCGGTGGCGGAGCGCCCGCGTCTCCCACCGGCTACGCGGTCACAGCACCACCGCCGTGGCGACGTGGTCGGCACGGCTCAGCCAGCGGCCGGAGAAGCCGGTGAGGGGGCGGCCGGCGACGTGGGGGCCGGGGCGCAGCAGGCGGGCGGTGAAGGTGCCGTGGTCCGGGTCGAGGGTGACGTCCGCCTCGTCGAAGCCGAGTTCCTCTCCGGTGAGCGGGTACCAGGCCTTGAACACGGACTCCTTGGCGCTGAACAGCAGCCGGTCCCAGGCGGTTCCGGGGCTGTGCCGGGCGAGGGCGGCCATGGCCCGCTGTTCGCCGGGCAGCGCGATCGCCTCCAGGACGCCGTCCGGCAGCGGCGCGTGCGGTTCGGCGTCGATGCCGATCGTCACCCGCCGGCCGGTCCGGGCGACGGCGACGGCCCGGTAGCCCTGGCAGTGGGTCATGCTGCCGACCACGCCGGCGGGCCACTGGGGGGCGCCCCGCCGGTTGCGCAGCAGGGGGGCCGGGGGCAGGCCGAGGCGGGCGAGGGCCCGGCGTGCGCAGATCCGTCCGGTGGTGAACTCGCGCCGCCGAGGGGGTACGGCGCGCGCGATGAGCGCCTCCTCCTCGGGAAAGAGCCCTTCGCCGTGCTCCAGGGCGTCGTCCGGGAGGTCGCCCGGTGCCGCCACGGACACCACGTCCGGGGGAAGGATCGCCTCGATCACAGGATCGCTCCCGCGGTGCGCGGGACCGGCAGGATCTGGTGCAGGGGTTCCCGGGGCGGGCGCGGCCGCCATTCCCGGGGGTAGCCGAGGGAGACCTCCTCGAAGCGGACGCCGTCCTGCCACAGGACGCGCGGGATGTGCAGATGTCCGTAGACGACGGCGAGCGCACGGAACCGGGTGTGCCAGTCCGCGGTGCGTTCGGTGCCGCACCACTGGGCGAACTCGGGGTAGCGCAGGATGCGGGTCGGTTCGCGGGTCATCGGGAAGTGGTTGACGAGCACGGTGCGCGCGTCCGGGGGCAGGGCGGCCAGCCGCCGCTCGGTGTGGGCGATCCGGGCGTGGCACCAGGCGGCCCGGTCCGGGTAGGGGTCGGGGTGCAGGAAGTACTCGTCGGTGCAGACGATTCCGGCCTCGCGGGCGCGGTGCAGCGACTCCTCGACGGTGAGGCCGGGGTCGCGGAAGGAGTAGTCGTAGAGCAGGAAGAGCGGGGCCACGGTGACCGGCCCGCCGTCGCCCCGCCACTCGGGGTAGGGGTCCTCGGGGGTCGCGATGCCGAGGGAGCGGCAGAGGTCGACCAGGTGCTGGTAGCGCTTCTCGCCCCGCAGGTCGCAGGGGTCCTCGGGGTGCGCCCACAGCTCGTGGTTGCCCGGGGCCCAGACGACCTTCGCGAACCGTTCGGCGAGGAGGGTCAGGGCCCACTCCACGTCGGCGAACTTCTCGCCGACGTCCCCCGCCACGATCAGCCAGTCCTCGTCCGAGCCGGGTCGTAACGAGGAGACGACGGAACGATTCTCCTTGTATGCCACATGAATGTCGCTCACTGCGAGCAGCTTGCCGTCCCCCACGGTTCCTCCTCGTCCGGCGCACGCGCGTCCACGCCGCATCCTGCCCCAGGTGCGGACCTCGGGACACGGCATTCCTCCGGCGAAAAGGCTTCAGGCGTCCGGTTCCCGCCCGGCGGGCGCGGCACCGCGGACCTCGATGAGCCGCTGTACGTCGTCGAGGACGCGGTCCAGGCCGAAGACGAACTCGTCGTCGGGCCCGCCCTCCTCGTCGTATCCGCCGGCCGACAGCGCGGCGTGCACGGCCCCGGTGACCGACCGGATCGCCGTCCTCACCGACGTCCTGCGCGCCCTGGAGGACCGGGGCGTGCGGGTCGAGGACATCGCGATCCGGCGCCCCACCCTGGACGAGGTCTTCCTCCACCTGACAGAGCGCCACACCCCCGCCCCGGAGACGGAGGTCCTCTCCTCATGACCGCCACCATCCCCCGGTCCACGGGGCCGCGGCCTACGTACGCCGCGGCCGGAGCCGCAAGGCCCTCGCCGACACCCTCGTCCTGACCGGACGCCACCTCACCCACGCCCTGCGGCAGCCCGCCGAGCCGGCCATCGCCCTCCTCGTGCCGTCATGCTCCCGCTGCTCTTCGGCCACGCCTTCGACGGCGCGATGCAGGTGCCGGGCAACGGCACCTGCCGCGAGTTCCTCATCGCGGGCATCTTCGTCATGGTGATGACGTACGGGATCGCCGCCGCCGCCCAGGGCACGGCGAGGGACACCGAGGAGGCCGTCTTCGGACGGTTCCGCTCGATGCCGATGTCGCCCGCGTCCCTGCTCACGAGCCGGATGTGCTCCGAGACGGCGCGCGCGGTCCTCGAGACCGCCGTCGTCACCGGGATCGGCATGCCCCTCGGCCTGCTGGTGCCGGGCGGGCTCGTCACGGCCGTCGTGTACCCGCTCGCGCTGCCGGTGACGTTCATCTCCAGCATGTTCGTGGCGCCCGCCTCGATGCGGCTCGGGCGGGGCGCCGCCCGCTACTTGCGGCCGACGCCCGCGTACATCGCCACGTCGTCCGCCGGCGTCTCCGGCCGCCACGCGGAGCAGGAGACCACGCCGGGGTCGAGGAGCTCCAGGCCGTCGAAGTACCGTGCGACGGCGGCGGGGGTGCGCTGGGTGAGCTTCGGGGTGCCGTGCTCGTTCCAGAACGCCACCGCCGCGTCGACGTCCGGCATGTCGGGGTGCGTGACCGTGTGGGACAGGACGAGGTGGCTGCCGGGGGCGAGCGCGTCCATGAGCCGGCGGACGATCGCGTACGACTCCTCGTCGTCCTCGACGAAGATGACGACCCCCAGCAGCATCAGCGCGACCGGCTGCGACAGGTCGAGCGTCTTCGCCGCGGCGGCCAGGATCGTGTCGACGTCCCGCAGATCGGCGTCGAGGTAGTCGGTGCGGCCCTCGGGCGTCCCGACCAGCAGGGCGCGGGCGTGCGCGAGGACGAGCGGGTCGTTGTCGACGTAGACGACGCGCGCGTCGGGGGCGATGCGCTGGGCGACCTCGTGGGTGTTGTCGGCGCTCGGCAGTCCCGTCCCGATGTCCAGGAACTGCCGGATGCCCTCCTGTTCGGCCAGGTGCCGCACCGCCCGCCCGAGGAACAGCCGGTCCGCCTTCGCGTACTCCCCGATGCCGGGGTGCAGCGCCCGGATCTGGTCGCCGGCCTCCCGGTCGACGGGGTAGTTGTCCTTGCCGCCGGTCCAGTAGTTCCAGATCCGGGCGGTGTGCGGCCGGGAGGTGTCGATGCGCGATTCGATGTCGGTCACGCCGTCAACGTACCTCAGCGCTCGGTCAACTCCCTTTTCCGGATGCCGCTTTGACCTCTGTTGTTCATGTGTCACCGGCCTTTCGGTGCGCGCGGAAGGCGGTCCGGTAAGCGCTCGGGGGCCGGCCCGTGTGGCGGGTGAAGAGGGCGGCGAAGGTGCCGGGGTCGCGGTAGCCGACGGAGCCCGCGACGGCGGCGACGGTGCGGTCGGTGGTCTCCAGGAGGTGGCGGGCGCGACGGACGCGCGAGGCCTGGAGGTGGGCGAGCGGGGTGCGGCCGGTCTCGGCGGAGAACCGGCGCAGCAGGGTCCTGGTGCTGACTCCGAAGGCCGCGGCGAGGGCGGCGAGGTCGTAGCGGTCGGCGAGGTGCTGGTCGAGATGGCGCATGACCCGCTCGGAGAACGCGTGGCCGGGCTGCGGGAGGAGCCGGGCGTCGACGTACGGGGTCTGGGAGGTGCGCGCGTCGTCGACGAGGGCGAGACGGGCGGTGGCGCGGGCCACGCGGGGCCCGCCGTGCCGGCGGATCAGGTCGAGCGCGAAGTCGTACATGGCGCTGAAGGCGGCCGTGGTCGTCACCCCCGTGTCGGTGACGACCAGTTCTTCGGGCCGGACGTCGACGGCCGGGCGGCGGCGGGCCAGCGCGTCCGCCTGGAGCCAGGACGTCGTGGCGCGTCGCCCGTCGAGGAGTCCGGCTTCGGCGAGCAGGAACGCGCCGACGCAGAGCGAGACGACGGCGGTGCCGGCGGCGAACTGCGCGCGGATCGCGGCGATCTCGGGGCCGAGCGCGCCGAGCCGCTCGTCCAGGTCGGCGTCGAGGAGCAGTTCGAAGCCCGGGACGACGAGGACGTCGGCCTCGCGGAGGGGACCGACGTCGAGCCGCGCGCCGCCGGAGGCGGTGACCCGGCGGCGCGGCGAGACGATCGACACCTGGTACCCGGGGCCGTCGGGCCCCGCGATGTGTCCGGCCATCGTCAACAGGTCGGGGACGCCGAAGACTTCGGACGCGAAGCAGCCCGGATACGCCAGGACGCCGACGCGCAGCGCACTCATGGTGGCGAGGTTACCGGTGCCTGTGGCGATCTCGCGCCTCCCCCGGACTCCGGGTGGCGGGCTCCGGGTGGCGGGTGGCGGGTGGCGGGTGGCGGGATTACCGGCACCTGTGGCGATCTCGCCCCTCCCCCGGGCTCCCGGCGGCGGGCCAGGCTGTGCGCATGACTCCTTCCGCCGACGATCCCCTCGACGACTTCACCCCTCGGCTCATCGACGTGGACGGCGTGGTGAAGACCGTCCACACCGCCGGTTCCGGGCCCGCCGTCGTCGTCCTGCCCGAGATGCCCGGCATCAGTCCCGACGTGCTGCGCCTCGCGCGCTGGGTGCGGGACGCCGGCTTCACCGTCCTCGTACCCTCCCTCTTCGGGACCGACGGCGCCTTCCCCACGGTGGAGGGCGGCCAGGAGGTGATCCGGCGGGCGTGCGTCAGCGCGGAGTTCCGGGCGTTCGCCGGGGGCGGTACGAGCCCGGTCGCGGCGTGGCTGCGCGGTCTGGCGCGCCGGGCGCACGCCGAGTGCGGCGGCCCGGGCGTCGGCGCGATCGGCCTGTGCTTCACCGGCAACTTCGCCCTGACGATGGCCCTGGAGCCGGCCGTGATCGCGCCCGTGGTCAACCACCCCTCCCTGCCCCTCGACGACCCCGGCGGCCTCGAACTCGACGAGGCGGACGCGCGCGCGATCCAGGAGCGGGTGGCCCGCGACGGGCTGACCGTCCTCGCGTACCGCTTCGAGGGCGACCGCTGGTGCACGGGCCGGCGGTTCGCGGCGTACCGCGCGCTGCTCGGCGACGCCTTCGACGGCCGTGTCCTCCCGGACAGCGCGGCGAACCCCGCTCCCCCGCCGTTCTTCGCCGAGACGGTCGGTACGCCGCACAGCGTCGTCACCGCCCACCTGGTCGACGAGGCCGGCCACCCCACCGTCCGGGCCCGGAACGAGATCCTGGCCTTCCTGGGCGACCGCCTGCACCCCGCGACCGGCTGACGGGGACGTCCTCGAACGGTCACGCAAAGGCGTCCGCCGCGCACGCACGGCCGCCGAAAGCCCGGATCCCAGCCGGGCACGCCCGCCCCGCGCCCGTTCTCCCGTGCGGGGGAGCACACTGGCAGGAGGGGGCGGAGGGCTTGCCCCGGCCCGGGGCAGGGCCCGTTCCGCCCACTCGTGGAAGAGGGTGCGCGGATGTCCGGTACTCGGTCCTCGTCCCGCTCGCGCTACGCCCCCGACCGGGGGCTCGCGACCCGCATGGCGACGACGATGTTCCTGATCGGCCTCCTGTACGTGGTCTTCGTCGGCGTCCTGCTGGTGCTGATGCGCGGGTCCTGGCCCGTCATCCTGCTGATCACGGGCGCGCTGTTCGTCGGGCAGTTCTGGTTCAGCGACCGGATCGCCGCGCTGGGCATGGGGGCGCGCGAGGTGACTCGCGAGCAGGCGCCCGAACTGCACGGCACCGTGGACCGGATCTGCGCCCTGGCCGACATGCCGAAGCCGAAGGTCGCGATCGCCGAGAGCGACCTGCCGAACGCGTTCGCCACCGGCCGCGGCGAGAAGACCGCGCTGGTCTGCGTCACGACCGGTCTGCTGCGGCGGCTCGAGCCGGAGGAGCTGGAGGGGGTCCTTGCGCACGAGATGTCGCACGTGGCGCACCGGGACGTGGCGGTCATGACCATCGCGTCGTTCCTGGGGGTGCTCGCGGGGATGATGACACGGGTCGCGCTGTACAGCGGTCTCGGCCGCAGCCGGGACAGCACCATGGGCGTCGCCGTGATCCTCGTGCCCGTGGTCAGCGCCGCCGTCTACGTCGTCAGCTTCCTGCTGACCCGGGTGCTGTCCCGCTACCGCGAACTGGCCGCCGACCGTGCCGCCGCGCTCCTCACCGGCCGCCCCTCGGCGCTCGCCTCCGCTCTCACCAAGGTGAACGGGGAGATGGCCCGGATCCCGACGAAGGACCTGCGCAAGGCGGAGCCGTACAACGCGTTCTGGTTCGCTCCTGCCTTCTCGTCCAAGGAGAGCCTGAGCCGGCTGCTCTCCACCCACCCCACTCTGGAGCAGCGGCTCGAACAGCTCGCGCGGATCTCGGCGCGGCTGGGTGAGGCGTGACGGCGGTGGGACTCCTCGACAGCATCCTCGGGCGCAGCCGGCCGGTGCGGCCCGATCTGGACCGGCTCTTCGGGCTCCCGGCCGCCGCGTTGACCCTGCAGGCGGGCACGGGCTTCGTGCCGACCGGCGCCGGGGCGGTGTGCTTCGCGGCGGTGGAGGGCGGTGCGTTCGCGCGTCTGAAGGGCGATGTACGGGACCTCCTCGACGTCGAGGCGTCGGCCGCTCCCGATCCGGGTGCGGGTGCCGGGCCGGGGGTGTCGCCCGTGACGTACACCTCGGACGCGTACGGCTACACGTGGCTCACCGTCCGGCGTCCCGCCGAGGACCTGATCACCCTGGTCAACGACCTGCACGCGGTCAACGCCCTCCTGGAGGAGGCCGGCTTCGGCCCGAACCTTCTCTGCTCCCTGACCGCGTTCCACGCCCCGGAAAGCGACGCGGGAAGCGGCACGGACCGGACCCGCGACCTCGCCCTCGTCTACCTCTACAAGCGCGGCACCTTCTACCCCTTCGCCCCGCGCGCGGACCGGGCCGAGACCCGCGACAACGCCCTCGAGCTGGAGGTCAGGGGCCTCCTCGCGGGCGATCTCGCGTTGGAACCCGACATGGAGCGCTGGTTCCCGGTCTGGGGCGCGCCGGGGCTCGGTGGGTCCGACGGGCAGCGGTGAGCGTGCGGGCTCTCCCGTGAACCGGCGTCAGGGACCTGCGCCGAACCCTCCGCACCTCAGATCGCTTCGGCCTCGGGGCGGACGACCTGCTCGGCGAAGGCGCCCAGTCGCGTCGCCAGCTGCTCGAGGGCGGCGGCCGCGTAGTGGTCGGCGCTCCAGCAGGCGTGGATGGGGAGCTGGACGGGAGCGCCGTCGGCGTCGAGGACGAGCAGGGGGCGGGTGCCGAACCGGGGCAGCTCGGTCCCGATCGCGACGCCGCGCCGCCCTGCCGCCAGGGCGTGGCGCATCTGCTCCCACGGGACCTCGGTGTGGCGCCGGTACCCGGATCGGGCGGCGATGACGGCCGCGTCGAGGACGGCACGCGTCGGGTCCGTCCGGCCGGGGAGGAGGAGGGGCTGATCCACCAGCTCGTCCAGCGTGACGGCGGTCTCGCGGGCCCAGGGGTGGCCCGGGTCGACGTAGGCGTGGAGGGGCACGCGGGTGAGGTGCTGCCAGGCGAGGCCGCCCGCGGGGGGCAGGTTCGCGGCGATGCCGAAGTCCTGCCCGGCGGCGACCGCCTCGTGGACCTCGTCGCCGAGGACCGAGACGACGGCGATGAACGGGTCGTCGTCTCCGAGGGTGGCGACGAACGGAGCGAGGACGTAGTCCAGCGTCGTGGGGGCGGCCACGCAGGAGATCCGGGTCAGCCGTCCGTCGGCCAGCTGCCCCGCGACCGTCGTCAGCCGGTCGGCCCGGCTGAGCAGGTCATGCGCCACGTCGAGCGTGTGGCGGCCCGCGTCGGTGAGGGACAGGCGATGGCCGTTGCGGCGGAAGAGCGTCACGCCGAGGTCGCGTTCCAGGCGCTGGATCTGCCGGGACACGGCGGGCTGGGCGATGTGCAGCTGTTCGGCGGCGGCCGTGACGGTGCCGAGTTGCGCGACGGTCAGAAAGCACCGCAGGTGGCGTAGCTCCATGCCTCATCATGCCGAAACGGCATCACGATGGGTAGGTTTTAGGTCTTGGACAGGTGCGGGTGGCCGGAATCACCATCTCCTCCATGACCTCCTACGACATCTCGTCCGGCAACTGGCTCACCCCGCCCCACCACCGGCTCGGCCTGCACCGGGTCGAGGACGTGATCCCCTGCGCGACCCTCGCCCGCGGTGAGGCACCGGTACGTGAGCTCGTGCCCGCGACCGAGCCCCTGGACTGGGGCCTCCTGACCGTGCCGGGCCCCGACGGGCGGGCGGTCGGCGCGGAGGAGTGGCTCGCCCGCACGCACACCGACGGCATCCTCGTGCTGCGCGGCGACACGATCCTCGCGGAGCGCTACTTCGGCGAGTTCACGGCCGCCTCGCGCCACATCGTGATGTCCCTCTCGAAGTCGTTCGCCGGCATGCTCGCCGGGGTGCTGGCCGCCGCCGGCCTCCTCGACGTCGACGCGGCCGTGCCGACGTACGTCCCGGAGCTGGCAGCCGGTTCCTACGCCGGGGCCACCGTGGGGCAGTTGCTCGACATGACCGCGGCACCGCACTACGACATGTCGTACCTGGAGCCCGACGCCGAGGTGCACGCGGGCGACCGCGCCGCCGGCTGGCGGCCGCGGCAGACCGACGACGTGGTCGGCACCCGGTCGTTCCTGGCCGGGTTGCGCGGCGCCGGCCGGCACGGCGCCGGCTTCCAGTACTGCTCGGGGACCACCGACGTCCTCGCGTGGGTGCTCGAACGCGCCGGCGGCGCGGGCTACGGCGAGCTGATGCGGCGGCACATCTGGTCGCGGATCGGCGCCGAGGACGACGCCTTCGTCACCGTCGACGACCACGGAACGCCCTATGCGTGTGCCGGCATGGGGATGCGACTGCGCGATCTCGCCCGCTTCGGGCGCCTGGTCCTCGACGACGGGTGGCGCGAGGGCACACCGGTGGTGCCGGCCGACTGGATCGCCCGGACGCGCCGCGGCGGGCGGTTCACGACCACGGCCGAGTCCGACGCCGCGGCGGGAGGCACCTACAAGAACCAGTGGTGGATCCCGGGAGACGACCACGGGTCCTTCTACGGAGTCGGCATCTTCGGCCAGTACCTCTGGCTCGATCCGCGGACCGACGTCGTCATCGCGAAGTTCTCCGCCACCGACCGGCCGGTCGCCGAGACACCCGCCGAGCTCGACGCGCTGGGCGCCCTCGCCCGTGCGGCCGCCGTGACCCCGCAGGAGGTATGAGATGGAACGGGACAGATCGCACGGTTCGCACAACTCGCGCGGCTCGCACGACTCGCACCGCGAGGCGATCGAGCAGCACTCGATCGACTGGGTCCCGCCCGAGGAGCGCCACGGCAAGCCGTGGCACCTGTTCACGGTCTGGTTCTCCAGCAACGTGCAGATCACCGGTTTCGTCACCGGCGTCCTGGCGGTCACCCTCGGACTCGACCTTCCCTGGGCCGTCGCCACGATCCTGATCGGCAACCTCGTCGGTGCCGTGTTCATGGCGTACCACTCGATCCAGGGTCCCCGCCTGGGCGTGCCCCAGATGATCCAGAGCCGCGCGCAGTTCGGATTCCTCGGCACGCTGCTGCCGGTCCTGATCGTCCTGTGCATGTACCTCGGCTTCGGCATCGAGGGCGGCGTCATCACCGGGCAGGCCTTCGCGAACTGGGCCCACATCTCGTTCACCTGGTCCGTGATCATCCAGGGCGCGGTCCCGGCGGTCATCGCGATCGTCGGGTACAAGGTCATCCATCTGTCGACCCGGGTGGTCAGCGTGGTCTCGGGGCTGCTGTTCCTCGCCCTCACGTTCGCGCTGGCCGGTCACCTGCCGGAGCGCCTGCCGAGCGGACCGACCCCGTCGTTCGGCACGGTCCTGCTCGTCATATCGATCTTCGTCTCGTGGCAGCTGACCTGGGCGCCGTACGTCTCGGACTACTCGCGCTACCTCCCCGAGGACACCCCGTCGCGGACCACGTTCCTCTGGACCTACGCCGGCTCGGCACTCGGCTCCTCGTGGGTGATGATCCTCGGCGCGTTCGCCGCGACGATCAGCGCCGAAGCGGTGGGCGAGGACGCCGTCGGCATGCTCAGCGGGCAGATCCCCGCGCTGAGCTCGGCCATCCTGCTCGCCATCGTCATCGGCATCGTCCCCGCCGGTGTGTACGGCTACTACGGCATGTACCTCACCGCCGTCAGCGCCTTCTCGGCGAAGGGCCACGGCTCGGCGACGCCGCTGGTGCGCGCCGTCTTCATCGTGGTGAGCGCCGCGCTCACGATCGCGGCCACGCTGATGGCGAGCGGCCACATCCTGAGCACCGTCGAGAACATCACGCTGTTCCTGCTGTACCTGCTGGTGCCGTGGACCGCCATCAACCTCGCGGACTACTACGTCGTACGGCGCGGCCACTACGACATCGGCGAACTCTTCCGGCCCCGGGGCAGGTACGGCCTGGTGAACCGGCCGGCCGTCCTGATCTACCTGGTCGCCATCGCGGCGCAGATCCCCTTCATCAGCAGCAGCCTCTACACCGGGCCGCTGGTCGACGACCTGGGCGGCGCCGACATCTCCTGGATCGTCGGCCTGGTGGTGGCGACGGTGCTGTACCTGGCCCATGCGAGGCGTACGGGAAAGGTCGCGCGCCCCGCCGGCACGCGGGCCTCGGCACCCGGCCCGGGCGCGCCGCTGTCGGTCGACTGAGCGTCCGGGGTCCGTCCGCGGCGCCCTCACTCCGTGGGGGCTGCCGCTCCGCGCCGGACGGTGCTGGTCACCTCCGCCGTCGGCGGTGGCGGAAGGGCGCGGCTCCGTCGGCGCAGCCACGCGTAGAGCATCAGGCACGGCAGCAGCATTCCGGCGATGGTGAGGACGAGGAACGCCGTGAGGCTGGTGACGTGGCCGACGAGCCAGGCGAAGTTCTGTCCGAAGAAGCCGACCACGAAGGACAGCGGGAGGAACACGCTGGCGAGGATGGTGAGGCGCTCCATCGTGGCGCTCTGCCGAAGGTTGATCTTGTTCTGCTCGACGGAGATCACCGCGATGTTCGCCTCCAGGACGGTGGCGAGGAGGTCGCGTTGTGCGGAGACCTCCTCGTTGACGAGCAGCAGGTGGTCGTGCACGTCGCGGATGTACGGCAGGAGCGCGGGCGGCGACTTGCCGGGCTGCAGGCGCCGTCCGAGCACGGCGAGCAGCGGGTGTACGGCGCGGTAGAAGTCGGTCGCCTCGCGGCGCAGGGAGTAGATGCGCTGCGTCGGGGCCACGGCCCCGGAGAACACGGTTGCCTCGATCTGCTCGATGTCGCGTTCGAGCTCCTCGACGACCGGCGCGTAGCTGTCGACCACCTGGTCGAAGATGGCCCACAGCGTGGAGGCGCTGCCGGCCTTCAGCAGTTCGGGGCGGCTTTCGAGTCGGCTCCGGGCTCCGTGCAGCTCGCTCGCGATGCCCTGGCGCACGGTGATCACGAAGTGTTCGGCGAGGAAGATGCTGATCTCGCCGGTGTCGATCTCCTCGCGCTCGTCGTCGTAGCGCGCGGTGCGCAGGATGATCAGCTCCGTGCCGTCCTCGTACTGCTCGGCCTTCGGTCGCAGGTGGAAGGTCCGCGCGTCCTCGACGGCGAGCTCGTGCAGCCCGAAGACCTCACGGACCCGGGTCAACTCCTCGGGACCGGGTTCGAAGACGCCCAGCCAGACGAACCCGCCCAGCTTGCAGTGCGCGGCCGCCTGCTCCAGGGGCATCGCACCCTCGTGCTGCCGACGCCCGTCCCGGTAGTGTGCACAGTCGACGATCATGGCCGCCTCCTCCTCACGCCCGGCCGACGCACACCGCCCCTCGCCCACCGGCGACACCACACGCCGCACCGGCCTCACCTCCCATGGTCCACTCCCGACGGCCGCACGCTCGACCGGAGCATGGTCCGTGCAGCCCGCGGTCTTCCGGGCGGCCGGGACGGGAGGGCGGGCCCCGGTGGACGTCGACGCTCGTCGGCCGGGGCGCCATGGCGTCAGGAAGGCGTCAGGACCTGGGGGCTCGTCGCCAGGGGTGCGTCAGGATGCGGGAGCCTTCCCCTCGACGGAACTACCTTGGCCGCATGCGACGGCGTTTCACAGCACGCCCTTCATGGCGCTGCGCGGCGACATCCGGTCCCGTGGCACACGACCGGCGGTGGGCCGGAGACCTCCGGTACGCGGGTTGCTGGGCTGCGGGCTTCCTGGCTCTGCTGCTCGTCGTCGACGCGGCGTACGGAACGCTCAGCGCCGTACGCGCCGCCCTGTGGGCGGTTCTGGCCCTGTCGCTGTTCCTGATCCTGCTGCCTCCGAGGGTGACCGCCGGCCCCGGCTGGCTCGCGACACGTGACCTGTTCCGGACCCGGAGGGTCCGGACGGACCGGCTGACCTCCGTCGTGTGGTCCGACGGGGTCGCGCAGAGACTGGTCCTCAAGGACGGCGACGGCGGGCTCGTCCCCCTGGATCCGCGGGTCCTGGTCGACAATCCGCGGCTGTGGCTTCTGCTGGACGCCGGCGCCCGCGTCTCACGGGAGCGCGGGACGCTGGAGTACGGGGTCGTCGCCCTGCGGCGGCTGGCCGGCAAGGTCGACGGCGAGACGGCCAAGGCCGTCTTCAGGGCCTCCGGTATGGATGCCTGAGCTTCTCCCGGCCCCTCCACGGACTCCACGAAGTGGCCCGCCGGCCGAGGCATGACCGGAGACCGTCCGCGCGGTGACGCCGCCCGTCCCCGGCCGCCGGCCTCCTGCCCGCGACGCTCAGGGCCTTCGCTCCGGCGGGTGCGGCTGCGCCCCGGTCATCAGGACGTCGAGGCCCCGCCGGGTCGTCGCGAGGACCGCCCGGTCCCCCGCGCGCAGGATCCGTCCGTGCGGCGGGTGCCAGTCGAGGCCCTGCCGGTCGAGCCGCAGCCCTGCGAGTGTGTCCATCGAGGACGAGGAGAACCGGGCATCCGCGGCGCCGACTGCCAGGACGCGCCACTCGTTCTCGCGGAACGCGGCGTGGATGGAACGGCCCTCCAGCTCCGGGTGGCCGGCGACGTCGACCACCGTGAACAGCAGCGAGCCCCGTTCGACCGGCATCACTCCCAGCACGTGCCGCCCCATCATCGCGGCGGCGAAGGACGGGGCGGCCAGCGCGGAAACACTCCGGCTGCGGGTCAGGGCATCGGGGTACGAGGCCCGCATGGTCCGCGAGACGGTGGCCGCGAAGTCGTCGTCGTACAGCCGCATCACCACCCTGATGCCCGGGTTGGCCTCCCTCGCGGCCATGACGATGTCCAGGTTCTCGCTGTCCTCCCTGGTCAGGACGAGCAGGGACTTGCTCTGTCCGATACGGGCCCGGTCGAGGACGCCGGGCGCGGTGGCGTCCTCCAGGAGCAGCGGTATCCCGAGCTCGCGGGCGAGCTGGACCCCGCGGGCGTGCGGGTCCCGCTCGACGGCCACGATCCTGTGGTCGGTGGTGCCGAGCCGGGCCAGGACCCGCGTGCCGATCTTTCCGAGTCCGACCAGCACGATGTGGTCGCTCAGGTTCGCGGACGGCGGGTGGTTCGCGGAGGCGCTGCGGAAGGCCTCGGTGGCGTTCATGGTGGCGGCCACGACCAGCGGGAGGACCGCGAGGCCGACGAAACCCGCGACGAGCTGGAGGATCCGGCGGGCCGGCTCCTCGTCCGTCGCCGGGTCCCCCATGGTGAAGATGTCGAGCAGCGGCAGGTACACGTCCTTCCACAGCGGGCCGTCCAGGACGAAGGCGGTCGCGACGGACAGCAGGACGACGATGGCGGCCAGCGCCCCGAAGACGGCGATGACCTCCTTGGAGACGAAGACCTTCCACGGCAGGTGGGTCAGATGACCGAGCAGCAGGTCCCGGTGGCCGCGGGAGGCCTTCGGGGCCTCCGGGTCATGGTGGTGGGTGACCTCTTCGAGCATGAGCCGGCCGTGGGTGAACTGGCGGTGGTAGGAGGTACGGGTGTCCGGCAGCAGTTGGGTGCCGTCCTCTCCGGGAGTCTCCGCGCTGTCCTCGCTCGCCGGGTCGTCCTGGTGTGCCCCGGACAGCACGGCCAGGGTCGCCAGATCGGTGGGCCGACCGGGTGCCCCCGCCGGGCGTACGACGCCTCGGAAGACCTTGCCCTCGACCTGGAGCGTGTGGCCCTGTCCGACGGCGGCGGCCGAGACGAGCTCCGGAACGGCGGTGTCGGTGTCGGAGAGGACGGTGGTCGAGGCGTCCAGGGACGCGTCGTCCGCCAGTCCCCCGACCTCGGCGGCCCGGTCGAGGAGCCGTTCCAGATGGCGCCCGCGCTCACGGTTGTACATGCGGATGACCAGGCGTACGGACGGGTTGAGGCTGCGCGCGAGCAGCGCGGCGGTCACGTTGACCTGGTCGTCGCCGTACGTCAGCGCCAGGGCGGCGGCCCGCTCGACACCGGCCGCGCGCAGGGTCTGCTCGTCCGGCCTCGCCGCGACCAGCAGCTCGACCGGCGATCGCGGGTCGCGGTGCAGGCCGGCGATCTCGGCTCCGTACCCGTCGCGCCGCGAGGGCAGGACCACGGTCACCGTCTCGCCGCAGACCGCGTCGAGCTCGATGGCCAGACGGTGGGCGAGACCGTCGTCCCCGCAGATCACCATGTGCCGGGAGCGCTGCCCGAGTGGCAGGCGTAGATGGATGGTTGGCGTCACGTGAGCCAAGACTGCTCCTTGCCCCGGGCGGACACCGAAGATTTGACGTGTTCCTGACGCGGGGAGTGCATCCGCCGGTTCCTCTCGGCCGTCCTCACCCCTGCCGGACAGGTTTCACGAAGGAGGGCGCCATGGAGAGCGCAGTGGTCGGAGTCGTCGTCGTGGTCGTCTTCCTCCTGTTGCTGCTGCGCAGCGGGATGCGGGTGATCAATCAGGTCGAGCGGGGGGTGGTGTTCCGCTTCGGGAAGGCGCTGCCCGGCCATCGGCAGCCGGGCATCACCTTCCTGATCCCGGTCGCGGACCGCATGCGGAAGGTGAACGTCCA
Organism: Streptomyces sp. NPDC002463; assembly: GCF_042889835.1. Taxonomy (NCBI): domain Bacteria; kingdom Bacillati; phylum Actinomycetota; class Actinomycetes; order Kitasatosporales; family Streptomycetaceae; genus Streptomyces; species Streptomyces sp. NPDC002463. Next base: position 272,581 of record NZ_JBIARL010000006.1, read on the forward strand.
GGTCGCGACGCTGCCGATCCCGACGCAGGAGGGCATCACCCGGGACAACGTGTCGGTCAAGGTCGACGCGGTCGTCTACTACCGGGTGACGGATCCCGCCCGCGCCGCGATCGAGGTGCAGGACTACGCCTTCGCCGTCGGCCAGGTCGCGCAGTCGTCGCTGCGCTCCATCATCGGCAAGAGCGATCTGGACGACCTCCTGTCCGACCGGGAGCGGCTGCACGAAGGGCTCGCGTTGATGATCGACAGCCCGGCGGCCGGCTGGGGCGTCCACATCGACCGGGTCGAGATCAAGGACGTACAGCTGCCGGAGTCGCTGAAGCGGTCGATGTCCCGGCAGGCCGAGGCGGAGCGCGAACGGCGGGCCCGGGTGATCACCGCGGACGGCGAGTTCCAGGCGGCCCAGCAGCTCGCCAACGCCTCGCGGATCATGTCCGACACCCCCGAGGCGATGCAGCTGCGGCTGCTGCAGACCGTCGTCGAGGTGGCGGCGGAGAAGAACTCCACGCTCGTGATGCCCTTCCCGGTGGAACTGCTCCGCTACTTCGACCGGGCGGCCCGCAACCTCGACGCCTCTCCGGCGCCGGAGACTCCGAAGGGCACCGTGCCCGAGCAGCCCGACCCGGCGGACGCCTCCTGACCGACGGCGACCGGATCCACCCCGGGAGCGGCACGCGCCGCCCCCGGGGCCCCGCACGGGGCCCGGCAGGCGCCGCAACTCGCCCACCCCGTCCGCCCGTTCCCACGTCGCCGTCTGCGGCAAGGCGCGACACTCGGCCCGTGGACTCGATCTATCGCAGTACGACGGGCAAGGAGCTGATCCGGCGCTGGTGCCACGACCGGCTCGACGCATGGGCGGTGCCGCACGAGCGGACGACGGTGACCGCCGGCGGCGCGCGCACGCACGTGGTCCTCGCCGGAGACGGCCCCACGACCGTCGTGTTCGTTCCGGGCACCAACTTCAACGCCGCCGCGTCCCTACCGCTGGCCACGGCCCTGGTCGCCGCCGGATGCAGGGTCCTCCTGGTGGACGTCCCGGGCCAGCCCGGCCTCAGCTCCGGCGGACGAGCGCTCTCCGGTGGCCGGTTGTCCTGGTACGGGGCATGGCTGGGCGAGGTGATCGAGAAGGTCTCGCCCGAGCCGGTGGCGGTGATGGGCCACTCCTTCGGTGCCGCGATGGCCCTGTCCACCGACTCGCCCAGGATCAGCCGGCTCGTGCTGGTCTCGCCGGGCGGACTGACCCGCCTGAGGTTGACCCCTGCGGTACTGGCCGCCTCCGCGGCCTGGTTCCTGCGGCCCCGACCGACGCACAGCGCCCGGCTCCTGCGCGCCATGCTCGCCCCGGGCGGTCGACCGCGCGAGGAGCTGGTGGACTGGATGACGCTGGTCGCCCGGCATTCGCGCTCCAGCGGAGCACCCGGCGCGGCCGTCCTGCCCACGCGCCCGGTCCCCCGCCTGGTCGTCACCGGCGAGCACGACGTCTTCCTCCCGCCCAGGCGGCTCGTCACAGCGGTGCGCGGCACACTCGGCGCCGAGCTGGGTGTGGTCTCCGACGCCGGGCACCTCGTGGTCGAGGAACGTCCCGAATTCCTGTCCGCCTTGCTGGAGGACCCGGGCCGGTCCGCCACGTAGCCGACGTCCGAGGTCGCGGCTGCCGAGTGGTCACGCCGTCGCGTCGGGGCGGAACGGCGGAGCACCCTCCTCCATGCGGAGGCCGATGGTCATGGTGAGGCCGCCGCCGGGTGTGTCCTCCGCCGTGACCGTGCCGCCCATGGCCTCGACGAAGCCGCGGGCGACCGCGAGGCCGAGGCCGACTCCGGCGCCGCGCGGGGCGTCGCCGTACCGCTGGAAGGCACCGAAGATGCGGTCCTTGGCCTCGTCGGGGACGCCGGGGCCCCGGTCGACGACGCGGAGCTCGACGCGGTCGGCGAGGGCGCTGGCGGCGACGAGGACCGGTGTGCCGGCGGGGCTGTACTTCACCGCGTTCTCGACGATGTTGGCGACGGCCCGCTCGAGGAGACCGCGGTCGACGACGACCATGGGCAGGGTCTCGGGGATGTCGAGCTCGACGCTGTCGTCGGGCACGCCCACGAGCGCCATCGGGACGACCTCGTCGAGGTCGGTCTGCCGGAGCACGGCGGTCACGGTCCCGGTCTCCAGACGTGAGACGTCCAGGAGATTGCCGACGAGGTGGTCGAGCCGGTCGGCGCCCTCCTCGACGTTGGCGAGGAGTTCCGCGCGGTCCTCCTCCGACCAGTCGACGTCGTCCGAGCGCAGTGAGGAGACGGACGCCTTGATGCCGGCGAGCGGCGTGCGCAGGTCGTGGCTGACGGCGGCCAGCAGAGAGGTACGGATCTTGTTGCCCTCGGCCTGTCGGCGGGCTTCCTCCGCCTCGTCGACGAGACGCTGCCGGTCGAGGACGACCGCGGCCTGCGCGGCGAACGCGCCGAGGACGCGCCGGTCCTCTCCCGGCAGGACGCGGCCGGTCAGGGCGAGTGCCAGGTGGTCGCCGACCGGCATGTCGACGTCGGCGTCCTCCGGGCGGCCGACGGGCCGGGTGCCGACGAAGGCGACGCACGACCACGGCTCGGTGTCGTCGTGGCGCTCCAGGAGCGCCACGGACTCCATGGCGAAGGTCTCCCGGAGCCGTTCGAGCAGCGCGTCCAGACCCGTCTCGCCGCGCAGCACACTGCCCGCGAGGAAGGAGAGCGTCTCCGCCTCCGCACGCAGCCGGGCGGCCTGGTGGGTGCGGCGGGCGGCCAGGTCGACCACGGAGGCGACGGAGATCGCCACGCCCACGAAGATCACCAGGGCGACCACGTTCTTCGGGTCGGCGATCGTCAGCTCGTGGATCGGAGGGGTGAAGTAGTAGTTGAGCAGCAGCGATCCCACGGCCGCCGAGGCCAGGGCCGGGCGCAGGCCACCGAGGAGCGCGGCGGCGACGGTGAGGGTGAGGAAGAGCAGGACGTCGTTCGCGAGGCCCATGCGGGGAAGGGCGCCGCTGAGCAGCAGGGTGAGCAGCACCGGGCCGGCGAGGCCGACGCCCCAGCCCCAGATGGTGCGGGACCGCCCCAGTTTCGCGCGACGCGCGACGGGCAGCCCGCGGCCCTTGGCCGCCTCGTCGTGGGTGACGATGTGGACGTCGAGGTCGGGCCCCGACTCGCGCGCGACGGTGGCGCTGACGCCGGGGCTGAAGGCGTACTGCCAGGAGCGGCGGCGGCTGACGCCGAGGACGATCTGGGTGGCGTTGACCCCGCGCGCGAACTCCAGGAGTCCGGTGGAGACGTCGTCGCCCACCACGTGGTGGAACGTCCCGCCGAGGTCCTCGACCAGGGTCCGCTGGACCGCCAGTTCCTTCGGCGACGCCGAGGTGAGTCCGTCGCTGCGGGCGATGTAGACGGCCAGGACCTCACCGCCCGCGCCCTTCTCGGCGAGCCGGACGGCACGCCTTATCAGGGTGCGGCCCTCGGGGCCGCCGGTCAGACCCACCACGATCCGCTCCCGGGAGCCCCAGATCTTCGAGACCCGGTGTTCGGTGCGGTACTCCTGGAGGTATTCGTCGACCCGGTCGGCGGTCCAGAGCAGGGCCAGTTCGCGCAGGGCCGTCAGGTTGCCGGGGCGGAAGTAGTTGGACAGGGCCGCGTCGACCTTGTCCGGCTTGTAGACGTTGCCGTGGGCCATCCGCCGCCGCAGGGCCTGCGGCGACATGTCCACCAGTTCTATCTGGTCGGCTCGGCGCACCACCTCGTCCGGGACGGTCTCCCGCTGCCGTACCCCGGTGATCGACTCGACGACGTCGCCGAGCGACTCCAGGTGCTGGATGTTGACCGTGGAGACGACGTCGATGCCGGCCGTGAGCAGTTCCTCGACGTCCTGCCAGCGCTTGGCGTTCCGTGAGCCGGGGATGTTGGTGTGGGCCAGCTCGTCCACGAGCACGACGGCGGGCTTCCGGGCGAGGACCGCGTCCACGTCCATCTCGGTGAAGACCGTGTCCCGGTACGCGATCTCCTTTCGCGGCATCGTCTCCAGGCCGCGCAGCATCACCTCCGTACGCGGCCGGCTGTGGTGCTCGACGAAGGCGACGACGCAGTCGGTGCCGCGCTCCACCCGCCGGTGGGCCTCCGAGAGCATCGAGTACGTCTTGCCGACGCCCGGTGCCGCGCCGAGGTAGATACGAAGCTTTCCGCGTCCCATGGTGTCGTTTCTCGTCGATGTCGGACAGAGCGTGTGCGGGCGGGGCGTCACGGCTCGAAGCGGTATCCCATGCCGGGCTCGGTGATCAGATGGCGGGGGTGTGACGGGTCCGCCTCCAGCTTGCGGCGCAGCTGCGCCATGTAGACCCTCAGGTAGTTGGTCTTGGTGCTGCGGCTCGGCCCCCAGACCTCCTTGAGCAGGCGCTGCTGGCCGACGAGGACGCCGGGGTTGCAGATGAGGATCTCGAGGAGGTGCCACTCGGTCGGTGTGAGCCGGATGTCGCGGCCACCGCGCCGGACCTTCTTCGCCACGAGATCGACCGTGAAGTCGTCGGTCGTGACCAGCGCGCCCGCCACTCCGGTGCCCGTCCGCGCGTGCGCGGGCGACTCCTCCAGGCGGCGGGTGGCCGCGCGGAGCCGCGCGAGCAGCTCGTCCATGCTGAAGGGCTTGGTCATGTAGTCGTCCGCGCCCACGTCCAGCGCACGGATCTTGTCCTCGGACCCGCTGCGGGCGGAGAGCACGAGCACCGGAGCCCGGTTCCAGCCGCGCAGCGCCCGGATGAGGTCGATGCCGTCCATGTCCGGCAGCCCGAGATCCAGGAGGATCACGTCCGGTGGCTCGGTGGCCGCGAGCCGGAGCGCGGTGGCGGCGTCGTGGGCCGCGGCCACCTCGTACGTGCGCGCCTTGAGGTTGATCACCAGGGCACGCGCGAGCTGCGCGTCGTCCTCGACGACCAGGACCCGGGTCATCGGCGTACTGCCTTTCGTGTCGAGCGTGGCGTCGGATGCGCGTCGGGAGCCGGCAGCCGGGGTGTTCCCGGACTGCCGGCTCCCATGCGTCGGGCGTAAGGCCATCAGCCCTTGGCCGCCGTCAGGTTCTTCAGCGCGATGTTGAGCTGGAGGACGTTGACGCGGGGTTCACCGATGAAGCCGAGGATGCGGTCGTCGGTGTGGTCGGCGACCAGCTTCTCGACCTGGGCGACGCCGAGGTGGTTCTTCTCCGCGACCCGGTGGACCTGGATCTCCGCGTACTCCGGGGAGATGTGCGGGTCCAGGCCGGAGCCGGAGGAGGTGACGGCGTCGGCGGGGACGTCGGACGGCTTCACCCTGTAGCCCTTCACCGAGTTGTCCTCGACGACGGCCGCCTTCGCGTCCGTCACCCACTTGATCAGGTCCTCGTTGTCGCCCGAACGGTTCGTGGCACCGGAGAGGATCAACTTGTACTGGGTGTTGACGCTGTTGGCGCCCAGACCGTTGGAGGGGCGGGGCTGGAACCACTTCAGGTCCGGGGCCGCGGTCTCCTCTCCCTCCTTCAGGGGAAGGTTGTAGGTCTGGCCGATGAGTTCGGAGCCGACGACCTTCCCGTCCGCCTTCACCTCGGACCCGTTCGCCTTGCCGGGGAACGCCACCTGGGCGATCCCGGTCACGGCGAGCGGGTAGAGGACGCCGGTGATCACGGTGAGGACGAGGAGGGCGCGGAGTCCGGCCCAGAGCACGCGTCCTGTGTTTCCTACGGAGTTGTTCATCGCGGGTCAGCCGATTCCGGGGATGAGGGAGATGAGGAGGTCGATGAGCTTGATGCCGATGAACGGGGCGATCAGGCCGCCGAGTCCGTAGATGCCGAGGTTGCGGCGGAGCATCGAGTCGGCGCTGCTCGGCCGGTACCGCACGCCCTTCAGGGCGAGCGGGACGAGCGCGATGATGATCAGCGCGTTGAAGATGACGGCGGACAGGATCGCGGACTGGGGCGAGGCCAGGCCCATGATGTTGAGCTTGTCGAGCGACGGGTAGGCCACCGCGAACATCGCGGGGATGATCGCGAAGTACTTCGCCACGTCGTTGGCGATCGAGAAGGTCGTCAACGCACCCCGGGTGATGAGGAGTTGCTTGCCGATCTCGACGATCTCGATGAGCTTGGTCGGGTTGGAGTCGAGGTCGACCATGTTGCCGGCCTCCTTCGCGGCCGACGTGCCCGTGTTCATCGCGACACCGACGTCGGCCTGGGCGAGCGCCGGGGCGTCGTTCGTGCCGTCACCGGTCATCGCGACGAGCTTTCCGCCCGCCTGCTCGCGCTTGATGAGGGCCATCTTGTCCTCGGGGGTGGCCTCGGCGAGGAAGTCGTCGACACCCGCCTCCTCGGCGATGGCCTTCGCGGTCAGCGGGTTGTCGCCCGTGATCATGACCGTCTTGATGCCCATGCGGCGCAGCTCGTCGAACCGCTCCCGCATGCCCTCCTTGACGACGTCCTTGAGGTGGATGACACCCAGGACACGGGCGCCCTCGTCGTCCTCGACCGCGACCAGCAGCGGGGTGCCGCCGGCCTGGGAGATCGTGTCGGTGAGCACCTGGGCGTCGTCGGCGACGGTGCCCCCCTGCTCCTCGACCCAGGCGACGACCGAGCCGGTCGCGCCCTTGCGGACCTGACGGCCGTCCACGTCCACACCCGACATGCGGGTCTGGGCGGTGAACTCGATCCAGGTGGCGTGCGCCAGCTCGCCCTGGTGACGCTCGCGCAGTCCGTACTTCTCCTTCGCGAGGACCACGATCGAGCGGCCCTCGGGGGTCTCGTCGGCGAGCGAGGAGAGCTGGGCGGCGTCGGCCAGTTCGGCCTCGGTGGTGCCCTTGACCGGGACGAACTCCGACGCCTGGCGGTTGCCGAGCGTGATCGTGCCCGTCTTGTCGAGCAGCAGGGTCGACACGTCGCCGGCGGCCTCGACCGCTCGGCCGGACATCGCGAGCACGTTGCGCTGCACGAGCCGGTCCATGCCGGCGATGCCGATCGCGGAGAGCAGGGCGCCGATGGTCGTCGGGATCAGGCAGACGAGCAGGGCGGTCAGCACGATCATCGAGGTCTGCTTGTCGGCGCCCGCGTAGATCGCGAACGGCTTCAGCGTGACCACGGCGAGCAGGAAGACGATCGTCAGCGACGCGAGGAGGATGTTGAGGGCGATCTCGTTCGGGGTCTTCTGCCGTGCCGCGCCCTCGACCAGGTTGATCATCCGGTCGATGAACGTCTCGCCGGGCTTCGTCGTGATCTTGATGACGACCCGGTCGGACAGCACCTTCGTACCGCCCGTGACCGCGCACCGGTCACCGCCCGACTCGCGGATGACGGGGGCGGACTCGCCGGTGATCGCGGACTCGTCGACGCTCGCGACGCCCTCGACGACGTCACCGTCGCCCGGGATGACGTCACCGGCCTCGCAGACCACCAGGTCACCGATCTTCAGCTCGGTGCCGGGGACGCGTTCCTCGCCCGCCTTCGTCAGACGGCGGGCGACGGTGTCGGTCTTGGCCTTGCGCAGGGTGTCGGCCTGCGCCTTGCCCCGGCCCTCGGCGACCGCCTCCGCCAGGTTGGCGAAGACCGTGGTCAGCCACAGCCAGGCGGCGATCGCCCAGCCGAACCAGTCCCCCGGGTTCTCGACCGCCAGCGCGGTGGTGACCACCGAGCCGACGAGCACCACGAACATCACGGGCGACTTGACCATCACCCGCGGGTCGAGCTTCCTGATCGCGTCCGGGAGGGACTTGACCAGCTGCTTCGGATCGAACAGACCGCCGCCCACGCGGCCGGAGGCCTGGTGTCCCGCGGACAGGTCCTCGTGCGGCACCTTGGCCGCCGTGGCGGTAGACGACTGGTTCACAGCGCCCTCTTGCTTCTTCACGTCGATGTTCATGCCGCGAGCCCTTCGGCGAGCGGGCCGAGGGCCAGGGCCGGGAAGTAGGTGAGACCGGTGATGATCATGATCGTGCCGACCAGGAGGCCGGTGAACAGCGGCTTCTCGGTCCGCAGGGTGCCCGCGGTCTCGGGTACGGGCGTCTGCTCGGCCAGCGAACCGGCCAGGGCGAGCACGAACACCATGGGCAGGAACCGCCCGAGCAGCATCGCGATGCCGATGGTCGAGTTGAACCACTGCGTGTCGGCGTTCAGGCCGGCGAAGGCGGAGCCGTTGTTGTTGGCGCCCGAGGTGTACGCGTAGAGGATCTCGGAGAAGCCGTGCGCACCCGAGTTCGTCATCGAGTGGGCCGGGGTCGGCAGAGCCATCGCCAGGGCGGTGAAGCAGAGGACGAGCGCCGGGGTGACCAGGATGTAGAGCGCGGCGAACTTGATCTCCCGCGTGCCGATCTTCTTGCCCAGGTACTCCGGGGTGCGGCCGACCATCAGACCGGCGATGAACACCGCGATGATCGCCATGATCAGCATGCCGTAGAGGCCGGAACCGACGCCGCCGGGCGCGATCTCGCCGAGCTGCATGCCCAGCATCGTGATCCCGCCGCCGAAGCCGGTGAACGAGGAGTGGAAGGAGTTCACCGCGCCGGTCGAGGTCAGCGTCGTGGCGACCGCGAAGATCGACGAACCGCCGATGCCGAAGCGGATCTCCTTGCCCTCCATCGCACCGCCCGCGATGTCGAAGGCCGGACCACCGTGGTGGAACTCCGTCCACATCATCAGCGCGGTGAAGCCGAGCCAGATGGTGGCCATGGTGGCGAGGATCGCGTAGCCCTGCCTGATCGAACCGACCATGCGGCCGAAGGTGCGGGTGAGCGCGAACGGGATGACGAGGATCAGGTAGATCTCGAAGAGGTTGGAGAGCCCGTTGGGGTTCTCGAAGGGGTGGGACGAGTTGGCGTTGAAGTAGCCGCCGCCGTTGGTGCCCAGCTCCTTGATGACCTCCTGCGAGGCGACCGCGCCGCCGTTCCACTGCTGCGAGCCGCCCGTGAACTGGCCGACCTCGTGGATCCCGGAGAAGTTCTGGATCGCGCCGGTGGCGACCAGCACCAGGGCGCCGATCACCGAGATGGGCAGCAGGATGCGTACGACCCCGCGCACCAGGTCGGCCCAGAAGTTGCCGAGCTCACCGGTACGAGAGCGGGCGAAGCCACGGACGAGGGCCACCGCCACGGCGATCCCCACCGCCGCCGAGACGAAGTTCTGCACCGCGAGGCCGCCGGTCTGCACGACGTGGCCCATGGCCTGCTCGCCGTAGTACGACTGCCAGTTGGTGTTCGCGACGAAGGACGCGGCCGTGTTGAAGGCCTGTTCCGGGTCGATCGACACGAAGCCGAGCGAGCCGGGCAGCGACCCCTGCACCCGCTGCAGCAGGTAGAGGAAGAGGACGCTCACCGCGGAGAAGGCGAGCACCCCGCGCAGGTACGCCGGCCAGCGCATCTCGACGTCCGGGTTGGCGCCGATCGCCTTGTAGATCCACTTCTCGGGCCTGAGGTGCTTCTCCGAGGAGTACACCTTCGCCATGTGGTCGCCGAGCGGCCGGTAGGAGAGACCGAGAGCGACGACCAGGGCGAGGAGCTGGAGGACTCCAGCAAGGGCGGGACTCATATCCGTACTCAGAACCTCTCCGGCTTGACGAGGGCGAGGACGAGATATGCCAGCAGGCCGGCGGCGACCAGCAGACCGACGATGTTCTCGGCAGTCACAGCTTCGCCACCCCCTTGGCGACGAAGGCCACCAGCGCGAAGATCGCGACCGTGGTGACGACGAAGGCCACGTCGGCCATCGTGAGCTCCCGGATGTGAGTGGTTGAGATGAGTGATCCGTTCGGACCTGTTAGAGGAAATCGCGTTTCAGCCACCACGCCGCCGCCGTTGACGTCCCCCTAACGTGCACTGCGGCCGTCTTGACACATCCCGTACGCGGCTCGGTCCCCGTCGCTGGTCTCCGGCGTCGCGCAGGGCAGGCTGAGGACCGTCGTCAGTCCGCCGCCGGGGGTGTCCTCGGGGGTGAGGGTGCCGCCCATGGCCTCGGTGAGCCCTCGGGAGAGTGCGAGGCCGGGGCCGCCGTCGACGATCCTCAGTTCGCCCCGGCCGGCCAGCGCGCTGGCGGTGATCAGGACCGGGTGCTCGGGCGGGGCGAAGCGGGAGGCGTTGGCGACGAGGTCGGCGATGACCCGTTCGCGTTCGAGGAGGGGTGGGTCGGTGAGGACCTCGGGGGCGTCCTCCAGGTCGCCGACCGTAGGCGGCCTGGAGCCGGGCGGCAGGGCGCCGAGGGCCGAGGGGACGACCTCCTCCAGGGCGGTGGGGGCCGGTCGCGTTCGGCGGCGGCGGAGACGTGGGCGGCGAAGGCGACGACCCCCGCGACCACGGCGAAGACGACGAGGGCGAGGACGTTGTCGGGGTCCTGGAAGCCGAACCGCCCGACGGGCGGTATGCACCGGTAGTTGAGCAGCAGGGAGGCGGTGAGCGCGGAGGCGACACCGCCGATGCACGCGACGCCGACCACGGTGAGGAGAAAGAGCAGCGCCTCGCTGGTGAGGCCCGCGGTCTCGGCCGGCCGGCTGCGGGGGCGCACGGGACGCGATCCGCGGCCGGCGCTGGACCGGCTGTCGCGGGCGGGGGTCCTGGTGGCCCGTCCGCGACTGGCCGGGGCGCTGATCCATCCGCGCCTGCTCGCCGTGCTGGAAGCTCCCCTCGGCACGGCCGCTGCCGCGGCCGGCGGGGGCGGGGCGGGCTGAGCCACCCGTTCGCGGCCGGTCGCCTCCGGCCGCGCGACCTCCGTGTGGAAGGCCGGCGTCCCCGGTTCCCTCCCGTGCCGGACACATCGAGGTTCAGGCAAAGAGGTGCTGCTCGAAGAAGGCTGCGGCTTCCCTGCCCACCTGTACACGGACGGCCGGGTCGGCGGGTTCCGGCATGAAGAAGTCTTCGTGGCGGACGTCGGGGCCCGCTGAGCGGCCGCTTGCCCTGGGGATGTGGTCCAGGTAGGGCCGGGTGTCGACCTCGTAGGGGTTGACCGTGTCCGCTCCACCCCAGCGGATCCCCACCGGCACCTGCACGGTTGCCAGGCTCTCTCGGGTCACGAGACCGCCGACTCCGGGAGCCACTTGGAAGACCGCCAGGACCCGGGGATCGGTGAGGTCCGCCCCGGCGCCGCTGAACGCGTGCCTCGACGACTCGTCCAGCGGGTACTTCTTCCGCAGCGCCTCCAGGGCGCCGGGGAACTCAGGAATCTCCGGCAGGGGAACCGCCCCCGTCATCACCGCCCGCAGAATCCGCGGATCGACACGAACACCGGCGAGCGCGACCGCCGTATAGCCGCCCAGGGAGAATCCCGCCGCACCGACCGGCCCGAGGGGCTGCTCGCGGGCAAGCGCGTCGAGGACGAAGGAGACGTCGCGCGGCCGTTCCCACACGTGCAGGAACCCTTCCGGCTCGTAGCCGTCGATGAAGTTGTTGCCGTGGTGGTCCAGGGCCACGACACGGAAACCTGCCTCGTGGAGCGGTCCCACCAACCACTCCATGCTGCTGCCGGAGCCTCCGGTGCCGTGCGAGACGACGACCAGTGGAGCGGGGAGGGCCGGCGGACGGTCCGGTTCCCACTGGTAGATACGGACGGGGCGCGGACGTGCCGGATCCCGCAGGTCACTACGGGACTCGTCGTACAGGACGCGTATCAGGGGCTGCGGCCCGGAGATCGTCATGGCGACATCGTAGGTTCGGCCCGAACGATGAGATCAGGTCGCAGTCACTCGTTGATCGCGGCGAGCGGGACGGTGCCCTCGAAGCGGACGGACGTCCACGTCGGCTGAGGGCCTTCACCTCACGGGGCCGTTCACCCCGCGGGGCCGTTCACTTCCCGAGGCGGCCCGATCGGCACCGCGCACGCATCGGCGAGAACGGGGAGGGCGACCAGGAGCCCCCCGGGTGCGCCACTGGTCGGCCGACAGCTTCAAGCGGCCGTCGTGAGCCGTCCGGCCCGCTAGAGGCCGATGTCGCGGACCCGGAGGTCCTCCAGGGTCTCCCGGCGCACCAGGAGCCGGGCCCGGCCGTCGAGGACGGCGACGACGGGTGGGCGGCCGACGAGGTTGTACGAGGAGGCCATCGCCAGGTGGTAGGCGCCGGCCACCGGCACCGCGAGCAGATCGCCCGGGTGGGTGTCGGCGGGCAGCGGTACGTCCTCGGCGAGGACGTCGCCGGCCTCGCAGTGGCGGCCCACGACCGTCACGCGCTCGGCCTCGGCCGGCGAGTGACGGCCGATCAGGCGGGGCGCGTACCGCACTCCGTACAGCGCGGGCCGCGGGTTGTCGCTCATCCCGCCGTCCACCGCCACGAACGTCCGCCCCGGTGTGCGCTTCACCGCGAGCACCCGGTAGACGGCGACCCCGGCGGGGCCCGCGACGGCGCGGCCCGGCTCGATGATCAGACGGGGGACGGGAAGCCCGGCCGCCGCGCAGCTCTCGGTGAGCTCGGCGCGGACCCTGGCCGCCAGCCCGGTGAGGTCGAGCGCGGACTCGCCGGGACGGTAGGCGATGCCGTGACCGCCACCGAGGTCGAGCTCCGGCAGCGCGATCCCGTGGGTGTCGCGGACCCTGGCCATGAGGCCGACGAGTCGGCGTACGGCCACGAGGTACGGCCTGACGTCCGTGATCTGCGAGCCCAAGTGGCAGTGGAGTCCGGTGAGTTCGAGTTGCGACTGGCCGAGGATGCGGGCGATGGCGTGCTGGGCGTGGCCGTCGCGGAGGGACAGACCGAACTTCTGGTCGTCGGAGCCGGTACGTATCTTGTGGTGGCCGCCCGCGCTGATGCCCGGCGTCACCCGGACCATGACCCTCTGGTGGCCGCCGGTGCCGACCGCGGCGGCGATGCGGGCGATCTCGGCGGGGGTGTCGATGACGATCCGGCCCACGCCGAGGCGCAGCGCGATCGCCAGGTCCTGGGGCAACTTGGCGTTGCCGTGGAGCAGGATCCGGTCGGCCGGGAATCCGTCGGTGACGGCGAGCTCCAGCTCGCCGGCCGAGCACACGTCCAGGCCGAGCCCCTCCTCCTCGACCCAGCGGACGAGGGCGCGGCACAGGAACGCCTTGGCCGCGTAGTGGATCTCGGCCTCGGGGAAGGCGGCGCGGTAGGCGCGGCAGCGCTCACGGACCTCGGCCTCGTCCAGGACGTAGACGGGAGTGCCGTGGCTCTCGGCGATCCCGGTGAGGGACACGCCACCCACGAGGACATCGCCATGGGGACGCTCGGTGGTGGTCGCGGGCCAGACGGAGCGGAGGTCGACGGTGCCGGGAGCGGTGCCGGTCGGGGCGGTGGTCAGAGGCACGGTGGTCATCGCTGCGCCGCCCTTCACTTCGCGAGCCCGGCGAGCGGCCGCGGGCTCGGCAGCGGCTCCGCCACGGGAGCGGCCGACGGGGCGGGGGCCGGGGCGGTGAGGACGGGGTCGATCCGCAGTTCGCGGACGCCCAACGGCTCCATGAGCGCGCGCAGCGCCGGTTCGGCGAGGGCGATCCACGGCTGGGCATCCCCGAGGACGGCCCTCAACCGCGCCGGACCGGTGAACGCGACGGCGGTCCGGCCGCCGACCGGCGTACGGAAGAGGCGGGTCACGCACCCGCCGGAGCCCGGCCGGACGGGCACGCAGAGCCGTCCGGCCGGGAACCGTTCTCCGGGCTCGGGCTCGTCTCCGTACAGGACAGCTGACATGGGTTCCTCCGAGGAGCGGAACGAGGTCCCGGACGCGGTCGCGACCGGGGTGTCTCCGACGCTATTCCCGGTCCTCACCGGTCCCGTCAGCCTCCTGACACACCTCTGACGGCATCCGCCGGGACGCATACGCCGCGCATACGCCACCGTCGGCGGCCCGGCGTCCACGGCGGCCCCCGGTCCGCGTCGGCACGGTCCGCACGGCCGGCTCCGGAGCGGCCGACCGTGCGGACGTGGAGGCCGCCGTCCAGCGCGTGGACGCCGCGGCCGGAGAGCTGGTCCTGCGGGTCCGGGTCAGACCGCGCGGGACCCTGGGCGAGGAGGACGGACGGGGGCGCCGGCGGGTTCCGTGCTCATCGGAGCCTGGTACCTGACGACCCGCGGCACGGGCGTGGTCCGGCCCGCTCTCGCCTGGACGGCGGCCACGTCGTCCGCCCTCCCGGCGTTCCGCAACACCGCCCGGGCACGCCTCCGATCGGCTGCGTGCTCGACTGGTTCGCTTTCCTGCGGGCCGAGACCGTCGTCGCCCTCTGCCTGATCGCCGGGGTGATCACCGGCTTCCGCACCGCCCTCCGCTCGGACGACGGCTCCTGAGGCGGTTCACGGCGCGATCTCGAAGGCAGGCGGCTGGAGGCCTGCGAGGCATCGCGTGTCCGGCGCGGTCGGCTTGTCGAAGAACGACCGGGTGATCGTCTGGGCGCACGCCGAGTCGGCGAAGACCACATGGGCGACGTAGGGGACGGTGACGGCGGTGGACCGGCTCAGCGTCCGGGCGACGTACGCCCCGTTGCTCGGGGCGGTCTGGGCGTCGAAGCCGCCGGAGAGGGCGAGGGTCGGGATGTCGCTGCGCGTCACGTCCCGGATCCAGGGGGGCGCCGGAGGGACGTCCCAGGCCCGGCAGTCGTCGTGGAGCCAGGCGAGCTGCGGGGCGTTGGCCAGCATCGAGCGGGGGAACGTCGGGAACGCGCGCCGTCCGCCCCGGATGATGTCGGCCTGGCTCTCGTAGGGGGTCCACTGGCTGCAGAAGATGCCGTAGACGAGCCCGTGGGCGACCCTCCCGATGGCCTGCGGACTGTACTTGCCGCCCGCGAGCTGCTCGGCGATGCGCTGCGGGTTGCCGTGGGCCAGTTCGTCGATGGAGCGCGGCACCCCGGCCGCCACGTGGGTGGCCGAGGTCAGCCAGGTGACCAGGTTGCTCCCGTCGAGGACGACCTTCACCGGCTCGGGGTGGACCGGGACCGTGACGGTGGTGGTGAGCGGTCGCGCCTCCAGCTCGCTGACGAGGCGGAGGAAGGTGGCCTTCAGGTTCGGGTAGCGGGTGTTGCAGGCGGGCTGCAGCTCGCAGGCCTTGAACAGGCCGTCGAAGCCCTCTCGTGCGGCCTTCCAGGTCACGGCCCCGCCGGCGAGGGAGGGCGGCAGGACGCCGTCGATGCCGACCGACCGGATGCCGTTCGGATGCAGGCGCATGTAGTTGAGCGCCAGGTGGGTGCCGTAGGAGATGCCGAAGACGTTCCACTTCCTGATGCCCAGCGCGCTGCGCAGGGCGTCGTAGTCGGCCGCGCTCTCGATGTCGTTGTAGGCGCCGGGGTCGGCGCCCTTGGCCACCACGCTGTCGCGGCACTCCCGTGTCGCCTGGACGTGCAGGCGCCCGGTGGACGGTGCGTTGGAGACGAGACCGAGGGCGCGGGCGTTGAACTCGTCGATGTTCGGGCAGGTGAGCTCCGGGTCGGCCGAGTAGGTCCCGCGCTGGGACATGAAGATCACGTCGCGGTCGCGGTTGAGGCCGCCGGCGACCGCCATCGGGATCTCGGAGACCGCGTCGTCGCCGGGCCCGCCGGCGAGCCACACGATCGGGTCGGGCGCGGGTCTGCTGGTGACCGCGGGGATGATCGCGACCGCGAGGGTGATCTGTCGCCATCTGCGGTGGGATCGGTTCTCGGGAACCGTGAGCGTTCCGCAGTGGGCGCGCGCCAGATCGGGGATCGGGTCCGCCGTCCTCGGGCAGGGGCCCGGTTCGAAGTGGGCGCCGCCCGTCGTCCGGGCGACCGTGCCGAGCGGCGCTCCGGCGCCGGACTCGGCTCGGGCGGGCATCGCGGCCAGGCCGACGACGAGGGCGCCGGCCGTGGCTCCGGCCAGGGCGACGGGGAGCCGGCGCACCGCGCGCCGGTGTCGGGGTGGGCTGAGGGACGTCATCGGGTCTCCGGTTCAGGGGTGAGGGTGAACGGCTTCGGCGCGAGTCCTGCCACGCAGCCGGTGTCGGGCGCGGTCGGACGCGCGAGGAAGGAGGCCAGGACGCTCTGCGCGCAGGACGACTGCGGGACCACGAAGTGGCCGATCCCGGGGATCTGCACGGCGGTCGAGCGGGGCAGCGTGCGGCCCGCGTACGGTCCCCAGCTCGCCCCGGTCTTCGCGTCGAACGTGCCGTTGACGATGAGAGTGGGCACCCTGCTGAAGGTGGTCACCCGCTGGATCGCGGTGCGGTCCGGAACGTTCCAGACACGGCACAGGTCGTACTCGAAGGGAAGCTGGGGCGCATGGGCCAGGACCGAGTCCGGCCACCCGGGGAACGCCCGGCGCCCCGCCTCCAGCAGGTCGGACTCCGAAAAGCCCGGCGCCCACTCGCTGCACACCACCGAATGCGTCAGACCGTGGGCCTGGGCGACGTCGGGGATCGCCGCGCCGGCGGCCTGTGCCCGCGCGAAGCGCTGCGGATTTCCGTGGGCGAGTTCGTCGATCGCGGCGGGCACGTCGACGGCCGGCAGGGCGCCGCCGTCGGCGACCAGCAGGTTCACCAGCGCGCCACCGTCGAGGACGACCTTCACCGGGTTCCCGCCCCCGGGCGGCGGCACCGTCAGCGTCAGGGGGTGCGCCTCAAGGCGCCGGACCTGCTCGGTCAGGGTGCGGGAGAGACCGGGATAGCGGCTCTTGCAGCGGGGCTGCGCCTCGCACGCCGCGAAGACGGCGTTGATCCCCTCCTGTGCGCTGTCCCAGGCCCACGGCAGGCTCACGATCTGCGGAGGCACGACCGAGTCGATCGCCACCGAGCGGATGCCCTGGGGGTGCCGGCGCAGATGGGTGAGGGCCAGGTCGGTGCCGTAGGAGTACCCGTAGACGTTCCACTTCCTGATGCCGAGGGCCGTGCGTAGGTCGGCGAAGTCCGCGGCGTTCTCGGTGGTGTTGTAGGCGCTCAGCCGGATTCCGTCGGCCGTCAGGCGGTCCCGGCACTGCTTCGCCGCGCGCACCAGGAGCCGCCCCGTGGAGGGCGCGTCGTAGGGCAGCCCCACGGCGGCCGCGTTGAACCGGTCGAGCTCCGGGCAGGCGAGATACGGCTGCGAGTAGGGCCCGCCGCGCTGGGTCATGACGATCAGGTCGCGTTCCCGGTTCACTCCGGAGTCGACCAGGAAGGGGATGGCCCCGATCGCGTCGCCGCCGGGACCGCCTTCCATGAACACCACCGGGTCCTGGGCCGGTGTCGTCGACGTGGCGGGAATGACGGCGACGGTGAGCTTGATGGTCCGTCCGCCGCGGTGGGCCCGGCTCTCGGGCACCTCCAGGACCCCGCAGTGTCCGGGGATCGGCTCGGGCGTGGTCGGGCAGGGGCCGGGCTCGAACCGCGCCGGTCCCCCCGGACCGGGCCCGGTGGGGGGAGGTGAGGCGGCACCGCTCGGTGCCGCGCCGACCGCGCCCAGAAGGGCCAGACCGGCCGCGAGGAGCGCCACCCCGGCGGGCGACCGCCGTCGTGGTCCGTACGGTCGCCGTCTCCGCCTTCGTACGAGCCTGCCGCTGCCGCGAGCGAACGGCGGGCAGCCCGTTCCGATGCCCTGTTCCACCATGGGATCCCGTCTTTCCGATGGCCTCGGCCGCGCCGAGACCGACGACGATGCTGAGCGGCTCCGCGCGTCCCCGCATGCGTCGGGTGGCGGCCACCGCGAGGCCAGCCTTCGGCCCGGGAAGGGCGTCCACCACCGGGAAGCGCCACTCGGAGCAGTCGGCACCCGCCCGGATCCGACCGGCGACGCACCGGTGCGTGTCCGCCTCCTCGCGTCGATAATCGATCCGTTCCGAGCTGCGGGAACACGCTCACCGACTTGCCTGTCCGTCACTTCAGGAGGTACCCGTGAGGATGTTGATCAACGTTCCGGAGACCGTCGTCGCCGACGCGCTGCGGGGGATGGCCGCGGCGCATCCCGAGCTGACCGTGGACGTGGAGCGGCGTGTCGTGGTACGGCGGGACGCGCCCGTGGCCGGGAAGGTGGCGCTGGTGTCCGGCGGTGGGTCCGGGCACGAGCCGCTGCACGGGGGGTTCGTGGGGCCCGGGATGCTGGCGGCCGCGTGTCCGGGCGAGGTGTTCACCTCGCCGGTGCCCGATCAGATGGTGCGGGCCGCCGCGGCGGTCGACAGCGGTGCCGGGGTGCTGTTCGTCGTCAAGAACTACACCGGTGACGTGCTGAACTTCGAGATGGCGGCGGAGCTCGCCGAGGACGAGGGCATCCGGGTCGCCAGGGTTCTCGTCGACGACGACGTGGCGGTGACGGACAGTCTGTACACGGCGGGCCGGCGCGGCACCGGCGGCACGCTGTTCGTGGAGAAGATCGCGGGCGCCGCCGCCGAGGAGGGCGCCCCGCTGGAGCGGGTGGAGGCGATCGCCCGCCGGGTGAACGAGCGGTCCCGGTCCTTCGGGGTGGCCCTGAGCGCCTGCACGACTCCGGCCAAGGGCAGTCCCACCTTCGATCTCCCGGAGGGGGAGCTGGAGTTGGGGATCGGCATCCACGGCGAGCCGGGGCGTGAGCGGCGGGGCATGATGACCTCGCGGGAGATCGCGGACTTCGCCGTCGACGCCGTCGTCGAGGACCTGCGTCCGTCCGGGCCGGTCATCGCCCTGGTGAACGGGATGGGCGCGACCCCGCTCCTGGAGCTGTACGGCTTCAACGCCGAGGTGCAGCGGGTGCTCGTCGAGCGGAACGTGCCCGTGGCCAGGACACTGGTCGGGAACTACGTGACCTCGCTCGACATGGCCGGATGCTCGGTGACCCTGTGCGAGGTCGACGAGGAGCTGCTGCGGCTGTGGGACGCTCCGGTGCAGACGCCGGCGCTGCGCTGGGGCCGGTGAGGTCCGGGACGGGAATGGGGAGCGACATGACGGAGACCTTCGGCGCCGGGTTCCTGGTGCGGTGGCTGGCCGCGGTGGCCGAGGACGTCGACCGGGAGGCGGACCGGCTCACCGAGCTGGACTCGGCGATCGGCGACGCCGACCACGGGGCCAATCTGAAGCGGGGCTTCGCCGCCGTGACGGAGACCCTGGCGAACGAGCCTCCCGCGACTCCGGGCGCGGTGCTCACCACCGCCGGGCGGCAGCTCATCTCCACCGTCGGCGGCGCTTCGGGACCGCTGTACGGGACGCTGCTGCGGCGCGCGGGGAAGGCCCTGGGCGAGGACGGGGAGGTCACCCGGGAGCGGTTGGCGGAGGCGCTCGGCGCCGGGGTGGCCGCCGTGTCGCAGCTGGGCGGTGCCCAGGTGGGCGACAAGACGATGGTGGACGCGCTCGTGCCGGCCGTGGAGGGGCTGCGGAGCTCGTACGAGGAGGCCCGCGCCGCCGCCGAGAAGGGCGCCCTGGCGACCGTCCCCCTCCAGGCGCGCAAGGGCAGGGCCAGTTATCTCGGGGAGCGGTCGATCGGGCACCAGGATCCGGGGGCGACGTCCTCGGCGCTGCTGTTCGCGGCGCTCGCCGACACCGCGCGCGCGGAGGGGGTGTGATGAGCCCCGCTCAGGTGGGCGCGGTTCCGGCTCCCGTCGGCATCGTGCTCGTCTCGCACAGTGCCGCCGTCGCGGCGGCCGTGGCCGAGCTCGCCCGCGGGCTCGCCGGCGGCGGGGACCTCGCGCCGGTCCTGCCCGCGGGCGGGACGCCGGACGGCGGGCTCGGGACGAGCAGCGAGCTGATCTGCGAGGCCGCGAAGGCCGTCGACCGGGGTGCCGGGGTCGCGCTCCTCGTCGACCTGGGCAGCGCGGTCCTCACCGTGAAGGCGCTGCTCGCCGAGGGCGACGAACTGCCCGAGGGCGCGCGGCTCGTGGACGCGCCGTTCGTCGAGGGCGCGGTCGCCGCGCTGGTGACGGCGAGCGCCGGAGGGGATCTCGACGCGGTGGCGGCGGCGGCCTCGGAGGCGTACGCGTACCGCAAGGAGTGAGCGGCGGGGCGCACGTGCGGGGAGTGACGGGGAGGACGCGGCGCGTGGTGGCCGTGTTGTGATCCGCAGGTCAACGCACTAATGTCACAGGGCCTTGGTGTACGGGAAACCGGTGCAGTACCGGTGCGGCCCTCGCCACTGTGATCGGGAGGTCCGGCTCCCTTCCCGGGGGAACACCTCGGGGAAGCCACTGGACCGTCGCGGGAGACCGCGGCGGTGTGGGAAGGCGGAGTCGGGCCGTATGACCGTCAGCCAGGAGACCGGCCAGGGTGCGTTGTCCATCCACGAGGTGCTGGAGAGGGTCTCCCGATCATGCATATAGCCGAGGGGTATCTGCCCCCTGTGCACGCCGCTGCCTGGGGCGTCGCGGCCGCTCCGTTCGTCGTCCACGGGGTGCGCGCGCTGACCCGCGAGGTGCGGTCGAATCCCGAATCCACCCTGCTGCTCGGCGCGTCCGGGGCCTTCACCTTCGTCCTGTCCGCGCTCAAGTTGCCGTCGGTGACGGGGAGTTGTTCGCATCCGACCGGTACGGGGCTGGGCGCGATCCTGTTCCGGCCGCCGATCATGGCGGTCCTGGGGACGATCACCCTGCTCTTCCAGGCCCTGCTGCTCGCGCACGGCGGACTGACCACGCTCGGCGCGAACGCCTTCTCGATGGCGATCGTCGGGCCGTGGGCGGGGTACGGGACGTACCGGCTGTTCCGGCGGTTCGGCGCGCCCCTGATGGTGGCCGTCTTCTTCGGCGCGTTCGTCGCCGACCTGTCCACGTACTGCGTCACCAGTGTGCAGCTGGCGCTCGCGTTCCCCGACCCCGGCAGCGGTGTGCCCGGCGCGCTGGCCAAGTTCGGCGGGATCTTCGCCGTGACCCAGATTCCGCTGGCGGTCAGCGAGGGTCTGCTGACCGTGCTCGTGATGCGGCTGCTCACGCAGTCCAGCAAGGGTGAGCTGACGCGCCTCGGCGTCCTCGCCCGGCCGCGGGCGGAGCGGCACGAGGAGGCGGCCGCGCGATGAGCCGGAACACCAAGATCAACGCCCTGCTGCTGCTCCTCGTGGCCGCGCTCGCGGTCCTGCCGCTCGCGCTGGGCCTCGGGGACGACAAGGAGCAGCCGTTCAGCGGGTCCGACGGGGAGGCGCAGACCGCGATCACGGAGATCCGGCCGGACTACAAGCCGTGGTTCAGCCCGCTGTACGAGCCGCCCTCCGGCGAGATCGAGTCGGCGCTGTTCGCCCTCCAGGCGGCGATCGGCGCCGGTGTCCTGGCCTACTACTTCGGCCTGCGCCGCGGCCGCCGCCAGGGCGCGGCGAGGGCCGCGGAGGCGGCGGGGCGGACCGGTGCGGTCGCGGAGGGCGAGGCGACCAACGGCGGCGGTTCCGGTACGGGTGCGGCGGGCGCCGGTGCGGACTCCGGTGCCGGCGCGACCGCCACCCGCGCGCCGGGTACGGAAGCCGGCGCGACCGGTTCCTCGCCGGTCGACGGATCGGGCGCGTAGCGCCGATGCTGCCGATCGACGCGGCGGCGCACAGCAGTCGCTGGCGCCGCCGTCACCCCCTGGAGAAGGCGTTCCTCGGCTTCGGCCTGACGCTGTGCGCGGTGGGCCTGCCGCCGTGGCCGGGCGCGGTGCTCGTGGCGGCGGCCACGCTCGCGGTGCTGCTCGGTCCGGCGGGTGTGCCGGGCCGCCAGTTGTGGCGGGCCTTCCGCATTCCCCTCGGTTTCTGTGTCACGGGCGCCGTTCCGCTGCTCTTCGAGGTGGGCGGTCCGCGAGGCCTCGTCGCCCTCGCGCCCGACGGTCCCGCGCACGCGGTCGAGCTGCTCCTCCGGACGGCCTCGGCCTCGCTCGGGGTGCTGCTCTTCGCCTTCACGACACCGGTGTCCGACGTGCTGCCCCGGCTCGTCCGGGCGGGCGTCCCGGCGCCCGTGGTCGACGTGGCGCTCGTGATGTACCGGATCATCTTCCTGCTCCTCGACTCGATGACGAAGATCCGGCAGGCCCAGGCGGCCCGGCTCGGGCACACCACCCGGGCCGCGACGTGGCGTTCGCTCGCCGGACTCGGCGCGACCACGTTCGTGCGGGCCTTCGACCGGGCGCAGCGCCTGCAGTCGGGGCTCGCCGGGCGCGGTTACGACGGGACGCTGCGGGTCCTGGTGCCCGCGTGCGCGGTCTCCCGGCGGTTCCTCACGGCGACGGGCGTGCTCCTCGCGGGGCTCGTCGCCCTCACCCTCGTACTGGAAAGGCTCCTTCCGTGACTTCCCTGACTTCCGTGACGTCTTCGGCCCCCGTCGTGGAGCTGGCGAAGGCGGGTTTCGCCTACGAGGACGGGCCCGCGGTCCTGTCGGGCGTGGACTTCGCGGTGGCGGAGGGGCGCGCGATCGCGCTCCTGGGCCGCAACGGCAGCGGCAAGACGACGCTGCTGCGGCTCCTCAGCGGCGGGCTGCGGTGCGAGAGCGGGTCGCTGCTCCTGGACGGGGCCGAGGTCGCGTACGACCGGAAGGGGCTCACCCGGCTGCGGACCACGGTGCAGCTGGTCGTGCAGGATCCGGACGACCAGCTGTTCGCGGCCTCGGTCGGCCAGGACGTGTCGTTCGGCCCGACGAACCTGGGGCTGCCCGAGGAGGAGGTACGGCTCCGGGTGCGGGAGGCGCTGGAGGCGCTGGACATCGTGGCCCTGGAGGACCGGCCGACGCACCTGCTGTCGTACGGACAGCGGAAGCGGGCGGCGATCGCGGGCGCCGTGGCGATGCGGCCCCGGGTGCTGATCATGGACGAGCCGACGGCCGGGCTCGACCCGCACGGGCAGGAGCGGCTGCTCGACGCCCTGGAGCGGCTGCGGGCGGCGGGGACGACGGTGGTGATGGCGACCCACGACGTGGATCTGGCGCTGCGCTGGGCCGACGAGGCGGCGGTGCTCTCCCCCGCCG
Source organism: Streptomyces sp. NPDC002463 (assembly GCF_042889835.1). Classification (NCBI taxonomy): domain Bacteria; kingdom Bacillati; phylum Actinomycetota; class Actinomycetes; order Kitasatosporales; family Streptomycetaceae; genus Streptomyces; species Streptomyces sp. NPDC002463. The sequence continues at coordinate 295,305 of NZ_JBIARL010000006.1, forward strand.
GTCTGCGCACGGGCCCGGTCGCCGAGCTGCTCGCGGACGACGACCTGCTGGCCGCGGCCCGGCTGCGCCGGCCCTGGGGCACGTCGGTGGCGCGCGTCCTGCGGACGCACGGCCTGCTGGCGGCGGGCGCGGCGGAGCCCCGCACTCCGGAGGACCTGGACGCGTGGGCGGCAGCGGCGGAGGTGGCGGGCGGCCCGAGCCGCTCCTCGTGAGCCCGGGGCGCCGGGCTCCGGCGCGGCGCCCTGCCCCGGTCCGCGACACGCCCGCCCGGCGCTCTCGGGGTCCGGTACACATCGCGCCCGGCGCTTCCCCGGGGTCCGGTACGTGTCCGCCCGACGCCTCTCCCCGGCCCCGGACGCCCCCGCCCCACCCTTCCTACCGAGTAGTAGACATCACCCTCCCATCCTTCTGCAACTAGTTGCAGAACCCGTGCGCGGTCGCCTAGAACTGACGTCGACGACCCCTGCGCGAGGAGGCGCCCCCATGACCCCGACCCCGTACCCGCACCTGCTGAGCCCGCTCGACCTCGGGTTCACCACCCTGCCCAACCGGGTGATCATGGGGTCGATGCACGTCGGCCTCGAAGAGGCCGAGCACGGGTTCGAGCGCATGGCGGCCTTCTACGCGGAGCGGGCCCGCGGCGGCGCGGGGCTCATCGTCACCGGCGGCATCGCGCCCAACGAGGCCGGCCGCCCGTGGGACGGCGGGGCCAAGCTGACCACGGCCGAGGAGGTCGCCGAGCACCGGCTGATCACCGACGCCGTGCACGCCGAGGGCGGCAGGATCGCCATGCAGATCCTGCACTTCGGCCGGTACGCCTACCACCCCGGCCTCGTCGGCCCGAGCCCGCTCAAGGCGCCCATCAGCCCCTTCGTACCGAACGAGCTGACCGACGCCGAGGTCGAGCAGACCGTCGAGGACTACGCGCGCTGCGCCGAGCTGGCCAAGGAGGCCGGGTACGACGGCGTCGAGGTGATGGGCTCCGAGGGCTACCTCATCAACGAGTTCATCGCCGCCGCGACCAACCAGCGCACCGACCGCTGGGGCGGCTCGTACGAGAACCGGGTCCGCTTCCCGCTGGAGATCGTCCGCCGGATCCGCGAGCGCGTCGGCGAGGACTTCATCCTCGTCTACCGCCTCTCCATGCTCGACCTGGTCCCGGGTGGCTCCACGCTCGACGAGGTCGTCGCGCTCGCCAAGGAGATCGAGGCCGCCGGCGCGACCATCATCAACACCGGCATCGGCTGGCACGAGGCGCGCATCCCCACCATCGCCACCTCCGTGCCCCGCGGCGCCTACACCTGGGTGACGAAGAAGCTGATGGGCGCGGTCTCCGTGCCGCTCGTCACCTCCAACCGCATCAACACCCCCGAGGTGGCCGAGGAGATCCTCGCCGACGGCCGCGCCGACCTGGTCTCGCTGGCCCGCCCGTTCCTCGCCGACCCGGACTTCGTGAACAAGGCGTCCGCCGGCCGCGCCGAGACGATCAACACCTGCATCGGCTGCAACCAGGCCTGCCTCGACCACACCTTCAGCCTGAAGATCACCTCCTGCCTGGTCAACCCGCGCGCCTGCCACGAGACCGAGCTCGTCCTCTCCCCGACCAGGCTCGCCAAGCGGATCGCCGTCGTCGGCGCGGGCCCGGCCGGACTCTCCTGCGCCGTCTCGGCGGCCGAGCGCGGCCACTCCGTCACCCTCTTCGACGCCGCCGCCGAGATCGGCGGCCAGCTGAACATCGCCAAGCGGGTGCCGGGCAAGGAGGAGTTCGACGAGACGCTGCGCTACTTCCGCGTCCAGCTCGCCGAGCGCGGCGTCGACGTCCGCCTGAACACGTACGTGTCGGCCGCCGACCTGGAGGACTACGACGAGGTCGTCGTCGCCACCGGCGTCACCCCCCGCACGCCGGGGATCGCGGGCGAGGACCACCCGAGCGTCCTCAGCTACCTCGACGTGCTGCGGGACGGCGCCCCGGTCGGGGACCGCGTCGCGATCATCGGTGCCGGCGGCATCGGCTTCGACGTCGCCGAGTTCCTCACGGACGGCGGCGAGGGCGCGAGCCAGGACCCCGAGACGTACTTCCGCCAGTGGGGCGTCGACACCTCGTACGAGAACCGCGGCGGACTGCGCGCGCCCGAGCGGAGCGCGCCGCCGCGCCAGGTGCACCTGCTCCAGCGCAAGACCTCCAAGGTCGGCGCCGGCCTCGGCAAGACGACCGGGTGGATCCACCGCACCGAGCTCAAGCACCGGGGCGTCAGCATGATGGCGGGCGTGTCGTACGAGCGGATCGACGACGCCGGGCTGCACGTCACGATCGACGGCGAGCCGCAGCTGCTGCCCGTCGACACGGTCGTGCTCTGCGCCGGTCAGGAGCCCCGCCGCGACCTGTACGAGGAGCTGGTGGCCGCGGGCCGCCCGGCACACCTCATCGGCGGGGCGGACGTCGCCGCCGAGCTGGACGCTAAGCGGGCCATCGACCAGGGCACCCGGCTCGCCGCCGCGCTGTGACGGCCGCTCCGTGATCACCGTGGCCGGCCGAACCTAGGATGCGAGCATGTCCCTCCCGCACGCGATCCTCACCGCGCTGCTCGAAAAGCCGTCCTCCGGCCTCGAACTGACGCGCCGCTTCGACAAGTCGATCGGCTACTTCTGGTCGGCCACGCACCAGCAGATCTACCGCGAGCTCGGGAAGCTGGAGCAGGCGGGGCACATCCGCGCCCTGCCCGCTCCGGTGCCCGCGCGGGGACAGAAGAAGGAGTACGAGGTGCTGCCCGCCGGCCGGGCGGAGCTGAGCGACTGGGTCGCGCGGTCCGAGGACCCGAAGCCGCTCCGCTCCTCCCTGCTGCTGCGGATGCGGGCCGCGGCGATGGTCGGCGCGAGCGGGCTCCGGGCCGAGCTGGAGCGCCACCTCACCCTGCACCAGGAGCAGTTGGACGAGTACCTCGCGATCGAGGAGCGGGACTTCCCGGCGGAGCGCCGCCGTACCGAACCGGACCGCCTGCGCCACCTCGTCCTGCGGGGCGGGGTCGATCTGGAGCGGTTCTGGGTGGAATGGCTGACGGGCGCGCTGGCGGAGCTCGGCCCCGAGGAGTAGTCCGACCACGGTCGGGCGGCCACTCCACGGTCCGCCTTCGGCCACATCGGGCGCCCGAGACCCGGGGCACGCGACGCGGCCCGCACCGGCGTGGATACTGGACAGTTGTAGTTCCACGACACGAAAGGGCGGGTATGGCCGACGTCTTGGGCCGCCGCGCGACACGTCACGCGGTGGTCATCGGGGGAAGTCTCGCTGGACTGCTTGCCGCTCGGGTACTCGCCGAGCACGCCGAGAAGGTGACGGTCGTCGAGCGCGACCGCTACCCGGAGGGGCCCGAGGCCCGGCCGGGGGTCCCGCAGGGCCGGCACCTGCACGTCCTCATCGCGGGCGGGCAGCAGGCGTTCGACGAGCTGCTGCCGGGGTTCGTGGACGAGCTGCGGGAACTCGGAGCGCCCAAGGTGGGCGTGCCCGAGGACATGGTGCAGTGGCAGAACGGCAAGTGGATGCAGCGGCTCCCCGCCACCGTGCACTTCTACTCGGGTCCGCGCCCGCAGCTGGAGTGGCTGGTGCGGCAGCGGGTGGGCGCCGATCCGCGGATCGAGCTGCTCGAAGGCCACGAGACGGTGGGCCTGACCGGCGACTCCTCGCGCGTCCGCGGCGTACGGCTGCGCGAGCGCGGCGCGGGCGCCGAGAAGGAGACCCGCGTCCTGGAGGCCGATCTGGTCGTCGACGCCTCCGGCAGGTCCACGAAGGCGGCGGACTGGCTGGCGGCGCTCGGCGCCGAGGCGCCGCACGAGGAGACCATCGACACCGGTCTCGCCTACGCCACCCGGGTATACCGGGCCCCGGCGGGCGTGCTGGACAGCGACGCCATGGGCTACTTCATCGTGCCCAACCCCGACCAGGAGTACGGGGCCGTCGTGCTGCCCGTCGGCGACGGCACGCATCTCGTGACCCTCTCGGGGCTGCGCGGCAACGAACCGCCCACGGACGAAGGGGCGTTCGAGGACTACGCGAAGCGGATGCCGCACCCGTTGATCACCGAGTGGCTGGCGAAGGCGGAGCCGGTGTCCCCGGTGTACGGCTTCCGCAAGACCGCCAACATCCGGCGCCGGTACGACCGTCCGGGCCGCCGCCCGGCCGGCTTCCTCGCCACCGGCGACGCGCTGTGCGCCTTCAACCCGGTCTACGGGCAGGGCATGGCGGTGGCGGCGATCTCCGCCGCCGCCCTGCGCCGGGCGCTCGCCGACCCGAAGCGGACCCCGACCACCCGGAACGTGCAGCGCGCCCTCCTCGACGCCTCCCGGCAGGCATGGGACGTCTCGACGGGCGCCGACAAGAAGATGCCCGGCGCCGTCGGCGCCGAGGACGCCCCGGGCGCCCTCGACAAGGCGGTCGGCTGGTACATGGGCCGGGTGCAGGAGCGCGCGGCGGGCGACCCGGTCGTCGGCGCGGCCTTCCGCAAGGCGATCACCCTCACCCACCCGATGACGGTGCTGTTCGCACCCGCCGTGGTGCGTGCGGTGCTCTTCGGGTCCGTGGCCCGGACCCCGGTCGGGCCGCCGCTGCGCCGCGACGAGGGCTGACCGGGGCCGCCGGCCCCGGATGCCCGGTTCAGGCGCCCGGGGCCGCGGTCACCACGCCCGAGGCGATGGCCGCGCCGAGCGCCGCGTAGTCGTCGGCGTTCTGCCCGGCGTAGACGAGCGCGAAGTCGGCGACGGCCCGGTCGAAGACGTCCGAGGATCCGAGGTAGGCGGCGATGGCGATCCGGTCGCCGGAGCGGGCGTGCGCGCGGGCCAGGGCCCGGCCGCAGAGCCGCGCGTAGTCCCGCAGGGTGGCTGGGGACATGCTCTCCACCTCGGCGGAACCCTTCATGTCGCGCAGCTGCCGCCAGTAGAAGTGGCGCTGCTCGGGTCCGGTCATCCAGCCGAGGAAGATGTCGCTGGCGGCCTGGGTGAGCCGCTGGCCGGAGACGACGCGGCGGCCCTGGTGGGGGTAGGCGGTCGGCGGCAGGTACGGCTCGAGGGCGGAGCGGCCGGCCTCCTTGATCTGGAGCATGAGCGGGTCGCCGTCGTCCCGTCCTTCGAGGAGGAGGACGAAGCAGCGCGTGCCGACGCTGCCGACTCCGACGACCTTCCGGGCGGCGTCGATGAAGTGGTAGCGGTCGAGCAGGACGCGGCGCTCCTCGGCGAGGGAGCTGCGGTAGTCGCTGAAGATCTTGCCGAGGGTGACCCGGTCGACGTCCGTGACGCGTTCGAGGAGCGGTGGGTCCTCGACGATGTGGCGGTTGCCCGCGGCGTCCTTCTCGGTCAGCTTGGCGAGGGCCTGGAGGCTGGTGCGCCGGCGCGCGCCGGCGAGCCGCTTCGTGAGGCGGGCGCGGTCCTCGCCGCTTACCACGTGGAGGATGTCGTCGGCGGAGATCCGCTCGTACCAGACCTCGAGCTCGCCCAGGCCGGCGAGGCGGCGCATGTTCGTGCGGTACGACTCGACGGCGACGAGCGCGGCGCGGTGGGCCTTGGGCTTGGAGCTGCCGTTCTGGAGGGCTGCGACCATGACGCTGGCGGCGAGCCTCTTCACGTCCCACTCGAAGGGTCCCGGGAGGGTCTCGTCGAAGTCGTTCACGTCGAAGAGGAGCGTGCGTTCGGGTGAGGCGTACACCCCGAAGTTCAGCAGATGGGCGTCGCCGCAGAGCTGCACGGTGAGCCCGGTGTGGCGCTCGGCGCCGAGGTCGGCGGCCATGATGCCGGCGGCGGCGCGCAGGAAGGCGAAGGGGGACACGGACATCCTGGCGTACCGGATGGGTACGAGGTCGGGCAGTCGGTCCAGGGACTCGCGCTCCAGGACCGCGAGCGGGTCGGGGCGCTGTGACCTGGGTATCCAGCGGCCGTGGTCGGCGCGGGGGACGCGCTTGCGGGCCGCCTTGCCCCGTGCGGCGCGTTCCAACGGTGTCGTCATCCGGCCTCACCCGCCTTCTCCCGCCGATACGTTCTCGGCCCGGTCACCTGGTACCTCATTACACGGCCCGCCACTCGTTTCGGCCACTCTGCGAGGCCGGCCTAGCTAAATGGTTTAGACCAATGATAGGAATTGATCACCCACACGACCCACGCGGTCACGCTGAGCGAAGAGAGGGTTGAACATGGCCGAGCCCGCATCCGAGTCGGTGACGGAAGTGCCGCTCTACCTCCGGGTCGCCGCCGCCCTGCGCGAGGACCTCACCCAGCGGCGCATCTCCCCCGGCAGCCGGCTCCCGTCGGAACGCACGCTCTCCCAGCGCTGCCACGTCAACCGGCAGACCGTCCGCAGCGCGCTCCAACTCCTCAGGGACGAACGGCTCGTGGTCACCGACCGGCGCGGCACCTTCGCCGCCGCCGAGGAGGCGGAACCGGAGCCGGCCGCACCCGCACTCACGGCCCGCAGGCCGACCTTCCCCGGTGGACCGCAGGCCGCAGAGGCGCTCGTACGGGCCTCGCTCGCCTGGGAGCCGCCGCCCACGCCCCTCGCGCCACGGCTCCTGCTCACCCCCGGGGAACCCACGCTCGTCCACCGGCACACGGTCCTCGGACCGCACGGGGCGGCGCTCCAGCGGGCGGTGTCCTGGTTCTCCCGGCCGGCCCTCGCCGAGATCCCCCAGCTCTCCCGCTACCGCCGGGGCAGGGACTGCCGCCAACAGCCCGACCTGCGGCTCCTGTACCACTGGATGCACCAGGCGGGGCTGCGGATCACCCACCGCGAGTCGGTCGGCGTCCCGCCCGGTCCGGCCGCGACGACGGCGGGCGGCGCGGCGCGGCTGGTCGTCCACCGGGTCGTCAGCGACCAGCACGGGCACGCCCTGGAGATCACGGACATCGACTTCTCGGCCCAGTCGGCGGCCTGGACCTACGAGTTCAGCGCCTGAGGGGACCCGCTTCCGTACGCGGGAACGCCCCGGCAGCGGGGCTGCCGGGGCGTTCCGTCACGGTGCGGGGGATCAGATGATCCCCTCGGCGATCTCGGCCTCCTCGCGGGCGGTGCCGTACGCGGTCGGCGTGCCGTACGAGCGGCGGGCGACGTACCACCAGACGCTGGCCAGGATCAGTACGACGGCGAGCGCGATGACCGCGTAGTTCATGGTGTCGACGTTCACCGGGGACTTCTGCGGCAGGCAGAAGAGGACCGTCACGAGCGCCACCCAGACGACGGCGATCCAGCCGATCGGCCTGCTCCAGCGGCCGAGGCTCCACGGGCCGGGGACGAAGCGCTTCCCGGCGCGCAGCCGCAGGTAGATCGGGATGGCGTACGCGGGGGTGATGCCGATGACGTTGATCGCGGTGACCGCGCCGTAGGCCGTGGCCGAGTACAGCGAGGGGACGGCGAGCAGGGCGGCCACGCCGACCGCGAGCCAGACGGCCGGGACGGGGGTCTGGGTGCTGCCGCTGACCTTGCGCCAGAGCGCGGAGCCGGGAAGGGCGTTGTCACGGCTGAAGGCGAAGACCATGCGGCTCGCGGCGGCCACCTCGGCGTTGCCGCAGAAGAGCTGGGCGACGATCACGACGAGCAGCAGGGCGGCGGCGCCGCCGGAGCCGAGCGCGTCCAGGAAGATCTGGGCGGGCGGGACGCCGGTGGCGCTGTTCTGCGTGCCCGCGTAGTCCTGGATCGCGAAGGTGAGCCCGGCGAGGAGCGCGAAGCCGGCGAGCCAGGAGACCCAGATGGAGCGGACGATGCCCTTGGCGGCGGTGACGGAGGCGTTGGACGTCTCCTCGGACAGGTGCGCCGAGGCGTCGTAGCCGGAGAAGGTGTACTGGGCGAGGAGCAGGCCGATCGCGGCGACGTAGAACGGGTTGGCCCAGCCGGTGTCGTTGACGAAGGTCGTGAAGACGAAGTCGACGGACTGGTGCCGGTCGGGGACGAACGCGAGCGCGCCGACGATGACCGCGACGCCGATCAGGTGCCACCAGACGCTGACCGAGTTGAGGACGCTGACCAGGCGGACGCCGAAGAGGTTGAGGCCGGCGTGGAGCAGCAGGATCGCGAGGAAGATCAGGAACGTGGAACCCGGGGTCGGCACGAAGCCCCACTGGAGGTTGAGGAACGCTCCGGTGAAGAGGGCGGCGCCGTAGTCGATGCCGGCGATGGCGCCGAGCAGACCGAGCAGATTCAGCCATCCCGTGTACCAGCCCCAGCGGCGCCCGCCGAGCCGGTCGGCCATGTAGTAGAGCGCGCCGGAGGTCGGGTAGGCGCTGGTGACCTCGGCGAGCGCGAGGCCCACGCACAGCACGAAGAGGCCGACGCCGGCCCAGCCCCACAGCATGACGGAGGGTCCGCCGGTGCCGAGACCGAAGCCGTAGAGGGTCATGCAGCCGGAGAGGACGGAGATGACCGAGAAGCTGATGGCGAAGTTGCCGAAGCCGTCCATCCGGCGGGCGAGGACGGGCTGGTAGCCGAGCTCTCTGAGTCTCGCCTCCTCGTCCTGGGACGGCGGTGGCTTGCGTATCTCGTCGAGGGGGGCTTCGGTGCGGGCCATGGGGGACCTCCGGGGGACGGGGGGGAGCGGGGGTGGGGGGTGGAAGCGGGGGGCGCCGGGGGCGGGCGCGTCAGCCGCTGAGACTGCGGGCGCGGGCGCGCACGAAGACCTCCTCGGCGAGGGCGCGGTCGTCCGGGCGATCGGTGCGGTAGGCCCACGGGAGGGTCGTGTAGTACGGGCCGAGGGCCTCGAAGACGCGGGCCGCGTCGGCGAAGCGGAGGGCTCCGAAGAGGGCGTGCGCCAGGTGGTTGAGGTCGAGCAGCGAGGCCTCGTCGGTGGCGCAGAAGAGGAACCAGGTGTCCAGGGCGCGCTGGGCGTCCCGTACGGCGTCCTCGGCGACCCAGTGGAGGTCGAGGGCGCGCTCGTGGCCGCGCTCGCGCCGGTAGCGCTCGACGCGGACGTAGAGCGGGAGGGCGTGCAGGGCGGAGCCGACGGGCGCCGAACCGGCGGCCCAGTAGCAGTAGTTGACGGCCTCGGAGAGGGGTCCGGTCCGTCGGGCGTAGACGAACTGCAGCATGCGGTGGTGGGCCTCGCGGTTGTGCGGGTCGCGCTTCTCCACCTCGGCGAGCAGGCCCCAGGGGCCGGGCGGCAGCATGGGCGCCGGCGGGGTGAGCCGGTGCTCGGCCATCCGCCGGCCGCCGTCGAGTGCGGCGAGGGCGATGAGGCCGATCCAGGGCACGGGATCGGCGGGCGACCGCTCGGAGGCCTCGCGGCAGGCGGTCCAGGCCTCCTGCCAGAGCTCCCGGGTCCGGGCGTGGCCCGCGCGGTGGGCGCGGACGGCGCGCTCGACGGCGACCCGGCTGTGCATCACGGCGGCGGCGAGGCTCTCGGGCTGCTCGGCCCGCCAGATGGGGACGACGTCACTGCCCGCGGCGACGGCGGCGAGGACCTGGGTGCGCCGGGTCCAGGCGTCCCAGTCGGAGGTCTCGTCGAGCAGCCGCGCCATGGACACCCAGCGGCCGGTGCGTAAGTCCTGGACGGCGTTGCGCAGGGCGTGGTCATGGCCGGCGGGGTGGTAGACGGGCCGGAATCCGTGTCCGGCCATCAGGGGGTGGGGCGTGGTGTGGATGACATGGGTCCTCGGTGGATGGAGGGGGTGGTCAGTCCCCCGGCGGGCGTCCCGGCCGTTGATCGGCGATCACTATAGAGGGCTCTGGATGCGACCGGTCCACTTTCTTTTGTGACAGTAACTATTAAGCCAACGACTGAATTTGACTTACTGTCAGGTATGCGCGGCGACCTGACGTGCTCGCCCCCCGAGGCTTGACGAAGGCCTCCGGCGACGGCACCCTGACCCTTTTCGGTGATCGGATGATCACGGAGCGGTCGAGCGACGGGAGCAGCGGGATGTCGGGCGGAGCGGTACTCGCCGTCGACCAGGGCACGTCGGGCACGAAGGCCCTCGTCCTCTGCCCCGAGCGCGGAGTCGTCGGCACCGGCACGGCGCCCGTCCGGCCCCGCCACCTCCCCGGCGGCCTGGTCGAGGTCGACCCGCGTGAGCTGTACGACTCGGTGGTCGCCGCCGGGCGCGCGGCGCTCGCCGAGGCGGACGTGCCCGTCGTCGCCGTGGGCCTCGCCAACCAGGGCGAGACCGTGCTCGCCTGGGACCCGGCCACGGGGGAACCCCTCACCGACGCCCTCGTCTGGCAGGACCGCAGGGCCGCGGGCGTCTGCGCCGGCCTCGACGCCCACGCCGAGGAACTGCGCCGCCTCACCGGCCTTCCGGTCGACCCCTACTTCGCCGCACCCAAGATGGCCTGGATCCGCCGCCACGCCACCGGAGCCGGCGTGGTGACCACCAGCGACGCCTGGCTCGTCCGCCGGCTCACGGGCGCGTTCGTCACGGACGCGGCGACCGCGGGACGCACCGGTCTCCTCGACCTCGACACGGTCGCCTGGTCGGAGACCGCCCTCGACCTGTACGGACTCGGCGGCGAGGCGCTCCCCCGGATCGTCGACTGCGACACCCCGGTCGGCACCACCAGCGCGTTCGGCCCCGCCCTGCCGCTCACCGGGCTGCTCGTGGACCAGCAGGCGGCGCTGCTCGCGCAGAGCGCCGACGACCCCGCCGCCGCCAAGTGCACCTACGGTACGGGCGCCTTCCTCCTCGCGCAGACCGGCCCCGAGCCCCGCCGCGCCGCCTCGGGACTGGTGAGCTGCGTGGCCTGGCGGCTCGGCGGGCGGGTCGCCCACTGCCTCGACGGCCAGGTGTACACCGTCGCCTCGGCCGTGCGCTGGCTCACCGACCTGGGCGTGATCGGCGGGGCCGGGGAGCTCGACGCGGTCGGCGGCAGTGTGCCGGACACCGGCGGCGTCACCTTCGTCCCCGCGTTCGCGGGCCTCGCCGCACCCTGGTGGCGGGGCGACGTGCGCGGCTCGCTCACCGGCCTCGGCCTGGACACCGGACCCGGCCATCTGGTGCGCGCCCTGTGCGAGGGCATCGCCGCCCAGGTGGTGGAGCTCGCCGCGGCCGCCGCCTCCGACCGGGGCGCGCCGCTGACCTCGCTGCGCGCCGACGGCGGCCTGACCCGGTCGGCCCTGCTCATGCAGACCCAGGCCGATCTGCTGCAACTCCCCGTCGAGGTCTCGTCCTTGCCCGACGCCACGGCGCTCGGAGTGGGCGCCGTCGCCCGACTCGGACACCGGCCGGGACTCACGCTCCGCGAGGCCGTGCCGGAGTGGAAGCCCTCGGCCGTGTACGAGCCCCGGATCTCCGCCGACGAGGCGGCGACGCGCCTCGGGCGCTTCCGCGCGGAGGTGTCGGCGCTGGTGGAGCGGTCGGACGGAGCGATCGGCAGCGGGTCCCTGTGAGTGTCACGCGGACCGGGCCGCTTCCCACCGGTGAGGACTCGGAGTACGACGTCGTGGTCGTCGGCGCCGGGGTCGTCGGTTCCGCGATCGCCCGCGCCCTGGCCCGGCACCCGCTGCGGATCGCGCTCGTGGAGGCCGCGAACGACGTCGGCGACGGCACCTCGAAGGCCAACACCGCCATCCTCCACACCGGTTTCGACGCCGCGCCCGGCACCCTGGAGGCCCGGCTGGTGCGCGAGGGACACCGGCTCCTCGGCGCGTACGCCCGGGAGGCCGGCATCCCCGTCGAGCCACTGGGGGCGCTGCTCGTCGCCTGGGACGAACAGCAGCGGGCGACGCTCCCCCGTCTCGCGGAGAAGGCGGAACACAACGGCCACCGCACCACCCGTCTCCTCACCGCCGCCGAACTCGCCGCGCGGGAACCGCACTTGGGTCCCGGTGCGCTGGGCGCCCTGGAGGTTCCGGGCGAGTCGGTGATCTGCCCGTGGACGACGACCCTCGCGTACGCCACGCAGGCCGTCCGCTCCGGGGTCGACCTGCATCTGAACTGCCGGGTGGAGAAGGTGCGTCCGGGTGACCCGTACCACCGTCTCGTCACCCGCCGCGGAGTGCTGCGGACGCGCCTGCTCGTCAACGCCTGCGGCCTCCACGCCGACGCGTTCGACGCGCTCGTCGGCCGGGAGGACTTCACCGTCACCCCGCGCCGCGGTCAGCTGCTCGTCTTCGACAAGTTCGCCCGCGACCTGGTCCGGCACATCCTGCTGCCCGTACCCGGGCCGCTCGGCAAGGGCGTGCTGATCTCGCCGACGGTGTACGGGAACGTCATGCTCGGGCCCACCGCCGAGGACCTCGACGACAAGACCGCCACGGGCACGACGGCCGAGGGCCTCGCCGGGCTGCGCGAACAGGGCGGCCGGATCCTCCCCGCGCTCCTCGACGAGGAGGTCACCGCCGTGTACGCGGGGCTGCGGGCCGCGACCGGGCAGGAGGACTACCGGATCGCCGCGCACCCCGCGCTGCGGTACGTGACGGTGGGCGGGATCCGCTCCACCGGGCTCACCGCCTCCCTCGCCATCGCCGAGCACGTGCTCGGCCTCCTCGCGGACTGCGGCCTCGACCCGGGGCCGACCCGCCCGCTCGCCCCGGTCCGCATGCCGAACCTCGGCGAGGCCTTCCCCCGCCCGTACCGCGACGCCGAACTCATCGCCCGCGAACCGGAGTTCGGCACGATCGTCTGCCACTGCGAGCGGGTGACCCGGGGCGAGATCCGGGCCGCGCTCACGTCCACGATCCCGCCGGGCGGCCTCGACGGTCTGCGGCGCAGGACACGCGCCCGAGGCGGCCGCTGCCAGGGCCACCACTGCGGCGCGGAGGTGCGGGCGCTGTTCGAACAGGGGCCGAGGGAAGAGCGGAGCGCGGTGGGGTACGGGGAGGGGGCGCGGTGACTCGTACGGTCGACGTGCTCGTCGTGGGTGCGGGGCCCGCCGGGCTCGCCGCTGCCGCTCGGCTCGCGGCGGCGGGCGCGGGCCGTGTCGAGGTCCTGGAACGGGAGGCGACCGCGGGCGGGGTACCGCGCCACTGCGCCCGGCCGGGATTCGGTGCGGACGCCCTCGGGCGCGCCCTGACCGGCCCGGCGTACGCGCGACGCGCGGTACGGGAGGCGCTGCGGGCGGGGGCGGTCCTCCGTACCGGCGTCTCGGCCACCGGCTGGGCCGGACCCCTCACCCTGGAGGTCACCGCCCCGACCGGACTCGAACGCATCCGAGCAGGCGCGGTCGTCCTCGCCACCGGCGCCCGCGAACGGCCCCGCAGCGCCCGGCTCGTCCCGGGCACGCGCCCCGCCGGAGTGCTGACCACGGGCGAACTCCAGCGCACGGTCGTACGGTTCGGGCCGCGACCGGAGCACATCGGACGCCGGGCGGTGGTCGTCGGCGGCGACCCGGTGGCCCGGGGCGCGGTGCGCACACTGCGTGCGGCCGGGGTGGACGTGGCGGCCGTCGTCACCGAACTTCCCTCCCCCGCCGTCACGTTCGCAGGCGTCCCGGTGCTCGCCGACGCCGTCGTGACGGAGCTGCTCGGTCGCGGCCGGCTGACCGGGGTCGCGGTGCGGGGCGGGGACGGGCGGACGTCCGTGCTGCGGTGCGACACGGTGGTCTTCACCGGCGACTGGATCCCGGACCACGAGCTCGTCCGCGCCCGCGGCCTGCCCCTCGCCCCCGGCACCCGGGGCCCCGTGACGGACCGGGGCTTCCGTACCGCCGAGCCCGGGGTCTTCGCCGTCGGCAACCTCCTGCGCGGGGTGGAGCCGGCGCTCGTGGCCGCCGCCGAGGGGCGGGCGGTGGCCGGGGCGGTGCTCGAACGGCTCGGCGGCGGCCCCTGGCCGGCCACCGGGGTGCCGGTGACGGCGGTGGGGCCGCTGAGGTGGGTGACACCCGGACTCCTGGGCCCGGAAGCCGCCACGTCGCTGCTCGTCCGGCCGGAGCGGCGGCTCGTGCGACCGGTCCTGACCGTCGCCCAGGACGGCGTCCCTCTGCGGCGGGAACGGTCGAGCGGGACGCTCGTCCCCTGGCGTTCGGTGCGGCTGGGGGCGCGGTGGACGAGCGGCGTGGACCTCGCGGGCGGTCCGGTGACGGTCTCCGCCGAGGAGTAGGGGCGGGACCTTGCGCGCGGGGCTGCGGCGGCCGGGCCCTTCGGACAGACTGGGGCGCATGCCGGACAAGCGCAGTGCGGGTCTCCTGGTCTACCGCCGTACGGCGGGCGGAGGCGTCGAGGTCCTCATCGGTCACATGGGCGGGCCCTTCTGGGCGTCCCGCGAGGAGTCGTCCTGGTCGATCCCCAAGGGGGAGTACGAGCCCGACGAGGCCCCCGAGGCCGCGGCACGCCGGGAGTTCCTGGAGGAGCTGGGGCTCCCGGCCCCGGACGGGGAGTGGGTCGACCTCGGCGAGGCCCGCCAGCGGAGCGGGAAGCTCGTCACCGTGTGGGCCGTCGAAGGCGATCTCGACCCGGCCGGGGTGGTGCCGGGGACCTTCGTCATGGAGTGGCCGCCCCGGTCGGGCGTCCAGGAGGAGTTCCCGGAGATCGACCGGGTGGGCTGGTTCGCGCCGGAGGCCGCCGCCCCCTTGCTCGTGTCGGGCCAGCGGGTCTTCCTGGAGCGGCTGGCAGCGCACCTCGACGGGCGGGCCTGAGGCTCCTGCCACCGCTCTGTCACCGGTCGTGGTGCGTGAGCGAGAATACGCATACGAGGCGGGGGCTCAGCGTGGATCGCACCAAGAGGCAGTGGACAGGGCTCGGCGGCTGCTTGGGTATCGCCGCGCTGGCGTCCGTCGTCCTTTCGCTCCTGCTCGCGATCCTCCTCTTCGGCCTGCCCGAAGGGGGAAAGACCGCGTTGTCCTGGTCCGACAACCTGCTGCGCTTGTCATGGATCGCCAGGATCCTTCTCCCGATCGCCCTTGCCGTGCACGTGGTGATCCGTCTCCTTCGCCCCGGCCGGACCCGACCACAGTATGGTCGCCGCCCCCGCGCCTCTGAGAGGCGCGGCAGGCTGCACTGATCCTGCCGGAGCGGCTACAGACGTGGTTGTCAGACCCGTACGAGAGAGTGGTGAGCGCCGAACTGTCGAGAGGGAGCCCGACATGACCACGATCACCGCCAGCGAGCGCGCGGCCGCCCAGGCGTACCTGCGGCTGCTCGAGTCCACCCAGGCCGTGCTGACCGACCCGCAGCTCGCCCCGTACGCGGGGGTGATGTTGACCCACCCGATGGCGGAGGCGGACGAGGCGCTGCGCGCGGCGGGCCTCGCCGGGAACGAGGACCGGCTGCTGCGCCTCGTCTCCGCCCTGCGGGCCTCCCCCGCGACGGCCAGGGGGCGCGCCGGTTGAGCCGGCGCGCCGCCCGTCGCGGCCGGGACGGGCCAGGATCGTGAAGTCGGCGTGCCCCGGAAGGCGACGCGCTCTCAGACGCCCGGGCGGACGGGGAGGGCTCGGACGCTGTTGCCGACGAATCCGGAGTGGCGGGTCAGCTCGGCCTCCGGGACCGCCAGGTCCAGGTCGGGGAAGCGGGTGAAGAGCGCCTCCAGGGCGATCGCGGCCTCCAAGCGGGCGAGCGGGGCGCCCAGGCAGTAGTGCGGGCCGTGGCCGAGCGAGAGGTGCTTCACCGTCGTGGCGCGGGTGACGTCGAAGCGGTCGGCGTCCGGGCCGTGCGCCTTCGTGTCGCGGCCCGCCGCCGAGTATCCGGCGAGGACGGGGGTGCCACGGGGGATGAGGGTGCCGTCGACGGTGAGGTCGCGGGTGGGGTAGCGGAACGGGAAGTAGCTGACGGGGCTGTCCCAGCGGAGGGTCTCCTCGACCACGTCGGCCCAGTCGGCGCGTCCCTCGACGACGAGGGCGAGCTGGTCGCGGTGGGCGCAGAGCGCGCGGACCGCGTTGGTGACGAGGTTCAGGGTGGTCTCGTGGCCCGCGACGATCATCAGGAGCAGGGTGCCGATGAGCTCCGGCTGGCTGAGCCGGTCGCCGCCCTCGTCGCGGGCGGCGATGAGGGCGCTGGTGAGGTCGTCGCCGGGCGCGGCGGCCTTGTCGGCGGCGATGGAGCCCAGGAGCTCGACGAGTTCGCGGTTGGCGGCGACGGCCTGCGCGGGCTCGGTGTCGGTGGCGACGATCAGGCTGGAGAGGTGGTGCAGCCGGCCCTGGTGGGCCGGGTCGACGCCGAGGAGCTCGCAGATGACGCCCAGCGGGAGGGGCAGCGCGTAGTGGCGGCGCAGATCGGCGACGCCGTCGCCTTCGCGGGCGGCCTCCGCAAGTCCGTCGAGCAGGCCGGCGGTGACGCTCTCGACGCGCGGGCGGAGCTCCTCGACACGGCGGGCGGTGAAGGCGCTGCTGACGAGGGTGCGCAGGCGGCGGTGGTCGGCTCCGTCGGCGGTCATCATGCCGGGGAGGACGGCGAAGGTCCGCAGCGGCCAGCCCTCGGGTATGCGGCCCTCGGCGAGGGCGGTGAAGTGCTGGGGGCCCTTGGCGACGTCGGGGTGGGTGAGGAAGTCGCGCAGCGCGTCGTGACCGAGCACCGCCACGCCCTCGATCTCGCCGGGCAGCACCACGGGGGCGACGGCGCCCTCGGCGAGCAGCCGGGCGTTCACGGCGTGCGGGCAGCCGCCGGCGGGGTCCATGCGGTGGGGCGGGCGGCCGGCGGCCGTGGTGTGCGGTGTGTTCAAGGAAGGGGCTCCTGACTGCGGGTGCGGGCCGTCTCGGCACGTGAGCGGTCAGATCCTACGGTCAACCCTGCTCTGTTCGTACGGAGTTGTCCGGCGCGCTGTCGCTGCTGGTCGCAGCACCCGGGCGAGCCCGGTCGGTCGCATCGCCCCGACCGGACCGGCCGCCCCGGTGCCGGTCACCACGGCCGAGGAGTTCGGCCAGGCCGCGGCGGGTGGCGGCCACGACGACCCGGTCCTCCGGGCCGAGGAGACGCTCGGGAGCGAGGCGCCAGCCCTCGCCGGAGGTGGTGTGGCCGGCGCGGTCGAGGGCGATGACCCGCCAGGCGCCGGGGCGGAAGGCCTCGGCGACCGTCCTGCCGTCCAGGAGCGGGTGGTCCGCGACGTCGACGGCGGCGAAGAGCAGGACACGCCGCTCGACGGGTACGGCTCCGAAGACCTGGCGGCCCACCATGGCGCCGGCGAAGGCGGGCGCCGCGAGGTGCGAGACGCTGCGGCTCCGGGTGAGGGCCCCGGGGTGGGCGGTCCGCAGGGTGCGGAAGACCGCGGTGGCGAAGTCGTCGTCGTACAGCCGCAGCACGACCCGCAGGTCGGGGGTGACGGCGCGGGCGGAGAGCGCGGCCTCCAGGTTGGTGATGTCGACGCTGGTCAGGGCGAGGAGCGCGTGCGCGCGGTGGATGCGGGCCGCTTCCAGGACGCCTTCCTCGGTGACGTCGCCGATGACGGTGGGGACGCGCAGCCGTCGGGCGACGGCGATGCCCCGGGCTTCCGGGTCGGATTCGACGCACACCACCGGGATGTTGAGTCTGCGGAGTCGGGCGAGGACGCGGGTGCCGACCTTGCCGAGCCCGAGGAGGACGACGTGGCCGGAGAGGCCGCGCGGGGGACGGCGCAGGGTGGTCGCGCTGCGGAAGGTGCCGAGGCCTTCGAGGAGGGCGGCGACGATCACCGGGAGCAGCAGGAGGCCGACGAACCCCGCGAGGATCTGCAGGACCTGGCGGCCGGTCGGTTCACCGACCGCGGGGTCGCCGATGGCGAAGATGTCGAGGAGCGTCAGATAGGCGGCGTGCAGGGGGTGGTCGCCGGTGATGAAGGTGGAGGCGAGAGCGAGCGCGAGGACCGCGGCGACGGCGCCCGCGAGGGACCAGCGCAGACGGCGGGAGAAGAGCGAGGCGACGGGCAGCGCGGAGGCGGCGAGGCGAGCCGCGGGGAGGGCCGGGCCCGCCGGTGTGACCGCTTCGAGGGTGACGGCGGCCCGTCCGGTGGCGGCGGCGACGGTCCGGTCGTCCGGGAGGAGTCGCGGGCCGGCGTCGCCGCTGCGTTCGGAGCCCTCGCAGCCGGCCGGGTCGCCGGCGGTGGCGGAGAGCAGGGCGAGCGTGCAGAGGCCGGGGTCCGGCGCTTGGCCCGCGACGGGCGGCCGGTCGACGGCGTGCAGGAGCAGTCCACCGGCCTGGACCACTTTGCTGGTCCCCGCGACGGCGGCCGCGGCGAGGCCGGGAGCCGCGGTGTCGACGTCGGAGAGGACCGTGGTGGCGGCGTCGAGCTTCTCGGGGTCGAGGCCGGGCTCGGCGACGACGGCGGCCTGGTCGAGAAGGGTTTCGAGGTGCTGACCCAGCTTGCGGTTGTAGAGCCGGATCACCAGGCGCAGGCGGGGGTTGAGACGGCGGGCGGTCAGCGCGGCCCGGATGTTGGTCTCGTCGTCCTCGTGGACGAGCGCGAGAGCTGCGGCGCGCTCCGCCCCGGCGTCCGTCAGGGCCCGGTGGTCGGCCTCCGCCGCCTCGACGACCCGCAGGGCGCCCACCGGATCGACGCCGTCCGCCGGGGCCGCGGCCCCGGCGGTGCGGGTCACCGCGGCGGTCACCCGCCCGAAGAGGGCGAGGGCCCGGCCGGTGCGGCCGGCGGGTGTGCGGGGCTCGTCGGGCAGCACCGGCACCAGGAGGGTGACCTGTTCCCCGTACACCTCGTGGAGTTCGCGCGCGAGCCGGTGGGCGAGGGCGTCGCCGCCGCACACGATCATGTGTCCGGCAGGGCCGGTGCGGGAGTGCCGCTCGGTCCCGAGGACGGACGCGCCGAACGGGCCGCCGGCGGGTGGCCCGGGCGATCGGGCGGGGCCGGGGACGGACCGGCCCGCCGGTTCGGCGGCCGCTCCGGTCGCTCGGTCCGGAACGGCGTTGCTCTGGTTCGGGTGTGAGGGCACGTCACAAGGATGCCCTGCGCCTCCGACAGCGGGGGCGGGCCGGACGGGGCCGGCGTCCGGGCACCACCGGGGCGGACTTCCACGGCGGGTCCGGCCACGACACCACCCGGGCGGACGCACGACTCGCCGCCGTACGCCGCATCCGCTCCCCCGGTCGGCGCACTTCGATCTGCGCGGTCCGCACGCCCTTCCTACGGTGGCTGAATGATCGTCACGTCAGCTGTCCGTCATGCCGCCGCCGGTTCCGCGGCGCTGCTGTTCGTGCTGCCCGTTCCGGCGGCCGTCGCCTCTCCCCCGGCCCCTGCGCGCGTCGTGGGGGAGCCCACGCCGCCCGCGCGCCAGTACGTCGACCCGGCGCGGCTCGACCGGCGGGGAACCCAGGTGCAGCGGCTGCCGGGTGCGCCCGCCGTGCCCTCGCTGTCCGCGCTGTCGTGGGTGGTGGCGGACGCCTCCTCGGGCGAGGTGCTCGCCGCGCACGACGCGCACCGGAAGCTGCCGCCCGCCAGCACCCTGAAGGCGCTGTTCGCGCTCACCGCGCTCCCCCACCACGCGCCGTCCGAGCGGCACACCGTGGCCGATTCCGAGCTGACCGGGATCGGGGCGGGGAGCAGCATGGTCGGGGTGAAGGAGGGGTACACGTACAAGGTCTCCGACCTGTGGAACGGCGTCTTCCTCAGCTCGGGCAACGACGCCGTGCACGTCCTGGCGTCGATGAACGGCGGCTGGGAGTCGATGACCCGGCAGATGCAGGAGAAGGCCCGCTCCCTGGGTGCCGAGGACACCCACGTGGTCTCCCCTGACGGGTACGACGCCCCCGGTCAGGTGTCCTCCGCGTACGACCTGGCGGTGTTCGGCCGGGCCGGGCTCCAGGACCCGGACTTCGCCCGGTACTGCTCGACGCCGTACGCCGAGTTCCCGGCCGGCTCCTGGTCGTACGGCATCGCCAACACCAACCGGCTCCTGACCGGCGAGAACGGGGTGGAGCGCTACCCGGGGCTCCTCGGGATCAAGAACGGCTACACCAGCAACGCGGGCAACACCCTGATCTCCGCTGCCCGTCGCGGCGACCGGACGCTCGTCGTCTCGGTGATGAACCCTCAGGCGGGTGGCGGTTTCACCGTGTACGAGGAGGCGCGGGAACTGCTCGACTGGGGCTTCGAGGCCGCGGGCCGGGTGCAGGCGGTGGGCTCGCTCGCGCCGGTACGGGCGAAGGCGGCGGCCGGCTCGGGCACGCGGACCGTGTCGGTGGCCCGCCAGGGACGCGGCGCCGAGGCGGAGGCGCCCCGGTCGGGGGCGCGGACGGTGGCGGCGCCCCCGAAGAAGGCCACGGAGGAGGAGGGCTCCGGCCCGTCGGCCGGGCTGCCGCTGACCCTGGTGGGCTCGGCCTGCGCCGCCGCGCTCGCCCTGTGGGGTTGGCGGCGCAGGAAGCCGGCCGACCGGGCCTGAGGGCCCGCGTCATGGACCGCCGGTCGTGCGGCGCCACTGGAGACACCGGACCGGGTGGGCCGGCGACGGTTCGGTGGGCGCCGCACGATCCGGCTTCTAGCCTGCGGGAACACCGTCCGGGACCGGCCCGGACGGCCTTCCCGAGGGAGTGACGCCATGACGGACAGGACGCCCGCCGCCGTACGGATCGCCGAGATGGCCGAGCGGTTCCGCGAGGTGAACGGCGACCATCCGATGACCGCCGACGACGACGCGTACGTCACCGCGCAGTTCGTCCCCCTGGAGGCGCTGTGCGGCGCGCTCGGCCGGGACCCCGACGAGGTCCGGCGGCTGATGCTCGCCGGCCTGCTGCCGCTGCCCGGCTACCTGCGGTCGGACGGCGCCGAGATGGTGCCGCGCGATCTGTTCGCCCTCGCCGACGCGGCGGGCGGGGTCGAGCACCTGCGGACGTGGTTCACGGGGCACTGGGAGGACCCCGCGCAGGGGGACGCCGAGTGGGCGGCCTATCTGAGCGGCCGGTACGTCTGCCTGCACGCGGTCACCCCGGCGGGCATCCGCCGGAAGGCGGAGCTGACGGCGGAGATCACCGCGCGCCTCGCGGCGGCCGGGGACGATCCCTCGCCGGAGTGGCGCCTCGCCCTCCACGCGCGCGTGGACGAGCTGGACGCCCTGGAGCCGGCGTTCACGGCGTACGACCGGCTGCGGTTCGGCGGACCGGTCTCACGGGACACGTGCGTGGACGCGCCCCGGACGCTGTTCCCCCGCGTGCCCCGCTGAGCGGCGGTCCGGCGGCCGAAGCCCCGGGCCACCGCCCGTGCCCGTCCGGTCAGGCGCCGACGTACTCCGCCAGGTGCTCCCCCGTGAGGGTCGATCGGGTCGCGACGAGGTCGGCGGGGGTGCCCTCGAAGACGATCTTTCCGCCGTCGTGGCCCGCGCCGGGGCCCAGGTCGATGATCCAGTCGGCGTGCGCCATGACCGCCTGGTGGTGCTCGACGACGATGACGGACTTGCCGGAGTCCACGAGCCGGTCGAGGAGGCCGAGGAGCTGCTCGACGTCGGCGAGGTGGAGGCCGGTGGTCGGCTCGTCGAGGACGTAGACGCCGCCCTCGTCGGCCATGTGCGTGGCCAGCTTGAGCCGCTGCCGTTCGCCGCCGGAGAGCGTGGTGAGCGGCTGGCCGAGGCTCAGGTAGCCGAGGCCGACGTCGGCGAGCCGGGCGAGGATGCGCTGCGCGGCCGGGGTGTGCGCCTCGCCGGAGGCGAAGAACTCCGCGGCCTCGGTCACGGGCATCGCGAGCACCTCGCTGATGTCCCGGCCGCCGAGGAGGTATTCGAGCACGGAGGGCTGGAACCGCTTGCCCTCGCAGTCCTCGCAGGTGGAGGAGACGCCGGCCATCATCCCGAGGTCGGTGTAGATGACGCCCGCGCCGTTGCAGGTGGGGCAGGCGCCCTCGGAGTTGGCGCTGAACAGCGCGGGCTTCACGCCGTTGGCCTTGGCGAAGGCCTTGCGGATCGGGTCGAGCAGTCCGGTGTACGTGGCGGGGTTGCTGCGCCGGGAGCCGCGGATCGCGGCCTGGTCGACGGAGACGACCTCCTCGCCGGCGGGGATCGAGCCGTGCACGAGGGAGCTCTTGCCGGAGCCGGCGACGCCGGTGATGACGGTGAGCACCCCGAGCGGGATGTCGACGTCGACGTCGCGGAGGTTGTGCGTGGACGCGCCGCGGATCTTCAGGGCCCCGGTGGGCCTGCGCACGGACTCCTTGACGGCGGCCCGGTCGTCGAGGTGGCGGCCGGTGACGGTGTCGGCGGCGCGCAGACCGTCCACGGTGCCCTCGAAGCAGACGGTGCCGCCGGCCGTGCCGGCGCCGGGGCCGAGGTCGACGACGTGGTCGGCGATCGCGATGGCCTCCGGCTTGTGCTCCACGACGAGAACCGTGTTGCCCTTGTCCCGCAGCTGGAGCAGCAGGTCGTTCATCCGCCGGATGTCGTGCGGGTGCAGGCCGATGGTGGGCTCGTCGAAGACGTACGTGACATCGGTGAGCGAGGACCCGAGGTGGCGGATCATCTTGACGCGCTGGGCCTCGCCGCCCGACAGCGTGCCGGACGGCCGGTCCAGGGAGAGGTAGCCGAGGCCGATCTCGACGAAGGAGTCGAGGGTCAGCTGGAGCGCGGTGAGCAGCGGCGCCACCGAAGGATCGTCGAGTCCGCGGACCCAGGCGGCGAGGTCGCTGATCTGCATGGCGCAGGCGTCGGCGATGCTGATCCGCTCGATCTTCGAGGCCCTGGCTCCTTCGCTGAGCCGCGTGCCCTCGCACTCGGGGCAGGTGGTGAAGGTGACGGCCCTCTCGACGAAGGCCCGGATGTGGGGCTGCATGCCCTCCTTGTCCTTGGCCAGGAAGGACTTCTGGATGCGCGGGATCAGGCCCTCGTAGGTCATGTTGATGCCGGCGATCTTCATCCGGACCGGCTCGTGGTGGAGGAAGTCCGCGAGTTCCTTCTTGGTGTACCTGCGGATCGGCTTGTCCTGGTCGACGAAGCCGGACTCGCTGTAGAGCCGGTAGTTCCAGCCGCCGGGGGTGTAGCCGGGGATGGTGAGCGCGCCCTCGGCGAGCGACTTGGTGTCGTCGTAGAGCTGGGTGAGGTCGATGTCGGAGACCGTGCCCCGGCCCTCGCAGCCCGGGCACATGCCGCCGGTGCGCTCGAAGGTCGCCTTCTCGGTCTTCTTGCTGCCGCGCTCGACGGTGATCGCGCCGCTGGCCCGGACCGAGGGGACGTTGAAGGCGTAGGCGCTGGGCGGGCCGACGTGCGGCTCGCCGAGGCGGCTGAAGAGGATCCGCAGCATCGCGTTGGCGTCGGTGGCGGTGCCGACGGTGGAGCGGGGGTCGGCGCCGAGGCGCTGCTGGTCGACGATGATCGCGGTCGTCAGGCCTTCGAGGACGTCGACCTCGGGGCGGGCGAGCGTCGGCATGAAGCCCTGCACGAAGGAGCTGTACGTCTCGTTGATCAGCCGCTGCGACTCGGCGGCGATCGTGTCGAACACGAGGGAGCTCTTGCCCGAGCCGGAGACGCCGGTGAAGACCGTGAGGCGGCGCTTCGGGATCTCGATGCTCACGTCCTTGAGGTTGTTCTCGCGCGCGCCGTGCACGCGGATCAGGTCGTGCCGGTCGGCGGCGTGGGGCGCGGACGCCTGCTCGTCCGCCCTCGGGGCCTTGCTCATCGTGTCTCCAGCCTTCGCGTTCATGGCTGTCACGCTACTGGCGGCACGGGGGCCATGCTTCTCGATTCCTGCTCTTCTGCGTCGTGACGTACCGCTCCGCGGCGAGGACGGCCTCTCCGGCGGTGCGCACCCCCATCAGTACGCAGAGGGTGTACGCCGTGTCCTCGAAGCGCCGGCGGGCCGACAGGTCGCACGGCCTGTCCAGCACGGTGCGCTCCTGGGCGCGGAAGTGCCGGAGCAGCCGGTCGACGGTGTTCCTGTCGGGCAGCAGCATGGCCGTTTCTCCTGTCTCCTGAGTCGCTCCATATTCCCGGTCGTCGGCCACGCCCGCGACCGATACGGACACGCTGCGTGACCGGCGTGGCCTGGGGCGGCTGCCGGAATGCGGTTCCGCCGCCCATGACAGAGGGTCGGAGACATGAACCCGAGCACGCTTTCGCGCGTCGTCGTCACGGGCGCCACCGGCAACGTCGGCACGAGCCTGGTCCGGCTCCTGGCCCGTGAACCGGGTGTCGGCTCCGTCCTCGGCATCGCCCGTCGCCGGCCGGGCCTCGACCTCCCCGGGGTGGAGTGGGCCGAGCTGGATCTCTCCCATGAGGGGGACGAACCGCGGCTCGCGCAGTACGTGGCGGACGCGGACGCGGTGGTGCACCTGGCATGGCGGTTCGGGCCGACCCATGACCCGGTGGAGACCTGGCGGACCAACGTCCTGGGCTCGGTGCGCGTCTTCGACGCGGTGGCGGCGGCGCGGGTGCCGGTCCTGGTGTACGCCTCCTCGGTGGGCGCGTACTCCCCGGGGCCCGAGGGCGGCGCCCCGGTGTCCGAGTCCTGGCCGACGCACGGCTGGCCGGGCGCCGCGTACACCCGGGAGAAGGCCTATCTGGAGCGGGTCCTCGACACCTTCGAGCGGGATCATCCGCTGACCCGGGTGGTGCGGATGCGTCCGGCCTTCCTCTTCAAGGAGGAGTCGGCGAGCGGGCAGCGGCGGATCTTCGCGGGGCGGTTCTTCCCCGGTCAGCTGATGCGGCCCGAACTGCTGCCGCTGCTCCCGGAGTTCCAGGGGCTGCGGTTCCAGGTCCTGCACACCGAGGACGCGGCGGACGCCTACCGCAGGGCACTCCTGCATGACGTCCGGGGCGCGTTCAACCTCGCCGCCGAGCCGGTGATCGACGGCCCGACGCTGGGCGGGCTGCTGAACGCCAAGCCGGTGAAGGTGCCCGCCGGCGCGGTACGGGGTGCCCTGTCGGCGGCCTGGCGGCTGCGGCTCGTCCCGGCCTCCCCGGGGCTCTTCGACGCGCTGCGGCACCTGCCGCTGCTCGCCACCGAGCGGGCCCGGCGGGAGCTGGGCTGGGAGCCGGCTTCGAGCTCGCTCGACGCCCTGGAGGCGTTCCTGCGCGGGGTCCGCGCGGGTGCGGGCGACGACACGGCCCCGCTGGCGGGGCACCGCATCGGCTGACGGACCCCGCAGGCGGCAGGCGCCGGTCCGGTCAGCGGGCGGCGGACCAGTCGACGAGACGTATCGCGGCGCCCGCGGCCTCGCGGCCCCGGCAGTGGGCGCGGTGGCGGCGCAGCAGGGCGTCGATGTCGAGGTGGCGGGCGAACTCGGCGCGGGCGGCGAGGCGCTGGGCGTAGGCCCACAGCGCGGGGTGGGCGGCGACCCGGTCCATGGCGGCGGCGTCGAGGTGCCAGCGGTGCACGGTGTCGAGCTGGACGAGGGTGACCCAGACGTGCACGTCGGCGGCGGTGGGGGCGTCGCCGAGGACGTACGGGTGGTGGGCGAGGCGGCGTTCGAGGGAGCCGAGCGCCGCGAAGAGGACGGTGAGCGGGTCGCGGTGGGCGGAGGCGTCGTCGAGACCGAGTTCGCCGGCGCGCTGGGCGGCCCGGTTGACGCTCCGCTCGCACAGGTCGGCGATCGCGTCGATGGTGTCGCGGTGTGCCTCGGGCAGCAGCTCGGGGCCGTCGCCGCGGAAGCGCAGGGCGAGGTCGCGGAGGATGTCGGGGACGTGGGTGCTGACGATCCGTCCGGTCCATCCGTCGCTGAGGACGGGGGCGGCGGCCGGGCCGGTGTAGAGGTGGGCGCTCGCCTCGTACAGCGGGCGGAGCGCCGCGTACCCGCCGTCGGGCGTGTCGGGGGTGCCGGGGAGCACGGCGAGCGGGAGCGTGTCGTCGAGTCCGAGGAGGCTGTGGGTGAGGGCGATGCCCAGACACCGGGGGTCGGCCGGGTCGACGTGGAGGCGGTAGCGGTGCGGGACGGCGTAGTGGCCGCTGCTCGCGTCGCGGCCGATGCGGCCCCGGAAGACGGGCACGGCGACGGAGGCGGGCAGGAGCGAGGACGGGACGACGAAGGACATGGTTCTCCCTTGGGGGTGCTCGGTGCCGGGCCGGGCGGCGCGCGACGGCTCCGGTCGCGACGGGGCGACACGGCGGCCGGGCGGGGCCGGGGCGGCAGAGGTACGGGAAGAGGAGACGGGCGGACCGGGGCGGGCGGTTCAGCGCTCGGGGCGAACGCCCGCGCGGGGACGGCGACTCGCCGCGCTGCATACCCGCAGCAGATCGATGTGCCGGCGGGAGGTGAGGGGCAGCGAGCGCGGGAGGGGAGCGGCGGGCGAGGTGTCCCTCCGGCCGGTGCGTCCCATGGTTTTCCTACCTGTTCGCTCGGTTTCCCGTCCCCGAGTGTCCGGCGGGCCACAGGGGACGTCAAGAGTGCGGGACGGGGCGTCTCACGGCTCGATACGGCTCGGCGCGGATAGCTCACGAGCGGTACGGACCCCCGCTCACGAGCGGTGCGAGCCGCCGCACGCGCACGGCCGAGCCGCCGCACGCGCGCCGGGAGTCCGGCGCACGGATCGGGGCGCGGCCGTGCGGAATAATGCGCGCATGCGCATTTCAGCCAGGGCCGACTACGCGGTGCGGGCCGCCCTCCAGCTCGCCGCCGCCGAGGACGCGGGGCCGCTGAAGGCCGAGGCCATCGCGGCGGACCAGGACATCTCGCACAAGTTCCTGGAGGGCATCCTCGGCGACATGCGCAGGGGCGGTCTGGTGCAGAGCCAGCGCGGCGGCAACGGCGGGTACTGGCTGGCCCGGCCGGCCGCGACGATCTCCGTCGCGGACGTCATCCGCTGCGTGGAGGGCCCGCTGGTCTCCGTGCGGGGGGAGCGGCCGCCGGACCTGTCGTACACGGGTCCCGCCGAGTCGCTGCTGACGCTGTGGATCGCGCTGCGGGCGAGCGTCCGCGGCGTCCTCGGGGTGTCCCTCGCGGAGCTCGCGGCGGCGAAGCTGCCGGCCGGGATCGTCGCGCTCGCGGACGACCCGGAGGCGTGGACCAACCCCTGACCGGCGCGGTCGACCTCCCGCCACCTGCGCGAACCTGACGCCGTCTCGACGATCGATACGACCTTGTCCAGCCTGTGGACGCCCCTTGGGGCCGCGCGGTCGCCTCTGTCAGTATCCCTACTATTCCAGTGGGGATACTAGGGATCAGGTGAGGTGACGTGAGTACGCCGAGGAAATCGCCGAAGAGACCAGCGATACGCACCGCCTCCGCACCGCCCGGCCGGCCCGTCGAGCGGCCCGCCGACGACGAGATCTGGCCCCGCGTCACCCGCGAGCTCGCCGACGACCTCGCCGTCGACGCCCTCAGCAGGGACCGGGCCGGCAAGGCCCCCTTCGACGAGGTCGCGCGCCTCCAGGAGGCGGGACTGCCCGCACTCCTCACGGCGCCGGGACCGACCCGGCGGGGCGCCGACTGGCGGGCCGCCTGTGCCGTCGTACGGGAGATCTCCGCCGCCGACAGCTCGGTCGGCGAACTCCTCGCCCACCACTACGCGCTGTCCTGGAGCAGCCGCTTCTTCGGCTCCGGGCCCGACGCCGGCGACGCGCTCGCCCTCGACGTGCGGACGGCCGAGGAGAGCTGGCTGCTCGCCGGCGGCGTCGAGCCGCCGCGCGGCGAGTCCGGCCCCGGCCTCACGCTCACCCCCGCCGACGGCCCCGGCGGCGGCTGGATCCTCGACGGGCAGCGCGCCTTCGTCTCCGGCGTGACGGTCGCCGACCGGCTCGTCGTCGGCGCACGGCCCGGCGGCACCGGCGAACTGCTCGTCCTCCTCGTGGACCCCGCCCACCCGGGGGTGTTCACGGAAGCCGCCGCGGACCGGGTCGGTCAACGCCTCGCCGGAGCCGGCACCGTCACCTTCGACCGGGTCCCGGTGGACGCCGCGCACGTCCTCGGCACCCTCCCGCACGACGAGCACTCCGTCGCGCCCTTCACCACCCTCGCGCCGCTCGCCCTGCGGCTGCTCCTCGTCCAGGTCGGACTCGGCATCGCCGAGGGCGCGCTCGCCGAGGCCCGGGACATCAGCCGCGCCGGACACGCGGGACCCGCCGGCGCCGACCGCGCGGGAGGCCCGCCTGCGGACGCCGGGGACGACCCGTACCTCCTGCTCGCCTACGGGGAGCTGGCGACGGCCGCGCACGCCGCCGCGGCGGTGGTGGAGCGGGCGACGGACGCCCTCGCGCGGGGGCTGCTCGCCGAGTGGTCGCTGGGCCTGGAGGAACGCGCCGACATCGCCGTCCTCGTGGCGGCGGCCGAGACCGTCACCGGCCGGGCGGCCGTCCACGTCACCACCCGCATCCTGGAACTCGTCGACGGCACGACCGGCGCCGAGGCCCACGGCGGCGGGCCGGGCTTCGACCGCTTCTGGCGCAACGCCCGCGCGCTCACCGCCCCCACACAGGCGGCCCACCGGCTCCGCGACATCGGGGACCACTACCTCAACGGCACCCACGCCCGGCTGACGCTACTGGCCTGAGCCCCCTGGAGGCCTCCTCCCCGTCGAAAGGACGGATGGTCCGGAATGTCGGGCCATCCGGCCCTCTCGTCAAGGCGCCGGATGGCCCAAGCTGGAGGCAGAAGGGCCTGCCGCCGGGCGGGCCGTCATGACACGCACGGAGGCAGCCTGATGAGTCGTGAGATCGTCGCAGGAGTGGACGGTTCCCCCGAGAGCCTCGCCGCGGCCGGCTGGGCCGCCCGGGAGGCACTGCACCGGGGCCTCCCGCTACGGCTCGCGCACGCCTGGCGCTGGGAACCGCTCGACCTGCCCCTGGTCCAGGACCCCGACGAGCAGCAGCGCGCGGCGTACGCCGTCCTGCGCGAGGCCGAGGCCACCATCGCCGAGCGCCACCCGGAGCTCGCCCTCACGGCCACGCTGCTCCCCGACACCCCGGTCTCCGCGCTGCTCGGCACCGAGGACACGGCCGAGATGCTCGTCATCGGCTCGCGCGGCCACGGCGCCGTCGCCGGCTTCCTGCTCGGCTCGTACGGGCAGCAGGTCATCGCCGCCTCCTCCCGCCCCGTCGTCGCCGTCCGGTCCCGCGACGGCGAGCAGGCCGAACCGCCGTCGGGTCACGTGCTCGTCGGCCAGCTCGGCAGCCCGGAGGACAGCGCGGCCGCGCTCGGCTTCGCCTTCGAGACCGCCGCCGCGCGCGGGGCGGCCGTCCGGGCCGTGCGCGCCTGGAGCCTGCCGTCGCTGTACGCGTACAGCCCGGGCTCGATGCGGCTCGCGGACGAGGCCGGCGGGCTCGTCCCGTACGAGGAGAAGGCGCTGCGCGAGGCGCTCGCCCCCTGGCGCGAGCGGTACCCCGACGTGCCGGTCGCCGAGCACGTCGAGCTGGGCAGCGCGGGTGAGGTGCTGCTGTCCGCCTCGGGCGGCGCCCAGCTCCTCGTCGTCGGCCGGCGGGCGAAGCGCGGGGCCCTCGGGTCGCGGATCGGTTCCGTCGCGCACGCGGCGCTCCACCTCGCGCCCTGCCCGGTGGCGGTGATCCCGCAGGGCTGACAGGCTCGGACGTGGGTTGACGCGCCGCGTTGACGAGGTGTGTCGGGGCGGTCGGTGCCGGAAAGTCTTACCGCCGTCGCCCCCGGTGGCTCTCACGGCACCGGAACACCCGGCGACCTCGGCGAGAGAGCGGAGCTCCATGCGGCACCACGACCGTCCCGGCCCCACCGAATCCGTCCAGGACCCGGCGCGCCCCGACCGCCTCGACGACCACCGGCCCCGCGCCGTGGGCCGGCACCGCAGAGCGGGCGGGGCGCGGCGGCGCGGGCCGCGCCGTCCGTCGTTCCGTACGGCCGTCCTCCTCGGCGGATCCGCGGCGGCGGTGCTCACGGTGGTGACCGGGATGTACGTGGCCACGCCGGCCACCGGCACGACGCCGGCCGGGGCGCCGGGCGAGGTCGCGGCGGTGCCGGTGCAGGTCGCCGCGGCACCTGGTCAGGCCGCGGCCGGGAAGGCCGCGCGGTTCGTGCAGGACGTCGTCGAGCTGGCCAACGCCGAGCGCGAGAAGGCCGGTTGCGGACCGCTGCGCTCCGAGGGACACCTGCGGAACGCCGCCCAGGGGCACGCCGACGACATGGCCGCCCGCGACTACTACGAGCACCACAGCCCGGAGGGGCGGGACGCGGGCGACCGGATGAGCGGCGCGGGGTACGCGTGGTCGGCCTGGGGGGAGAACATCCACCGCGGGCCGAAGACCCCGGCCAAGGCCATGGCGGACTGGATGGACAGTCCCGGGCACCGGGCGAACATCCTCAACTGCTCGTTCAGGGACGTCGGCGTCGGCGTGACCCTCGCCGCCAACGGGCCCTGGTGGGTGCAGGACTTCGGCGTCCGCCGCTGAGGACTCGCCTCAGGGGGAAGCCAGTTGCTGCACCCAGATGCGGCCGGCCGGTCCGGGCACCGACGCCACGCCGGTGTCCCGGTACCGGCAGTCGAGCATGTTCTCCTCGTGCATGGCCCCGTCCTGCCAGTCCTCGACGACGGTCTCCGGATCGGTCGCGCCGCGCGCCAGGTTCTCGGCCCAGGCGCTCCAGTCGTATCCGGCGGCGGTGATCCGGGCGTCCGCGAACTCGCCCTCGGGGTTTCTGTGCCCGTAGTAGCCGCGCGCGACCATGTCGCGGGCGGAGGCCCGGGCCGCCACGACCAGCCGGGGATCGGTCCGCAGCGGCGCGCAACCGGCTGCGGCCCGCAGCCGGTTGACGAGCGCGGTGACCCGCTCCCCCACGTCGGGCACGGGCGTCGGGCGCGGCGTACGGCGGGGTGTGGGAGCGGCGGTCGTCGGTGCGGGGGTGGTGGCGGTCGGGCTCGGCGGGGCCGTGGCCGGTGCGGCCGTCACCGGAGGCGCGGCGACCGGCCGCCCGGGCCTGAGCTGCACCTCCGGCCGTGGAGGTACGAGAAGGGCGACCGCCCCGAGCACGGCGACGGCCGCACCGCCGGCGACGAAGGCGCGCCGCAGCGAGGCCGACCGCCCGGCGGTGGCGGAGGCGTCAGCCTGCGTGGGCACGTGGGTCGCGCCCTCGGCCCCCGGCGCATGGGCCTGCGCCGGCATGTGGCCGACGTGATCGGCGCCGGGCGCACCGGCCACGTGCCCGGTGCCGGACGTGCCCGGCGCACCGGGCAGTTCGGACGCGTGCGCGGCCCACTCCGTCGCCGGTGCGTCCGTGAGCGTGCTCGCGGCCGTCAGGGGTGGGACCAGGCCGATGCCGACGAGGAGGCCCTCGACGGGGGCGAGGCCGCGGCGGCCGGTCGCTCGGGAGGTGCAGGCGGTGCAGGTGCGCAGGTGGCGGGCTATCCGCTTGCGCCAGAGCGGGGAGGGGCGGCCGTCCCAGGCCTCGACCGTGCCGGCGAGTTCCGGGCACGGCGGCAGCGCGTCCAGGGCGCGGACCACGGCACGACCGGTGTCCAGGCGCTCCTTCATCCGCTTGACGCGGACGGCGGCGTGCTGCGGGCTGACGCCGAGGCCCTCGGCGAGCTCGGCGCGGGTGAGTTCGCCGGCGGCCTCCAGCCACCACAGGGCGAGGAGTTCGGCGTCGTCCTCGTCGAGCCAGCGCGTGGCGCGGGCCACGTCGCGGCGCTGCCCGGACAGGCCGAGGCGGAGGATGGTGAGCTCGGTGAAGTCGCCGGCCGGGTCGGCGAGGTCCACGGCCCGGTCGAGACCGGGCACGGGCGCGCGCCGGTGTTCGTGCCAGCGGCGCCGTATCCCGTTCATGGCGATGGCGACGAGCCAGGACCGGAAGCGGGACGGGTCGCGCAGGCCGGTGAGGCCGTCGAGGGCGCGGACCATCGTCTCCTGGACGATGTCGTCCGTGTCGGCGTGGCCGTCGAGGGCCCGGCCGACGATGTTGTGGACGAGCGGCAGGTGAGCGCGGACCAGTGTGTCCCTGGCGTCCGCGTCACCCGCTCTGGCCGCCTCCACGAGGACGGTGGTGCGCCGCTCGTCGCTGTGCATCGATGTGCTCCCTCATCCCTGGTCCGAGTCCCCCGTGACAGGAGATCCGTGGGCGTGGGAGGGATAACGGTTTCTGCGGGACAGCTGCTATCTCGGTGGTACGGGCAGGCGCGGGACCGTGGCCCCGTTCCCCTCCCGGACGGCTGCCACGACGGCGTCGTGGAGCTCGCGGCTCTCCTCCTCCGAATCGCACGGAACGGGACTGCCCGACATGGTGAACCAGTCGGATGCGCCGCTGTACTGCACGGCCACGCGTGCCTCGCGCTCGGCCCAGGTCGTGTGGACGGTCAGATCGCCCGTGACGACTCCGGCCTCGTCGGTCAGCACCCCACCTCGCCCGGTGTAGACACCGGCGGTCGTCCAAGATGCCCAGCTCATGCCCTCCAGGGTCACACCCGGAGGTGAGATGCGCCACCGACGGGACCGCCCCGGCCGGAGGAGTTCCGGCCGGGGCGGTACGGGTCGCGCGCCGGGGCGGGCGACGGGTCTCGCGCCGGTCAGGCGAGGGACGCGACGGCCTCGTTGAACGTGGCGGACGGGCGCATCACGGCCGCGGCCTTGGCCGGGTCGGGCTGGTAGTAGCCGCCGATCTCGGCCGGGGAGCCCTGGACGGCGACGAGCTCGTCGACGATCTTCTGCTCGTTCGAGGAGAGCGTCTCCGCGAGCGGGGCGAAGGCCTTGGCCAGCTCCGCGTCCTCGGTCTGGGCGGCCAGCTCCTGGGCCCAGTAGAGGGCCAGGTAGAAGTGGCTGCCGCGGTTGTCGATACCACCGAGGCGACGGGTCGGCGACTTGTCCTCGTTGAGGAAGGTGCCGGTGGCGCGGTCGAGGGTGTCGGCGAGGACCTGGGCGCGGGTGTTGCCCGTGCTGGTCGCGAGGTGCTCGAAGGAGGCGGCCAGGGCGAAGAACTCGCCGAGGCTGTCCCAGCGGAGGTAGTTCTCCTTGACGAGCTGCTGGACGTGCTTCGGGGCGGAGCCGCCGGCGCCCGTCTCGAAGAGGCCGCCGCCCGCCATCAGCGGGACGACCGACAGCATCTTGGCGCTGGTGCCCAGCTCCAGGATCGGGAAGAGGTCGGTCAGGTAGTCGCGCAGGACGTTGCCGGTGACCGAGATGGTGTCCTCGCCGCGGCGGATGCGCTCCAGGGAGAACTTGGTGGCCTCGACCGGGGACAGGATCTGGATGTCCAGGCCCTCGGTGTCGTGCTCCGGCAGGTACTGCTTGACCTTGGCGATGATCTGGGCGTCGTGGCCGCGGTTCTCGTCCAGCCAGAAGACGGCCGGGGCGCCGGTGGCGCGGGCACGGGTGACGGCCAGCTTGACCCAGTCCTGGATGGGCAGGTCCTTGGTCTGGCAGGCGCGGAAGATGTCGCCCTCGGCGACCTCCTGCTCCAGGACGACGTTGCCCTCGGAGTCGACGAGGCGGACGGTGCCGGCCTGGGCGATCTCGAAGGTCTTGTCGTGGGAGCCGTACTCCTCGGCCTTCTGCGCCATGAGGCCGACGTTCGGGACGGAGCCCATGGTGGCCGGGTCGAAGGCGCCGTGGGCACGGCAGTCCTCGATGACGGCCTGGTACACGCCGGAGTAGCTGTGGTCCGGGAGGACCGCGAGCGTGTCGGCCTCCTGGCCGTCCGGGCCCCACATGTGACCGGAGGTGCGGATCATGGCCGGCATCGAGGCGTCGACGATGACGTCGGACGGCACGTGCAGGTTGGTGATGCCCTTGTCGGAGTCGACCATCGCGAGGGCGGGGCCCTCGGCGAGCTCGGCCTCGAAGGAGGCCTTGATCTCGGCGCCGAGGCCGTGCGGGATGGCGTCGAGGCCGGCCAGGACGGTGCCGAGGCCGTCGTTCGGGGACAGGCCGGCGGCGGTGAGCACCTCGCCGTACTTGGCGAAGGTGTTCGGGAAGAAGGCGCGCACGACGTGACCGAAGACGATCGGGTCGGAGACCTTCATCATCGTGGCCTTGAGGTGCACGGAGAAGAGCACGCCCTCGGCCTTGGCGCGGGCGACCTGCTCGGAGAGGAAGGTGCGCAGGGCGGCGGCGCGCATGACGGCGGCGTCGACGACCTCGCCGGCGATGACCTTCAGCGGCTCACGGAGCTCGCTGACGGTGCCGTCGGCGGCGGTGAACTCGAAGCGGAGGGTGTCGTCCTCGGCGATGACGGCGGACTTCTCCGTGGCGGCGAAGTCGTTCTCGCCCATCGTGGCGACGTTGGTCTTGGACTCGGGGGTCCAGACGCCCATGCGGTGCGGGTGGGTCTTCGCGTAGTTCTTGACCGAGCCCGGGGCGCGGCGGTCGGAGTTGCCCTCGCGCAGGACCGGGTTGACGGCCGAGCCCTTGATCTTGTCGTAGCGCGCGCGGACGTCCTTGTCCTGGTCCGTCTGCGGGTCGTCCGGGTAGTCCGGGAGGGCGTAGCCCTGCGCCTGGAGCTCGGCGATCGCGGCCTTGAGCTGCGGGATGGACGCCGAGACGTTCGGCAGCTTGATGATGTTGGCGCCGGGGGTCTTGGCCAGGTCGCCGAGCTCGGAGAGGGCGTCGGCGATGCGCTGGCCCTCCTCCAGGAACTCGGGGAAGACGGCGATGATGCGGCCCGCGAGGGAGATGTCACGCGTCTCGACCGTGACGCCGGCCTGCGAGGCATACGCCTGGACCACGGGCAGGAACGAGTACGTCGCCAGGGCAGGCGCCTCGTCAGTGTGGGTGTAGATGATGGTCGAGTCAGTCACCAGGTGCTCCGCTCCACGTCTGCGTATGCGAGATTGCTCGACATCAAGATATCTCGTGATCGTGGTCCTCGGTAAAGGGCCCCACGAGCTCGGCGTCGTGCGGCACGCCCGCGGCCTCGACGAAGGGGCCGCCGAGCCGGTACGGGGCGGGGGGACCGTCCACGTCGACGCGGCGCAGCAGCGCGAGCACGATCAGTCCGGAGGCGGCGACGACTCCCGCGGCGAGGGCCTGGCCGCAGCGGTGCGCGAGCCTGAGCTCGGCCGGGTCGTACGGGGCGGTGGCGGGCAGCGCGAGGGTGTCGCCGAGCAGCCAGAGCCCGGCGCCGAGGCCGGCCAGGGCGAGCAGGGCGAGCGGGACGGTCACGGGGAGGCCGGGCAGGGCGGGCCCGCGCCGGGGTCCGGGGCGGACCTTGCCCCTGCGGGCGATCACGGCGAGGAGGCCGGAGGTCACGGCGAGGGCGACGAGGGCGGCGGCGATGACGTCGCCGGGCCGGTGCTGCCCCGAGGCGATGGCGTACGCGCCGACGGCGGCGGCCCAGAGGGTGGCGGCGCCGACGGCGAGGGCGCGCGTCCGGTAGGGGGCGACGAGGACCAGGCCGAGGGCGATGCCGACGGCGAGGGTGGTCTGGACGCTGGGGAAGCCGCTCGGGAGGAGGGCGCCGGCGGTGTCGACGAGCCGGGGGCGGGGCGCGTACCGCTGGAGGAGTCCGGTGACGGCGAGTGCGGTGACGACCGCGCCGGCGGCGGCGCCGGTGAGGGCGTACCGCTTGCGTATGAGTCCGGTGGCGAGGAGGACGACGCAGCCGAGGACCAGGGAGAAGGTGATGAGCCCGGCGAGCGAGGGGTGATCGCGGAGGATCGTGACGGCGACGCCGTCGGCGCGCCGTCCGGTCACGGCGGCGTCGCCCCAGCGGCGGCCGGTCGCGGTGAGCACGAGTCCCGCGTAGACGACCGTGAGGAGGAGGACGGCCCCGAGGCAGGCACGCCGGGTCCGGGTGCGGACCCGTGTGCTGAACGAGCCGGCGGCCTCGCCGGCCACGGCGGCGTACCACCAGGTGTCACCGGTCTCCAGCGGCCTCGGGGAGCCGCCGGCGCGGAGCCTGTCGTAGGAAGCCATGCCCCGATTCGAACCCACGCGCGCCCGTGGCGCCCGCTGGACTCACCCGAACGACACGCCGAACGGCGGGAAGCCGGGTGGGGCCCTTGTCCGCCCGAAACCGCATGCGGTGGCTCCCGCCGCCGGAGCCGGGGTGCGGACGGCGTCAGCGGTCCCGGCGCGGCACCTGCGCCAGGCCCAGGAGGGCGAGCCCGCCGAGCAGGCCGAGGAAGGTCGCCACACCTGAGGCGGAGCGCAGGACGAGGTCGTCCGCGAGTTGCCCGCCCGCCTGGATCGCGAACGCCGCGGCCATCGCCAGCTGCCCCCAGCCGTGCAGCGCCGTCCGGAAGACGCGCCGCCGCTGCCAGGACGGCATCCAGCCGGTGCGGAGCGCGGCCGCTCCGGAGAGGGAGAGCAGGAGCGCCAGCGCGCCCGGTATGACGACGTACCAGTTCATGCCCGCCCCCCCGGTCCCCCGGCCCGCCGCCGGAGTTCAGCCGGATCATGCCACGGCGAGGCGACCCCGGTCGCGGTCGTGGCGGCGTGTGCCGTACAGGGTGAACGCCGTGTTCACCAGGGCGACATGACTGAGCGCCTGGGGTGTGTTCCCGAGCTGGCGGCCGGCCACGGGGTCCCATTCCTCGGAGAGGAGCCCGACGTCGTTGCGGACGTCGAGGACCCGCTCGAAGACGGTCCTGGCCTCGTCGGCGCGGCCGGTCATGGCGAGCGCGTCGGCGTACCAGAACGTGCAGGCGACGAAGCTCCCCTCGGTGCCGCCGAGGTCGTCGAGCTCGTGTCTGCCGCCGTCCCGGACGTCGCCGTACCGGCGCAGGAAGCCGTGGTCGTCGAGCCGCTCCATCGCCCGGATCGTGCTGAGGACGCGGGGGTCGCCGGCGGGGAGGAAGCCGAGCCGGGGGATCAGCAGGGCGGTCGCGTCGACCTGGGTGCTCCCGTAGTACTGGGTGAACGACCGCTGTTCCTCGCTCCATCCCCGGGCGCAGATCTCCGCGTGCAGTTCGGCGCGGAGCGCCTGCCAGCGGGCGAGGGAGCCGCGCAGTCCGGCGACGCGGGCGAGGCGGACGGCGCGGTCAGCGGCGACCCAGGCCATGACCTTGGAGTGGACGAAGTGGCGGCGCGGGCCCCGGACTTCCCAGATGCCCTCGTCGGGTTCCCGCCAGCGTTTGCCGAGGTAGTCCAGGAGCGAGGCCACCAGGGCCCAGGCCGCGGGGTCGAGGGCGATGCCCGCGCGGACGGCCGAGTAGACGGTGCTGAGCACCTCGCCGTAGATGTCGAGCTGGAACTGACCGACGGCGGCGTTGCCGAATCTGACGGGCTGCGAGTTCTCATAGCCGGGGAGCCAGTCGGCGTACGTCTCGGGGAGCCGTCGCTGGCCCTCGACCCCGTACAGCGGCTGGAGGTCGGCGGGGTCGCCCGCGACGGCGCGCAGCAGCCAGTCCGTCCAGGCCAGCGCCTCCCTGCGGTATCCGCTGCGGAGCAGACAGGAGAGGGTGAAGGTGGAGTCCCGCAGCCAGCAGAAGCGGTAGTCCCAGTTGCGGCCGCCGCCGACGCACTCGGGCAGTGAGGCGGTGGCGGCGGCGACGATGCCGCCGGTCGGGGCGTAGGTGAGGGCCTTGAGGGTGAGCAGGGAGCGGAGCACGGCCTCGCGCGCGGGGCCTTCGTAGCGGAGGGTGGCGGCCCAGTCGTTCCAGAAGGCGAGGGTGCGGGTGAGCGCGGCGGCGACGCCGGCGGGCGAGAGCGGCGGGGGTGCGGGGGCGTGGGAGAGGCTCCAGCCGAGGACGAAGGCGACCCGCCGGCCGGCGGTGACGGTGAACTCGCAGCTCGTACGGCCGGGGGTGACGTCGAGTTCGACGCCGGGCCCGCAGGAGAGCCGGGTGGCGTCGGGTCCGGCGACGGAGACGACGGTGCGGCGGTCCAGGGCGCGGGTCCAGGGCACGATGCTGCCGTGGTGGAACCGGACGCTCAACTCGCCCCGCACGGCCACCCGTCCGGCGATCCCCTCGACGACACGGACGATCCTCGGGCCGCCGCCGGGCGAGAGGCCGCCCCGCGAGCGCGGCGGCATGAAGTCGGTGACCCGGACCGTGCCGGTGGGGGTCTCCCACCAGGTGTCGAGGACCAGCGTGTCGCCCCGGTAACTCCTGCGCGTGCAGCGGCCGTTGCCGACCGGGGCGAGGATCCAGCGGCCGTGGTCCGGCTCCCCGAGGAGGCCGGCGAGACAGGCGGGCGAGTCGAAGCGGGGCGCGCACCACCAGTCGACGGACCCGTCGGTCCCGATGAGCGCGGCAGTCTCCAGGTCACCGACGAGGGCGTAGTCTTCAATTCGCCCTGCCATGACCGGATTGTATTCCTCTCGGAGAACACGCGCAGAAATGGCCTGGTGACAGGGCATGTCATTCCTTCGCCGGCGTCCGCATATTCTTCCGTTCTCCTTGACGGCATCACCAGGGGCGCAGGATTCTGAGAAAGCGGTCCGGTCGCGAAAAAGGCGAACCGGCCGGTCAGTGCGTACCGATGAGTAGCGATTCCCTATGAGTGAGCAGCGGTTCCCGATGAGCGGTGATTCGCATCCGCTGCGCCGGTCGACCGACCGGGCGCCCCTCCCCGGCACCCGGACGGTGAGTCTCGTCCTCGCGGTCCGCCCCGGAGACGGGCGCCCGGGAGCGGCGCTCGACCGGCTCCTCGGCCAGGTGCCGGCGAGCGTGCGGGAGGTCGTCCTGATCGGCGGTCCCGCCGGGGCGGGCGCCGCGCGCGACGGGCTCCGCGTCGTCCGGCTCGGGAACTGGGACTCCACGCGGGGCGACATCCCGCACGCGGCCCTGCTCGCGGCGACCGGTGACCTGATCGTCCTGATGAACGCCGACGGCAGCATGTCGCCGCACGAGATCCCGCATTACCTGCACTATCTGGAAAGCGGTTACGACTTCGTGAAGGGCTCGCGCTTCATCGCGGGCGGCGACTACGCCGACTATCCGCTGTCGCGGCGGGTCGGACACCGCGCGCTGCTGCGGATCGCCCGCCGGCTCTACGGTCAGCACCTCACGGATCTCTGGTACGGATTCTGCGCGTTCCGGCGGCCTTTCGTCGACCTCCTCGGCCTGCGCGAGGACGGCGTCGAACTCGGGGCGGAACTCGTCACGCACGCGCTGCACTACGGGCTGCGCGTCGCCGAGGTGCCGAGCCTCGAACTGCCGCGCCGTCACGATCCGTCGCATCCCCGCACGATCCGCGACGGCGCCCGCATCCTCGGCGCGCTCCTCCGCGAGCGGCCGCACAACGCCCTGTCGCGCCTGGCGCACGGATCTTTCCGCGGCTCCTCCGGTTGACGAACCGTACCGAAGGGTGCTAACGCTGAAGTGAGCAATATTTCAGGACGAACCAGGCCCTGAGGGCACACCCTCGGCAGGGTCGGTTGACGGAAGAGGCTCGACGTGAACTCCAGCCCCCTCAGCCGAACGCCGGCGGCACCCGTTCCGCACCCGCTGCGACGCGTGACCGACTGGCCCCTCGCCGATGCCCGGCGCCGCCCGCTCTGCCGGTCCCCGCGCGCCGCGACGGCCCACCCGGCCCGCCGGGCCTCCGACCGGATCGTCCCCGTCGCCCCTTCGCGCCGGAGCGCGGCGTGCCGGCCGCGCTGCGCCGCCCGGCGGCGGCGCGCCCGTACGGCCCACACCCGCACCGCCCGCCGCGGCAGCGGCTCAGGCCCATCGGCCTGCTCGTCCGGACCAGCTCCGACACCCCGGTCCCGCGCCTCCGCCGACCCGGCCCCACGTGACCGTGGACTCGCCCACGCCGAGAAGCCTCGGAGGCGGGTGCCATGACCAGTGTCCGAGGGCCTCTGGTCGTCGCGGTGTCGGGACCTGACGACGCCGGCACGTCCTCGCTCGTACGCCGGCTCGCGGTGCTGCTCCGCGAGCGCGGCGTCACCGTCCTCGCCCTCCCCTGCCGCGGCTGCTTCCTGTGCCGTCGGCTCCCGGTTCCGCCCCGCGTGAGGGACGCGGGGGAACCGGGCAGGGACGCGTGGGCGCGGCGCGCCACGGATCCCGAGCGCCGGGGACCCTGGCCTCGCCGTGCCCACGCCCTTCTCGACGCGGGGCTGCTCGCCTCGCGGATCGCCGTGGCCCGGCTGCGCGCGCGGGCACGGGCGCGCGGCGGGCAGGCCGTGGTCCTGACGGACCGGGGGCCGCTGGACGGCCTGGTGAGGTTCGGCCTCCCGGCCACGTCCCGGGCCGCGGCCGCCTTCCGCCGGATCGCCGACGGCTACGGTCTCACCCTGCTGGTGGAGACCGGTCCCGGGACGCTGCGCGGCCGGGGCCGCGAGGAACTCGCGGTGCCGTCGGCCGACTGGTGGGACCGCTGCCGCACCTGGTCGCGCAGGCTGCCGCGGGTCACCCGGCTCGACGGCGACGGGGCTCCGTCCCTGGTGGCCGAGGCCGCCCTGATCCGGACCCTCGACACGATGCGGGAGCGGGAGCGTGCGGCCGCCGCCGTGCCGGAGCGCGGCACGGCCGGAGCGCGGCGGCACGTCGTGGTGTCGGTCTACGGCGGCGCCGACGACCCCGCCCACCGCAGCGGCGGGGCGCTGGTGGCCGGCAAGGTGGCCCGGCGGCTCGCCGAGGACTTCCGGGTGACCGTCGTGACGGCGGGGCGGCGCGGCGGCACCGAGGAGCGGGACGGCATCCGGTACGTGCGGCTCCCGGTGGGCCGGGCGGGTCCGCGCGCCGGGCAGCTGCTGTTCCTCGTGCTGCTGCCGTTCGTGGCCCGCCGGATCCGGCACGACCTGTGGCTGGAGAGCTTCACCCCCCCGTACTCGACGAGCTTCCTGCCCCTGACGTCCGGCGCCCCCGTGATCGGCATCGACCAGGGGCGCCCCGGCGAGGCCTCGCGGAGGCGCCGTCGCCTTCCGTTCTTCCTCGTCGAGCGGCTCGGGCTGCGCTGCTACCGGCACATCGTGACGCCGAACAGCGCGGACGGCTCGGCGATCCGCCGCCTCAGCCCCCGGGCCGACGTGCAGGTCATCCCCAACGGGGTCGATCAGCGGCTGCTCGACGAGGCCCTGCTCGGGACCGGGCAGTTCATCCTCTTCCTGGGCCGGATCGACACCTGGGGCAAGGGCCTCGACCTGCTGCTCGACGCCTACGACCGGGCCCGGCCCCCGCTCGACCTGCTGCTCGCCGGCAGCGGCGTCCCCGCCGAGGAACGCCGCCTCACCGCGCTCGTCGCCGCCCACAACCGCGATCCGCAGTCCCGGATCCACTGGGTGGGCTTCGCCGGCGAGGAACGCAAGCGCCAACTGCTGCGTGACAGCGCCTTCCTGGTGATGCCGTCGCGACATGAGACCTTCGGCCTGGTGGCCCTGGAGGGCATGGCGTACGGCAAGCCCGTGCTGCACTTCGACCTGCCCGCGCTGCGCTGGATGCGCGGCAACGGCGACGTGGCCGTGCCACCGTTCGACGTGGCGGCGTTCGGCGCGCGGATGACCGAGCTGGCCACGGACCCGGCGCTCCGCCGGTGCCTGGGCCACCGGGCCGGGATCGCGGCGCAGCACTACGCGTGGGACGAGATGACGGGCCGCTACCTGGCCCTGGCCCACCGGCTTCTCGACTCACCCGCCGCCGCGCGGCGGCCGGGGAAGAGGGGTGCGTCGTCATGGCAGACGACCCGCTGACCGCCTTCGTCCGGACCGTCCTCGGCACCGGTGTCCCGATGATCGTGCTCTCTCCGCACCTGGACGACGCCGTGCTGTCCTGCGGCGCGCTGCTCGGCTGGGCGGGGCGGCGGGCCCCCGTGACGGTCGCGACGCTGTTCACGGAGGCCGCGCCGCCGCCGTACACCCTCTCCGCCCGGCAGTACCTGCGGCAGACCCGGGCCTGCGACGCGGAGCGGCTGTACGCGGACCGGCGCGCGGAGGACCGGCGGGTCCTGGAGCTGCTCGGGGTGGACTGGCGTCACGTCGGACTGGTCGACGGGCTGTTCCGGCGGCTGCCGCGGTCCCGCCCCGGCCTCGGACGGCTCGCCCCGCTGCTGCCCGAACTGGAGCATGTGTACCCGACGTACCGGCTGCACCTGGCCCGGGGCCGGGTCTCCGCGCACGACGCCGAGACCCTGCGCGTGGCCGGGGAGACCATCGACACGCTGCTGCCCGCCCGCTCCGGCGGCCTGGTGCTCGCGCCCCTCGGCATCGGCGGGCACGCCGACCACGTGCTCGCCCGCACCGCCGCCGAGCGGAGCGGCCGCCGCGTCGTGTACTACAGCGACTTCCCGTACAACCAGACGGCCTCCGCCGACGCGGAGTTCACCGGCCGGCACCGTCTTGTGGCCCGTTCCTGGGAGCGGGACCTCGACCGGAAGGCGGAGCTGATCCGGGGCTACCGGACCCAGGCCGACGCACTGTTCCCCGGGGGCCTCATCCCCCGCGCGCCCGAGGTGTACCTGCTGCCCTGGGCCGGTGACACGGCCGTCTCCCGTGGCTCCGCCCGGCTGCGCGGCACCAGGACCCGGACGGCCGGCGGTGTGCCGTGACCGGGGCACAGGGCCGGGCACCGGGACCGGCCGCCGCGGAGGTGCTCGATGCGCCGCGGTGAGCGACCCCGTGTCCTGCTCCTGACCGGCGGTCCGCTGGACGGGGCGGAGGGCGGTGCCGTACGGCTCGCCGGCGACGTCCTCGGGGCGCTGCCGAACGTGGACTTCGTATGGTTCGCCCGGTGGCCGAACCGGCGCCAGGAGGCCCCGGAGCGCGGGCGGCCGGTCCGCATCCTGTCCCGGGACGTGCCGGGCGTCCCCGCGCGGGTGCAGTCCGCGCTCGCCGGGGCGCTGTTCGCCCGCCGCGTCGACCTCGTGCACGTCTTCCTGACCGTCGGCCGCACCTTCCCGCTCCTGTCCCGGCTGCGCCCGCTGCTGTTCGGCGGACGGCCCGTCGTGCACACCGTGCCCGGCGTCCCGGACAACCGCTTTCCGGCCCACGGCCGTTCCCTGGGAACGACGGTCGCCCTGTCCGAGTCGATGGCCCGCCGGCTGCGGGCCGCCGACTTCGGCGACGTCCGTGTCGTCCCGCCCATGATCGCTCTGGACGCGTGGCCGTACCTGCCGCGTCCCGAGGGGTTCCCCTCGGTCCTCTTCGCCGGGCACCACGATCCGCACGGCGGGGCGGAGACCGCGATCGAGGCGGCCGCGGAGGCCCACCGGGAGGGAGCCAGGTTCCGTCTGGTGCTCGCGATGCGCGGACGACCGGGGCAGGACACCGCGACCCTCGACGAGGCGCTGCGGGAGCGCGCCGGCGCGGCCGGGCTGCCGGACGTCGAGGTGCGCGGATACGTCGAGGACATGCACGCCCTGCTCGCCTCCGTCCAGGTGCTGCTGTACCCGCCGGTCGTACTCGGCGGGAACCCGGACATCCCGTTCACCGTGCTCCAGGCACTGGCCACGGGCCGCCCGTCGATCCTCAGCGACCTCCCGCAGTTCGCCGACTTCGGGCACGCCGTGCTGCGCGCCCCTGCGGGCGACGGGCGCCGCACCGGGCAGCAGCTGGCGTGGCTGCTGGACCAGCCGCGCTCCTGGGACATGCTCGCGGAGCGGGGACGGGCCCTCGTCGAGGACCACTTCGGCCCCGAGCGCTTCGCCGCCCGGTACGCGGCGCTCTACCGGGAGCTGCTGTCATGAGGGCGGGAGCTGCTCTCAGGAGGGCTGCTGTCAGGAGGGCTGCTGTCGGGAGGGCGCGGGAGCCTGTGCCCCGGCGGTGAGCGCCTCCGCGGTGAGCAGGAGGATGCCCGTGTCCCCGTACTCGGGCAGGGTGAGGTCCTTCTCGACCCTGCCGATCCGCAGTCCGGTGGTGCGTGGGGCGAACACGGACCGCAGGGCGGTCTCGTCGACGGGGCAGGCGGGCCAGACCGGGCCGTCGCCGATGCGGTAGCTCGGCATGCGTTCCATGAAGGCGGCCAGGAGGGTGCCGCCGGGGCGGACGGCGCGGACGAAGGCCTCGCACAGGACGGTGAACTCGCCGAAGTCCTCGGTGACGCTCTCGGCGACGAAGTTCATCGAGGCGAGGTCGTAGGTGCCGGGAACCAGGTCGTCGGCGGTGCCGCGGACGACGCGCACGCGGCGGAGCGCCTCCGCGCAGTCCTCGGGGAGGGCGGGGTCGAGGGAACGGCACAGGGCGTAGAAGGGCCGCCAGCTGTCGTCGATGCCGTGGGTGAGCTGTTCGCGCAGGTAGCGGACGCCGGCGGCGCTGGGTTCGAGGGCGTCGACGGCTCGGCCGGCGGCGCCGGCGAGCATCAGCGGGTACAGGTTGGGCCCGGCGCCCAGTTCGAGTGTGCGGGCCAGGGCGCCGGGGGCGAAGCGCCGGTAGACGGCGGAGTGGTGGCGGATGACGCCGATGTCGCAGGGGTGGAGGCTGCGGTAGTTCTCGGCGAGGTAGTCGGCGACGGGCCAGTCGTCCCAGTCGGCGTCCCGGTTGCGGCGTACCCGGCCCGTCGCCGGGGAGGCCTGCGGGGTCCGGTCCATCACTGCTCCGCGGGCGGGCCGGCCGTGACGGGACGGGGGGGCGCGGCGGGCTGCAGGGTGAACCGCGCGGCGAGCTCCGTGAGGGCGGCGCACAGCTGCTCGATCTCCTCGTCGGTGTTGGCGGCGGTGATCTGGATGCGGAAGCCGACCCGGTCGCGCGGGACGAGCGGATAGGACGCGAGCGTCACGTAGATGCCGCGCTCCCAGAGGAAGGTGGCGACGGCGTCGAGGTCTCCGGCGTCGCCGAGCGGGATCTCGATGATCGGCAGGCCGTCGGTGTTGGGGGTGCCGATACCCAGGCTCCGTACGTGGGCGAGGGCGCGGGTCGTCCTGCGGTACAGGCGGGCCCTGATCTCGTCCCCGCGCTCGTCGTTGAGGTCGAGTCCGGCGAGGGCGGTGGCGAGGGAGGCGGTCGGCGAGGGCCCCGAGTACAGGTACGGGGCCGCCGCCACCTTGAGGTGGTCCTTGAGCCACCTCGGTACGGCGAGGAAGGCGAGCAGCGAGGAGAAGGCCTTGGAGAAGCCGCCGACCAGGACCAGGTTGTCGTACGTCTCCCCCAGGTGGCGCACGATGCTGTTGCCGCGCGAGCCGTACGGGCTGGTCTCGTCGGCACGCCGCTCCCCGATGACGCCGAAGCCGTGGGCGTCGTCGATG
This sequence comes from Streptomyces sp. NPDC002463, assembly GCF_042889835.1. Classification (NCBI taxonomy): domain Bacteria; kingdom Bacillati; phylum Actinomycetota; class Actinomycetes; order Kitasatosporales; family Streptomycetaceae; genus Streptomyces; species Streptomyces sp. NPDC002463. The sequence continues at coordinate 339,977 of NZ_JBIARL010000006.1, forward strand.
TAGAGGAGGGCGCCGTTCTCCCGGCAGATCCGGGCGAGGACGGGCAGGTCGGGGAAGTTGCCGGTCATGCTGTTGACGCCGTCCATGCAGACGAGCCGGCCCGAGTCGGCGGGCGCGCCGCGCAGCAGGCTCGCCAGCTCGTCTGGGCGGTCGGCGTGGAAGCGGTGGACCTCGGCGCCCTGTCCCCGCGCGCCCACGCAGCCGTCGTACACGGTGCGGTGGGCCTGCGCCTCCACGAAGACCTGTCCGGTGCCGGCGAGGAGCGGGATGACGGACTGGTGGATGAGGGTGATGGTGGGCAGCAGGAGGGTGTCGGGGGCGCCGAGGAGTTCGGTGAGCCGCTCCTCGATGCGGGGGTAGATCCGGGGGCTGCCGATGAGCCGGGACCAGCTGGGGTGGGTGCCCCAGCGCCGGACCTCGGGTTCGATGGCTTCGATGATCTCGGGTTCGAGGTCGAAGCCGAGGTAGTTGCAGGAGGCGAAGTCGACGAGCCAGTCGTCGCCGACCCGGATGCGGCGGCCGTCGACCTCGTCGATGACGGCGTCGCACATGAGGCTGGTCCGCTGGAGGTGCTCCAGGTCCCGCCACCGGGACTCGCGCGGGGGCCCGGTGGTGCGCACGGCGGGGACGGGCCCTGCCATCCGTACGGCCTGGCGGGCGGGCGGCCGGGCCGCGGGCCGGCTTGCGGCGGGCGGGGCGCGGTGCAGATAGGACTCGGCCTGGTGGGCGGTCATGGGGCGGGCGAAGAGGTAGCCCTGCCCGTACCGGCAGCCCATCCCGGCGAGCAGCGCCCGCTGCTCCTCGTGCTCGATGCCCTCGGCGACGACCTGGAGGCCGAGGACGTCGGCGATGCGCACGATGCCCTCCACGAGCGCCACCTGCTGCGGGTCGGTGGTGATGTCGTCGATGAACGACTTGTCGACCTTGAGGACGTCGATGGGGAACTCGCGGAGGTAGCTGAGCGAGGAGAATCCGGTGCCGAAGTCGTCGATGGCGATGGCGACGCCCAGTTCCTTGAGGGCGGCCATGGTGGTCCTGATCTGCACGTCCTTGCGCATGAGGACGGTCTCGGTGAGCTCCAGGCAGAGCGAGCCGGGCGCGAGCCCGGAGGAGTGCAGGGCGCGCCGTACCTCTTCGAGGAAGCCGGGGTCGCGGAACTGCCGGGCGGAGACGTTCACATTGGCCCGCAGGGGCGCGCGGCCGGGGTGGGCGCGCTGCCAGCGGGCGATGTCGAGGGCCGCGTGCTCCAGGACCCATGCGCCCAGCGGCATGATGTGGCCGCTCTCCTCGGCCAGGGTGATGAACTGGTCGGGCGGCACCATGCCCCGGCGGGCGTGCGGCCAGCGGATGAGCGCTTCGAGACCGGCCGGCGCGCCGCCGTCCACCTCGACGATCGGCTGGTAGCGCAGGGCGAAGGCGTGGTCGGCGATGGCCTTGTCCATGCCCGCCTGGAGTTCGTGGCGGGCGACGAGCCGGGAGTGGAGCTCGGGGCGGAAGAGCCGCCACCGCTTCTTGCCGGCGGCCTTGGCCGCGTACAGGGCGAGGTCGGCGTGGCCGAGGAGCTCCTCTGCGTGGGCGCTGTCGAGCACGGTCGCGATGCCGACGCTGGTCGATACGGAGACGGCGCCGTCGGTGAGGTGGAAGGGCTGGCTGAGGGTGTGCACGATCTCGGCCGCGAGGGCCTCCGCGTCGCGGGGCTCGCGCGCCCCCTCGATGAGGACGGCGAACTCGTCGCCGCCGAGCCGGGCGGCGGTGTCGGTGAGCCGCAGGACCGAGGTGAGGCGGCGGGCGACGGCGACGAGGAGCTCGTCGCCGACGGAGTGCCCCATCGTGTCGTTGACGACCTTGAAGTCGTCGAGGTCGACGAAGAGCATGCAGGTCAGGGTGGACTCGCGGCGGCCGCGGAGCAGCGCCCGCTCGATGCGTTCGAGGAGCAGGACCCGGTTGGGGAGGCCGGTGAGGGAGTCGTGGAACGCCCGGTGGGTCAGTTCCCGTTCCAGCTTCCGCTGCTCGGTCACGTCGCGGAGGGTCAGGACGAGGCCGTGGACGGTGCGCTCGTCGCGCAGGTTGCTGCACCGGACCTCGGCCTCCAGCTCCCCGGAGCCGCCGCGCAGCAGCTTCCAGTCGTCCCGGGCGTCGGCGGCGCCGCGGGCGCGCGCGTCGGCGACGAGACGCAGCGCGGTCGTCGTGTCGGCGGGGGCGAGGAGGTCGGTGAGCGGGGTGCCGGGGAGCAGGGAGCGGCCGAACATGGACTCGGCCGAGGGGCTGGCGTACCGGATGGTGTCGTCGTCGTCCAGGATCAGGATGACGTCCGAGGTGTTGTGCACGAGGGTGCGGAAGTAGGCCTCGCTGGTGCGGCGGTTGACCTCCTCGCTGAGCCCGAAGCGTTCGAGGGCCAGGGCCGCCTGGGAGGCGAGGGACTGGGCGGGGCCCGATATCTCGGCGAGCTTGCGTTCGGCTCCCGCGAAGAGCAGCACGCCGAGCAGCGGTTCGCCGCCGGAGGGGGCCTGGAGCTCCAGGGGGCAGAGCAGGACGTGGGTCTCGGGCGTGATCTCGGCGGCGACGGACGGGTCGAGCCGGGTCAGGGGCAGCAGCCGGGCGCCCTCGGCGACCAGCTCGGACCAGGAGGTGCCGCGGGGCCGGATCAGTTCGTCGGTGCGGCAGCTCCAGGGGTGCTCCGCGGTGGCCACGGCGGTGAGGCCGCCGCGGCGGTCCCGGGTGAGCAGGAGGACCTGGTGGGAGGTGCCGGGGCCGAAGAGGGTGGCGGCGGCCGTCTCGACCGCTCCGGCGACCTCGCGGGGGCTGAGGGCGGCGACGAGGGAGGCGGCGGCGAGCCGGAGGCTGCGCTCGCGGGCCTCGGCCTTGCCGTGGTCGCTCATCATGCCCCAGAGCCGGGCGAGGACCAGCAGGAACATCAGGGCCGAGAAGATCGCGATGACGGCGATGTCCTTGTTCTGGATGTGGCGCAGCGACTGGAGGAGCAGCAGGCCGGGGGCGACGAGGGAGGCCCCGGCGAGCAGCGCGAGCCGCCGCTCGGCGACGCGCGGGGGCGGCTCGGGGACGGGCTCGGTGAGGCCGGTCATGGAGGGGTGGAGGGCGGCGAGGCCCCAGGCGGTGAAGAAGACGACCCAGCCGAGGTCCAGGGGGGTGCCGACCTGCCAGGTGCCCCTGAGCTGGAGGATGCCGTAGATGACGTCGGACGCGAGGATGCCGCAGGTGCCGAGGGTGAGGAGCTGTACGGATCTGGATCTCAGCCCGCCGGGGACGAGGAGTCGGGCGAGCATCGCGAGCATCAGCACGTCACCGAGGGGGTACGCGATGGAGATGGCTTTCTCGGCCCAGGTCATGCCCTCGCTCCTGGCGAGCGGGGTGATGAGGTTGACCCAGCAGAGCAGCGCGAGCCCCGAGGTGAGGATCAGCGCGTCGAGGACGACGCCGAGGTCGCGGCCGACGGCCCGGTAGCGGATGAATCCGAAGAGGCCGATCGCGAAGAGCGGATAGGTGGCCAGGTAGAGGGCGTCGGCGACGGACGGGAAGGGTCTGGTCTGGCCGAAGAAGGCCTCCAGGGCGTTGTACGCGGTGTCGCCGCTCACGAAGGTGAGGTTGGCCGCGGCGAGCACCAGCCAGGGCCAGCGCCGGGACGGCCGGTGCAGATGGACGCCGACGAGGATCGCGATGACGCCGCTGAGCCCGATGAGCGCCCACAGGGTGGTGTGCCGGGAGGGGACCTCCAGGTACGCGACGGTCAGCAGGGTCACGACGAGAACGTAGATCAGGGTCCAGAAGCGCAGTTTCGCGGACGCGGTGGGCGGCCGGTTGAGCCGGCTCAACGACATCGTCCACCGCCCCCTTGCCGGGTCGGACGCCGCCGGGAGCGCCCTGTTCGCGGATACGGGCCCTGTGAGTGTCCATTCTCCGGGGCACCCGGGAGGGCTGCATCTCGGCACCGGCGGGGCGCCCGGGGGCCGGGGGCCGGTGTCAGGAGGAGGCGCGGACCACGAGTTCGACGGGCAGCATCCGGCGGGGCTGCTCGTCCGGGTCGCCGGGCGAGGCGATCTCCGCCAGGAGCATCCGTGCCATGGTGCGGCCCATCTCCTCGATGGGCTGGCGCACGCTGGTCAGCGGCGGGTCCATGTGCCGGGCGATCGCCGAGTCGTCGACGCCGACGAGGGCGACGTCCTCGGGGACGCGGCGGCCCGCCTCGCGCAGCACGCTCCGTGCGCCGGCCGCCATCACGTCGGAGGCGGCGAAGACGGCGTCCAGGTCGGGCCGGCGGTCGAGGAGCTCCCGCATGGCCCGCCGGCCGCCCTCCTCGGTGAAGTCTCCGTCGGCGGCGAGGGTCTCGTCGGGGGCGAGTCCGGCCTCCGTCAGGCCCTCGCGGTAGCCGTCGAGGCGGCAGCGGGCCACGTACATGTCGAGGGGTCCGGTGACGGTGGCGATCGTGCGCCGGCCGCGGGCGGCGAGGTGGGCGACGGCGGCCCGGCCCGCGCCGGTGTTGTCGGAGTCGACGAAGGCGACGCGCTCGTCCTGGGTGCGTCGGCCGTTGAGGACGGCGGGCAGGCCGAGGGCGCGGACCTGGTCGGGCAGCGGGTCGTCGGCGTGCACGGAGACGAGGAGGACGCCGTCGACGCGCTGCGCCGCGAGGTACTGCTCGAAGCGCTGCCGCTCCTGCTCGCTGCGGATGAGGGTCAGCAGCAGCTGCTTGTCGGCGTCGGCGAGTTCGGCGCTGACCCCGCGGATGATGTCGAGGAAGTACGGCTCCGCGAAGAGCCGCGCCTCGGTCTCGGGGATCACGAGGGCGACGGCGTCGGTGCGGCTGCCGGCGAGGGCGCGGGCGGCCCGGTTGGGGACGTAGCCGAGTTCGGCGACGGCCCGTTCGACGGCGGCCTTGGCCTGTTCGCTCACCTTCGGGGAGCCGTTGATGACCCGGGAGACCGTGCCGCGCCCGACTCCGGCCCGGGCCGCGACCTCCTCCAGGGTGGGCCTGCCGGTCTGCCGTCCGCTCGCCGCCATGTGCCGCCTCTCCCCTCGGGGCGCCGCCCCCGCCTGCGTCTGACGCGAACCTATCAGGCGGGGCCGGGCGCGCCGGGGGCCGTGGCGGGACGGGTCAGGCGCCGGTCGGGGCCAGCTCGGCCATGGCGCCCCAGCCCTGCTGCGGGACCTCGACGTTGATGATCTCGGGGGTGGCGGCGATGGCACCGGCCATGGCGGAGAGGCCGGCCGCGAAGTGGTCGGAGGCGACGTGGACGGCGCCCGCGGCGGCGTCGGCGAAGGCCTCCAGGAGGACGAAGACGTTCGGGTCGTCGACGCTGCGGGACCAGTCGAAGAAGAGGTTGCCGGGCTCCGCGCGGGTGGCGCGGGTGAAGTCGTCGACCAGGTCGAGCCAGCGGTCGGCGTGGTCGGGGCGGACGGTGAAGCGGACGGCGATGAAGATCATGCGTCCACCCTCACGGCCGCCGGTCCCGGTGGGCGAGCGGGACGGCTCAGGATTCCGGCAGGGCCGGAAACGCCGGTACGGAGCGGTGCAGCGCGGCCCGGATCTCGCCCTGCCGCCGCCCGAACTCGGCGGTGGGGAGCGAGACCGACAGGGCGTGCACGATGCCGTCGCCGCGCTCGGGCAGGGCGACGGCGAGACAGGTGTACGCGAGGTCGGCCTCCCCGACGGACACGGCGAAGCCCTGGCCCCGCACCCGGTCCACCTCGGCCTCGAAGCGCTCCGCGCTGGTGATCGTCCGCTCGGTGAAGCGGGCCATGCCGTGCTCCGCCAGATAGCGGCGGCGCAGCGGGCGCGGCAGCGCGGCGAGCAGCGCCTTGCCGTGGGCGGTGGCGTGGGCGCGGGCCTCGGGGCCCGGGGTGAAGGGGTGGTCGGCGTCGGTGACCGGGGCGGTGGTGTCGACGACCGTGATCAGGCCGTCGCGGTACGCGGTGTGGTATGCCTCCGCGCCGGTCGCCCGCCGCAGCCGGCCCAGGAGCTCGCCGGTCCCGGCGCCGAGCCCGTGGTGCCGCTGGTGGGAGCGGTGCAGGGCCGGGACGCGGGGGCCGGGGGCGTACCCCTCGGCGGTACGGACGAGGTAGCCGCGGGCGAGGAGGGGTCCGGTGAGGTGGTAGACGGTCGAGAGCGCGCACCCGAGCCGACGCGCCAGCGTCTTCGCCCCGACGGGCCGGTCCGCGTCGACTATGAGGTCGAGCACGGCGAGGGCGCGGTCGACGGACTGGGGGCCGGGGGTGTGGGGCATCGGTCCAGCTTAGGCGGGACGGCGGGACCTGCACGGCCGCACACTGTGCGTCTGTTCAACCCCGCTCCGTAGCCCTGTAGGGGATATCACCTTTATGTCCATAAGACACTCTTTCGGCGTACGGTCGTGTGGTTGCCCATTCCCTCGACGCCCCGGGAGAGCGTGTGCCCCGCTCCACGACCGACCTTGACCCGACGCCCCGCGAGGGGCGCCGTCCGCGTCTTCGGACGGCGGCGATCGCGACGGGTGTGGTCGCCGTCGCCGCGGGCGGACTGTACGTGGCGGGTCTCGTCGCCACCGGGGACGACATATCCGCCGGCACCCGGGTCGACGGCGTGGACATCGGCGGCATGAGCCGCTCCGAGGCCGAGGCCAGGCTGACGGCCGCCGCCCCGGCCGCCTGGAAGGCGCCGATACCCGTGAAGGTCGGCGACCGGGCCGCCACCGTGGACCCGGCCTCCGCCGGTCTGACCGTGGACGTCGCGAAGACCGCCGACCGGGCGGCCGACCCGTCCCGTGACCCCGTCACCGTCATCGGACGGCTCTTCTCCCCCGGTGAGCGCGAGGTCCGGCCGGTGTACGCCTACGACGAGGCCAAGACCAGGACCGCCGTGGCGGAGCTGGCCGAGCAGAACGACCGCGCGGTCCGCGAGGGGTCCGTCGCCTTCCGCGACGGCAAGGCCGTCGCGACCCAGCCCGTCACGGGCAGCAAGCTGGACACCGGCCGCGCCGCCGAGTCGCTGCGCGCGGCCTACCCCGCCGCCACCGGCGCCGCCGCGGTCACGCTCCCCGTCCAGGTGACCGAGCCCAGGCTGCCCGCCGCCGAGGTGTCCCGCTTCCTCGACACGTACGCGAAGCCCGCCGTCTCCGGCCCCGTGACGCTCACGGCCGGCGGCGAGCGGCTGCGGATCTCCGCCGCCACGCTCTCCGACCACCTCACCGTGAAGAACGACGGCGGCCGCCTCACCGCCTCCCTCGACCAGGACGCCCTGCTGCGCGACCCGGACGTGGCGCGTCCCCTCGCCTCGCTGACGGGCGCGCCGGTGGAGGCGTCCCTCGGGGTGCGCGACGGCAAGGTCGTCGTGGAGTCGGAGGGCCGGCCGGGCCACGAGGTGACCGCGAAGGCCCTGGGCGACGCCGTGCGCCCGCTGCTCACGAAGTCGGGCGACGCGGCCCGTACGGCTCCGGTGGCGACCAAGGTGACGGAGCCGGGGCTGTCCTCCGCCTCGCTGGCCCGCCTGGGCATCACCGAGCAGATGTCGACGTTCACGGTGAACTTCCCCACCGCTCCGTACCGGACGACGAACATCGGCCGGGCGGCCGAGCTCATCAACGGCTCGCTGGTGCAGCCGGGCGAGGTGTGGAGCTTCAACAAGACGGTCGGCGAGCGGACCCCGGACAACGGCTTCGTCGACGGCACGATGATCCTCGACGGCTCGTACCGCTCGGCGCCCGGCGGCGGCGTGTCGGCGATGGCCACCACCGTCTACAACGCCATGTTCTTCGCGGGGGTGCAGCCCGTCGAGCACGGCGCCCACTCCTTCTACATCGAGCGCTACCCGGCCGGCCGGGAGGCGACCGTCGCCTGGGGCCAGCTCGACCTGAAGTTCCGCAACGACACGGGCAAGCCGATCTACATCAAGGCGAGCGCCACCGACCACTCGGTCACGGTGAGCTTCCTCGGCACGAAGAAGTACGACTCCGTGGAGGCGGTCGCCGGACCGCGCACCAACATCACGCAGCCCGTGAAGCGCGAGGGCACCGGTGAGGCCTGTGTGCCGCAGCCGCCCCTGGAGGGCTTCGACACCACGGTGGACCGCGTGTTCAAGAACAACGGCGTCGAGGTCAAGCGGGAGACGTACAAGACCCACTACACCCCGCGCGACGAGGTGACCTGCAAGCCGACCGGCGAGAAGGGCGACGGCCACAGCTGACGGAAGGGTGTCTTCCCGTTCGGCCGGGGCATGTCTTCGGAGGGCGGTCCGCCGGCAATCCGACGGTCCGCCCCCGAACCTCCCCGGACCGTCGGAGGCACGCCTTGGCCCATCGCAGCGACCCCTTCGAGCGGCTCCTCGGCGAGGCCGCCCGCGCGGGCACGTACCCGGGCGCCGCATGGGCCGTGGGCGACGCCCGTACGACCCTCTCGTCCGGGGCGGTCGGGGTGCTCGACCCGGAGCGCCCGGGTGAACCGACGCTCCCCGACACGCTCTTCGACGTGGCGAGCCTGACCAAGATCCTCGTGGTCTGGGCGGTCACCGGCACCCTCGTCGAGGCCGGGAAGCTCGACCTGACCGCCCCGCTCGGCTCGTACTGGCCCGAGGCCGCGGGCCGGCCGCTCGCCGGGGCGACCGCCCACCACCTCCTCACCCACACCGCGGGCCTGCCGCTGCGCGCCAACCTCCGGCACCTGTACGGCTCCGACCCGCAGGACGTCCGCGACGGCGTCCTCGCCGAACCGCTGCGGCACCGGCCAGGGGAGGCCGTCGCGTACACCGACCGGGCGGCGCTGATCCTCGGCTACCTCGCCGAGCACCTCACCCGGCAGCCGCTCCGCCGGCTCGCCGCGGACCGGATCTGGACGCCCCTCGGCATGACGGAGACCCGGTACGGGCCGCTGCCCGCCGAGCTCGGGGAGCGGTGCGCGCCCACCGAGCGCGACGAGGAGAGCGGTGCCCCGCTGCGGGGCACCGTCCACGACTTCTCGACCCGGCTCCTCGGCGGGGCCTGCGGGATCGCGGGGGTCTTCACCACCACCGCCGACGTCGGCCGCTTCCTGCGCCATCTGCTCCTCCCGGAGCCGGGCGCCTTCTCCGCCGACTGGACCGCCGCGTCGCTGCGCGTCCACACGGGCCCGCTCGTCCCGCCGCGCGGGCTGTTCTGGCATCCGGCGCCGGGCACGGAACCGGCGGAGGACGTCTGGGCGCACTTCGGCTTCACCGGCACGGCCCTGTGGGTGTCGCCCGCGCACGGCCGGTGGGCCGTCCTGCTCACCAACCGGCTCCGGCTGACCCGGGACCCCGGGCCGCTGGCGCGGGTCAGGGACGTGTTCCGGACCCTTGCCTTCGGCTGACCGCCGTGAGGAATCGAGGTGCGGGCCCGACCCCTGCTCTGCGACCCTGCACGCCATGGGATTCACGCTGGAAGGGCCGGTTCTGGAGGGCGCGTTCGTACGCCTGGAGCCGCTGGGACACCACCACGCCGACGGTCTCGCCGAGGCGGCGGAGGAGGACCGCGACTCGTACCGCTACACGTGGGTGCCGCGCCGGGAGCAGGTCGGGGCGTACATCGACACCCAGCTCGGCCGCGCCGCCGACGGCAGGCTCGCCCCGTACGTCCAGGTGGACCGGGTGAAGGGCCGGATCGTCGGCGCGACCTCCTTCTGGGAGCCGCGCCCCTGGCCCTCCGGGGAGGGTCTGTGCGCGATCGAGATCGGCTTCACCTGGCTCGCGGCGTCCGCCCAGGGCACCGGGGTGAACACCGAGGCCAAGTACCTGCTCTTCCGGCACGCCTTCGAGAACTGGGGCGTGGCCCGCGTCGACCTCACGACCGACGCCCGCAACGCCCGCTCGCGGGCCGCGATCGCGAGCGTCGGCGCGAGCTTCGAGGGCGTCCTGCGCAACTCCGCCGGCTCCTGGGTCCCGGGCGAGGAGGGCCGCCTCCGGGACACCGCCGTCTTCTCCGTCATCGCCGAGGAGTGGCCCGAGCGCCGGACGGCACTCGAAGCGCGCCTGGCGGGCGTCCGGGAGCGCCGCGCGTCCGGCGGGACGCCCGGGCCCTCGCGGACCCGGTCGTGATCCACCGGACGGGCGCCGGGTGACGGGACCTCAGGGCTTCTCTTCCGTCAGGACCTGGGACGCCAGGGCCTTCAGGCCTTCCAGGCACTCGTCGATCCGCATGCCGAGGTTGTGCCGGCGGGCGAGCTCCAGGCACGACTCCCAGGTCTCGCGGGCCGCGTCCCACTCCCCGAAGTGGTGGTGGGCCCGGGCCGTGAAGACGAGGCAGTCGGCCGTGCCTCCCTGGTCGTTCATCCGGAGCCGGATGGAGAGCGCCTCCGCGAGGACCTCGAAGGCCTTGTCGCGGTCGCCGAGGACGCGCAGCGTGTCGCCGTAGTTGGTGAGGGCGGTGGCGAGGAAGACCCCGTGGCCGCTCCCCCTGATCAGGTCGATGACCCGCCGGTAGTCCGCGGCCGCCCGATCCGGTTCGCCGCGCATCTTGTGGACGTCCGCGATCCGGCTGAGGAGCAGCGCCTCGCCCTTCGTGTTCCGGGTGGCGCGGTAGAGGTCGCGGGAGCGCTCGGCGTGGGCGAGCGCCTGCTCGGAGTCCTCGATCTGCAGGTACACCGCCGACATGTTGCCGAGGATCGACGCCTGGGCGGCGAGGTCCGCGCGTTCGGTGAACAGGTCCAGGGCGATCCGGAGGTGCTCCAGGCAGGCCTCGTTGCGGTAGGCCATGCCGTGGGCGACGGCCGTGCGCCGGTGCAGCCAGGCCTGCCCGAGCCGGTCGTCGTGCCTCCGGGCGATGTCCATGGCCTGCTCCAGGCAGGCGTCCCACTCCCCCGTCCACCAGTGCGTGCTCGCGTGGCCGAAGAGGCCCACGGCGAGCCGCCAGGCGATGTCGGAGCGGCCCAGCTCCCCGGCGCGGGTGAGGGCGTCCCGGACGGCCGGCAGTTCCCGCGCGGTCCACCGGATCGCCTCGTCGTCGTCCGCGAACTCGGGCAGCGACATGTTCTTCACCGCGTCCCCGCCGAGCAACGGCGGGGACTGCGTCTCGCGGGTGGCGGCCACCGTCGCGGCCGCGAGGGCCGCGACGTACCAGGAGAGCAGCCGGAGCAGGGCTGCCGTCCGCTCCTCCTCGGTGTCCTCGTCGTCCCGCTGCGCCGCGTACTCGCCGAGCAGGTCGTGCAGCTGGTAGCGGTCGGGCTCGGGGTTGAGGAGGAGGTGGGCGTCGGCGAGGACGTCGAGGACGGCGGCGGCCCGCGCCTCCGTGACGTCGAGGAGCGCGGCGGCGGACTGCGGGGTGACCGCGTGGGCCGACCACACCCGGCCGAGGAGCCGGAAGGCCCGCGCGGCCTCGCGTTCCAGCGGCTGCTCGCTGTCCCGTATGGCCACGTAGCTCATGGCGAAGGTGCGGCGTACGTCGAAGTGCCCCATGGCGAGGGTGTCGAGCCGGCCCTGGTGAGGGGTGAGCCGCTTCGCCAGGAGCGCGAGGGGCCAGGAGGGCCGGGAGGCCAGCCGGCCGCCGACGATGTGCAGGGCGAGCGGCAGGCCCCCGCAGGCGGCCATGATGTCGGCCAGGGCCTCGGGCTCGCTCCGTACGCGCTCGGCGCCGGCGAGTCTGGCGAGCAGCGCGTGCTGGTCGGACTCGGGCAGCGGGGACAGCGGGACCTTCGCGGAGCGCGGCAGGTCGGCGAGCAGCTGGCGGCTGGTGATCAGGGCGGCGCTGTGCCCGCCGGCCGGGAGCAGGGGCGCGACGTGGGCGGCGTTCCGCGCGTTGTCGAGGACCAGGAGCACCCGGCGCTCGGCGAGCGCCGAGCGGAAGAGGGTGGCTCGGTCGTCGGTGTCCTCGGGCAGGGCGTCCTGGTGGACGCCCAGGTCGGACAGGAACCGGGCGAGCAGTTCGTGGGCCGTGCGCGCCCCGCCGGAGCAGTAGCCGCGCAGGTCGGCGTAGAGGGCGCCGTCGGGGAAGGCGTCGCGCACCCGGTGGGCCACGTGCATCGCGAGCGCGGTCTTCCCGACGCCGCCCATGCCGGAGATCACGACGGCCCGCGCGTGGGCGGGCCCGCTCCCGGGTGCCGCGTCGGCGCCCGCGGCCTCTCCCGGGGCCTCGTGCGGCACCCCGAGCAGCGCCCGTACGGTCGCGGCCTCGGCCTCGCGGCCCGTGAAGGCCTCGCCCTCGCAGGGGAGTTGGAAGGGCGCGGGGACCGAGGCGGCGCGGGGCGCGGGGCCCGGCGCGGGTTCTCCGGCGAGTACCTCCGCGTAGGCCTCGTGGACGGCTGCGCCGGGTTCCGTGCCGAGTTCGTCGACCAGGTCCCGGCGCAGCCGGTGGAAGACGGCGAAGGCCTCGGCCCGGCGGCCGGAGCGGTGCAGGGCGAGCATGAGGCGCCGGTGGAACCCCTCGCGCAGCGGGTGCTCCCCCGCCAGGGCGGTGAGCGGGGCGACGGCCTCGTGGTGGTGGCCGAGGCCGAGCTCGGCGTCGAAGCTCCATTCGAGGACCTGGAGGCGCGCCTCCGCGAGCTGGTGGACGCGGAGCGCGGGCGCCTCGGTGTCCGAGAAGGGGGCGAGGTCCGCGAGGGGGGTGCCGCGCCACAGGGTCCTGGCGAGGCCGGTCTCCCGGCGGACCGCCTCCCAGTCGCCCCGCCGGTGCGCCTGCTGGACGGCCAGGACCCGGGCCTCGAAGACGTCGGCGTCGAGTTCGCCCTCGTGGACGGTCAGCTGGTAGCCGGGGGCGACCGTGCGCAGCCGCTCCTCGGTCCCGCCGTCGGCGGCGGCGAGGACGCGGCGGAGCCGGGTGAGGTGGTTGGCGAGGGAGGCGTCGGCGCTGGCGGGGACCGAGGCGCCCCAGAGGGCTTCCTTGAGGGTGTCCCGGGACACCGTGCGATTGGCCCGGAGCAGCAGTGCGGCGAGGAGGACGCGGACCTTGGGGCCGGTCACCGGCCGCAGTTCCGTCCCGTCGTGGACGACGAGTGGTCCGAGCAGCCCGAACTTCACCACCATGCCCCCGCTCAAGGTAGGCGGGCCCGCCCGCCTACGGCGGATCCCGACGTGTCCCATCGTACGGTTCGGGACCCCTTGATTGATCAAACCGGCCGCGGGTTACCATATGAGCGCCGCCTAGCTCGAAAGATAATCTTGTGACTGTCAATGACGACTCGTTCACCAGTTGGAAGAACCGCGAGGAGATCGCGGAGTCGATGATCCCGATCATCGGGAAGCTGCACCGGGAGCAGGACGTCACCGTCCTGGTCCACAGCCGCTCCCTGGTGAACAAGTCGGTGGTCAGCATCCTCAAGACCCACCGCTTCGCCCGGCAGATCGACGGCGAGGAGCTCTCGGTCACCGAGACCCTGCCGTTCCTCGAGACGCTCACCACCCTCGACCTGGGCCCCTGCCAGATCGACATCGGTGTGCTGGCCGCGGACTACAAGACCGACGACCGCGGTCTGTCGGTGGCGGAGTTCACCGCCCAGGCCGTCGCCGGCGCCACCGGTGAGAACAAGATCGAGCGCCGTGACGGACGCGACGTCGTCCTCTACGGCTTCGGCCGCATCGGCCGCCTCGTCGCCCGCCTCCTCATCGAGAAGGCCGGTTCGGGCAACGGTCTGCGCCTGCGCGCGATCGTCGTCCGCGGCGGTGGCGAGCAGGACCTCGTGAAGCGCGCCTCGCTGCTGCGCCGCGACTCCATCCACGGCCAGTTCCAGGGCACGATCACGGTCGACGAGGCGAACAGCACCATCGTCGCCAACGGCAACACGATCAAGGTGATCTACGCCAACGACCCCTCCGAGGTCGACTACACGGCGTACGGCATCAACGACGCCATCCTGATCGACAACACCGGCAAGTGGCGCGACCGCGAGGGCCTCTCCAAGCACCTGCGCCCCGGCATCGACAAGGTCGTCCTGACCGCGCCCGGCAAGGGTGACGTGCCGAACATCGTGCACGGCGTCAACCACGACACGATCAAGCCGGACGAGCGCGTCCTGTCCTGCGCCTCCTGCACCACCAACGCCATCGTCCCGCCGCTGAAGGCCATGGACGACGAGTACGGCGTGCTGCGCGGTCACGTCGAGACGGTCCACTCGTTCACGAACGACCAGAACCTGCTCGACAACTACCACAAGGCCGACCGCCGCGGCCGTTCCGCGCCGCTCAACATGGTCATCACGGAGACGGGTGCCGCCTCCGCCGTGGCCAAGGCACTGCCCGACCTGAAGGCGCCGATCACCGGCAGCTCGATCCGCGTCCCCGTCCCGGACGTCTCGATCGCCATCCTGAGCCTGCGCCTGGGCCGCGAGACCACCCGCGACGAGGTCCTCGAGTACCTCCGCGACGTCTCGCTGCACTCGCCGCTGAAGCGCCAGATCGACTTCACCACGGCCCCCGACGCCGTCTCGATGGACTTCGTCGGCTCGCGCCACGCGTCCATCGTCGACGCCGGTGCGACCAAGGTCGACGGCGACAACGCGATCCTGTACCTGTGGTACGACAACGAGTTCGGCTACTCGTGCCAGGTCATCCGGGTCGTCCAGCACGTCTCCGGCGTGGAGTACCCGACCTTCCCGGTTCCGGCGGTCTGATCCTCCCGCGAGCAGCGACAGCACGGCGGAGCGCCGCACTTCCCGGACGGGGAGTGCGGCGCTCCGCCGTTTCCGTCCGGGGACGCGGCGCTCCGCCGTTCGCGGTGGGCACCGCCCGCGAACCGCTCACGGCCCGCCGGCGTCCCTTCCGCCATGGACACGCTCACCCACGGGATACGCCAGCTGCTGCGCTTCGCGGTCCTGGAGGCGCGCTGCTGCGCCTTCGCGGTCGCGCTCGTCGGCGGCATCGCCGCCTCGACCCTCCTGCCCGACCTGCCGGTCGCCCGCTACGACCTGCTGCTCCTGTACGGCGTCGGGCTCACGGTCCTGTCGTGGCGGCTCGGCTGGGACACCGGCCGGGACGTCGCCGTGATCGCCGGATGCCATGCCATCGGCCTCCTCTTCGAGCTGGTCAAGGTGCGGATGGGCTCGTGGAGCTACCCGGAGGACGCCCTGACGAAGATCGGCGGCGTGCCGCTGTACGGCGGATTCCTGTACGCGGCGGTCGGCAGCTACATCTGCCGGGCCTGGCACCTGTTCGACCTGCGGCTCACCGGCTACCGGCCCCGGATCACGGCGGTCCTCGCCGCGGCGGTGTACCTGAACTTCCTCAGCCACCACTGGCTGCCCGACGCCCGCTGGGCGCTCGCCGCGCTGCTGCTCGCCGCGACGGCGGGGACCTGGGTGCGCTTCCGGGTCGGCGAGAGCGACCTGCGGATGCCGCTGGCCCTCTCCTTCGTCCTGATCGGCTTCTTCCTCTGGGTCGCCGAGAACGCCGCCACCTACGTCGGCGCCTGGAGCTATCCGGACCAGCTGGACGGCTGGCGGCCGGTCTCCCTGGCGAAGTTCGGCGCCTGGGCGCTGCTCATCACGGTCATGTTCGTCCTGACGGCCCGACACGAGAATCGGGAGAATCGGACATTTTTCATGCATGGCCGCCGATGCCGTGCTACAGTCGACCTCAGTTGCAGTCGTGGTTCCCATTGAACTTACAAGTGCCTTCGGCGATTCGACATCGTCAGGCACTTGATGTGTTTTCGGTGCAGTTTTCCGGACGGGGCAATCATCACGGCGACGCCGGGAGTCGCACAGTGCGACTTCCAGGGCTACGCCCCGAAGGAGATATGTCATGGCCAACGGCACCGTCAAGTGGTTCAACTCGGAAAAGGGCTTCGGCTTCATCGAGCAGGAGGGTGGCGGCCCGGACGTGTTCGCCCACTACTCCAACATCGCCACCTCCGGCTTCCGTGAGCTCCAGGAAGGCCAGAAGGTGACCTTCGACGTCACGCAGGGCCAGAAGGGCCCGCAGGCGGAGAACATCCTCCCCGCCTGACGTTGACACGTCCGACGCGGCCGGTGTCCCCACCCTTGTGGTGGGGACACCGGCCCGTCGCTTTTCCCAGACTTCTCCACGGACCAGGTGCCGCATGACCACCACGCCCCCCAAGGACGCCGCCGCCGAGGCCGTGACCTTCGCCGGATTCGACCTGCCCGCCGCGCTGCTCGCGGAGCTCACCCGCCAGGGTGTCGAGACGCCCTTCCCGATCCAGGCCGCGACCCTGCCGGACGCCCTCGCGGGCCGCGACGTCCTCGGCCGCGGGCAGACCGGATCCGGCAAGACGCTCGCGTTCGGCCTGCCGCTCCTCGCGCGCACCGCCGGGCGCCGGGCCGAGGCGCGCAGGCCGCTCGCCCTGGTCCTGGTCCCCACCCGCGAGCTGGCCCAGCAGGTCACCGACGCCCTCGCCCCGTACGCCGAGGTCCTGAGGCTGCGCCTGGCGACGGTGGTCGGCGGCATGTCGATCGGACGGCAGGCGACGGCGCTGCGCGACGGGTCCGAGGTCCTGATCGCCACCCCGGGCCGGCTCATGGACCTCGTCGAGCGCAAGGACTGCCGTCTCGACCGGGTGGCCGTCACCGTCCTCGACGAGGCCGACCGGATGGCCGACATGGGCTTCCTGCCCCAGGTCACGGAGCTCCTCGACCTGGTGCCGCAGGGCGGCCAGCGGATGCTGTTCTCGGCCACGCTCGACCGTGACGTCGACGCGCTGGTCGAGCGCTACCTCCAGGACCCGGCCGAGCACTCCGTCGACCCCCCGGCCGCCGCCGTGTCCACGATGGAGCACCACGTGCTGCACGTGCACGGGCCGGACAAGTTCGCCACCGCCACGGAGATCGCCGCCCGCGACGGACGCGTGATCATGTTCCTGCACACGAAGGCCTCCGTGGACCGCTTCACCAAGCACCTCCTCGGCAGTGGCGTACGGGCCGCGGCGCTGCACGGCGGCAAGTCGCAGCCGCTGCGGACCCGGACCCTGGACCGGTTCAGGACCGGCGAGGTCAACGTGCTGGTCGCCACGGACGTGGCGGCGCGCGGCATCCACGTCGACGAGCTCGACCTCGTCGTGAACGTCGACCCGCCCGCCGACGGCAAGGACTACCTGCACCGCGGCGGCCGCACGGCGCGCGCCGGCGAGTCGGGCGTCGTCGTCACGCTGGTCACGCCGGACGAACGCCAGGACGTGGCCCGCCTCATGGCGGAGGCGGGCATCAGGCCCCGCGTCACCAGGGTCCGCTCCGGCGAGGCCGAGCTGACCCGTATCACCGGCGCCCGCAAGCCCTCGGGCGTGCCGGTCGCCGGCAACGCGCCGAGCCAGGAGGGCGTCAAGCGCGGAGGCGCGGCCTTCCGCGGCATCGGCACCGTCCCGGGACGTCCGGGACGCGCGAAGAACGAGTCCCGGCGCGCCGCCGAGGCCCGCAAGACGGCCGAGGCACGCCGGGCGGCGAAGATCCGCCGCGGCGGCTGAGCGGGCGGCTCCCGGCGCCTCGCCGTCGTGGCCCGGTGAGGAGCCGTCCTTCGGGGTACGTGAGGGCTCATGAAGGACAACACCCCGTGGGACACGATCGGTTCGCTCGCCGCGCTGTTCACGCGCCTGGACTCCGAGCGCGGGTTGCCGTCGGAGGAGCAGTGGACCCTTCAGGTCCTCAAGCTCTCCGAGGAGGTCGGCGAGGCCGCGCAGGCCGTCATCGGCGTCCGGGCGACGAACCCCCGGAAGGGCCGCAGCCACAGCTGGGAGGACGTCCAGGAGGAGGTCGCCGACGCGGTGATCACGGGCATGGTCACGCTGGCCCGGATGCGGCCGGAGGACGCCGCCGAGTTCCTCGCCGGCGTCCTCGCGGAGAAGTCGGCGAAGTTCCTCCCGGGACCGGGCCGCTGACTCGGCGAGGTCGCGGCGTACGACCTCGCCGACGGCGGCCTCACCCTCAGCGGTCCCGCTACGGGGCGCTCGTCCTGACCATCAGACCCACCAGGAGGCTCGCGAGGAGCAGGAATCCGGCGACGGTCCAGAGGACGGCGGCGTAGCCGCCCAGGGGCGCGATGCCCACGAGGAGCGGGAAGGCCAGCCAGCCGCCGAAGCCCTGGGCCGCGAGCACGGTCGCGGCCGTGCCGCCGGAGCCCTGGAAGCCGCTCGTTCCGGTCGCGGTGGCCAGCAGGGGCCCGAGGGCCGTGCCGATACCCAGGCCGAGGAGGACGGTGCCGGGCAGGACGACGGAGGCGTACGAGCCGTCGAGCTCCAGGCCAGCCAGGAGTCCCATGCCGGCGGCGGCGAGGACGAGGCCCGGGACGGCGAGGAGCCGGGGCGCGACCCGGCCCTGGAGGTGGCCGGCGACCTGGGTGGCGACGAGGACGGCGCCGCCCAGGGGGAGCAGGGCCAGGCCCAGGTCGTACGGGGTGTAGTCGAGGTCGTTCTGGAGGTAGAGGGACAGGGTCAGGAACAGGGTGGGCGTGCCCACGCCGGCGAGCAGGAGCGCGAGGAGGGAGCCCACGCGGTCACGGTCCCGGAAGAGCCCGGGACGGACCAGGGGGCTGCTCGTCCGGGTCTGCCGCCACGCGAAGGTCGCCAGGAGGGCGGCGCCGGTGAGCAGGAGCAGCACGGCCAGGGGTGAGGACCAGCCGCCACCGGCCGGGCCGAAGAAGCCGTCGGGCTCCTCGACTTGGTGGAAGCCGAAGACGAGGGCGGCCAGTGCGCCGGTGCCGAGCAGGAGGCCCGGTACGTCGGGGCGGGCGGGGGCACGGGCCGACCGGTCGTCCTCGACCAGGGCGGCGGGGACCACGGCCATCAGGGCGAGCGGGACCGCGGCGTACAGGCTCCAGCGCCAGCTCACGTAGTAGGCCAGCCAGCTGCCCACGAACCCGCCGAAGGCCAGGCCGCCGCCAGCGAACACGGCGTAGATCCCGAAGGCCGTGCCGCGCGCCTTGGGGTCGGTGAAGCCGCCGGCCACCAGGGAGAGCGCGGCCGAGGAGAGCAGCGCGGCGAACACGCCCTGGAGGCCGTGCGCCGCGATGAGCACACCGGCCGCCGGGGCGGCTCCACCGACCGCGGAGACCACGGCGAAGCCCGCAAGGCCGATGATCACCATCCGTTTGCGGCCCAGGAGATCGGCGAGGTGTCCGCCGAGCAGCAACAGGGCACCGAAGGCGATGACGTAGGAGAACGACATCAGCTGGAGGTCGTCGAACGAGAGTTGCAGGTCGGCCTGGATGATGGGCAGCGCGACGTTCGTGCTCATCGCCCCGACGACGACCAGGAACTGCGCGAGGACGGCAGCGACCAGGCCCCACCACCGCCGGGGCGACGGGCCCGACGGGCCGGCCGGGGCGGTGGGCACCCCCCAGGCGCCGGGCACGGTGCCGAGGGCCGGTCCGAAGCCCGGAGGCACCGGGCCCTGGCCCACCGGCGCCGTCGGGGTGTACGCCGGGGGCGGAGGGAACGGCTGGGGACCGGCGGCGTACTGGGCCGGGATCCTCGGATCCTGCGGTGTGGCCCGCGTCTCGGGCGCGAAGTCCAGCAACCGGGCCGCGTGACGCCCGAGTTGAGCGAGTACGGCCCCCGGCAGCCACTCCTCGGAGAGGTCCGCCGCCGTGCGCGCCGCCACGTCCGCGGGTGTCGGCCGCCGGGCGGGGTCCTTGTGCAGACAGGCCCGTACGAGATCGATCAGCGAGTCCGGCACGCCCGTCAGGTCCGGCTCGTCCTCCGCGATCCGGAAGAGGTGCGCGCTCAGCCCGGTGTCGGCGGCACCGAAGAGGAGTCGGCCGGTGGAGGCGTACACGAGGACCGCACCCAGGCAGAACACGTCGCTGGCCGGGGTCAGTTCGAGGCCGCGCACCTGCTCGGGCGACATGAAGCCGGGAGAGCCGATCAGCATGCCCGTGCGGGTGTGCAGGCTGTCCCCGCCGAGGCCGTCCATGGCCCGCGCGATGCCGAAGTCGATCACGCGCGGCCCGTCCACGGTCACGAGGACGTTGGACGGCTTCAGGTCACGGTGGATCAGTCCCGCCGCGTGAACGGACTGCAGCGCCACGGCGAGCCGGTTGGCGAGGACGCGGACCGAGTGCTCGGGCAGCGGGCCGAAGTCCTTCGCGACGACGGTCGTGAGGTCGGGCCCGGGGATGTACTGCGTCGCCACCCACGGCACCGGCGCCTCGGTGTCGGCGTCGAGCACGGCCGCCGTCCACTCCCCGCCCACCCGCCGGGCGGCCTCCACCTCGCGCGCGAAGCGCCGGCGGAACTCGGGGTGCTGCGCGTGCTCGGCCTGCACCACCTTCACGGCGACCGTCCGGCCGGCCTCGGACCGGCCGAGGTACACCAGTCCCATCCCGCCGGCGCCCAGGCGGGCGATGAGACGGTACGGGCCGATGCGGGTCGGGTCTTCGGTGATCAACTGGTCCACGTCAGTACCATAGTTGGGGCGGTCGGGGTCCCGCGCGGGATCACCCGAACCACGGTCGTCACGGCTGTCGTTCACGGTGGCCTAGGAGGCGACGCGTTCGCCGGACGGGTCCGCGACGACGATCCGGAGGTGCGAGGGCGCGTACCTGCGCGACTTGTCCACCATCCTCCGCAGGTCGAACGTGTCACGGAGGACGGCGACATGCACCGGCGCGGGCATGGCCGGGTCGGGCGCCGGGAGGTCCGCGCCCGCCGGGACGGAGACACTGGGACGCAGCCGCGCGCCGATCAGAGCGTGCGCGCCGCCGTCCGGTGTGGCCACCACGAGCTGGGCGACGTCGCTCCACGGCAGCGGCACGGTGCCGAACCGGACGCCTGCCGCGTCGAACCGGAAGGCCGTACGCCGGTTCTCGTACCAGGAGACGATGAAGGGGACCGCCGCGACGAGGACGACGCCGCCCTTCATGTCGAGCGCCCAGCCCAGCAGGACGGCGAGGCCGACGGTGCCCACGATCGCACCCCACAGACCCGCCTGGTCCCGCGCGGAGAACGGGTGCGTCACGCGGTAGCTCTCCCATCGGCCCGCGCGGCGGGTAGGCCGCGCGCCGGGCGGGCTGCCGGCCTGTGACATGACGGTGTCTCCTCCACTGTGCGACGACGCGGGCCGGCTGCCGCCCCCACGGCGGCAGCCGGCCCGACGCGGCCACCCTGGCGCGGCCCGCTGCAAGGCCGATGAAATGCTGCTGAAGCGAAGGTCATGGGCAGCGGTGCGGGCACCGGACGTACGGGGACGTGGGGGCGGGGACGTGAGTGGAGAGCCGGCGGGCCGGGGCGGGCCCTTGCGGATCGACCTGCTCGGGCCCGTCCGGGCCCTGCGCGGCGACGTCCCGGTCGTCCTCGGCCCGGTCCGGCGGCAGGCGGTGCTCGCCGCCCTGGTCCTGCGCGCACCGGGCTTCGTCACCTACCGGCAGCTCCTCGACGACGTCTGGGGCGCCGAACCGCCCGGCACGGGCCACCGCGTCCTGCCCAGCTACGTGTACGCGCTCCGCAGGGCACTGGACGCGCCGGACGCCGGCCCCGGCCGGTCGGTGATCGACGGCGGTCGCGGCGGCTACCGCTTCGAGCCCGCCGGCACCCGCACCGACCTCGCCGAGCTCGCCGAGCAGGCGGCCCGCGCCCGGCGGGCGAAGGCCTCGGGCGACCTCGCCACCGCCCTCGACGCGGGCGGCCGGGCCCTCGCGCTGCTGCACGGCGAGCCCCTGCCCGGCCTGCCGGGGCCCCTCGCCGACACCGAGCGGCAGCGGCTCACCCGGCTGCGCCGGGCCCTGCACCAGGAGCACGCGGAGTGCCTCGTCCTGCTCGGACGCCACCCGGAGGCCCTCGACGGCCTCATGGCGGCGCCGCTGGCCCTGCCGTACGACGAACCCCTCGCCGCGCTCCGGATGCGCGCGCTCTACGGCAGCGGCCGGCAGGCCGAGGCGCTCGCCGTCTACCACGAGACCCGCGACCGGCTCCTCGACGAACTGGGTGTGGAACCCGGCGAGGACCTCCGCCGCGTCCACCAGGCCGTCCTGCGCCGGGACGACGCTCTGCTGCTCGGCCGGGGGGCGGTGCGGGCGGCGGAGCCCGAACGCCGGGGACGTGAGGGCGGCGACGCGGGTGACGGGCCGGGGCACCCCGGCGGGGCCGGTGACGACGACGAGGCGGTGCTCGCGAGCGGGGCCGGCCACACCGGCGGACCCGTGCGGGCCGGCGAGGGCGACGGACTCGTTCGCCCCGGTGCCGGCGTCCCTCTCCCCCGACACAACGAACTCCCCGGCGACACCGCCTGCCTGGTCGGGCGCGAGGCGGAACTCGCCGTCCTCACCGGTCCCGTCCACCCCGGAGCGGTGTCCGTGATGACCGTGGACGGGACGGCGGGGGTCGGCAAGACCGCTCTCGTCGTGCGCGCCGCCTGGACGCTCGCCGGCGACCATCCCGACGGGTGCCTGTTCGTGGACCTGGAGGCCTACGGCGCCGCCGGCCCGCACCGGGCCCTGCGCAGGCTGCTCCGCACGGTGCGGGGCGGCGGCGACGAGGAACCGCCCACAGAGGCGGACGAGTTGACCGACCTCGTCACGGCCTGGCGCGCGGCCACGAGCGGGCTGCGGCTGCTGCTGGTCGTGGACGGGGCCCGGAGCGCCGAGCAGGTCCGTCCGCTGCTGCCCGCGGGGCCCGGCAGCCGCGTCCTGGTGGCGGGCCGGCAGCGTCTGCCCGGCCTCGACGCCGATGCGCGGCTCACCGTGGAACCGCTGGACACCGACGACGCGGTCGGCCTGCTCCGCACGCTCCTCGGGGCGTCCCGGGCGGACCGTGAGCCCGAGGCCTCCCTGGAGCTCGCGCGGCGGTGCGCCGGTCTCCCGCTCGCGCTGCGGATCGCGAGCGCCCGGCTGCAGAGCCGCCCGTCCTGGACCCTGGCGTTCCTGGCCGGCCGGATGTCCGACGACCTCCGGGGCCTCGGCGAGCTGCGGGTGGAGGACCGGAGCGTGGAGGCCGCCTTCCGACTCTCGTACGATCGCCTCGAACCGGAACTGAGGCGCGGGTTCAGGGCGTTGGGGGTCGTCCCGACGGTCCGTTTCGACGGGCTCGGTCTGGCCGCCGTCCTCGGCCGCCCCCGTGCGGAGGCCGATGCGGTCCTTGAGGACCTGGTCGACGCGAGCCTGCTCCAGGAGCCGCATCCCGGCCGGTACAGGCTGCACGATCTCGTCCGGGCCCATGCACGGCGGCTCGCCGCCGCCGCACCCGAGGAGGCGGCCGCGGACCGACGGGCCCTCCTGCGTCTCTACACGGCGGCCGGCCGGATGGCGGGCGACTGGGGCCCGGAGACCTTCCCGACCGAGCCGGGCATCACCGGGTCTCCCTTCGGCGGCCGGCGGGAGGCCTCGGAGTGGCTGGACGCGGCGGGCGGAGAGCTGCTCGACGTGGTGGCCTCCGCGGCCGCCTCGGGCGAGTACGACCACGCCTGCCTGCTCGCCGAGGCCCTGGTGGACCACCAGCTCTGCCGAGGCCTGCACCACGAGGCCCGCGCGGCCCTTGAACTCGCGCTGCCGTGCGCGGACTCGGCCGACGACCGGCGCCTCGCCTCGGCGCTGCGCGCGTGCATGGGGATCGTCGA
Source organism: Streptomyces sp. NPDC002463 (assembly GCF_042889835.1). Lineage (NCBI taxonomy): Bacteria > Bacillati > Actinomycetota > Actinomycetes > Kitasatosporales > Streptomycetaceae > Streptomyces > Streptomyces sp. NPDC002463. The sequence goes on from NZ_JBIARL010000006.1 coordinate 363,392, forward strand.
CGTCCACCGGGGCCGGTTCCGGCAGGCGCACGCCTGGTTCGCCGAGGCCCTGCGGCACGCCCGCGACCAGGGGGACCCGCGGAACGAGGCCCGCGCGATCGCGGGGACGGGCGTCGCGCTGTGGCCGCTGGGCCGGGTCGAGGAGGCCGTCGGCCTGCTGAGCAGGGCCCTGGAGCTGGCCGCCGGGCTCGGCGACGACTGGCTGACCGGGGTCTCGACCTGCAACCTCGGCGCGATCCACGCCCTGCGCGGACGGCACGAGGAGGCCCTCGACCAGTACGGCGCCGCCCTCGCCCTGGCCGAGAAGAACGGCCGGCCCAGGACGATCGCCCAGTCCCTGTGCTTCGTCGCCGGCGCCCACCACGCGCTCGGCCGCCCCGCGGAGAGCGCCCGGCTGCTGCGACGGGCCGTCGAACTCGCCGACCAGGCGGGTGACATGACGCTGCGTGCGGCGGCGCTGTCCCAGCTGGCCGCCGCCGAGCACGGACAGGGGCGGCTGAGCGCCGCCGTCGAGACCCACCACGAGGCCCTGTCCACGCTCACCGAACACACCAGTACCTGGCTGGAGATGGAGATCCGTATCCGTCTCGGCAGCACCTACGCGGCGGCGGGCCGTCGAGCCGAGGCCCACGAGGAGTTCCGGACCGCCCTGTCCCTGCCCGACGCCGCGGACCATCCCGAGCAGTACGGCCGGGCGCGCGACGGACTGGACGGGACGGGTGGCCTCTGAGCACCGCCCCCTGAGGAAAAGAGCGTGGCCCCACCCGCGGAAACGTCGTATGGTGCTCGCGATGACGACTCACTCCTCTCTCAGATCGGGGGTCCCGTCCGCAACAGGTGAGTGCTGATGGCCACTCCCTTCGCGTACGAGGATTCCCACCTCTCCCGCTGGCTGCGCGTGCGCGAGTTCGCCGTGCCGCCCTCCATGATCGAGACCGCGACCGCCCGCCGTGAGGCCGGGGACTGGGCGGGGGCCTGCGCCGCCGCCCACGTCGACGTCGATCTCGACCTCCGCGCCCTGGCTCGCGGTCACGGCACGGAACTCGCGTCCCGCGTGCGGGCCGATCTGCGCCGCCTGGCCCCGGACCTGCTGCGCTGGCACATGCCGAGGATCGCCCCGTACGGGCTGCTGCGCCCGGGCCTCACCGTCGCCCTCGCCCGGTACGACACCGGGGGACGCGACGGTACGGGGCCCGTGCACCTGGTGGCCCGGACCGCGCCCGCCTGGGCGGACGCCGGACAGCGCATCAGCCTCGCGCTCCGGGGCCCGGACGCGCCCGGCACCGGCCCGGCGCCTTCCCACCCGCATCCCCACCCGCACCCACGGTTCCGGCTCGACCTGCACCGCCATCTCTGGGACGCGAGCCGGGCCGCCGAACTGCGCACCCGTTCCGGGGCCGACGGACCGCCCTCGCACCTCCCCCGGCCGGATCTGCCGCAAGGCGGACTCCACTGTGCCGTGGACCGATGGACGGCCGAGGCGGCGATCCTGCTGCGCGCCGAGGGCCGGCCGGCGGGCCCGGTGGCCGTACGCCTCGGCAGGGGGCGGCGGTTCCTCCTGGACGCCGACCCGTCGGGGGCACTCGTCGGGGACGCGTCCGCGCGGCGGGCGCTCACCTCGGCGCCCGTCCTGCCGGACGCGGCCACCTGGCTGCCGCCCGACCTGGAGCTGCTGCGCGCCGGTCTCGTCGAGGCCGGGCAACTGCACCCGCTGGTCGCCGCCGCGCTCGTACCCGGTCACGTGCCGAGCGGCCCGCCGCGGCCACCCGAGCGGGCGGGCGCGCCGCGCCTCGTCGACTGCCGGGGCGCCCGGCACCGGATCGGCCTGGTCGACGGCGTGCTGACACCGCTCGACCACGACCCGGCCGAGCTGCGGCGCGAGGAGCTCCTCGTCGCCCTGACCGGCACGGCGCTCCCCTGCGTACGGGCCGTCGACGAGGCGCACCGGCGTCCGGACTGTCTCACCGGTGTCCGCGAGCGGCTCGACCACGGCGACATCGCCGGTGCGCTGGCCGTCGTCGAAGGCCTCCTCGGGCCCGCCGCGCTGCTGCGCGACGGCGCTCTCCGGGACGCGCTGGACACGGCGGCGCGGCGCCGCGTCACGTACGGGCTCTACCGGGCCGGGCTGGCCGGCCCCGCGCCCGGCCGGAAACTCGCGCCCCCTTCCGTGACCACCCTCCGCACACGTCCGGACAGCCGCCGCACGCGCACGCGTGGCCCGCGCCCGCGGCAGGCCACGTTCCCGCCGGTGTGACCCCCGGTTCCCTCCCTTCCCCTTCCTTCTCCTCTCCTCTCCTCTCCTCTCCTCTCCTCTCCTCAGGTGATCTCCCGTGCCCACAGTCATGCCCTCCTCTCCTGCCCCCACCGCCGAACTCGACCTCGCAGGCGCCCTGTTGTCCCTTCTGCGCGACACCGACACCGAGCCCCGGCCCGACCCCCAGCTGGAGGCGCTGACCCTGGCGGTCGCCGCCGATCTTCCGGTGCTCCTGTGGGGCGAGCCGGGCATCGGCAAGACCGCGGCCCTGACGCAGCTCGCCGCCTCGCTCGACCTGCCGCTGACCACCGTCATCGCGAGCGTGCACGAGCCCACCGACTTCTCCGGACTGCCGATCGTCGGCGACGACCCCGCGGAACAGGGCGTGCCGATGGCACCGCCCGAGTGGGCCGTGCGGCTGGTACGGGCCGGCCGGGGCCTGCTGTTCCTGGACGAGCTGTCCACCGCTCCCCCGGCCGTCCAGGCGGCCCTGCTCCGGCTCGTCCTGGAGCGGCGGATCGGGACGCTCGTCCTCCCGCCCGACGTACGGATCGTCGCCGCCGCCAATCCGCGGTCCTCGGCCGCCGACGGCTGGGAGCTGAGCCCGCCGCTCGCGAACCGTTTCGTCCATCTGCGGTGGACGCACGACGCCGAGGTCGTGGTCCGCGGCCTCGGGGGTGTCTGGCCGCGCGCCACGCTCCCCCGCCTCGACCCGGCGAGGCTGACGGAGGCCGTGGACGTCGCCCGGCGGGCGGTCTGCGGTCTGCTGACGGCCCGTCCGGCGCTCGTGCACCGGCTGCCCGGCGGTGAGGCGCCGCGCGGCGGCGCCTGGCCCTCGCCCCGGAGCTGGGAGATGGCGCTGCGGCTCATCGCCTTCGCGACCGCCGCGGGGGTGTCCCGGGACGTGCTCTCGCAGCTGGTGCGCGGGGTCGTCGGGGACGGGCCGGGGCTCGAACTCCTCGCCTGGCTCGACCGGATGGACCTCCCCGATCCCGAACTGCTCCTCGCCGACCCCGAGGGTGCCGAGCTGCCCGAGCGCGGCGACCGCCGCCTGGCTGCTCTGGAGGGGGTCGTCGCGGCGGTCTCCCGGCGCCCGGAGAAGTCCCGTTGGGACGCGGCCTGGGCGCTGCTCGTCCGCGCGCTCGAGTCGGGTGCTCCGGATCTGGTGGTCGTACCGGCGACGACGCTGGCGGGGCTGCGCCGGGAGGACTGGGACGTTCCGGAGTCGATCGAGCGGCTGGCCGGCGTCGTGTCCCTGTCCCGGCGCGCGGACCGGGCGGGCGACCGCGTCGCGGCCGGCGCGGGTGCGGGTGCGGGGCGATGAGTCCGGAGACACGGGGCGCCCCGGCGCTCGATCTGGAGAAGCTGTACGCGGCCCGGCTGCACGCCGTGCGGGTCCGGCCGTATCTGGCGACGGCGCTGTTCGCCCTGCACACCGTGGAGTCGCGGGAGGTGCCGACGATGGCGGTGGACCGTCACTGGCGCTGCTACGTCTCGCCGGGCTTCGTCGACCGGACCCCGGTGGAGGAGCTCGCCGGGGTGTGGGTGCACGAGGTGACGCATCTGCTCCGCGACCACCACGGGCGCAGCGACCGGGTGGCGCGGGAGCGGGGTCTGACGGGTTCGGGCGAGCGGCTGCGGATGAACATCGCCGCGGACTGCGAGATCAACGACGACGTGTTCGGCGACGGCCTCCCCATGCCGGAGGGGGCCGTGCATCCCGGGCTCCTCGGCCTTCCCGAGGGAAAGCTGATGGAGGAGTACCTGCGGCAGTTCCGGCTCGGTTCGCGGACCAGGGACGCGGGCTGGCTGGACTGCGGCAGCGGAGCCGACGGTCTCGAACGGGCCTGGGACCTCGGCGCGGACGGCGCCGACGGGCTGAGCACCCAGGAGCAGGACGCCGTGCGGTTCCGGGTGACCCAGGCCATCACCGGCCGGCCGGGCAGCATCCCGGCGGGGTGGCGGCGGTGGGCGGAGGAGGCGTTCCATCCGCCGCAGGCGTGGCGGGAGTTGCTCGGGGCGGCCGTCAGGTCGGCGGCCTACGGTTCCGGTGCCGGGGACGACCACTCGTACGGGCGTCCGTCGCGGCGCTCGGCATCGGTGCCCGGGGCGGTGCTGCCGAGTCTGCGGCGCAGCCCGCCCCGGGTCTCCGTCGTCATCGACACCTCGGGCTCGGTGAGCGACGCCGAACTGGGCAGCGCGCTCCTGGAGGTGACGGCGATCTCCCGGGCGCTGGGTGGCCGGCGCGATCTGGTGACCGTGCTGCCGTGCGACGCGGCGGCGCGGATCGTCCACCCGCTGTGCAAGGCGGAGGGCATCCCGCTGATGGGCGGCGGCGGTACGGATCTCCGCACGGGTTTCGCCGCGGCGCTGCGGGCGCGCCCGCGCCCCGACGTGCTCGTGGTCCTGACCGACGGTCAGACGCCGTGGCCGGCCACGCGTCCCGCCTGCCGAACGGTGGTGGGACTCTTCCCCCGCGCGCGGAGGTTCCGTTCGTGGAGCGAGGACGACCCCGACCACGTGCCGGCCGGACCGCCGGAGTGGGCCCGTGTGGTCGAGATCGGTGACCAGCCCGCCCGTCGCACGTGATCCGGATCACAGGGAACCCCTGCCCGGTCCGGGTCCTCCTTCAGGTGTCGGCGCCCCTCGGCGGCGGCATTCCGACCCCGATACGGAGGGGACCTCATGGCGGTCATCGACATCGAGCGGCCTCGTACGGCCGGCGGCGGGCGTGCGGTCGCCGTGCTGCTCGCCGTCCTCGCGCTCGTGCACGTCTACTGGGCGACCGGCCTGACCTGGCCCGCCGCCGACGAGCGGAGCCTCTCGCTCGCCGTCCTCGGCGGTGTCGTGTCCTTCGGTCCCGCGGTGGTGCTGCCGCTGGCCGTCCTCGAAGGGTGCGCCGCGGTCGCCGTGGCGGCCCACGCGCGGGGTGTCCGCGGCCGCCGGATCCCGCGCCTGGTCACGTACGCCGTGGCGGGCGGGATGCTGCTGCGCGGGGCGGCCGGTCTGGTGTGGATCGTGATCGGCCGGGACGGATCCGGGGCGGCCTTCCCCTGGCTGAACGCCCTGCTGTACACGCCGCTGTCCCTGGTCTTCGGCTGGACGGCCCTGCGTGCCGCCCGCTGAGGCCGCCGGTCCCGTCGACCGGGGCGTCGCGCTCGTCCGGGCCGCGCGGCGGGGCGACACCCTGGCCCTGCACGACCTGCTCGACCACCTCACCCCGTACATCGCCCGGATCTGCGGCCCCATCGCCCTCGACGACGGGCCGGACGCCACCCAGGAGGCCCTGGTCGCCGTCTTCACCTCGCTCAGATCGCTGCGGGAGCCCGAGGCGTTGTACGGGTGGGTGCGGGCGATCTCCGTACGGGAGGCGGTGCGGGTCGCCAAGCGGGCGGCGCGGGCGCGGCCCGCGGAGCTCCCGGACGTGCCGGAGCGGGGCGATCCGCAGCTGGCCGCCGACATCGGCGACGTCCTGGCCCGGCTGTCGCCCGGGCACCGGGCGGTGCTGGTGCTGCGGGACGTCGAGGGGATGGACGAGGAGGCCGCGGCGGCGCTCCTCGGGGTGCCGGCCGGCACGGCGAAGTCCCGGTTGCACCGGGCACGGAAGAGCTTCCGGAAGGCGTGGTCCGCGTGAACGGTGACGAGGCGATGATCGACGACGTGCGGCGGCTCCGGGTGATGGGCGCCGGTGTCCGGGGCGCGCGGATCGTGGAGCGGGTGCTGCCCGCGCCGCTGGACGCGGTGTGGGCCGTCATGGGGGATCTGGAGGGCGGCTTCGGGGAGTTCCAGCCGGACATGCGGTCGGTGCGGATCGTGCGCAGGGACGGCGACCGGGTGGAGGCCCTCGCCCGCAGCCGTTACGGTCTCCGGGCCCGTCTCCACGGCGTGCTGCGGCCGGGCTGGTGCTGGCTGCAGAGCCGGTTCCTGGTCATCGGGATGGCGGCGGTGGACGAGGGCGGCCGGACCAGGGTGGCGCTCACCGGCGGCGTGCGCGTCCCGGGGCGCGCCGCGATCGTCCCGTTCGGGGCGCGCCGTGAACTGGAGCGGGCCATGGCGCGCCTCGCCGAACGGGTCGACGGTGCCGGCATCCGGCCCTCCGCGCTCAGAGGTCCTGGATCCGGCGGAAGGGGCGGTCCGCCTCCAGGGTGAACGCCACGTCCAGGAGGGTCCGTTCGCTTCCGGGCCGGCCGGAGAACATGACGCCGATGGGCAGCCCTTCGTCCGTGGCCCGGGTGCTGGGCAGCGAGATCGACGGGGTGCCGACGACGTTGTCGACCGGGGTGAAGGCGACGTACGCGAGGATCCGTTCGACGAGCTCCGGGTAGGGGACGGTCGGTGCCAGCCGGCCGATCGGCGGCGCGGGGTGGGCGAGGACGGGGGTGAGGAGGAGGTCGAGTCCGCGGAACGCCGCCGCGTACGCCACCTTGGTGCGCTTCAGCCGGCGCAGGACGCCCGGGGTGCGCCGCCAGTTCTCCACGTACGTCTCGCGCAGCCCGCGGCTGAGGCCGTCCATGCGGTGCCGGTCGAAGTCCGGGCCGAGGGTCCGGCCGGTGGCGCCGAGGAGGAAGGAGAGCATCCCCCAGTAGGTGAGGAAGTCCTCGGTGAAGCGCGGGTCGATGGTCATCTCGACCGGCTCGACGGTGTGGCCGAGGCGTTCGAGCCTCGTCGCGGTCTCCGTGACGGCCTCGCGGGTGGCGGTGTCGGAGGCGACGCCGTTCGGCGAGTCGAGGAGGAGGCCTATGCGCAGCCGCTTCCCGGAGGGGCCTTCGACCAGGCCGAGGGGCGGCAGTTTCGGGTTGCGCCAGTACGTCTCGGCGGCGGCGAGGAAGGCCGCGGTGTCCCGCACGGAACGGCTGACGATGCCGTCGGCGACGAGGTCCAGGGGAAGTCGGCGGCTCTGGGCGTTCGGCACGACCCTGCCCCGGGTCGGCTTGAGGCCGACGAGCCCGCAGCAGGCGGCGGGGATCCGGATGGAGCCGCCGCCGTCGTTGGCGTGGGCGATGGGCACGGCTCCGGAGGCGACGAGCGCCGCGCTGCCGCCCGAGGAACCGCCCGCGGAGTGGCCGGTGTTCCACGGGTTGCGGACGGGCTCGGCGTTCTCGTACTCCGTGGAGGGGCTGAAGCCGAACTCGGGCAGGCGGGTCTTGCCGAGCACCGTGACGCCGCTGCTCAGGAACTGCCGGGCGAAGGGTGCGTGCCGTCGCGCCGGCCTCGGGGTGAAGGCCGCGCTGCCGTGGCCGGTGGGCAGGCCCTGGTGGTCGGTGTTGTCCTTGACGAAGCTCGGGACGCCCGCGAAGGCGCCGTCGGGCACGGCGCCGGGCGCGGGGGTGTCGACGTGCGTCTGGACGGCGTGGAGCCGCTCCTCGACGGCCCGCACCCGCGCGGCCGCGTCCCGCGCCGCCTCGGCGGCGCCGACCTCGCCGCGCCGGATCGCCTCGGCGAGCCCGACGGCGTCGTGCTCCCCCAGGGCGTCGTCCCGGAAGACGTGCACCCTGGTCCGTTCGTCGAAAGTCTTCACCGTTGCCTCAGCCCCCGGCCGTGTGGATGGTCGTCCACCATCATTGCCTACCGGCAAGTAACAGGCGAGGGGTCCGAGGCCACCGGCGTGATCCGGAAGACAGGACCTAGCGGCCCTGGAGGGCCTTGACGTTGTTGCCGAAGGTCCAGTTCTTCGAGCCGTCCCAGTTGGCCGACCAGGTCATCAGGCCCTTGAGCGAGCCGCCGTAGTGGTTCCAGGCCTGGGCGACGGCCGTCGGCGCCATGTATCCGCCGCCGGCGCCGGGCTGGGCCGGGAGGCCGGGGACCTGCTTGTCGTACGGGACCTTGATCGTGGTGCCCTGGACGACGAGCCCGCGGTTCAGGCAGTCGGTCTGGGCGACGAACCCGGCGACCGTGCCGGCGGAGTAGGAGTCACCGGAGCAGCCGTACATGCTGCCGTTGTAGTACTGCATGTTCAGCCACCACAGCCGCCCGTTGTCCGCGTACTTCTTGACGATCGGCAGGTACGCGCCCCAGATCGACCCGTAGGCCACGCTGCCGCCGGTGACGTACGCGGTCTCCGGCGCCATCGTCAGCCCGAACCCTGCGGGCATGCGGGCCAGCACTCCGTCGATGATGCGGACCAGGTTGGCCTGCGAGGCGGACAGCGTGCCGATGCTGCCGCTGCCGACGAGGCCGGTCTCGATGTCGATGTCGATCCCGTCGAAGTTGTACGCGGTCAGGATCGGGACGATGGTCTCGACGAACCGGTCGGCGACGGCGCGGGAGCTCAGGTCGATCCCGGCCGCGGCGCCCCCGATCGACATGAGGATCGTCGCCCCGGCCGCCTTGGCCCGGCACATCTCCGCCGGGGTGGCGACGCGGACGCCGCTGTCCATGCCGTCCTCCCAGAGAACGGTCCCGTCCGAACGGATCACCGGGAAAGCGGCGTTGATGACGTTGTAGCCGTGGGCGGCGAAACGGGGGTCGTCGATGGGCGCCCAGCCGAACGGCGGGTGCACGCCGTTCGCCGAGCCGTCCCAGTTCTCCCAGTACCCCTGGAGCACCTTCCCGGCGGGCTTCGGCTTGAGGGCGCAGGTGTCCGCGGCGGCGGACGACGGGGACGGGGCGGCGGCCTTCGCGCCTTGGGCGGCGGCGGGGCCGGCGAGGACGGCGGCGGCGAGCAGGGTGACGAACCCCGCTCCGAGGACACGGGTGATCCGAGGGCCTGGCATGCGTGTGCTCCTGGGGACGTGGGGGATCCTGGGCATGGCGCGCGCTCCAGGAGACCGTAGGTTGGTCCAGACCTTTCGTCAACCACCCTTGCACACGGGGGAGTTGTCCGGTTTCAGAGCAGGGCCGGGGCGAGCTCGCGCCACTCCCGGTCCGGCAGCGCGAGCGGATCGGCGGTCAGCACCTGGAGGCAGACGTGGTCGGCACCCGCGTCCAGGTGCTGCACGACGCGCCGACGGATCGCGTCCACGTCCCCGTACGCGACGATCGCGTCGACCAGGCGGCGGCTCGGTCCGCCCACGAGGTCCTCGTCGCCGAAGCCGAGCCTGCGCAGGCTCGCCACCTGGTGCGCCGCGGCGGCGACGTATCCGGCGACGTGCGCGGTGGCCACCTCCCGGGCCCTGCCGCGGTCGGCGTCCAGGACGACGGCCTGCTCCACCCCGAGGAACGCCTGCGGCCCGAGGATCCGGCGCGCCCGCTCGGTGTGCTCGACGGGGACGAAGTAGGGGTGCGCGCCCCAGGTGCGCTCGGCCGCCAGTTCCAGCATCTTCGGGCCGAGCGCGGCCAGGACCCGGCGCGGCGCCGGGTCGGGCGCGGGCCCGTGGGCGGGTGCCGCGTCCATCGCGTCCAGGTAGCCGCGCATCGTGTGCAGCGCCCTGCCCCGGGTCGGCACCGGGTAGCCGTCCACCTCGTGGACGGTGTCGTCGACCCGGTGGCCACCCAGCCCCAGGACGTACCGCCCGGGGAAGGCCTCGCCGAGCGTGCGGGCCGCGCCGGCGGTGGCGATCGGCTCACGGAAGGCGATGTTGGCGATGCCGGACGCGACGGTGATCCGGCGGGTCGCCGAGAGCAGCAGCCAGGCCTGGCCGAAGGTGTCGCGACCGTAGGCCTCCCCGAACCAGATGGCTCCGTATCCCAACTCCTCCAGTTCCGCGGCCGATTCCCGCACGCGCCCGGCGGGCTGCCCTTCGTAGGCGAAGGTCCAGATTCCGACCCGGCCGAGCCCGGTCCGCGCTTCGACAGTCATCCGTACCCCTCGGGCAGCACAACGGAAAGACGAAACGGAGAGGTTCTCCGCTTCGACGCCCGCTATGATACGGAGAGGTTCTCCGCTTGGCCACCCCGGAGATCACGGAGGACAGGACGATGACCGACACCCCAGCCCCCGCCGGGCACGCCCGGCGCACCGACGCGCGCGCCAACCGGGAGCGCCTGCTGGCGGCGGCGGCCGAGGTGTTCGCCGAGGCCGGCCCCGGCGCCTCCCTCAACGAGATCGCCCGCCGGGCCGGGGTCGGACCCGGGACCCTCTACCGCCACTTCCCGAACCGCCCGGCCCTGCTGACCGCACTGCTCAGGGACCGCATCGAGACGCTGTGCGCGCGGGCCGAGGCGTTGCGCGCCGCGGACTCCCCCGACGACGCCCTCGCCGAATGGCTGGGCGCCTTCCTCACCCATGCCCGGGTCAACCAGGGCATGGGCGGCGCGCTCCTCGTCGAGGAGGCCGCGGGGCCCGGCCTCGACTGCCACCGGCTGATCCTGGACGCGGCGACCGGCCTGCTCACCCGGGCCCAGCGGCACGGGTCGGCGCGCGCCGACCTCACCGCCGAGGACCTGCTCCAGCTGGTCGTCGGGATCGCCCTGTCCACGGCGCGCGACGAGCACTCCGGACAGCCCGACCGGCTGCTCGCCCTGGTCGTCGACGCCGTGCACAGCCCGTCACGCCGAGGTCTCTGACCCCCATCGCCACCGGCGCGCCTCGCCCGTGCGGGTCACCGCGGGTGACGACGTGCGTGCGCCGGTCGGCCACGGGAGGATGGGGAGGGACGAGAGGTGCCGCCATGAGCGAGTTCGACATCTGGAACTACCGACCGAGCACCGGCTACCGGCAGGGCGCCGATCTCGTCGGCTACAAGGTCGAGGCCACCGACGGCACCATCGGGAAGATCGACAGGCACTCCGAGGACGTCGACTCGTCCCACCTCGTCGTCGACGTCGGAGCCTGGATCTTCGGCAGGCGGGTGCTCCTCCCCGCCGGGACGATCGAACTGATCGACACCGCCGAGGAGAAGGTGTACGTCGACCGCACGAAGGACCAGATCAGGGGTGCCCCCGACTTCGATGAGGCGAAGTACGGAGAGCCCGGCTATCTGGAGCAGTTCGCCCGGTACTACGGCCAGCCGCACATGTGAGCGTCACGCGCGGGCGCCCTCCGTCCGGCGGTCGCGCCAGGCCGGGGCGAGCGCTGTGAGCATCAGGACGGCCGTGAGGGCGAAGGCCCAGGGGTAGCCGGTCCGGCCGGCGAGGATTCCGAAGCCGACGGCCCCGACGCCCATGCCCGCGTCGAAGGCGAAGTTCCACAGAGCGCTGACCGTGCCGTAACCGGAGGCGGGGACGCGCGCGTACATCAGCGTCAGGGTGGCGTTCTGGGTGATGCCGAAGCCCATCCCGAACAGGGCCGTGCCGACGACGACGGCGACCGGGCTGTGGGTCAGGGCGGTGAGCAGCACTCCGCCGGCCGCGACGGCGAGGCCGGGCAGGAGGAGCGCGGCCGGTCCGTGCCGGTCGCCGTGCCGGCCGGCGACCCAGCGGGCCGCGGTCGCCGCGGCCGTCTGGGCGAACAGGGCCGTGGCGACGACGCCCGCGGAGGCCGACGGCACGGCGAGCGGGAGGAAGGTGACGAGGATTCCGGCGGCGAGCGCGGTGGCCGCGAAGACGAGAGCGGGCCGCGCAAGGGCGGGCGTGCGGAACCCTGCCGTGACCCCGATCGGCCGCTCCGGGTCCGTCTCGCGGTCGGGCGACCCGGCCTCGCGGTCCGGCAGGCCCGGTACCGAGACGATGGCGGCCAGCGCGGCCACGGCCCCGGCGGCGAACACCGGCCCGTACCCCACGTGGTCCACCAGCCACACCCCCAGCGGCAGCGCCACCAGCGATGGTATCCCCGTCACGATGCCGACGAGCGCGAGGCCCTCGCCGCGGCGCTCGGCCGGGATGAGCGAGGCCGTCAGGGCGCCGCCCGCGACGACGGCGAACGCGAAGCCCAGGCCGCGCAGCACACAGACCGCCGCGATCCAGACCGCGCTCCCGGAGGCGGCGAGCGCGAACGCGGGCGCGCCGAGGAGGAACAGCCCCGCCACCAGCGTCAGGCGGTAGCCGAACCGGGCGACGAGCCGGGGCGTCGCGAGCTCGCCGCCGACCGTGGCCAGCATCAGGGTGCCGGTGGTGAGGCCGGCGGCGCCGCCGTGGCCGCCTCCGCTCACCTCGGCGTAGAGGGGGACGGCCGACAGGAGCAGATAGAAGCTCGTCGAGGCGCCGATGATCGAGACGAAGCGCAGCAGCAGGGGCCGCGTCACCAGGGGCGGCCGTGAACCGGCGCCCTCCGCTTGGGAGTTGAGCATCTTGGTCACACGGACGACGCTAGGGGGCCGGGCGGTCGGCGGCTTCCTCTGAGAGCGCCGGCCGGCGCCCGGGACCGGACCCGGTCCGGGGTCCTGACCTGCTCCGGACCGGGTCCGGGCCGGCCCCTGACCAGGTCCCGAAAAAAACTTCCCGGAACCGCGAATCCTCTCGGCACCTCCCCGTCTCTTATGTGTGTACCGGCCGAACGGGCCGGAGGAACACGGAGGGAACAGGAACTATGTGGACTGCCATCATCGTGGTCGGCGTCGTGCTCGTGGGTATGTGCAGCTGGCACCTGATGCGCCGCTTCAACAAGAGCCGCACCTGACCAGCGCCTGCGCGCGGGGCGCCTTCCGGTATGAGTAGCACATGAACCAACGCTTCCCCTGGCCCGACGAGCGGCTGATCAAGGCCGCTCAGGACGGCGACGTCACGTCGCTCACCACCGTCGTCATGGAATCGCAGCCGCATGTGCGCAAGTTCGCCATATCGCTGTGCGCCTCGCCGCAGGACGCGGAGGACGCCGCACAGGAGGCGCTGATCATCCTGTACCGGAAGATCGGCACCTTGCGGGCCACCGGCGCGCTTGCCTCATGGATGTTCCGGATCGTGCGCAACGAGTGCCTCCGGCAGGTACGGCTGCTCATCGCCATGCGCGACGAGGGGTCGGCCGAGCCGGAGGCGTGTGCGGAACCTTCCGCCGAGGAGGCCGTGCTGTACCGGCTGGAGGTGGAGCGGATCGCGGCCGCGGTCAGCGCCCTTCCCCGCGAGCAGCGGCAGGTCCTGATCATGCGGGACGTGCAGGGCCTGCCGGGCAGGACCGTCGCCCAGACGCTCGGCCTGAGCACCGCCGCGATGAAGTCACGGCTGCACAGGGCACGCGCGTCACTGCGTCACGCGCTGGAAGCGACCGACCAGGCATCAGATCAAGCCATCGACCAGCCAGTCGAAGGAGACTCACCATGAACACCGTGAAGATCGTGAAGCCCCCTCAGGGCGTGAAGTCCCCGGTCATCGCACCGACGGAGGTCAAGACCCCGCCCGCGGCGCCGAACTTCGCCAGCAAGTCCGTCCCGCGCCACCTGGCGCGCGGCGTCATCGGCTTCGGGCTGATCATCGGCTCGATCGCGCTGGTGCCCGCCTACGGCCCGATCACCCTGCTCGCGGCCCCGCTGGCCCTGATCGCCTTCCGCGGCTGCCCCACCTGCTGGATGGTCGGCCTCGTGCAGACCATCTCCCGGGGCCGCCTGGAGCGCCAGTGCGTGGACGGCGTCTGCACGCTCACCAAGGCCGACCCGGCGGCGAAGGGCAAGTAGTCCCCGCCGCTCCCGGCTTCCGCCCGGCCTGACGCCACCCTCCTGTCGGGGGTGGTGTCACCGGGCCGGAAGTCTTCTGCCGTCCTGCGACATGGCGTGAAACAGATCCCCCGCTGTAGCACACGCAAGTGTCGTCCAGATTATCCGTCACATTCGTTTTCCCTGCCAACTCGCCACTCTGGCCATTGGTTTACGGAGCGCCGCCTCGGTGCTAGGGTCCGAATCGAGATTGAGACGGGCAGGGCTGCTGAGTCGGCGACGCCGTTGATCGTGCTTCTACGGGGGGAGCAGAACACCATGATCCGCCATGCCCAGATTGAGGCGGCACCACCACAGATCGACACGGAATGTCCATCGGGCGACGCAGTGCCCCATGTGATGGATGACCGGACCGTCGCGGTCGTCGGCGTCTCCTGTCGCTTTCCCGGCGGGTCGAACCCCGCCGAATTCTGGAATCTCCTCAGGAATGGCCGCGACGCCATAGCGGAACCGCCTGCGGATCGCGCACACCTCGGCGTCCGGGACGACGGTTCGCCGCGCCCCGGTGGTTTTCTGCCCCGTGTCGACACCTTCGATGCCGAGTTCTTCGGTATTTCTCCGCGCGAGGCCGCGGCGATGGATCCGCAGCAGCGGCTCGTCCTCGAACTCGCCTGGGAGGCCCTCGAGGACGCCGGCATCGTCCCGGCCGCGCTCGCGGACTCCGCCACCGGCGTCTTCGTCGGCGCGATCACCGACGACTACACGACCCTCACCCACGCGGCCGGCCCCGAGGCCACCTCCGCGCACACGGTGACCGGCCTGCACCGCGGCATCATCGCCAACCGCGTCTCGTACGCCCTCGGGCTCCAGGGACCGAGCATGGTGATCGACAGCGCGCAGTCGTCCTCGCTGGTCGCGGTGCATCTGGCCTGCGAGAGCCTGCGGCGCGGCGAGTCCGTGACGGCGCTGGCCGGCGGCGTCAACCTCAACCTCGCGCCGGAGAGCACCCAGGCCCTCGCGGCCTTCGGCAGCCTCTCGCCCGACGGTCGATGTCATAGCCTCGACGCACGGGCGAACGGCTACGTCCGCGGTGAGGGCGGCGGCGTGGTGGCGCTCAAACTCCTCAGCCGGGCCCTCGCCGACGGGGACCGCATCCACTGTCTGCTGCACGGCGGAGCCGTCGGCAGCGACGGCGCGAGCGCCACCCTCCCCACCCCCGACGGAAAAGCCCAGGAACGCGTCATACGCGACGCCTGGAAGAATTCTGGTATACCGCTGGAACAAGCGCAGTACGTCGAAATACACGGGTCGGGCACCCGGGTCGGCGATCCCATCGAAGCCTCTGCTCTGGGCGCCGTTTTCTCCTCCTCCCGCACGCCGGATAATCCGCTCCGGCTCGGATCCGTCAAGACGAACATCGGCCACCTCGAAGGCGCCGCCGGCATAGCGGGGCTCGTCAAGACGATTCTCTGCCTCAAGGAACGGGAACTCGTTCCAACGCTCAACTATCAGACCCCCAATCCGGAGATCCCGTTCGAGGAACTGCGGATCGCCGCCTCCACCGAAACCGGCCCGTGGCCGAATCCCGACGTTCCACTCGTCGCGGGTGTCACTTCGGTCGGAATGGGCGGTACGAACTGCCATCTGGTCCTCGGCGAATGGCGGGGCGAGACGTCCACGACCGTCGAGAACGAGCCGGAGACAAAGCCGGAGGCAAAGGCGTCGGTCGCCTCCGACGCCGTCGCGTGGGTGCTTTCCGGACGCGGCGACAAGGCGCTCCGCGCCCAGGCCGCCCGACTCCGCGCGCACCTCGCCGAACGGCCGGAATTCGACGTCGCCGAGGTCGCCCGGGCCCTCGCCCACGACCGCACGGCCTTCACCCACCGCGCCGTGCTGACCGGCTCAGGACGCGACGACCTGCTGTCCGCCCTGGACGCGGTCGCCGACGCCCGGGTCGCCCCGTCCGCGGTCGAGGGCAGCAGCCACCGGGCCGTCCGCGAGGCCGTGTTCGTCTTCCCCGGTCAGGGTTCGCAGTGGGCCGGCATGGCCGCCGAACTCCTCGACAGCTCCCCCGTGTTCGCCGAGGTCGTGGCGGACTGCGAGCGCGCACTGCGCCCGTACCGCGACTGGTCGCTGACCGACGTCCTGCGCGGCCGAGACGGCGCGCCCGACCTCGACCGCGACGACGTCGTGCAGCCCGCCCTGTGGGCCGTGATGGTCGGCCTCGCCGCGCTGTGGCGGGCTGCGGGCGTCGAACCGGCCGCGGTCGTCGGCCACTCGCAGGGCGAGATCGCCGCCGCCACCGTCAGCGGCGCCCTCACCGTGGACGACGCGGCCCGCCTGATCGCCGTCCGCAGCACCGCCCTCGGCGCGCTCGCCGGACGCGGCGGCGGCATGCTCACCGTGGCGCTGCCCGCCGACCGGGTCCGCGAGGACCTGGCCGGATTCCCGGGCCTGAGCGTGGCCGCCGTGAACTCGCCCGGCATGACCGTGGTGGCCGGTGACGGTGACGCCCTGGACCGGCTGGCCGCGCGGTACGGCGAGGACGTCCGTACCCGCCGCATCCCCGTCGCGTACGCCTCGCACAGCCCGCACGTCGACGCCGTGCGCGAGACGCTGCCCGCCGAGCTCGCCGGGATCGCGCCGCGCGCCGGGAACGTGCCGCTCCACTCCACCGTCACCGGCACGGCCCTCGACGGCTCCGAACTGGACGTCGACTACTGGTACCGCAACCTGCGGGAGCCCGTGGGCTTCGAGCCCGCCGTGCGCGCGCTCCTCGACGCGGGCCACGAGCTGTTCATCGAGATGAGCCCGCACCCCGTCCTGGCGCTCGCCGTCCAGCAGACGGCGGAGGCCGCCGATCTGCCGGTCGCCGCGCTCGGCACCCTGCGCCGAGGCGAGGGCGGACCGCAGCGGCTGCTGCTCGCGTTCGGCGAAGCGTTCTGCCACGGCGCGGAGGTGGACTGGTCCGCCGTCCTGCCCGCCGGCACCACCCGCGCCGAACTGCCGACGTACGCCTTCCAGCGCCGCCGCCACTGGATCTCCGGGCAGCCCCACGCCGCCCGGGCCCTGACGCCGGCGCCGCGGGCCGCGGTGCTGCCGGAGGACACCGACGACTCCCCCGAGACCGAGCCGAACCGCTCGCTGACCGGGCCGGCCGCCCTGGAGCTCGTGCGGGCGCACACCGCCGCCGTCCTCGGCTACGAATCCGTCGGCGAGATCGAACCCCGGCGTACGTTCAAGGAGTTGGGCATCGACTCGGCGATGGTCGTCGAGCTGCGCAACCGGCTCGTCACCGCCACCGGGCGCAAGCTCCCCACCACCGTCGTCTACGACCACCCGAGCCCGGCCGCGCTCGCCGCACAGCTCGCGGACGCGCAGCAGGAGGCCTCGGCCCCCGAAGCGCCGCGGGATCAGGAACGGGATCAGGACGACCCCGTCGTGATCGTCGGCATGGGCTGCCGCTTCCCGGGCGGGGTGGACTCCCCCGAGGCGCTGTGGCGGGTCGTCGCCGAGCAGCGCGACGTGATCTCGGGCTTCCCGGCCGACCGCGGCTGGGACCTCGACGGCCTCTACCACCCGGACCCGGCCCACGTCGGCACGACGTACGTGCGCAACGGCGGCTTCCTCGAAGGCGCCGCGGAGTTCGACGCCGAGCTGTTCGGGATCTCGCCGCGCGAGGCGCTGGCGATGGACCCGCAGCAGCGCGCCTACCTCGAGGTGTGCTGGGAGGCCCTGGAGCGGGCCGGAATCGCCCCGGACTCCCTGCGCGGCACGCAGACGGGCGTGTTCGCCGGTGTGATGGCCCAGGAATACGGTCCGCGGCTCGGCGAGGCGGGCGCGGGTGCCGCCGGGTTCGGCCTGACGGGCACGACGTCGAGCGTGGCCTCGGGCCGCGTCGCGTACACCCTCGGCCTCCAGGGCCCGGCCCTGACCGTGGACACCGCGTGCTCGTCGTCGCTGGTCGCCCTGCACCTGGCGGTCCGCGCCATCCGGTCGGGCGAGTGCTCCCTCGCGCTCGCCGGCGGTGTGGCGATCATGTCGACGCCCGGCATCTTCGTCGAGTTCTCGCGTCAGCGGGGGCTCGCCACCGACGGCCGGTGCAAGAGCTTCTCGGCGGAGGCGGACGGCACGGCCTGGGCCGAGGGCGTCGGCGTCCTCGTCGTGGAGCGGCTCTCGGATGCCCGGCGGCTCGGGCACGAGGTGCTCGCCGTCGTGGCGGGCACGGCCGTGAACCAGGACGGCGCCTCCAACGGCCTCACCGCGCCCAGCGGTCCGGCGCAGGAGCGCGTCATCCGCGCCGCCGTGCAGGACGCCGGCGTGCCCCTGTCCGGTGTCGACGCGGTCGAGGCGCACGGTACGGGAACGGTCCTCGGCGACCCGATCGAGGCGCAGGCCCTGCTCGCCACGTACGGCAGCGAGCGCGACGGCCTGCCGCTGATGCTCGGCTCCCTCAAGTCCAACCTGGGCCACGCCCAGGCGGCCGCCGGTGTCGGCGGCGTCATCAAGATGGTCATGGCCCTGCGCCACGGCGAGCTCCCCGCCTCCCTCAACGTCGGCACGCCCAGTGAGCTCGTCGACTGGGACAACGGCGGCCTCGAACTGCTCACCGAGCCCCGCCCCTGGCCCGCCACCGACGGCAGGACCCGCCGCGCCGGCGTCTCCTCCTTCGGCATCAGCGGCACCAACGCCCACGTCGTCCTCGCGGAAGCCCCCGCCGAGGCCCCCGCGTCCGAGACTCCCGAGGTCGGGACCTCCACGTCCGGGACCGACGTCGAGGGCGGCGGAACCGAACCGCTGTGGGTGCTGTCCGGACGCACCGAACCGGCGCTGCGCGCCCAGGCCACCGCACTCGTCGACGCCCTCGGCGACCACGGCCTCGACGGGGTGTCGGACCGTGACCTCGGCCGCGCCCTGGCCACCACCCGTACCGCCCTCGACCACCGCGCGGTCGTCGCCGCCGAGGACCGCACGGAGGCCGTCGCCGCCCTGACCGCGCTGGGCCGCGGCGAGCCGCACTCCGCGCTCGCCCTCGGCACGGCGCGCACCGACGAGGGTCTCGCGTACCTCTTCACCGGGCAGGGCAGCCAGCGCGTCGGCATGGGCCGCGAGCTGTACGAGTCCGAGCCCGTCTTCGCCGCCGCCCTCGACGCCGTGTGCGCCGAACTCGACGCCTGCCGGGGCTCCGTGCCCGGCACGCCGCCGATCCGCGAGGTGATGTTCCACGACGGCGAGGCGCTCGACCGCACCGAGAACACCCAGTGCGCCCTCTTCGCCCTCCAGGTCGCGCTGTTCCGCCTCCTGGAACACCGGGGACTGACCCCGGACGCCGTACTCGGCCACTCCATCGGCGAGTTCGCGGCCGCGCACGTCGCCGGGATCCTCACCCTGCCCGACGCCTGCGCCCTGGTCACCGCGCGCGGCCGGCTCATGCAGGCCCTGCCGTCCGGCGGCGCCATGACGGCCGTCCAGGCCTCGCAGGAGGAGGTCGCCCCGCTTCTCGTGGGCCGCGAGCACGAGGTGAGCATCGCCGCCGTCAACGGCCCGCTGGCCGTCGTCGTGTCCGGCGACGTCGAGGCCGTCGAGGAGGTCGCCGCCGCGTTCGCCGCCGACGGCCGCAAGACCCGCCGGCTCGTCGTCAGCCACGCCTTCCACTCCCACCGCATGGACGGGATGCTCGACGCGTTCGCCGCCGTCACCTCGACGGTCCGGTACGCGGAGCCGCGCGTCCCGATGGTGTCCACCGTCACCGGCGGGCCCGTCGAGATCACCGCCGACTACTGGGTGCGCCAGGTCCGCCGGGAAGTGCGGATGTCCGACGGTCTCGCCGCGCTCCACGAGCTCGGGATGCGGACCTTCCTCGAACTCGGCCCGGACGGCGTGCTGTCGGCCCTGGGCCAGGACTGCCTGGACGACGAGGGGCTCGCGTTCGTGCCGGTGCTGCGCCGCGGCCGGCCCGAGCGCCGCACCCTGGCGTCCGCGCTCGGCGCCCTGCACGTCCGCGGCCGGAGCCCCGAGTGGCAGGCCGTGTTCGGCCCGGGGCGGACGCCCGCCCTGCCGACGTACGCCTTCCAGCGGGAGCGGTACTGGCTGACCGCGCGCGGCACCGAGGGCGCGGCCGGTCACCCGCTGCTCGGCCCGGCCGTCGAGCTCGCCGAATCCGGGCAGACCGTCCTGACCGCCCGGCTCGGCCGCCGTACCCACCCCTGGCTCGCCGACCACGCCGTCCTCGGCTCGGTCCTGCTGCCCGGCACCGCGTTCCTCGAACTGGCCGCCCGCGCCGGTTCGCAGACGGGCACGCCCCGGGTCGCCGAGCTCACGCTCCTCGCCCCCCTGGTGATCCCCGACGAGGGCCGCACCGAGGTGCAGGTCGTCGTGGCCGCACCCGGCGAGGACGGCCAGCGCGCGGTGACCGTGCACGCCCGCACCGAGACGCCGGACGGCGCCGTCGAGCCGTGGACGCTGCACGCCACCGGCGCGCTCGCCCCGCACGACGGTGCCGCCGCGCCCGCCGCGGCCCGGCCCGTCGGCGAGGGCGAACCGCTGCCCGTCGACGGCTGCTACGCCGAGCTGGCCGCCTCGGGCTACGCCTACGGCCCGGTCTTCCAGGGCCTGCGCGCCGCCCGGCGGCACGGCACCGACCTGGTCGCCGAGGTCGCCCTGCCGGCCTCCGTCACCGACGCCGCCTCCTACGGGCTGCACCCGGCGCTGCTCGACGCGGCCCTGCACCCGATCGTCATCACGGAGCTCGACGGCGGCGGTCGCCGTCTGCTGCCCTTCTCCTGGCGCGGCGTGACCGTCCACCAGCCCGGCGTCCGCTCCACCCGCGTACTGATCCGGGCCACCGGGCCGGACGCGGTGTCGCTGACTCTGCTCGACGAGGCCCACGCGGTGGTCGCCGAGGTCGAGGAGCTCGTCCTGCGCCCGGTGAGCGACTCCGTGGCCGTGCCGCGCTCGCTCCACCGCCTGGACTGGAAGCCGGCCGCGGCTGCCCCGGAAACGTCCCCGCGCGCCGTCTCGCTCGGCTCCGCAGACCTGGGCGTCGGGCCGCTCTACGCCGACCTCGCGGCCCTGGGCGAGGCCGTCGACAAGGGGCTGCTCGCCCCCGACGTGGTCTTCGCGCCGCTCGGGGAGACCGCGGAGGGTACGACGTCCGGCACCGCGCCCGCCGTGCACCGTGCCCTCGCCCTCCTCCAGGCCTGGCTGGCCGACGACCGGCTCGCCGACTCGCGCCTGGTGCTCGTCACCCGGGACGCCGTGGCCACGACGCCGGACGCCGACGCGGACCCGGACACCGCCGCCGTATGGGGTCTGGCACGCTCGGCGCAGACCGAGAACCCCGGGCGCGTCGGGCTCCTCGACGTGGAGACGGCGCAGGACTGCCGTACCGCACTGCCGCTGATCGTCACCGAGCCGCAGCTCGCCGTACGGGACGGGGCCCCGTTCGTGCCCCGGCTCGGCCCGGTGACGGCCGCCGGAGCCCTGGTCCCCCCGGCCGACACCGCCGCCTGGCGGATGGTGGTGCGGGAGCGCGGGACCCTGGACCACCTGGCCCTCGAACCCTTCCCGGAGGCCCTGGCGCCGCTGGCCGACGGCGAGGTGCGCGTCGCGGTGCGCGCCGCGGGCGTCAACTTCCGCGACGTCCTGGGCACGCTGGGGCTCTACCCCGGCGATCCCGGCCCGCTCGGCCTCGAAGGGGCCGGTGTGGTCACGGAGGTCGGCCCGAAGGTCACGGGACTCGCCGTCGGCGACCGGGTCATGGGCCTGTTCTCCGGGGCGTTCGGCCCGATGGCCGTCACCGACCACCGGCGGGTCGCCGTCATGCCCGCCGACTGGACCTTCGCCGAGGCGGCGTCCGCGCCGATCGTGTTCCTCACCGCGTACCACGCCCTGGTCGACCTCGCCGGTCTGACCTCGGGCGAGCGCGTCCTGATCCACGCCGCCGCCGGCGGTGTCGGCATGGCCGCCGTGCAGCTGGCCCGGCACCTGGGTGCCGAGGTGTACGGCACGGCGGGCCCCGGCAAGTGGGACGCCCTGCGCGCCCTCGGCCTGGACGGGAAGCACCTGGCGTCGTCCCGCACGCTGGACTTCGAGGCCGCGTTCGGCGCGGCCACCGAGCGCGCCGGCATGGACGTCGTCCTGAACTCCCTCGCCGGCGAGTACGTGGACGCCTCCCTGCGGCTCCTGCCGCACGGCGGCCGCTTCGTGGAGATGGGCAAGACCGATCTGCGCGACCCGGCCCTCGTCGCGGCCGAGCACCCCGGCGTCGACTACCGCTTCTTCGACCTGCTCCAGGAGCCGACCGAGCGGATCGGCGAGATGCTCACGGCGGTCATGGCCCTGCTGTCGTCGGGGGCCCTCAAGCCGCTGCCGGTGAGCACCTGGGACGTCCGCCGGGCGCCGGATGCCTTCCGGTACGTCAGCCAGGCGCGCCACATCGGCAAGGTCGTCCTCACGCTCCCCGCGGCCCTCGACCCGGAGGGCACGGTCCTGATCACCGGCGCCACCGGCGCCCTGGGCGGCCTCGTCGCGCGGCACCTGGTCACCGAGCACGGCGCCCGCCGTCTGCTCCTGGTCAGCCGCCGCGGCGCCGACGCGCCGGGTTCGGAGGAACTCGCCGCCGAACTCACCGGGTCGGGCGCCGAGGTCACCCTCGCGGCCTGTGACACCGCCGACCGCGACGCGCTCGCGAAGCTGCTCGCCGGCGTACGGCTCACGGCCGTCGTCCATGCGGCGGGAGTGCTCGACGACGGCGTGATCACGGCGCTCACCCCCGAGCGTCTCGACACCGTGCTCGCCGCCAAGGCCCTCGCGGCCCGGAACCTGCACGAGCTGACGGCCGATCAGGATCTCGCGGCCTTCGTCCTCTTCTCCTCCGTCATGGGTGTCATCGGCGGCGCCGGCCAGGGCAACTACGCCGCGGCCAACGCCTCCCTCGACGCCCTGGCCCAGCACCGCCAGGCCCAGGGGCTGACCGCGGTCTCCCTGGCCTGGGGCATGTGGGCGGACACCGCGGGCAGGCCTGGCGCCGCCGGAATGGCGGGCTCGCTGTCCGAAGCCGACCGGGTGCGCATCGCCCGGACCGGCCTCGCGCCGATCGACCGGGCCGAGGGTCTGGCCCTGCTCGACGCGGCACTGCGCGTGGGCTCCCCCACGCTCGTTCCCGCTCCTCTCGACCGTGCCGCTCTCGGCGCGCTCGGCGCCCAACTGCCCACCGTGCTGCGGGACCTGGCCCCGGCCGCCCCGCGCCCGGCGGAGGTCTCGCCGGCGGCGGCAGCGCCCCGGGCGACCGAGACCCTGCGCGACCGGCTCGCGGTGCTGAACCCGGCCGAGCGGGAGGAACTGCTCCTCGACCTGGTCCGGGTGCAGACGGCCGCCGTGCTCGGCCGGTCCTCCGCGGCCGGCATCCCCGCCGACCGGCCCTTCAAGGACATGGGCTGCGACTCGCTCACCCTCGTGGAGCTGCGCAACCGACTGCAGACCGGCTCCGGTCTGCGGCTGCCCGCCACCTTCCTCTTCAACTGCCCGACTCCGCAGGCGGTCGTGGCCCACCTGCACACCGAACTGGCTCCGGCCGAAGAGGAATCCGCAGGGGACTCCGCCGGCGTGGCGGCCTTGCCCGGCCTGGCCGAACTCGACCGCCTGGAGGCGGCGCTCACCGGGATGCCGGACGACACCCGGGACGAGGTCCGGGCCGAGATCGTCCAGCGACTCCAGGCACTCGTGGCCCGGGTGCCCGCCCAGCGGACCCCGGCCGACACCGACGATCTGTCCGCACGCGTCGAGTCGGCCTCGGTCGACGAACTCCTCGCGTTCATCGACTCCGAACTCTGATCCCGGGTCCGCACCGCCGGACCCCTCACTCCGCACCACCTGTTCGACGCGCGCGGCGTGCTCCGGCACGCCGCCCGGGCAGCCATGCCCGCAGCGCGCGCACGCACGGCTCGACGACGTCTACGGGGGCAACATCACCATGACAACAACGGACAACGACAAACTCGTCGAATACCTGAAGCGCCTCACCGTCGACCTCCACCAGTCCCGCCAGCGGGTCCGTGAACTGGAGGCGGGCACCAACGATCCGATCGTGATCGTCGGCATGGGATGCCGCTACCCGGGCGGGGTCGACTCGCCCGAGGCGCTGTGGCGGGTCGTCGCCGACCGGCGCGACGTGATCTCCGGTCTGCCGACCGACCGTGGCTGGGACCTCGAGGGCCTCTACCACCCCGACCCGGACCACTCCGGCACGTCGTACGTCCGCGACGGCGGCTTCGTCCAGGGGGCGGCCGAGTTCGACCCCTCCTTCTTCGGGATCTCGCCGCGCGAGGCGCTGGCGATGGACCCCCAGCAGCGACTGCTGCTCGAAGTGTCGTGGGAGGCCCTGGAGCGGGCCGGCATCACGCCCGGATCGCTGCACGGCACGCAGACGGGCGTGTTCCTCGGAGCCATCGCCCAGGAGTACGGCCCCCGCCTCGGCGAGGCGGGCGCGGGCGGCACCGGGTTCGGCCTGACGGGCACGACGTCGAGCGTGGCCTCGGGCCGCGTCGCGTACACCCTCGGCCTCCAGGGCCCGGCCCTGACCGTGGACACCGCGTGCTCGTCGTCGCTGGTCGCCCTGCACCTCGCGGTCAACGCGCTGCGCTCCGGCGAGTGCTCGCTGGCGCTCGCCGGCGGTGTGACGATCATGTCGACGCCCGGCATCTTCGTGGAGTTCTCGCAGCAGAAGGGCCTCGCGCCGGACGGTCGCTGCAAGAGCTTCTCTGCGGACGCCGACGGCACCGCCTGGGCTGAAGGCGTCGGCGTGCTCGTCGTGGAGCGCCTTTCGGACGCCCGGCGGCTGGGCCACAAGGTCCTTGCCGTGGTGGCCGGTTCGGCCGTCAACCAGGACGGCGCCTCCAACGGCCTTTCCGCGCCCAGCGGTCCGGCGCAGGAGCGCGTCATCCGGGCCGCCGTGCAGGACGCCGGCGTGCCCCTGTCCGGTGTCGACGCGGTCGAGGCGCACGGTACGGGAACGGTCCTCGGCGACCCGATCGAGGCGCAGGCCCTGCTCGCCACGTACGGCAAGGCGCGCGAGGACCGGCCCCTGATGCTCGGCTCCCTCAAGTCCAACCTGGGGCACTCCCAGGCGGCCGCGGGTGTCGGTGGCGTCATCAAGATGGTCATGGCGCTCCATCACGCCGAGCTGCCCGCCTCCCTCAACGTCAGCAAGCCCAGTGAGCTCGTGGACTGGGCCGGTGGCGGCGTCGAGGTGCTCACGGAGCCCCGCCCGTGGCCGGTCGAGGAGGGCAGGGTCCGGCGCGCCGGCGTGTCGTCCTTCGGCATCAGCGGCACCAACGCCCACGTCATCCTGGCCGAGGCCCCGGCCGGGCAGCCCGCCGACGAGGCGGCTCCGGCCGACGTGGCCGGCCCGGAGGGCGCGGGCCTGCCGTGGCTGGTGTCGGCGCGCTCCTCCGAGGCGCTGGCCGAGGCCGCCGGGCAGTTGGCCTCCTTCGTACGGGCGCGGCCGGAACTCAGCCCCGCCGATGTGGCGCTGTCCCTGGCCACCGGGCGCTCCGCCTTCGAGTCCCGGGCCGTGCTGCCCGGCGGTGAAGGACGCGACGGGCTGCTCGCCGGCCTGGACGCCCTGGCCGCCCGGGAGGTCGACGGCGAGAACGGTGTGTCCCCCTCGCGCGCCGTCTTCGTCTTCCCGGGTCAGGGCTCGCAGTGGGTGGGCATGGCCACGGCCCTGCTCGACTCCTCGCCGGAGTTCGCCCGCGTGATCGCCGACT
>NZ_JBIARL010000007.1:0-281216 GCF_042889835.1 Streptomyces sp. NPDC002463
CACCACCCACGCCAAGATCCGCTGCGTCGGCGAGCAGGCCATGGCCACGCTGAAGGGCTGGCGCCTGCTCCGGAAACTCCGCTGCAGCACCAACCGCATCACCGACATCGTGAAGGCTGTTCTCGTTCTTCACCACGCATCAGCGTGAAGTTGGAAACGGCTCACCGATGGGGCCCGGAACCGCATCCACGGTTCCGGGCCCCATCGGTGTCGAAAGCTGATTAGCGGCCCGCCTCCGGGTGGACCGATTCCGTCACCGGGCGGTCTTCCGTGACCTTCTTCTCGACCGGCTTGCGGAGCTGGATGTTGAGCTCGCGCAGGCGGGACTCGTCGAGTTCCGTCGGGGCGCCCATCAGGAGGTCCTGGGCGTTGCCGTTCAGCGGGAAGGCGATCGTCTCGCGGATGTTGGGCTCGTCGGCGAGGAGCATGACGATGCGGTCGACGCCCGGGGCGATGCCGCCGTGCGGCGGGGCGCCGTACTCGAAGGCGCGGAGCATGCCGGCGAACTCCGACTCGACGGTCTCGCGGCTGTAGCCGGCGATCTCGAAGGCCTTGAACATGATCTCGGGCTCGTGGTTCCGGATGGCGCCGGAGGAGAGCTCGATGCCGTTGCAGACGATGTCGTACTGCCAGCCGAGGACGTCCAGCGGGTCCTGGGTCTCCAGGGCCTCGAGGCCACCCTGCGGCATGGAGAACGGGTTGTGCGAGAAGTCGATCTTGCCGGTCTCCTCGTCCCGCTCGTACATCGGGAAGTCGACGATCCACGCGAAGCGGAAGACGTTCTCCTCGAACTGGCCGGCGCGCTTGGCGGCCTCGACCCGGACCGGGCCCATGATCTTGGAGACCTCGTCGAACTCGCCCGCACCGAAGAAGATCGCGTGGCCGGGAGCCAGGCCGAGGCGCTCGGTGAGGACCTTGACGTTCTCTTCGGTGAGGAACTTGGCGATGGGGCCGGTGAGGGCGTTCTCCTCGCCCACGCGGACCCAGGCCAGGCCCTTCGCGCCCAGGGAGACCGCGAAGTCGCCGAGGGAGTCGAAGAACTTGCGCGGCTGGTCGCCGGTGTTCGGGACGGCGAGCGCGCGGACGTGCTTGCCGGCGAAGGCCTTGAACTCGGAGTTCTCGAAGACGTCCGAGATGTCGACGAGTTCGAGGTCGGTGCGCAGGTCCGGCTTGTCGTTGCCGTACTTCAGCATCGACTCGCGGAACGGGATGCGCGGGAACGGCGAGGTGACGTGGCGGCCGCCGCCGAACTCCTCGAAGAGCTCCGTCATGAGCTTCTCGATCGGCTGGAAGACGTCCTCCTGCTCGACGAAGCTCATCTCGACGTCGAGCTGGTAGAACTCGCCCGGCGAGCGGTCGGCGCGGGCGTCCTCGTCGCGGAAGCAGGGCGCGATCTGGAAGTACCGGTCGAAGCCGGAGATCATCAGCAGCTGCTTGAACTGCTGCGGCGCCTGCGGCAGCGCGTAGAACTTGCCCGGGTTCAGGCGGGACGGGACGACGAAGTCGCGGGCGCCCTCGGGGGAGGTCGCGGCGAGGATCGGGGTCGCCATCTCGTTGAAGCCGAGGGCCACCATCTTGGAGCGGATGGAGGCGATGACGGCGGAGCGCAGCATGATGTTGCGGTGCATGCGCTCGCGGCGCAGGTCGAGGAAGCGGTACTCCAGGCGCCGCTCCTCGTTGACACCGTCGTCGGTGTTGATGGTGAAGGGGATCTGCTTGGCGGCGCCGAGGACCTCGACCTCGGCGGCCTCGATCTCGATCTCGCCGGTCGGCAGCTCGGGGTTGACGTTCTCCGTGCCGCGGGAGACGACCTTGCCGTCCACGCGGACGACGGTCTCCTTCGTCAGCTTGTCGAGGACCTCGGCGGCGGGGGTGCCGGGCCGGGCGACGAGCTGCGTGATGCCGTAGTGGTCGCGCAGATCGATGAAGAGGATGCCGCCCAGGTCGCGCCGATTGTGCAGCCAGCCGCTCAGCCGGACGTCGGTGCCGACGTCAGAGGCGCGGAGCTCGCCGCAGGTGTGGGACCTGTACCGATGCATCGTCGTTCATCCAGTCTTCGGGATCTTTGGGGTCGGCGGCTGCCTTGTGGCCCCTGTCACAGATGTCACAGGACACGAGGGCAGACCCACCCAGAGTACCGGCCGGTCCAAGATCGCATTTCGAATAGTGTCGGTGGCGACCTGCTGTCCGATATTCATAAAGTGGGGCAATGCGCACCGAGGACGTCCTGGCCGCGATCGCGACCGGCCTGTGGCGCTGGGACAACGCGTCCGGGATCGTCTCGCTCGACGCCGAGGCCGCCCGGCTGCTCGGGCTGCCCGCCGAGCCCGTGCGGCTCACCGAGGCGGCGGTGCGGTCGCGTTTTCACCCGGTCGACTGGAACGAGATCGACGGGGTGGTCAACCTCGCCGTCGCCGAGGGCACCCTCGCGGAGGCCCGGCTGCGGATCATGGACGAGCACGGACGGGTGATCCGTACCGTACGGAGCAGGTCGAAGCCGCTGATCGAGGGCAACGACTACCAGCTGGTGGGCACGCTCCAGGAGGTCGCCGAGCAGCAGCCGGGCACCGCCGCCCGTACCCCCATCACCGGCGACTGGCGCCGCTCCCGCGAGGCCTTCCTCCTCGACGCGGGGCGGGCGCTCGCCGAGGCGCGGTCGACGGCCGAGGTGCTGCGGGTGGCGGCCTCGCTGTCCATGCCCGGTTTCTCGCCGGACGGGCTCGCGGTCTTCGGCGTGGCGGGCGAGCGGCTGACCGTGATCGGTCACCACGGGCACAGCGAGGGCGACGAGGGGCCGTTCTCGTCGATGTCGCTGGACACCGACTATCCGGCGGCGGAGGTCGCGCGGACCGGGCGGGCCATCTATCTGCCGACGCCGGAGGAGTATCTGCGGCGGTTTCCCATGACCTGGCCGCTCGCGCAGCGGTTCGGGCGGCGCTCCTGGGCCTTCGTGCCGCTCGTCGTCGCCGGGCGGACGATGGGCGCCTGGATGGCGGCCTTCAAGCACCCGGTGGCGTTCACGCCCGACGAGCGCTCCGTGCTGACGACGGTCGCGCGGATGCTCGCGCAGGCGCTCGCACGCGCGGGCGTGGCCGAGTCCGAGCGCGAGCTGTCGCTCGGACTCCAGCGGACGATGATGCCGGTCCTCGGGCCCGGCATCCCCGGCATCCAGGTCGCCGCGCGGTACGTGCCGACCGGCGGCGGGCTCCAGGTCGGCGGCGACTGGTACGACATGATCCGGCTGCCCGGCGGCTCCTCCCGCACCGGCCAGCCCGGCACGGGCCGGATCGCGCTCGTCATCGGGGACGTGCAGGGGCACGACGTGCGGGCGGCCGGCCTCATGGGGCAGCTGCGGATCGCCCTGCGCGCGTACGCCTCCGAGGGCCACCGTCCCGACGCGGTCCTCGCGCGCGCGTCCCGCTTCCTGTACGGGATCACGGACGGGGACGACGGGGACGGGAACGGCGGCGGTCCGCGTTTCGCGACCTGTCTCTACCTGGAGGTCGACCTGGAGACGGGGATCGTCGACATCGCGCGCGCGGGGCATCCGGATCCGGCGGTACGGATGAACGACGGAACGGTTCTGCTCCGGCCCACCGCCGGGGGGCTGCCGCTCGGCATCGTCCCCGACACCGACTACCCCACCACCCGGCTCACCCTGGAGCCCGGCGAGACCCTCATGATCTGCACCGACGGGCTCCTGGAGACCGGCGGGCACGACCTGGACAGCGGCTGGGAGCGCGTACGGGAGCTCCTGGAGTCCCATGACGGCGACGACCTGGAGCGGCTCGCCGACGCGCTCGTGGAGGCCGTCCACGGGCCGGGCTCGCACCACACGACGGGGCCGCTCGCCGACCGCCGGGAGGACGACATCGCGGTGCTCCTGCTGTCCCGCCGGCCCGCCGGCACCGCCCGGGAGGCCCCGCGCCGCACCCTGATGACCATCGCCCAGGCCGAACCGGAACGGATCGCCGAGGCCCGCGAGCAGGTCCGGCAGCTGCTGCACGACTGGTCGGACGAGGACCAGCTCGACGCGGCGGTCCTGATGGTCTCCGAGATGGTCACGAACGTCCTCGTCCACACGGACGGCGACGCGCTCC
Source organism: Streptomyces sp. NPDC002463 (assembly GCF_042889835.1). Taxonomy (NCBI): domain Bacteria; kingdom Bacillati; phylum Actinomycetota; class Actinomycetes; order Kitasatosporales; family Streptomycetaceae; genus Streptomyces; species Streptomyces sp. NPDC002463. Next base: position 4,101 of record NZ_JBIARL010000007.1, read on the forward strand.
TGGTCGCGGAGGTCGCGTGCGGCGAGAAGACGCGGCGGCTGCGGGTCGAGGTCTCCGACGGCAGCGACGAACTGCCGCACAAGCGGCACCCGGGGGAGATGGCGTCCAGCGGGCGGGGCCTGGTCCTGATGGGGATGCTGGCGGACGCGTGGGGGGTGGATCCGCGGGGCGAGGGCAAGGCGATCTGGTTCGAGCTGAACGAGCCGGGGTCGGAGGAGGGCCTCGGGTAGCCTCCGGCGGCCGGCGCGGTCATGGGCTCGGTCCCCACCGTTGTGGCACCGTCCTGGCGGGCGCGTCCCCCTCCCCCGGCGCAGACTGGTTCCAGGCGGTCGCGTGCGGGGGAGCACGGAGTGCGTCATGGACACCCACAAGGTCGGCAGTGACACCACGGTGATCGCCGACAGCCTCGACGTGCCGGGGATCGGGCATCTCCCCGTCAACGCCTACGTCCTCACCGCCGCCGAGCCCGTGGTCGTCGATACCGGGCTCTCGGTCGAGGACCGTGACTTCGTCGCCGCGCTCGGCGGGGTCGTGGAGCCGGCCGACGTGCGCTGGATCTGGCTGACGCACCCCGACCGGGACCACACGGGCGGGATCTTCGACCTGCTCGACGCGGCGCCACGCGCGCGCGTGGTCACGACGTTCATCGGTTTCGGCATCATGTCGACCGAGCGGGCGCTGCCCATGGACCGGGTGTACTTCCTCAACCCGGGCCAGTCCCTCGACGTCGGCGACCGGACGCTGCACGGCTTCCGGCCGCCGCTCTACGACAACCCGGCCACCGTCGGCTTCTACGACGACCGGACCCGGATCTGCTTCAGCTCGGACTGCTTCGGCGGTCCGATGCCGAGCGCCGAACTCGCCGAGAGCGGGCACGCGAGCGATCTGAAGCCGGAGGAGCTGCGGCGGGCGCAGCTGCTGTGGGCGACGATCGACAGCCCGTGGGTGCAGCTGGTGGACCCGGGGAGGTACCGGGCTTCGATCGAGCCGCTGCGGGCGATGAATCCGGAGATCGTGCTGTGCACGCATCTGCCGCCGGCCGTGCGGATGACGGACCGGATGCTGGACACGATCGCCGCCGCGCCGGACGCGGACCCGTTCGTGGGCCCCGACCAGGCGGCGCTCGAACAGCTTCTGGCCTCGTTCGAGCGCGGTGGTCTGGCGCCGGCCTAGCCGTCCGCGGCAGGGCTTCCGTACCGCGTCCTCAGCTCCCCCAGGACCCCCGTGGCCGCGGCCGTCAGCGGGACGGCGAGGAGCATGCCCAGGATGCCCGCGACGGACGCGCCGGCGGTGATCGCGAGCATGACGACGGCCGGGTGCATCTGGACGGTCCGGCTCTGGACGAGGGGCTGGAGGACGTTCCCCTCGATGACCTGGACGGCGAGGACGACGCCGAGCGTCCACAGCGCGATGACGAAGCCGCGGTCGGCGAGGGCGACGAGGACGGCGATCGCTCCGGAGAGGAAGGCGCCGAGGTACGGGATGTAGGCGGTGACGAAGACGAGCGCGGCGAGGCCCACCGCGCCGGGCACGTCGAGGATGACGAGGCCGATGCCGATGAGGACGGCGTCGACGAGGGCGACGACGGTGGTGCCGCGCATGAAGCCCTCGACGGCCTCGAAGGCGCGGCGGGCCATGGCCTCGACGAGGTCGCCGGTGGCGCGGGGGGCGAGGGCGCGCAGGGTGCCGGCGACCCGGTCGGAGTCCTTGAGGAAGAAGAAGATCAGGAGGAGCGCGAGGACGGCGGTGGCGAGCATCTGGCCGACGACGCTGAGCCCGCTGATGACGCCGGACGCGGCGGTGCCGCCGAACTCCTTGAGGAGTTTCTCGGCGTTCCTGGCGAGGTCGTCGAGGGAGGTGCCTGCCGCGCCGAGGTGGTCGGCGATGTCGGAGGCGGCCTGCCGGAGCGAGGCGAGGATCTGGCCGCCGGTGTCGATGAGGGCGACGACGACGATGTACGTGGCGCCGCCGACGACCACGAGGACGGCGGCGACGGTGAGCGCGGCGGCGAGGCCCTTGCGGACCTTCATCAGCACCAGGCGCCGGTAGAGCGGCCCGAGGAGGGCGGTGCCGAGGATCGCGAGGAGGACGGGGGTGACGGCCGTCTTGAATTCGACGCAGAGCCAGATGAAGACGGCGGCGACCCCGGCGGCGAGCAGCAGGACGACGCACCAGGCGGCGAACCGGCGGACGGGTTCGGGGAGGAGCGGTGTCTGCGTCTGCACCCGTCCACCGGATCATGCCCGTCGGCGTGTCGTCGCACGCTGACGGGCCGTCCGGGTGACGGCCCGTCAATCGGCGGTACGGACTACTCGCCCATCCCGTGGACCGCCGGGATCGTGCCGAGGCGGCCCGCCTGGAAGTCCTCGAAGGCCTGGCGGAGTTCGGCCTGGGTGTTCATGACGAACGGGCCGTAGTGGGCCATGGGCTCGCGGATCGGCTGTCCGCCGAGGAGCACGACCTCCAGGTCGGGGGTGTTCCCGTCCTGCTTCTCGTCCGCGCGGACGGTGAGCGCGCCGCCCTTGCCGAAGACGGCGGTCTGCCCGGTGTGGATGGGCCGGCGGTCGGTGCCGACGGTGCCGCGGCCGGCGAGCACGTACGCGAGGCCGTTGAAGTCCTCGCGCCAGGGCAGGTCGATCTCGGCGCCGGGGCGCAGGGTGGCGTGGATCATCGTGATCGGGGTGTGGGTGATGCCGGGGCCCTCGTGGCCGTCGAGCTCGCCGGCGATGACGCGGAGCAGCGCGCCGCCGTCGGGGGAGGTGAGGAGCTGGACCTGGCGACCGCGGATGTCCTGGTAGCGGGGGGCCATCATCTTGTCGGCGGCGGGCAGGTTCACCCACAGCTGGAGGCCGTGGAAGAGGCCGCCGCTGACGACGAGGGACTCCGGCGGGGCCTCGATGTGGAGGAGGCCGGAGCCGGCCGTCATCCACTGGGTGTCGCCGTTGGTGATGGTGCCGCCGCCGCCCTGGGAGTCCTGGTGGTCGAAGATCCCGTCGATGATGTAGGTGACGGTCTCGAAGCCCCGGTGGGGGTGCCAGGGGGTGCCCTTGGGCTCGCCGGGGGCGTACTCCACCTCGCCCATCTGGTCCATCATGATGAACGGGTCGAGGTACTGGTAGTTGATCCCCGCGAAGGCCCGGCGGACCGGGAAGCCCTCGCCCTCGAACCCCTGCGGGGCCGTGGTGACGGCGAGCACGGGGCGGGTGACGGCATCGGCCGGGGCGGCGACGCGCGGCAGGGTGAGCGGGTTCTCGACAGTCACAGCGGGCATGACCGGACCTCCTAGGTGCGACCTTGTACGTCCACTTTAGTTGAACGCTGAACTTTCTGCCACCAGGAACGCGAAACGCCCGGGAGGAATTCCTCCCGGGCGTCCCCACGTACCTCCAGCGTCCGTCAGCCGTACATCCGCCGCATCGCGAAGTCGACCATCTGCTCCACGGCCTTCGCGTCGAAGACCATGCGGTGGTCGCCCTCCATGTCGAGCACGAAGCCGTAGCCCGTCGGCAGCAGGTCGATCACCTCGGCGCCGGTGATCACGAAGTACTTCGACTCCTTGCCCGCGTACCGCCGCAGCTCCTTCAGCGAGGTGAACATCGGGATCACCGGATGCTGGGTGTTGTGCAGGGCCAGGAAGCCCGGGTTGTCGCCGCGCGGGCAGTAGACCTTCGAGGTCGCGAAGATCTGCTGGAAGTCCTCGGGGGCCAGCGTGCCGGTCGTGAAGGCGCGCACGGCGTCCGCGAGGGAGGGCGGCGAGGGCTCCGGGTACAGCGGGGGCTGCTGCTGGGCGTAACCACCCTGCATACCGCCCGGCATACCGGCCTGCATCCCGGCCTGCGGCGGCGCGTACTGCCCCTGCTGGGGCGGGGGCGCGTACTGCTGCTGGGCACCCGGATTCTGGTCGTAGCCGTACATGCGGCCCAGACTATCGACCGGCGGGCCGCCGGGGCAGGCGCATCGGTGCCTCTCGCACGTTTCTTCGCACCGCACCCCCTCTCTTGCTAGGTTCGCGGAAGCAATCCGGCCACCACGGGGGTGACAGATGGCGCTCAACGCCAAATGGCAGGAAATCATCGGAGAACAACCCGCGGCGATGAGCCTCGCGGGGCTCTCCGCCCCGGACGGGGGAGGCGGCGACCTCAAGGCCGACGTCGGCCCCTGGCACAGCGCCGGAAACACCGCGGGCGAGCTGCGGACCTCCACCTCGAACTCGGTCACCGACCTGGACACGGCCAACGAGGGCGTCACCGGCTCCACCGCCGGCTTCGACTCCTCCGCCGCGCTCACCGAGATCCTCGGCACCTGGAAGACCCGCGTCTCCGCCGTCCGCGACGAGTGCGGCCGGCTCGAAGGCGCCCTCAAGGCCGCCGGACGGGACTTCGGCGAGCGCGAGGAGGACACCCGGCAGAAGGTGGCCGCCGAGGGCGCCCGGCAGTCGGGCTCCTCCGATCGGCCCGGCCAGAAGAAGGAGGGCTGATCCCGCATGCCCACCTGGCAGCAACTGCGCGACGTGAAGCTGAGCGAGTACACCGACGCCGCCGACGGCTGGGGCAAGGTCAGCTCCCGCGCCAACGCGGACAAGGACCGCGTGGACAACGGCATGTTCGCCAAGATCCACGACACCCAGAAGGGCGAGGCGGCGAGCAAGGCGGGCGGCGACGTCCAGCAGCTCTCCCGCAACTACCAGTACCTGCACACCGAGTGCGGCCTGATCCGTACGGCGCTCAACGGGCTCGCGGCCGAACTCGCCGCCCCGCAGAAGAAGCTGAAGCAGGCCCTCGAGGACGCGGAGAACCTGAAGTTCACCGTGAACGCCGACGGGACGGTGACCTACCCGACCCAGTCGTCCGTCCTCGCCCCGGGCTCGAACACCGCGCACGACGGCGCCCCCATCCCCTACCTCCCCGGCAAGGCCGAGGGCATCGGCAGCGCCGACGCCAACAAGGGCAAGGCCGAGGACATCGCCCAGCGCATCGGCGACGCCGTCCGGGAGGCCGCCGAGATCGACGGCCGCTACGCCGGCGTCCTGCGCAAGCTCAAGGCCGAACCCGGCCTCACCGTCAGCGACGAGACCCTCGTGGACGCCGCCAAGGACACCAAGGCGATGCAGGACGCCGCCGGCAAGTACGCCGACGACGACAAGATCCCCCACGGCAAGTCCCCCAAGGAGAACGCCGACTGGTGGAACGGCCTCACCCAGGAGCAGCGCGACGAGTACGCGACGCTCTACCCGGCCTCCGTCGGCGCCCTGGACGGCCTGCCGTCCTCGGTCCGCGACGACGCCAACCGCATGGTGTTCGCGGAGACCCGGGCGCAGATCCAGACGGAGCTGAACAAGCCCGCACCGAACCAGTACATCCCGAACCCCAGCGGCTCCTACCCGGCGGTCGTCACCAGTCCCGAGTACCGGGAGTGGCAGAAGAACCAGGAGACGCTGAAGAACCAGCTCAAGGGCATCGACTCGATCCAGGCCCGCTTCGACGCCACGGGCAAGGAGGGCCTCCCCGAGGCCTACCTCCTCGGCTACGACAAGAACGGCATCGGCCGGGCGATCATCGCCAACGGCAACCCCGACACCGCCGACCACACCGCCGTCTACGTGCCGGGCACGACGACGAACCTGAACGACTTCGACGACAACATCTCGCGGATGACGAACACCTGGCTGGAGACCCAGAAGTGGGCGCCCGGCCAGAACGTCTCCACCATCACCTGGTTCGGCTACGAGGCCCCGCACTCCATCGCCCCCGACGCCATGCAGAAGGGCTGGGCGCACGACGGCTCCCCCAAGCTGCTCCAGTTCATGGACGGCCTGGAGACCGTGCAGGGCGGCCCCGACAAGAGCCACACCACCATCATCGGACACAGCTACGGCTCCACGGTCGTCGGCGATGCCTCCAACCGCGGCCATCTCGCTGCCGACGACATCGTCGCCGTCGGCAGCCCCGGCATGCTGACCGGCAAGGCCGAGAACCTGGACGTCGACAAGGGCCACGTCTGGTCCGAGGCGGCGTGGAACGACGTCGTCCCCGCGGGCGGCAAGGTGGCCGGGCTCGGCGGCTACACATGGGGCGTCGAGACCTGGAACGGCATCCCGTTCAACGCCGGGTACGTGCAGACCGTGCCCTCCGACGAGCTGTTCGGCGCCCATCGGATGGACGTGGACACCAGCGGACACAGCGACTACTGGACCCGGGACTCGGAGAGTCTCAAGAACCAGGCGAAGGTCGTGGCAGGCGCGTACGACAAGGTGAACGAGGACTGATGAACCCCAGCGACCACCCCACAAGCACCCCTGCGGCGACGGCCTCGCGCCGGCGCCGCCCCCGGCGCCCGGCCGCGCTCGGCGCCCTCCTCTGCCTCACCACCCTCGCGACGGGATGCAGCACCATGAGCGACGCGGACGACCTCGGCTACACCCCCACGACGCTCGGCGTCGAGGACGCCAGGACCCGGACGAAGGAGATCTCCAGCGAGATCTTCGACATGATCGGCCTGCCCCGGGCCAAGTCGACACCGGGCGGCGCGGGCGCCTCCCGGTGCCAGGAGGACCCCGAGCACCTCTTCTCGATCCGCCACCCGTGGTCCCTCTACGACGTCTCCGAGGACGAGCTGAAGCAGGGCTTCGAACGGCTCCACCAGGCGCTGCCCGCCAAGGGGTGGAAGGTCGTCTCGTACGGCCCCAACAGCAGCAAGGCCAGGTCCCTGGAGATCACGGCGGACAAGGAGAACGAGCACTTCGCCCTCAACGCCGAGCTGTGGGTCGGCAGCAAGGACCCGAAGCAGAAGAACCTGATCGGCGTCACCGTCGTCTCCGGCTGCTTCCGCGCTCCGGAGGGCACCGACCTGACACATCTGTACTGACCGGATACGTCCCGTGTCCGGCCGGACCGGGCCCCGGACCGGCCGGACACGGCCGAAAGGCGACTGAGGGGCGCGTCACAGACTTCTGTCCCGGATTGGGGTTGCCGTTATTACCGGTGGGTAGCATCATCGTAGAGAGCGTGAGCTACTCACCGGTAGTACGTCTACGAGGACATCCGCCTCCCCGAGCCTTTACGGAGCCGTCGCCATGGGGCACTACAAGTCGAATCTCCGCGACATCGAGTTCAACCTCTTCGAGGTCCTCGGCCGCGACAAGGTGTACGGCACCGGGCCGTTCGAGGAGATGGACGTCGAGACCGCCAAGAGCATCCTCGACGAGATCCGCCGCCTCGCCGAGAACGAGCTCGCGGAGTCCTTCGCCGACGCCGACCGCAACCCGCCGGTCTTCGACCCGGAGACCAACACGGCCCCGGTCCCGGCCACCTTCAAGAAGTCGTACAACGCCTTCATGGAGTCCGAGTACTGGCGCCTGGGCATCCCGGAGGAGATCGGCGGCACCGTCTCCCCCCGCTCCCTGATCTGGGCCTACGCGGAGCTGCTGCTCGGCTCGAACCCGGCCATCTGGATGTACTCCTCCGGCCCGGCCTTCGCCGGCATCCTCTACAACGAGGGCAACGAGGCGCAGAAGAAGGTCGCGCAGATCGCCGTCGAGAAGCGCTGGGGCTCCACCATGGTCCTCACCGAGCCCGACGCGGGCTCGGACGTCGGCGCCGGCCGCACCAAGGCCATCCAGCAGGAGGACGGCTCCTGGCACATCGAGGGCGTCAAGCGCTTCATCACCTCCGGTGAGCACGACATGGAGGAGAACATCCTCCACTACGTCCTCGCCCGCCCCGAGGGCGCCGGCCCCGGCACCAAGGGCCTGAGCCTCTTCCTCGTCCCGAAGTACGAGTTCGACTGGGAGACCGGCGAGCTGGGCGCCCGCAACGGCGTCTACGCCACGAACGTCGAGCACAAGATGGGCCTCAAGGCCTCCAACACGTGCGAGATGACCTTCGGCGACCAGCACCCCGCCAAGGGCTGGCTGATCGGCGACAAGCACGACGGCATCCGCCAGATGTTCCTCATCATCGAGTTCGCCCGCATGATGGTCGGCACGAAGGCGATCTCCACCCTCTCCACGGGCTACCTCAACGCCCTGGAGTACGCCAAGGAGCGCGTCCAGGGCACCGACCTGGCCAACTTCATGGACAAGGCCGCGCCCAAGGTCACCATCACGCACCACCCCGACGTCCGCCGCTCGCTCATGACGCAGAAGGCGTACGCCGAGGGCATGCGCTCCCTCGTCCTCTACACGGCCTCCGTGCAGGACTCGATCGCGGTCAAGGAAGCGGCCGGCGAGGACGCGAAGGCCCTGCACGGCCTGAACGACCTGCTGCTCCCGATCGTGAAGGGCTACGGCTCCGAGAAGGGCTACGAGCAGCTCGCGCAGTCGCTCCAGACCTTCGGCGGCTCCGGCTTCCTGCAGGAGTACCCGATCGAGCAGTACATCCGGGACGCCAAGATCGACACCCTCTACGAGGGCACCACGGCCATCCAGGGCCAGGACTTCTTCTTCCGCAAGATCGTCCGCGACCAGGGCGCCTCCCTGAACGCACTGTCCGAGGAGATCAAGAAGTTCCTCGCGGTCGGCACCGGCGGCGAGGAGCTGGCCGGCGCCCGCGACGCGCTCGCCAAGGCGGCCGTCGACCTGGAGGGCATCGTCGGCAAGATGATCACCGACCTCACCGCCACCGGCGAGGACGTCAAGAACATCTACAAGGTCGGCCTCAACACCACCCGCCTGCTGCTCGCCTCCGGCGACGTCGTCGTCGGCTACCTGCTCCTCAAGGGTGCGGCCGTCGCCGCCGAGAAGCTGGCCGAGGGCGCCACGGGCAAGGACGTCGCCTTCTACCAGGGCAAGATCGCGGCCGCGAAGTTCTTCGCCGCCAACGTCCTGCCCGGCGTCTCCGCCGAGCGCGCGCTGGCCGAGGCCGTCGACGGCTCGCTCATGGACCTGGACGAGGCCGCGTTCTAAGACGCGCCACGTCCTGAGGGAACGGCCCGTCCCCGGGGAGGGGGGCGGGCCGTTCCTGCTGTCAGGGCGGGGCGGGGTTGTCCGTACGGCCCGTCCGGGGGGCGGGCCGTACGCACGGCCCGGAACGGAGCGGGTGGTGTCCGGACGAGGGACGGACGGTGTCCCGGACGGGATCGGACGGTGTCCCGGGGGCGTCCCGGACGCGGGCTGCTGGTGTCCCTGCGGTGTCCCCATTTCCGGGGTCTCGTATTCGAATTCCGGTCTCTGCGTAAGGTGACCCCATGAGCAGCGCAGCTTCCCGTCCCACCGCCGGCCCCTTCGACCGCGGCCACACCGACGACCTGATGGCCTTCCTGACGGCCTCCCCCTCGCCGTACCACGCGGTGGCGAGCACGGCCGAGCGGCTCGATAAGGTCGGTTTCCGCCGCGTCGAGGAGACCGCGGCCTGGGACGGCACAAGCGGCGGGAAGTACGTGATCCGCGGCGGCGCGATCATCGCCTGGTACGTGCCGGAGGGCGCCGCCGCCCACACCCCGTACCGGATCGTCGGCGCCCACACCGACTCCCCCAACCTGCGCGTCAAGCCGCAGCCCGACATGGGCGCGCAGGGCTGGCGCCAGGTCGCCGTCGAGATCTACGGCGGGACCCTGCTCAACACCTGGCTCGACCGCGACCTCGGCCTCGCCGGCCGCCTCACCCTCCGCGACGGCAGCCACCACCTCGTCAACGTCGACCGGCCGCTGCTGCGCGTCCCGCAGCTCGCGATCCACCTCGACCGCCAGGTCAACGACGGCCTCAAGCTCGACCGCCAGCGCCACATGCAGCCCATCTGGGGCATCGGCCAGGTCCACGAGGGCGACCTGATCGAGTTCGTCGCCGCCGAGGCCGGCGTCGACGCCGAGGACGTCACCGGCTGGGACCTCATGGTCCACGCCGTCGACGCGCCCGCCTACCTCGGCCGCGACCAGGAACTCCTCGCCGGCCCGCGCATGGACAACCTGCTCTCCGTGCACGCCGCCACCGCCGCGCTCGCCTCCCTCGCGGGCCGCGACGACCTCCCGTACATCCCGGTCCTCGCCGCCTTCGACCACGAGGAGAACGGCTCCGAGGCCGACACCGGCGCCCAGGGCCCCCTCCTCGGCAACGTCCTGGAGCGCTCGGTCTACGCCCGCGGCGGCTCCTACGAGGACCGGGCCCGTGCCTTCGCCGGCACCGTCTGCCTCTCCTCCGACACCGGCCACGCCGTCCACCCCAACTACGCCGAGCGCCACGACCCGACGCACCACCCGCGCGTCAACGGCGGCCCGATCCTCAAGGTGAACGTCAACCAGCGGTACGCCACCGACGGCAGCGGCCGCGCGGTCTTCGCCGCCGCCTGCGAGAAGGCGGGGGTGCCCTGGCAGTCCTTCGTCTCCAGCAACGACATGCCCTGCGGCACCACGATCGGCCCGATCACGGCGGCCCGGCACGGCATCTCGACGGTCGACATCGGCGTCGCGATCCTCTCGATGCACAGCGCCCGCGAACTCTGCGGCGCGGACGACCCGTACCTCCTCGCGAACGCACTGGTGGCGTTCCTGGAGGGCTGAGCCTCCGCCGCCGCGAAACATCCGCGAAAGGCCGCACCGGGCAGGGTCGTCCTCATGCATCGTCATGAGGGGCCGCCCCGGGGCAAGTTCATCACCGTCCTGACCGCCGCCGTGGTGCTCGCCACGGCGGCGGGCGGAGCCGTGATCGCGCGCTACGACGAACAGCCCCCGTGGGGCAGGGACATCGCCTACGAGGGCGGATACCTCCAGGCCGTCCGGATCGTGAAGTGGCGCCCCCTGCGCGAGGGCGAGTGCGCCGACATGGAGCGGCAGGGGATGGGCGGCGAACGGGCCGTGCACGATCCGGCGGCCTGGGTGGAGGGGTGCCTGGACGGGGCCGCGGGGCGCCCGTCCAGGAACCAGGGGATCGTCCGCTGACTAGCCGTCCATACCGGCGAGGATCAGCGGAAGGCGGGCGACGCCGTCGGCCGTGACCTTCACCGGAACGCCCCAGTCCTGCTGGTGGACGTGGCAGGCCGGGTACTCGTTGGCGGGGTCGTCGTCGCAGGACGCGGCCATCGCGGAGACGTGCAGCACGCCCTCGGTGATCTCCGGGTCGAGGTCCAGCTCCCGGAAGAGATCGGTCCCGGTCCCCTCGCCGCCGCGCAGCAGCTCCGGCGGGGTGGAGGAGACCAGGAGGCGGGTCGAGGGGCCGTAGCGCTCGTCCAGCTTCTGCCCGGTCGGGGCCTGGAAGACGACGTCGAGCCGGAGCCGGCCGGGGGCGATCTCGGTGGCCTCGCGCTGCGTCCGGTAGGCGGCGGACTCGACCTGGACGGCCTCCTCGGGCAGCCGCAGCCGGGTCAGCCGGTGCCGGGCGGACTCGACGACCACGATGTCGCCGCCGACGAGGACCGCGTCGCTGGGCTCGCGCAGATCGGTGGCGAGGGTGGTGACCTCGCCGGTGGCGGGGTCGAAGCGGCGCAGGGCGTGGTTGTACGTGTCGGAGACGGCGACCGAACCGTCGGGCAGGGCGGTCACGCCGAGCGGGTGCTGGAAGAGCGCCTGGTCGGCGGCGCCGTCCCGGTGCCCGAAGTCGAAGAGCCCGGTCCCGACGGCCGTATGAACGACGCCTTCGGTGTCGACGTACCGCAGGGCGCTGGTCTCGGAGTCGGCGATCCAGAGCCGGTCCTCGGTGGCCGCGAGCCCGGACGGCTGAGCGAACCAGGCCTCGGCGGCGGGCCCGTCGACGAGCCCCTCGTTGGTGGTCCCGGCCGCGACCTGGACGGTCCCGGTCTCCGGGTCGTACGTCCACAGCTGGTGCACACCGGCCATGGCGATCCACACCTTGCCCTGCCACCAGGCGACGTCCCACGGCGAGGACAGGTCGACGTCGAGCGCGGGGCCGGAGGTCGGGGAACCCTGCCACCACTGCTTCCCGGTGCCGGCGACGAGCTCGATGGCCCCGGTCCCGGGGTCGTACGTGCGCAGGGCGTGGTTCACGGTGTCGGCGACGACGACCTTGCCGTCCGGGAGCAGGGCGAGCCCCTGCGGCTCCCGGAACACCCCCTCGCCGATGCGCCGCACGACGGTCTCGCCGTCCTCGGCGAGCTCGACGAGCTGGTGCCGGGTGGTGTCGGAGACGAGGAAGTTCCCGTCGGCCAGGACGACGGCCTTCCCGGGGAACCTCAGGTCGGTCGCGACGGGCTCGGGCGCCACGTACGGTCCGTCGCCGCGCCGCAGCGTCCCCTTGGCCTCGTGCTCGGCCTCCAGCTCCTCGACGAGCGTCCGGATCGCGTTGGCGTGCCCCTCACCGGCGTGCTGGGCGACGACGTACCCCTCGGGGTCGATCACGACGAGCGTCGGCCAGGCCCGCACGGCGTACTGCTTCCAGGTCGCCAGCTCCGGGTCGTCGAGCACGGGGTGATGCACCTCGTACCGCTCGACGGCATCGACGACGGCCTGGTGCTCGGCCTCGTGCACGAACTTCGGCGAATGCACCCCGACGATCACGAGCGTGTCGCGGTGCTTCTCCTCCAGGTCCCGCAGCTCGTCGAGGACGTGCAGGCAGTTCACACAGCAAAATGTCCAAAAATCAACTACAACGACTTTCCCCCGGAGGTCGGCGAGGGTGAGTTCCTTGCCTCCGGTGTTGAGCCAGCCGCCCCTGCCGATCAGCTCGGGGGCACGGACACGGGCACGGCGGCGGGGCGCGGGCGCAGGGGTGGGCGCGGAGTCGTTCATGGTTCAAGGGTGCCGTACGGGTGGAAAGTGGGGGCCGGGTGGGGGGCCGGGGCGTGTCCTGGGTGGGGGTGGGGTGGGGGCGGGCGGTGGCATGGGGCGCATGACGCGTGCGGGCAGATCATCGGACTATCGCCTCCGCCAGGTGAGTGGTGGACTGCTGATGGCGTTGCTGCTCGTCCTGCCCGGAGCCGCCGCCTGGGCCGGGGGCGTCGGAGACGGTGCGCTGCGGATGACCGTGACCGTGGACGGGCGCGCCGGCAGTGCGGAGCGGCCGTCGGCGGTACGGGTCGGGGCCCAGGTCGTGAAGCGGTACCGGCTGGTCAACCGGGGTGAGGCCCATCTGTACGGGGTACGGGTCGTCGACCCCGGTGTGCCCGCCGGGGCCGTGTCCTGCCCTCGGCGGCCGCTCGCCGCGCTCGGGGAGGTCGAGTGCGTGGCCCGTTTCCGCGCGCTGCCCGGCGTGCACCTCGCCGCCGCGCGGGCCCAGGGGGACATCCCGTCCCTCGGGCGGACGATCGGTGCCGTCGCCCGCTCCGGGTACTCCGGGGTCGCCGGGGGGCTCGCGCTCACCGAGCGGATCTCCGTCACGGGCGGGCGGGCCGTCATCACGTACGTCGTGAGCAATACGGGCAACCTCGCCCTCCATGGCGTACGCGTCGCCGACACCGCCCTGCGGCTCGGGGCCGTGTACTGCGGCCGGGCCGGCGTCGCCGGGCTCGTCCCCGGCGCCTCCGCCCGCTGCACTGCCACCGTCCGGCTTCCTCCGGGCACCCACCGCAGTACCGGGCTCGCCACCGGCAGCGACCGGATTCCGACCTATGACGCCTTCGGCGACCTCGTACCCGCGCCCACGCTCACCGCGCGTTCCTCCGCCGCCTTCGCCGTCGCCGCGCCCCGGGTGACGGGGGCCGGTGGGGGGAGGGGCGGGAGTGCGGGGAGTGGTGCGGGTGGGGCTTCCGCTGGGGCTGGGGCTTCCTCGGGTGCTGGGGCTTCTGCGGGGGCTCGTGGGGCGGCGGGGAGTAGTGGTGTCAGGGGTGCGGTGGGGGGCGCTGGGGGTTCTAGGGTGCCCGGGGCTCCCGGGGCCACCGGGGCCACCAGGGCCGCTGGTGCTCCCGGAACCACCGGAACCACTGGCACCACCGGCACCACCGCTGGGGTCGGGGCCGGGGCTTCCTCGCTCTCTGGGGTCGCCCCGCAGGCCGCCCCGTCCTCCGTGCCCCGGTCCGCACCCCCCTCCCCACCGGGTGCCGCCCCTCCCGCCGGTCGCGAGACCGTCCCCGCGCCCCCCACCCCGCCCCGGACCGACCTCAGTGCCGGGCAGCGGCCCCGCGTCCGGGCCGTGCCGGACAACGAGGGGCTCTTCGGTCGGTTGCGGCGGCGGGCCCGGGAGGCTCATGAGTTCGGGGTCGTGGCGATGTTGCTGCTGCTTCTGATCCCGGCGGCGGTCGCGGCCGCTCTCCTCGGCAGCCGGGGGAACTGACCGTGGCCCTGTCCGAGACGCTCTTCGTCGTCCTCGGCGTCGCGTTCGTCGCCGCCCTCGCCGTCTTCGCCAAGACCAGGCTCTTCCCGGCCGACGAGGACGAGGAGCCGCGCGAGGACGTCGCCGAGTACATCGCCATGATGGTGTCGGTCCTCTACGCGGTGGTGCTCGGGCTCTGCCTGGTGTCCGTCTGGGACACCCGCTCCGACGCCGCCGACAACGTCCAGGCCGAGGCGAGCGCCCTGCATCAGATGTACCTCCTCGCGGACGCGCTCCCCGCCGCCCGGAGGCAGCCGCTGCGGGACGCAGCCCGTACGTACGCCGATCACGTCGTCGGCGTCGAATGGCCGGCGATGGAGGAGCGCGAGCCGCTCGGCCCGTCCGGCTGGCAGCTGCTCGAACGGCTCCGGAAGGCGGGCGAGGTGGGGGACTCGGCCAAGGTGCCGGAACAGATCGCGGCCCAGGAGGTGCTGGCCCAGCTCGGCTACGTCGACGACGCGCGGCGCGGTCGGGAAGCGGCGGCGCAGGAGCGGCTCTCCCCGGTGCTGTGGACGGGTCTGATCATCGGCGGTGCGCTGACGCTGGCGTTCATGTTCCTCTTCGGGATCAAGAGGAGTACGACGCACGTGGTGATGGTGATGGGCCTGTCCGGGTTCATCGCCTTCACCGTGCTGCTGATCCATCAGCTCGACGCGCCGTTCGGATCGATGCTCGGCGCCTCACCGGACGCGTTCACCCGCTACTTCGGGTGAGAAACCCACGGGGCCGGGAAGGCATACGGCGTGAAATATCTCGTACGGGACAAGATGTTCGCGATCGGCGACGACTACTGGATCGAGGACGAGCAGGGCCGCCACGCCTTCCTCGTCGACGGCAAGGCCCTGCGGCTGCGCGACACCCTGGAGCTGAAGGACCCCGACGGGCAGGTCCTCGTGACCCTGCGGCAGAAGATGTTCAGCCTCCGGGACGCGATGACGATCGAGCGGGACGAGCGGCCGCTCGCGACGGTGCGCCGCAAGCGGCTCTCGCTGCTGCGCAACCACTACCGGGTGACGCTCGTCGACGGCACCGAACTGGACGTCAGCGGCCGGATCCTGGACCGGGAGTTCACCGTCGAGTACGAGGGCGAACTCCTGGCCCACATCTCCCGGCAGTGGTTCCACGTCCGCGAGACGTACGCGGTGAACGTGGTCCGGGAGGACGCGGACGCGGCGCTGCAGATCGCGGTCGCCGTGTGCGTCATCCGGATGGCGGAGCGGGAGCGGGAGGACTAGGCGGCCTTCGTCAGTGCCTGCTCCAGGTCCGCCCACAGGTCCTCCACGTGCTCGATGCCGACCGAAAGACGGACCGTGCCGGGGCCGATGCCGGCCGCCGCGAGGGCCGTCGCGTCGAGCTGGTGGTGGGAGGTGGACGCCGGGTGCATCACCAGCGTCTTCACGTCGCCGAGGGAGACGCTCAGGGAGGCGAGCCGGACCGCCTCGACGAAGGTGCGGCCCGCCTCGCGGCCGCCCGCGAGGTCGACCGAGACGACCCCGCCGCCGCCGGCGGGCAGCAGGCGCGCGGCGATCTCCCGGTCCGGGTGGCTCGCGAGGGCCGGGTGGCGGACGGCCATGACCGCCGGGTGCGCTTCGAGCCGGGCCGCGAGCTCGGCGGCGCTCGCGCTCTGGCGCTCGATGCGCAGGGACAGGGTCTGCATGCCGCGCAGGGTGAGCCAGGCGGCGAACGGGTCGGTGGACGCGCCCTGTTCGACGGACTGGCGGCGGACCCTGCCGTACAGCTCGGGGTCCTTGAAGACGGCGACGCCGCCGAGGACGTCGGCGTGGCCGGCCAGGTACTTGGTGGCCGAGTGCACGACGATGTCGGCGCCGTGGTCGAGGGGGCGGCAGAGCAGCGGGGAGGCGAAGGTGTTGTCGACGACGACGGGCACCCCGGCCCCGGCGGCGACGGCGGCGAGCGCGGGCAGGTCGGCGACGCGGGTGGTGGGGTTGGCGATGGTCTCCAGGTAGAGGAGCCGGGTCTCGGGGCGCAGGGCGGCCCGTACCTCCTCGGGGTCGGCGCCGGAGACGTACGTGACGTCGACGCCCCAGCGTGCGGCAAGGTCGGTGAGGACCGCGTAGGTGCCGCCGTACAGGCAGGTCTGGGCGATGACGTGGGCGCCGCCGGCGAGCAGGCCGAGGAGGACGGCGTTGATGGCTCCCATGCCGGAGGCGAAGGACCGGGCGGCGGTCCCGCCCTCCAGGCGGGCGACGGCGTCCTCCAGGGTGCGGACGGTGGGGTTGCCGAGGCGGGAGTAGAGGAAGGCGTCCGGTGAGGTGAAGCCCTC
The DNA here is from genome assembly GCF_042889835.1 of Streptomyces sp. NPDC002463. Classification (NCBI taxonomy): domain Bacteria; kingdom Bacillati; phylum Actinomycetota; class Actinomycetes; order Kitasatosporales; family Streptomycetaceae; genus Streptomyces; species Streptomyces sp. NPDC002463. The sequence goes on from NZ_JBIARL010000007.1 coordinate 20,576, forward strand.
GGCGAGGGCGTCGGCCGAGTCGAAGGCGAAGACATGCCCTTGGTGGAGGGGCACACCGAGGGGCCTGCTGCCCGTGACCTCGACGTGCGGCGGGTGGACGGCGAGGGTCTCGGGGCGCGGGGTGGCTGAGTCTGCGGTGGTCATGAACTCAGTCTGGAAGAAGGCGCGTTCGCCGCCCCAGATCCAATCCAAGAGGATTGGACCCACCCTTGCGTCCCACGCGTCACCACGAAAACATACGATGCACCTGCAAAGGCACAAGCATTCGTTTCATGGGGGCGTGGGGCTATGGGCTTTGACGAGGAATGGGCCGGTATACGGACCTCCACACCTGAACAGGGCGCCGTCGGCATGCGGTTGAACCAGCTCGACGGCGGAGGCGGCGGAGGCTCCGCCGGCGGTTCGCCCGATCTCGCCACCGCACCAGCAAAGAAGAAGGCCGCGGCGAACACGATCGAGAACGAGCTGGAGCCGAACACCGACAAGGCCGCCAAGTGGGCGGATTCCGCCACCACGGCGGCCGTCGCCGGTTTCGCCGGCTGGGCGACCGCGGCCGGTCTGAAGACCGTCGAGACCACCTGGGACAAGCAGGTCAGGACGCTCCTCGCCCGGCTCGCCTCCGAGAAGACCGCCCTGCGCGGCACGGCGCTCTCCTTCAGCGGCCAGGAGCTCGACACCCGCGCGCGGATCGCGGGCGTCCGGCCGACCTCGAGCATCACACAGTACTGAGGGGGGCGGACCGACCGTGCTGACGTACGCCGAGATCATGACGACCGACCTGGACAAGCTCGCCACCACCGCGGACAAGTGGGACGAGATGGCGGGCGAGCTGAAGAAGGTGGAGGAACGTTACGGGGAGAGCGTGCAGTCCCTGCCCACCTCGCAGGCCTGGCTGGGCGAGAGCGCGACCGCCGCCCACACCAACTTCACCGCCACCCGCTACGAGTACCAGGCGGCCCAGACGCAGGCGAAGGCGACCGCGACGCTGCTTCGCAACGCCCACGAGCAGTTCGCCGAGCTGAAGAAACAGCTGGAGAACGCCCGTGCCGACGCGATCAAGGCCGGCATGAAGGTCTCCGAGGAAGGACGGGTCGCCTACGACTACGAGCGGCTGACGCCCGAGGAGCGCAGCGCGCTGCACCACGACCCCGACGGGGCCAGGAGCGTGCGGGAGGCCGAGGTGTCCTGGGCCGAGCACCTGGACGGCTGCGTCAAGGCCTTCGACGTCGCCGACCAGGACCTGAAGAAGGACCTGGAGGCCGTCGTCGTGGACGGCTACGGCAACAAGAACGACGAGACCCTCGGCACCGGCTTCAACGGTGACGCGGGCAAGGTCTCCGCGGCCGACGACAAGGCCAAGGACGACCGGATGAACCTCGCCTGGCTGAAGATGAAGGACGACGAGACGCTCGACGACTACGTCCAGCGGCTCCAGCGCGACGGCCTCGCGAAGCTCACCGGAAACGAGAAACTCGCCGACCTGGTCTCGAAGTTCACCAACGGCACCATCACGGCGACCGCGTTCGCGGGCGCCCTGACGACCGCCGGCCTCTACTCGTACAAGCTGTCCAAGGCGCTCCGGCCGCCGTTCGTCCATCCGACGGCGCCCGGCACCTTCCTGTCCAAGCAGTTCAACATGCGGCTCGCCGGGGCCGCTCCGGGCAGCCTGCTCAGCAAGGTGCCGCCGGGGGTCGCGACCGCGATCACCGGCTCGGACGAGGCCGCCATGTACGGCGGGTTCATGCGCAACGGCGCGTTCTTCATGCCGACCGCCGCCGAGGCCAACCTGCTGAAGGTCGCGCAGAACGGCGGCCTCGCCAACGCCGCCAAGGCGGCGGGCTGGCTGCGCGGGGCGGGTGTCGTCGGCGGTGTGGCGGCCACCGCGTACGGCGTGGCCAACCTCGCCACGTACAACACGGACATGATCAAGGCGGATCCGGCGAAGTTCGCCACGGACCTCACCGGGACGGCCTTCAACGCCTCGCTGACGGCGCTGACGGTGGCTCCGAACCCGGTCACGCTCGGCCTCGCCGTCGGCACCGGCGTCGCGTACGCCGGCGCGATGATCTGGGACAACCACGAGGCCATCGGGAAGGGGCTGGAGGCGGCCGGGGACTGGGTCGGCGACAAGGCGTCCGACATCGGGAACGGCCTCAAGGACGGCGCGAAGAAGCTCGGCAGCGCGCTGAACCCCTTCGACTGAGGCCCTTCGACTGATCCCCTTCGGCCGAACCCCTTCGACCGAGCCCCTTCGACCGAGCCCTCGATCGAGCAGGAGTCAGAAAGAGATGCACATCCAGGTGACCCCCTTCGACCTCCAGGCGTGGAAGGAGGGGAACCGGCACGACTACCGGGCCGGCTGGAAGGGGGTCTCGCCGGAGTTCGGCGAGATCACGCTGACCTGCCCCCTCCCCCGTACCTCTCCGGAGTCGCTCGTCTCGGAGGTACGCGGCGGGCGGCTGCCGACGGCTTCCTTCGAGGCGCGCGGGATGCACGTCGAGGGGATGAAGCTGCCCGGCCTGAACCGGTCCACCCTCCGGGTCGGCGACCGCGTCGTGTACGTGGAGCGGAACCGTTTCGGCGCCACTCTGGAGCAGCGCGCCCTGGCCATGCGGTACGCGGGCGACCACTACCGGCTCGCGGCCCTCGACAAGCACGGCTACGTCCTGACCCGCGCCGCCGACGACGAGGACCCCGGCGTCACGATCACCGTCCGCGAGACCGGGCGCGGCAAGAACCGCCGGCTCTCCGTGCAGGTCGAAGGGCGTGCCGAGGGCGGGGACCTGTCCCTCGCGCTGATCTTCGCGGGCGTGGACCGCTCGACCCTGACGCAGCTCGGCGCGGTGAAGGCGGGCCTCTCCCGCGTCACCCATTTCTGGACCGAGTCCCAGTACTGACCACCTGATGAATGAGCGTGAGATGCCTTCCTTCGACGTGACCCGATCCCGCTTCCGACTGAGCGACGACGACGTCTTCGTCCTTGCCCAGCTGGCGACCGGACAGCCGGTCCCGGCGGCCATGGAGCCGGCGGCGGCGCGGCTGCGGGACGCCGGACTCGCCAACGAGGCCGGGGAGCTGTCCGCGCTCCTGCTGCCGCTGATGCGGACGGTCGTGCAGCCGTCCGTGATCGTCTCCCTGGAGGCAGGCGGCCGGCAGGGCGTCCTCCACCACGGGCTGCTCATCGGCGACGACCACGTCGTCTGCCACGAGACCTGGCCGGGCCAGGAGGAGGCCGAGTACCGCCTCGTGGAGCCTCGGACCGTGGTGTGGACGCTCGCCGACCTGGTGGCCCTGCGCCAGTCGGACGGGGACGCGGCCGAGGAGGTCGTCGAGACCACGGTGGGCGTCCTGGAGGCGGGGCTGGCCGCCCTGGAGAAGGCCTCCTCGACGCCGGGCGCGGACGAGCGGGCGCTGGTCGCGGAGGCGCTGCGCGCGGCGGGCGGCGACGGGGTCGCCTCCCGGCTCGCGGAGCTGGTGGTGGAGCTGCGCTCCCAGTGGCGCATGACGGCGGCCTGGCAGGGCCGGCAGGACGGCGCGCAGGGCGTGGTCGCGCGCGCCGTCGCCGTCTGGGACTGCGGCCCGCTCGGCTACTGGCTGCGGGAGCTCCCCGCCGAGCCCCTCGCGGAGGGCGGCGCCCAGGCGGGCAGCCCGTTCCGGCTGCGCCGGGTCGCCGCGAAGCGCGTCTGGCAGGAGCTGACCGCGCTGCTGCCGGACGCGACGGAGCTGACAACGGCCTGAACTAGTCGTCCTTCGGGCCGTAGGGCGTGAAGTCGATGACGTTCAGCGGGTCCTCGTGGGGGCGTACGAGGCGGGGGAGGCCTTCCGTGCGGAGTTCGCCACGCAGCCAGGCGAGGAGGGTCTCGGTGAGGGTGCCGGTGAGCGGCGGGCCCTGGTCGGCATGGCGGGGGATGACGATCAGGGGCCAGTCGTCGGGGGTGTCGCCCTCGGTGAGCCAGCAGAGCTCGTCGCCGTCGATGGAGTCGGCGAAGGGCAGGAAGCCGCCGGGTTCGGGCCAGACGGCCAGAGGGTGGTACTCGGGGTAGTCGGCGCGCAGGCCGCGGTAGGCGGCGCCGTACCACTCCTCCGTGCCCGCGAGGTCGTACCGCTCGGTGCCCAGCGGGGTGCGGAAGCGGAGCCACTGGCACCACTCGCCGCCGCCGTACGTCTCCATCAGGCGGACGTACTCGGTGGGGAGGCGGGTGCCGAGGCGCTCGTACAGCCACTCCCAGCTCCGCTCGCCGAGGTGCGGGGCGGCGGGCGGCGGGATCAGGGCGGTGAGGGTGGCGAGGCCGGTGCCTCCGGCGAGTGCGGCGCGCTGCTCGGGGGTCGGTTCGGGGCGCCGGGCCGGCGGGGTCCAGGGGGACAGTTCGCCGCCGGCGAGGCCGCTGCGGGCGAGGCTCGGGCGCAGGCCGTCGCCGACGAAGCCGGCGAGGGTCGGCAGGAGGGTGGTGCCGGGGCGGACCCAGGGGTCCTTCCCGGCGTTCGCGAGGTCCCGCACGTGGACGACGACCGGCCACTCGTCCGGGTCGTCGGAGGCGCTGGTGTCCCAGTAGAGGGTGTCGGACATGCGGGTCTCGCCGAAGGGGAGGACGCCGGGGGCGTCCCGGCGGCCGTCCTCGACGAAGCGGCCGTAGTCGAAGAGGCGCGCGTCGCTCGTGAAGGGGGTGTGCAGCCAGAGCCGTTCGCCGATGTCGAGCGGGCCGTAGGCGGTGGCCACGGCCTTGTAGTCGGCGGGCAGGCACAGGCCGAGCCACTCCTCGACCGCGTCCCAGTCGACGGGTGCCGCGGGTCCCTCCGGTGGCGGCCCGAAGAGCTCGGCGAAGGCGGCGGTGGCCTCCTGGCCCGGGTGCGGGTGCGGGCGCGGTATCAGACCGTCCTCGCCCGGCGAAGCCACCGGGCATTCCTCGTCCGGCGAAGCCACCGGGCCCTCTTCGCCCGGCGAAGCCATCGGGCCGTCTTCGTCCTGGTGGGCCATCAGGCCCGCCTCGGCGTCGCGATCCCCAGGACCCGGTCCTTGAGCGCCGGGAACTCCTCCCGGGTCGTGCGGACCTTCTCCGGGTCGAGGACGACCCGCAGGATCTCCTCGTCCGGGCCGGCCTCCGCGAGGGTCTCTCCCCAGGGGTCGACGACGATGGAGTGCCCGGCCTGCTCCACGCCCGCGTGGGTGCCGGCGGTGCCGCAGGCGAGCACGTACGCCTGGTTCTCGACGGCCCGGGCACGCGCGAGGAGGGTCCAGTGGGCGCGGCGGCGGGCGGGCCAGCCGGCCGGGACGACGAAGGCCTGGGCGCCCGCGTCGACGAGGCCGCGGAAGAGTTCGGGGAAGCGCAGGTCGTAGCAGGTGCCGACGCCGACGGTGAGGTGCGGCAGGTCGACGGTGACGAGGTCCTCGCCGGCAGCCATGAGGACGGCCTCGCCCTTGTCGAAGCCGAAGCGGTGGATCTTCCGGTACGAGGCGACGAGTTCGCCGTCGGGGGAGAGGACGAGCGAGGTGTTGTAGAGGGCGCCGCCCTCCGCCTCGACGAAGGAGCCGGCGTGCAGCCAGACCCCGGCGTCGCGGGCGGCCGCGGCCATGGCGCGGTGGGTGGGGCCGTTCAGCGGTTCGGACTCGGAGGCGAAGAGGTCGGACGCGAAGGCGCCGACGGTCCACAGTTCCGGGAGGACGACGAGGTCGGCGTGGCCGGATTCCTCCCGTACGAGCTGCGCCGCTCGGGCGCGACGGGCGTCGACCGGTTCGTCCGGGTCTACCGCGATCTGGATCAGCGAGGCGCGCACACTACCACCGTCCTGGCATTCGAGCCGTCAACACCGGCCTACGATCGTCACACGAAAGCACTGCCGGGGTGCCTTCGGGCAGCGTAACTTAGCGTCCGAGCCTCCCATCCAGTCGTGTTTTCAGCCCGCGCACCGAAGAACCGCCGAGGGGTCCCGTGACCGTCCATCCCAGCCTCCAGAACTACGCCGACGCCTGGACCCACTCCATCGAGGCGATAGCCGAGCTGGTACAGCCCCTCGTGGAAGGCGAATGGAACCGGCCGACGCCGTGCGTCGGGTGGTCGGTGCGGGACATCGTCTCCCATGTGATCGGCATGGAGACGGAGATGCTCGGCGACCCGCGGCCGATCCACTCCCTGCCCCGCGACCTGTACCACGTGCGCAGTGACTTCGCCCGCTACATGGAGGTACAGGTCGATGTGCGGCGGCACCACACCTCCCCGGAGATGACCTCGGAGCTGGAGTACATCCTGATCCGGCGGGCCCGTCAGCTCCGCAACGAGAACCGCTCCCCCGAGCATCTGATCCGCGCTCCCCTCAGCGCCGAGCAGACCCTCGAAATGGGCTACCGGGATCGCGCCTTCGATGTGTGGGTGCACGAGCAGGACCTGCGGGCGGCGCTGGGAGTGCCCGGGAACCTGGACTCGGCGGGTGCTCTCGTGGCCCGGGACGTGCTCCTGGAGGCGCTGCCGGACGTGGTCGCGAAGGACGCCGGGGCGCCCGCGTCCTCGGCGGTGGTGCTCGACGTGACCGGTCCGGTGGAGTTCCTGCGGACGATACGGGTGGACGCGGAGGGCCGCGGTTCGATCGACGGCGCGCCGTCCCTCGGCCCCGCGGTGACGCTGACGACGGACTGGGAGACGTTCGTGCGCCTGGCCTGCGGCCGGGTCCGGCCGGCCGAGGTGGCCGACCGGGTCAAGACCGAGGGCGACGCGGAGCTGGCGGCGGCGATCCTGGACAACTTCGCGGTGACGCCCCGGTAGATCGCGGCGCTTCCCATACGGGGCACGGTGACGTCCCGACGGATCCCGGCGCTCTCTACACCGGGCACGGTGACGTCCCGACGGATCCCGGCGCTCTCTACACCGGTACGTGCACGGCCTCGACGCGGCTGGCGACGAGCCGTTCCCGTTCCCTGCGGTGGGTGCGGGCCTTGAGGCGCAGTATCTGGACGACGCCGAGGGCCTCCAGGACGAAGACCGACGAGAACGCGATCCGGTAGTCGTCGCCGGTCGCGTCGAGCAGCACGCCGACGGCGAGCAACGTCGTCATCGAGGCGACGAAACCGCCCATGTTGACGATGCCGGAGGCGGTGCCCTGACGCTCGGGCGGGTTGGCCGGGCGGGCGAAGTCGAAGCCGATCATCGAGGCCGGTCCGCAGGCGCCGAGGACCAGGCAGAGGGTGACGAGCAGCCACATCGGCGCGTGGTCGCCGGGGTACGCGAGGGTCGTCCCCCACAGCAGGGCGGTGGCCGCGACCGTGCCGAGGGCGAGCGGGGCGCGGGCCTCGTGGTGGCGGGCGATGATCTGCCCGTACGCGAGGCCGATGACCATGTTCGACAGGACGACCAGGGTGAGCAGCGTCCCGGCGGTGGACCGGGAGAGGCCCTGCGCCTCGACGAGGAACGGCAGGCCCCAGAGCAGCAGGAACACCATGGCGGGGAACTGGGTGGTGAAGTGCACCCACATGCCGAGCCTGGTACCGGGCTCGCGCCAGGACTCGGCGATCTGGCGGCGGACGAAGGCGGCGCCCGCGTGGCGGGCGGGCTCCGGCTCGTACCCCTCGGGGTGGTCCTTGAGGAAGAGCAGGAGCAGGACGAGGACGACGACGCCGGCGAGGGAGCTGCCGACGAAGGTGGTCGTCCAGCCGAGGCCGTGCAGGGCGCGGGCGATGAAGACGGTGGAGACGAGGTTGCCGGCCATGCCGAAGAGGGCGGCGACCTGGCCGATGAGCGGGCCCCGGCGGGCGGGGAACCAGCGGCTGCCGAGCCGGAGGACACTGATGAAGGTCATGGCGTCGCCGCAGCCGAGGAGGGCGCGGGAGGCGAGCGCGGTGCCGTACGAGGGGGAGAGCGCGAAGCCCAGCTGGCCGGTGGTGAAGAGGACGACGCCGAGGGCGAGGACCTTCTTGGTGCCGAGGCGGTCGACCATGAGGCCGACGGGTATCTGCATGCCCGCGTAGACGAGCAGCTGGAGGATGGAGAAGGTGGAGAGCGCCGAGGCGTTGACGTCGAAGCGGTCGGCGGCGTCGAGTCCGGCGACGCCCAGGGACGTACGGAAGATGACGGCGACGAAGTAGACGGCGACGCCGACGCCCCAGACGAGGGCGGCGCGGCGGCCGCCGGGCGGATCGTCGGGCAGGCTGACGGGGCTCATCGGGCCTCACCCCGGACGAGGACCTTGACCCAGCTGAGGTGCTGGCGGACGCAGTGCGCGGCGCCTTCGACGTCGCCGGCCTTGATGCGGTCGAGGATCTCGGCGTGCTCGGCGATGTTCTTGGCGACGCGGTCGGGCTGGGACTGCATCACGGCGACGCCCATGCGCAGCTGGCGGTCGCGGAGCTGGTCGTAGAGGCGGGAGAGGATCTGGTTGCCGGCGTGCCGGACGATCTCGGCGTGGAAGCAGCGGTCGGTGACGGCGACCTCGGCGAGGTCCCCGGCCTCGGCGCGCCGCTTCTGCTCCTCCAGGAGCTCTTCGAGGCGGGCGACGAGCGCGGGGGGCGCGGGCACGGCACGGCGGACGGCGAACTCCTCGACGAGCAGCCGGGTCTCGACGACGTCGGCGATCTCCTGCGCGGAGACGGCGAGGACGAGGGCGCCCTTCTTCGGGTAGAGCTTGAGGAGCCCTTCCATCTCCAGCTTGAGCAGCGCCTCGCGGACAGGCGTCCTGGACACCCCGACGGCCTGGGCTAGTTCGCCTTCCGTGAGGAGGGTGCCTCCCTCGTAACGCCGGTCGAGTACGGCCTGCTTGACGTGCATGTAGACACGGTCGGCGGCGGGGGGCTGCTTGGTGGGCAGCGGGGCGGGACCGGCTGGGGCTGATGGCATGCGCACAGAATAGATACAAGAGAGGTGCAAGGGCAGCCCCGTCCAGGATGTGGAAGGGGCTGCCGCCTCAGACCCGTGCGGCTTCGACGATCTCGCGTATCGCGCGCACCGACGACAGCCGGTACGGCAGGGGCGCGACCTGCGCGACGACCGCGCCGAGCCATGCCGGATCGCCCAGCCGGTGCAGCAGCTTGGCCTCGGAGACCGCGGATATGAGATGGTCCACCAGATAGATGTGCGCCCCGGTGTAGGCGCGCTCGTGGTGGCTGTAGCGCGCGAACCAGTCGTCGTACGGATGGCGCACGAGGGCGTGTACGGAGCAGCCGTCGCGGCCTGTCTCGACCGGGCTCAACGCAGAGCCCCAGCCGAGCGGGCCGGCGGCCCGCGTGGCCATCCATGCCCGGTAGGTCGCGCGGATGCGCAGCTCCATGACCCTGGCCCAGGACACGACCTCGAGCGGCTCGGCCGTTCCGTTCGCGTGATGCTCCAGGCCTTCGGCCGTCAGGACCAGGCAGGTGCCTCCCTGACGCTTCGGATCACCGATCACCCATCGGTCTCCGACGAGCTCCAGCGGCCCCAATAACTCTGTCACGATCCCCCCAAGATTCCTGAGACAGAGAAAGGAGAGCACCCGGCCGGGGTGATGTCACCCCGGCCGGGTGTTCCGCGTATTTCACGTGAAACAGGCGAACTCGGGCGTCACGCCCAGGTGATGAGGCGCTTCGGGTTCTCCAGGATCGCGGCGACGTCCGCGAGGAACTTGGAGCCGAGCTCGCCGTCGACCAGGCGGTGGTCGAAGGAGAGGGCCAGCGTGGTGACCTGGCGCGGCTTCACCTTGCCCTTGTGGACCCACGGCTGGAGCTTGATCGCGCCGACCGCGAGGATCGCGGACTCGCCGGGGTTGAGGATCGGCGTACCGGTGTCGACGCCGAAGACGCCGACGTTGGTGATGGTGAAGGTGCCGCCCTGCATCGCCGCCGGGGTCGTCTTGCCCTCGCGGGCGGTGGCGACGAGCTCGCTCAGGGACTTCGAGAGCTCGGGCAGCGTCTGGGCGTGCGCGTCCTTGATGTTCGGCACGATCAGACCGCGCGGGGTGGCCGCGGCGATGCCCAGGTTCACGTAGTGCTTGAGGACGATCTCCTGCGCCGCCTCGTCCCAGGCCGCGTTGATCTCCGGGTTGCGCTTGACCGCGACCAGGACGGCCTTGGCGATGAGGAGGAGCGGGTTGACCCGCAGGCCCGCCATGTCCTTGTCGGACTTGAGCTCCTCGACCAGCTTCATCGTGCGCGTGATGTCGAAGGTCACGAACTCGGTGACGTGCGGGGCGGTGAAGGCCGAACCGACCATCGCCGCCGCCGTGGCCTTCCGCACGCCCTTGATGGGCACGCGGGTCTCGCGGGCGTCCGACGCCACGGCCGGGGCCTGGGCCGCCGCCGGAGCGGGCGCCGCCACCGGGGCCGTGGCAGCCACGGGCGCCGGGGCCTGGACCGCCGGAGCCGCGGCCGGAGCGGCCGCCGCGTGGACGTCCTCGCGGGTGATGATCCCGTCCGGGCCGGTCGGGGTGACCGTCGCCAGGTCGACGCCGAGGTCCTTGGCCAGCTTGCGCACCGGCGGCTTGGCCAGCGGGCGGTCGGTCGCGGGACCGTGGCCGTTCAGCTGCTCCGGGACCACCGGGGCGGCCGGTACGGAGACGGGCTCGACCGCCGCCGTCTTGCGGGCGCGCCGCTTGGTGGAGGACGCGGCCACGCCGTAGCCGACGAGAACCGGCTGGCGGCCCTCCGGCTCGGCCTCGGCGGCCGGCTCGGCGACCGGCGCCGGGGCGGCGGCCACGGCCGGCGTCTCGGGCGCGGCGCCGCCGCCGACGTTCACCGAGATGATGACCTGGCCGACGTCGACCGTGGTGCCCTCGGGGAAGAGAAGCTCGTGGACCGTCCCGTCGAAGGGGATCGGGAGCTCGACGGCGGCCTTGGCCGTCTCGACCTCGATCACGACCTGCCCGTCGGTGACGGTGTCACCGGGCTGGACGTACCACTTGAGGATCTCGGCCTCGGTGAGGCCCTCGCCCACGTCGGGCATCTTGAATTCGCGGATCGTCATGGTCGTGCTCTCCTCAGTACGCCAGCGAGCGGTCGACGGCGTCGAGCACGCGGTCCAGGCCCGGCAGGTACTCCTCCTCCAGGCGCGCCGGCGGGTACGGCGCGTGGTAGCCGCCGACCCGCAGGACGGGGGCCTCCAGGTGGTAGAAGCAGCGCTCGGTGATCCGGGCGGCGATCTCCGCGCCGGAGCCGAAGAACACCGGCGCCTCGTGGACGACGACCAGGCGGCGGGTCTTCTCGACCGAGGCCTGGATGGTGTCGAAGTCGAGCGGGGAGATCGAGCGCAGGTCCACGACCTCGATCGACTTGCCCTCCTCGGCGGCGGCCGCGGCCGCCTCCAGGCAGGTCTTCACCATCGGGCCGTAGGCGACGAGGGTGAGGTCCGTGCCCTCGCGGGCGACCCGGGCCTTGTGCAGCTCGCCGGGGATGGCCTCGGTGTCGACCTCGCCCTTGTCCCAGTAGCGGCGCTTGGGCTCGAAGAAGATGACCGGGTCGTCGCTCTGGATCGCCTGCTGGAGCATCCAGTAGGCGTCGTTGGAGTTCGCCGGGGTGACCACCTTGAGGCCCGCGACGTGCGCGAAGAGCGACTCGGGGGACTCGGAGTGGTGCTCGACGGCGCCGATGCCACCGCCGTACGGGATGCGGATGACGATCGGCATCTTCACCGTGCCGAGCGACCGGGCCCGCATCTTCGCCAGCTGGGACACGATCTGGTCGTACGCCGGGAAGACGAAGCCGTCGAACTGGATCTCCACGACCGGGCGGTAGCCGCGCAGGGCGAGACCGATCGCGGTGCCGACGATGCCGGACTCGGCGAGCGGGGTGTCGATGACCCGCTCCTCGCCGAAGTCCTTCTGCAGGCCGTCGGTGATCCGGAAGACGCCGCCGAGCTTGCCGACGTCCAGGCCCATGATCAGGACCTTGGGGTCGGTCTCCAGGGCCTTGCGCAGCGACTCGTTGAGCGCCTTCGCGAGGGGAAGCTTCTGAACAGCCATGGTTACTCGGCCTCTCCGCCCTCGAAGGACGCCTGGTAGGCGGCGAACTGCGCGCGCTCCTCGTCGACGAGCGCGTGCCCGTCCGCGTACACGTTGTCGAACATCGCCATGTGGTCCGGGACGGGCATGGCGCGGACAACCTCGCGGACGTGCTTGCCGAGCGCCTCGCTCTCCGTCTCCAGCTCCTCGAAGAAGGCGGCGTCGGCGTAGCCCTCGTTCTCCAGGTACGTCTTGAGACGCTGGATCGGGTCCTTGGCCTCCCACTCCTCGCGCTCCGCGTCCCGGCGGTAGCGGGTCGGGTCGTCGGAGGTGGTGTGGGCGGCCATGCGGTAGGTGTACGCCTCGATGAGCGTCGGGCCCTCGCCGCGCCGGGCGCGCTCCAGCGCCGACCGGGTCACGGCCAGGCACGCGAGGACGTCGTTGCCGTCGACGCGGACGCCGGGGAATCCGAAGCCGCGGGCGCGCTGGTAGAGCGGGACGCGCGTCTGCTTCTCGATGGGCTCGGAAATGGCCCACTGGTTGTTCTGGCAGAAGAACACGACGGGCGCGTTGTAGACCGCGGAGAAGACGAACGACTCGTTCACATCGCCCTGGCTGGAGGCGCCGTCACCGAAGTACGCGATCACGGCGGAGTCGGCGCCGTCCTTGGCGATGCCCATGGCGTAGCCGGTGGCGTGCAGGGTCTGCGAGCCGAGGACGATCGTGTACAGGTGGAAATTGTTGGTGTTGGGGTCCCAGCCGCCGTTGTTCACACCGCGGAACATTCCCAGCAGATTCGTCGGGTCGACCCCGCGGCACCAGGCGACGGCGTGCTCACGGTAGGTCGGGAAGACGTAGTCGTCGTCGCGCAGGGCCCGGCCGGAGCCGATCTGGGCGGCCTCCTGGCCGAGCAGCGAGGCCCACAGGCCCAGCTCGCCCTGGCGCTGGAGGGCGGTGGCCTCGGCGTCGAAGCGGCGGCTGAGGACCATGTCGCGGTAGAGACCGCGCAGCTCCTCGGCGCTCAGGTCGATGTCGTACTCGGGGTGCTGAACGCGCTCCCCTTCGGGCGTCAGCAGCTGAACGAGCTCGGGCTCCGTGGCCGTGGTGGCCGTCGCCTTCTTGGTGGTGCTCGTGCTCGCGCTTGCGGTGCGCTTGGTGCCGCTGCTGCGTCGCGTCGTCTTGCGCGCGGCAGTGCTCTCCACGGTCACGTGCGTGCTCCTCCGTCGGTCCGGCCCCCGGGTTCGCCGGTGAGGCCAGTGCGGCTCCGCCTTGTCCGTACCTTCGCACGGGGTGGGTGCGACGCGGCCGGAGTCGGGCGTGAAAGGTGCCCCGGCGTGCGCCGTCATAGGCACGTTACCCATTACGCGGCATTCCCGCGAAACCCCACTTGACCTGCGATTTTGCTTGGATTTCCAAGTAAATCGAGAAAAGGGGGGACTCATCCCTGGTCAGAGCATGGACAGCGGCCCGACGACGCCGTCGGAACACCCGGCACGTTATCCCGCGCACCCCGGGCGCCGGAAGACCCAATATGTGAGACTGACCGCGTGCGCGAAGAAGGAAAAATCCGGGTATTTCTGCTGGACGACCATGAAGTCGTCCGGCGCGGCGTCCACGAGCTGCTCTCCGTGGAGGACGACATCGAGGTGGTCGGCGAGGCCGGGACGGCGGCGGACGCGCTGGTCAGGATCCCCGCGACCCGCCCCGACGTCGCGGTGCTCGACGTCCGGCTGCCCGACGGCAGCGGGGTCGAGGTGTGCCGCGAGGTGCGCTCCCAGGACGAGTCGATCAAATGCCTGATGCTGACCTCGTTCGCGGACGACGAGGCGCTCTTCGACGCGATCATGGCCGGGGCCTCGGGCTATGTCCTCAAGGCCATCCGGGGCAACGAGCTGCTCAACGCCGTACGGGACGTGGCGGCCGGCCGGTCGCTGCTCGACCCGGTGGCCACCGCCCGGGTCCTGGAGCGGCTGCGTGACGGCAACACACCGAAGGGCGACGAAAGGCTCGCCAGCCTGACCGAGCAGGAGCGCAGGATCCTGGACCTGATCGGCGAGGGCCTGACCAACCGGGTCATCGGCGAGCGGCTCCACCTCGCGGAGAAGACGATCAAGAACTACGTCTCCAGCCTGCTGTCGAAGCTGGGCATGGAGCGCCGCTCACAGGCGGCGGCGTACGTGGCACGACTGCAGGCCGAGCGGCACTGAGGCCCTGGACGCTCCCCGGTTCCCGTACCTCACCCGTACGGGCCCGGGCGGGGCCCTCCGGCCGGTTTTCGGGACCTACGTCCCCGTCGAACCGGGGCAGGGGCCCCTTTCCGGCACGGCGCCGGTGGCGGAGAGTGGAGACCATGTCCTCCGACGAGATCCGCGACGAGATCCGCGCCATCGAGTTGCTCAACCGCGTGTCGTACGGCCGGGTGGCGACGAGCATGCGGGCCATGCCGTTCGTCGCCCCCGCCCGCCACATCGTGGCCGACGGCCGCGTCCTGCTCCGGATGCACCGGGGCCTCGGCTACCACCGCGCCTGCAACGGCAGCGTCGTCGCGTACGGCGCGGACAACTCCGAATCCGGCGCCGAGCGGATCTGGTCCGTGCAGTTCACGGGCACGGCGGAGATCGTCGAGCCGACGGCGGAGCAGCTGGCGGCCTTCGGCCCCGAGCCCGTACGGGTGGACGGGGAGCCCTTCACGCCGGTGTTCATGCGGATCGAGCCGCAGTTCGTGACGGTCCACGAGCTCGACTACAGCGGGAACTCCGAAGAGCGACCCCTGCACCACGCAGCGTGATCTAACATCTGCGGAGTGCCGCGCTCATCTGTACTCCACGCTCCGCCGATCCGCCCCCTCCTGCGCCGCTACACGGACGTCGGCGAACCCCTCTCCTGCGTCCCCGTGACCGAGGGCTTACTCAACCGCGGGTACCGGCTCTCCACCACCCGCGGCGCGTACTTCCTCAAGCAGCACCTGGACGCCCCCACCTCCGACCGGGCCACCATCACCCGCCAGCACCGGGCCACCCAGCGCCTGCACGCGCTCGGCCTGCCGGTCGCACCGCCGCTCCCCGACAGCCGGGGCCGCACGGTCGCACTCGTCGGCGGACACTGCTACGCCCTGCACCCCTGGGTCGACGGCCGCCACCGCGACGGCGCCCAGCTCTCCACCGGCTGTTCCCGCCGCCTCGGCACCCTCCTCGGCCGCGTCCACACCTGCCTGGAGCAGGTCATGGAGTCCCCGCCGCCCGGCGGCGACCACGAGAGCGCCCGCCCCGAGGACACCTTCCGGGCCATCGACGAGCTGCTGCGCCTCGCCCGCGCGCACCGTCCCCGCGACGACTTCGACGCGCTCGCCGAGCACCGCCTCAGGGAGCGCCGCAGGCTCCTCGCCCAGCACGCCCACCACCGCCCGCCGCCCGCCTCGGCCGCCGGCTGGGTGCACGGCGACTTCCACCCGCTGAACCTGCTCTACCGGGGCGCGGAGCCGGCCGCGATCGTCGACTGGGACCGGCTCGGGGTCCGCCCCAGGGCCGAGGAGGCGGTCAGGGCCGCCGCGATCTTCTTCGTACGGCCGGAGGGGGAGCTGGCCCTGGAGAAGGTACGGGCGTACGCGCGCGCGTACCGGCGGGCGACGGGCGCGGACGGCGCCGAGCTGGCGGCGGCGGCGCACCGGGTGTGGTGGGAGCGGCTGAACGACTTCTGGACCCTGCGCTGGCGCTACCAGCTGCACGACCGGAGGGCCGACCCGCAGTTCCCCGCGGTGTCGGCCCTGGCGGTGTGGTGGACGCGCGAGTACGCGGCGGTCCGCGACGCCTTCGCCGGCTGAGGCTCCCCGAAGGGCCTCGTCAGCCGGTCGTGGCGCCCGCGCCGCCCGTCGGCGGGGTGTCCGGGTTGCCGTTGCCGCCGGAGGAGTCGTCGGTCGGCTGGTCGGTCGGCTCCGTCGGGGGCTCGGTCGTCGGCTCGCTCGTCGGCTCCGTCGGCGTGCCCGTGGACTGGGTCGGCGGCGCGGTCGTCGGCTGCGTCGACGGCGCGGTCGTCGGCTCGCCCGTGGACTCGGTCGGCTCCTGCGTCGTCGGCGGGTTCCACGGCTGCTGCGTCTCGCCGCCGGTCGTCGTACCCGTGTCCTCGGTGGGCTCCTCGGTGGGCTCCTCGGTGGCGGTGGGCTCCTCGGAGGCCGTCGACGGCGAGTTACTGATGCTCGTCGGCGTCTTCACGTTGCCATCCGAGTCACCCGCCTTGTCGATCGCGTACACGACACCCGCGATGACCGCGATCACCGCGAGCGCGGCGAACAGCCAGATCTTGCCCCGGCCGCCGTTGCCGCCGTTCCCGGAGCCGTACCCGTCCTGGCCGTAGCCGCCGGTGCCGCCCGTGCCGCCGTCGTATCCGTTGTACCCGCCGTCGTTCGGGTTCATCGGGGGAAGGATCGGGCCCTGCGCGGTCTCGCCGTGCATCGGGTGGCCCATCGCGGTCGTCGCGGCCATGCCGCCGACCGGGGTGTGCCCGCCCTCGTACATCTCGACCGGCCCGGTGTTCCACGTGCCGGTGTAGGCGCCCTGCTGCTGGAGCATCGACAGGGCGTACTGGATGAGTCCGCGCATCTCCTCGGCGCTCTGGAACCGGTCGTCCGGGTCCTTCGCGAGGGAGCGCATCACCAGGCCGTCGAGCTCCGGCGGCACGGATCCCGTCACGTCGGACGGCGGGACCGGCGCGTCCTGGACGTGCTGGTACACGACGGACAGCGGGGTCTCGCCGGTGAACGGGGGACGCAGCGCGAGGAGCTCGTAGAGCAGGCAGCCCGTCGCGTACAGGTCGGAGCGGTGGTCGACCGCCTTGCCGAGGGCCTGCTCGGGGGAGAGGTACTGCGGGGTGCCCATGACCATGCCGGTCTGGGTCATCGTCGACTGCGCGCCGTGCAGGGCGCGCGCGATGCCGAAGTCCATGACCTTCACCGCACCGGTGTTCGTGATGATCACGTTCGCCGGCTTGATGTCACGGTGCACGATGCCGTGCTGGTGCGAGTAGGCCAGCGCCTCCAGGACCCCGGAGACGATGATGAGTGCCTGCTCGGGACCGGGCGCCTCGGCGCTGAGCAGCAGGTCGCGGATGGTGCGGCCCTCGACCAGCTCCATCACGATGTACGGCACGGGCCGGCCGCCCACGAGGTCCTCGCCGGAGTCGTACACGGCGACGATGGCGTGGTGGTTGAGCCCGGCGACGGACTGCGCCTCGCGCGTGAAGCGGGCCTTGGAGACCGGGTCCTCGGCGAGATCGGCGCGCAGCAGCTTGACGGCCACCGTGCGGCCGAGCCGTACGTCCTCGGCGGCGAAGACCTCCGCCATGCCACCGCGGCCCAGGCGGTGCGTCAGGCGGTACCGGCCGTCGCCGACGACGCCGCCCTCGCCCCACGATTCCGCCGACGCGTCCGGCACACCGTTACCTGCTCCGGATTCGGGTGCCATCAGTCCTCGCCGTCGTCTGTCGTGCCGTGTCCAGTCGTCACGCTACAGGCTCCGTACGACACCACGGTCCGAGATGGACCGGCCATCCAACCCCCTCGACGTACACCTGTGCAAATTCGACGGGTTTCCCCCGCCCGTGCGGAAACGCTTCCTGTGCGGAGGGTCACGGAACGGGTACCGAACCGGGGCGCGGCTTGACGTGTCACTGCCCTGCGGCAGACTTGCGCCAGGAAATTCCGGATCAACGCCGCCACGCGCGCGTAGGGGGAAGCACAGATGAGCCAGGACGGCGCACAGGGCCGCTATGCGGGCGGTTCGGTCGCGGGCGGCCGGTACCAGCTGCGTGACCTTCTCGGCGAAGGCGGCATGGCGTCGGTGTACCTGGCGTACGACAGCGCCCTCGACCGGCAGGTCGCCATCAAGACGCTGCACACGGAGCTCGGCCGGGAGCAGTCCTTCCGCGAGCGGTTCCGGCGCGAGGCGCAGGCCGTCGCGAAGCTGTCGCACACCAACATCGTCTCGGTCTTCGACACCGGCGAGGACACCCTCGACGGCGCCGTCATGCCGTACATCGTCATGGAGTACGTGGAGGGGCAGCCGCTCGGCTCGGTCCTCGCCTCGGACGTCCAGCAGTACGGCGCGATGCCGGCGGACAAGGCGCTGAAGGTCACGGCCGACGTGCTCGCCGCCCTCGAGGTCAGCCACGAGATGGGCCTGGTCCACCGCGACATCAAGCCGGGCAACGTGATGACGACCAAGCGCGGCGTCGTCAAGGTCATGGACTTCGGCATCGCGCGGGCCATGCAGTCCGGCGTCACCTCGATGACGCAGACCGGCATGGTCGTCGGCACCCCCCAGTACCTCTCCCCCGAGCAGGCCCTCGGCCGCGCGGTGGACGCCCGCTCCGACCTTTATTCGGTCGGCATCATGCTCTTCCAGCTGCTGACGGGCCGTCTCCCCTTCGACGCCGACTCGCCGCTCGCCATCGCCTACGCGCACGTGCAGGAGGAGCCGGTCGCACCGTCCTCCGTCAACCGCTCGGTGACGCCGGCGATGGACGCGCTCGTGGCGCGCGCGCTGCGGAAGAACCCGAACGAGCGGTTCCCGAGCGCGGCGGCGATGCGCGACGAGTGCCTGCGGGTCCTCGCGGCCGGCCAGACCGGTGCGCCCGTGATCGTCCAGGGCGGTCCGGTCAGCAGCGGCGCGGGCGTCGGCTCGGCCGTCTTCCCGCCCGTCGGCCAGACCCCGCCGCCGGCCACGCACGGCGTGCAGCAGCCGTACCTGCCGCCGACGCCGCAGCCCGGCCCGTACGGCCCCGCGACCCCCGCGCCCGCCCCGGCGTACGGCTACCCGCAGCAGGCCCCGACGCCCGCGCCGGTCTACCAGACCCCTGCCCCCTCGCCGTACGCCCCGACGCCGGCGCCCATGCCCATGCCGACGCCCGCGCCGGTCACGACCGGCGGCTCCGGCTCCGGCTCCCGCCGGAACGCCCCGGTCCTCGTCGGCGCGATCCTCGTCGCGCTGCTCGCGATCGGCGGCCTGGTCACCGTGCTCAATCTGCCGGACGAAACGGATCCGCAGGCGGGCGGCACGGGCGGCACCGAGCAGAGCCAGACGGCGGCGCCCGGCCACAAGGGCCCCGACCTGACCAAGACCATCGACATGAAGAAGTGCACGCAGCCCTCGGAGTCGCAGGACGACCCCGCAAAGTTCGAGGTCCCCGACTTCAAGTACAAGAACATCCAGTCGGTGAAGGCGTGCGTCCAGGCGGCGGGGTGGAAGATCATGACCCAGACCCCGGTGGACGAGTCCACGTACGGCGAGGGCACGGTCCTGGAGCAGTTCCCGCCGGCCGGCGAGGACATCACGGACGACGACGCCGAGTTCACGCTCAAGATCTCGACGGGCAACCCGCCGCAGTAGTCACGATTCCTTCTTCGTTCCCTTTCCGTACACCCCCTGCACCCGTCCCGGATGCCGGAAATGTCCCGGCGTGTTTACGCTGAGTCGACCATCTCGGCGGCTCGGGTACGGGAGGGGGTCACCCGGTGACTCCAGCACTCCGCACGGCACGCGCGCGGGCTCTCCGCACCGCGCTCACCTGCGTGTTCACCGGCGCCTGCGCCCTGTACTCCACGCCCTTCACGTACGCGGCGGAAGCCCCCGGCACCTCGTTCCACCAGCGCGGGACAGGGGAGGCCCCCGGCGCCTCGTCCTTCCGGCGCGGGACGGCGGAGGCCCCCGGCGCCTCGTCCTTCCGGCGCGGGCCGGCGCCGGCCGTCCCGACGCCGGCGGCGACCCCGTCCTCAACCCCGCCCTCGCCGACCGAGCCGCCGGACTCCCCCTCCCCGTCGGGCTCTTCACCGGTCTCGCCGTCGGCGCCTCCGAGCGGCACCGGCGGCACCGCGCCCGTCTCCCCGGCGCCCGCGCCCACCGGCACCGGGGCGCCGTCCTCCACCGCCGCGCCGAGCGTCGAGCCCTCCGACGCCCCCACCCCCAGCGCCTCCGCCTCCCTCGCGGGGCGGCCCGCCGGTGAGGGACGGCCCCACCCCGGACGCCCCGAGTCCGCCACCCCGTCGACCACCGCACCGGCCACCACCAGGACGCCGTCGCCCGGCCCCTCTCGTACCGAAACCGCTACAACCCCGCGCGAGCACCAGGCCTCCGAAGAGGCTGACGAATCGGTACGCGAGGGGGACCCGCTGCCTCCCGAGGCCGCGCCCGCCAGCCTGCCCGCCGCCGCGCCCGGCCTCTCGGCCGAGGCCTCGTCCGCCCTCGGCGACCAGCGGATTCCCGTCCTCACCCTGGGCGTGGGGCTGGCCCTGATGGGGCTCGGCATCGGCTTCCTCGGGCTCCGGATGCGCCGCCGCTGACCCACCGGGTCCCCCTTGAGTCGGACCTCCCCGGTCCCCCTCAGGACGGTTGTCCGCCACGGCATACCCGGTATACATACTGAGTATGTCGATCCGCCACGGGCTCCTCGCCCTTCTCGAACGCGGCCCTCGCTACGGCTCCCAGCTCCGTACGGAGTTCGAGTCCCGCACCGGCTCCACCTGGCCGCTCAACGTCGGCCAGGTCTACACGACCCTCAACCGTCTTGAGCGCGACGGCATGGTCGCCCAGGGCGGCGAGGACGCGGCCGGGCACACGCTCTACACGATCACCGACAGCGGCCGCGTCGAGCTCAGGACCTGGTTCGAGAAGCCGGTGGACCGCACCAGCCCCGCCCGCGACGAACTGGCCATCAAGCTCGCCATGGCCGTGGGCGCGCCCGGCGTCGACATCCGGAACGTCATCCAGTCCCAGCGCCGTCACACCGTGAAGGCGATGCAGGACTACACCCGGCTCAAGGCCCAGGCCCTGCTCGCCGTCGAGGGCGGCGGGGCCCGGGAGCGGGACGACGTGGCCTGGCTGCTCGTCCTGGAGCAGCTGATCTTCCAGACCGAGGCGGAGGCCCGCTGGCTGGACCACTGCGAATCCCGGCTGATCCGGCTGTCGGCGACGGCCGGGACGGGGGCTTCGGCCGGTCCGAGCTCCCCCAGCGCCCCGGCCGCCTCCAGCACCCCTACCGCCTCCACTGCCCCGAACGTCCCGACCGCCCCGCGCACTTCGGCCTCGTAGCGCTCACGCACCACCCTTCCACCGCACGCTCCCGTACGCGGCCCGACCGCCGCGTACGGCCAACGGGGGGACCCCTCCATGCCCACACAGCAGCCCGTGCTGCAACTGCAGAACCTGACCCGCGTCCACGGCGCGGGCGCCACCGAGGTGCACGCCCTGCGCGGCATCGACCTCGCGGTGTACCCCGGCGAACTCGTCGCCGTCATGGGCCCGTCGGGCTCCGGCAAGTCCACGCTGCTCACCATCGCCGGCGGCCTGGACACCCCCAGCTCGGGCCGGGTCATCGTCGAGGACACCGACATCACCGCGGCGAGCGTCAAGGAGCTCGCGGCCCTGCGCCGCCGCAGCATCGGGTACGTCTTCCAGGACTACAACCTCATCCCGGCCCTGACCGCCGCCGAGAACGTCGCCCTGCCCCGCGAGCTGGACGGGACCTCCGCCCGCAAGGCGCGCGTCGAGGCCACCGCCGCCCTGGAGGAGATGGGGCTCGGCCACCTCGCCGACCGCTTCCCCGACGAGATGTCCGGCGGCCAGCAGCAGCGCGTGGCCATCGCCCGCGCCCTCGTCGGCGACCGCCGTCTCGTCCTCGCCGACGAGCCGACCGGCGCCCTCGACTCCGAGACCGGCGAGTCCGTCCTCGCCCTGCTCCGCTCCCGCTGCGACGCGGGGGCCGCCGGCGTCCTCGTCACCCACGAACCGCGGTTCGCCGCCTGGGCCGACCGGGTCGTGTTCCTGCGGGACGGCGCGATCGTCGACCAGACCGTGCGCAGCGACGCCGACTCTCTCCTCTCGGGCCAGGTGGCTGAGGCGTGAAGACCTGGTTCCACTCCTGGCGGGCCGCGATCCGCATCGCCCGCCGCGACGCCTGGCGTTCCAAGGGCCGCAGCGCTCTCGTCCTCGCGATGATCGCGCTGCCCATCCTGGGCGTCAGCGCCCTCGATCTGACCTACCGCAGCTCCGAACTCTCCCCCGCCGAGAAGCTGGAGCGGACGATCGGCGCGGCCGACGCGCGCTTCAAGGACGCCCAGGTCAACGGCGTCCCGATCTTCCAGGACCCGACCGGCGAGATGCACACGACGGCCAAGGACTACAAGGACGAGCCCTGGCCGAGCGGCTCCACGGACGTCACGAAGGCCATCCCGGCGGGCTCCACCGTCCTGACGGACGGCTCCGGTTCGGCCAAGCTGACGACGGCCCACGGTCTGCTCGGGGCCGAGGTGCGTGAGCTCAAGGCGTCCGATCCGGTCGCCCGCGGCATCATGACGCTCCTGGAGGGGCGCTTCCCGGAGAAGAACGACGAGGTCATGGCGACCTCGCACTTCCTGGAGAGCAGCGGCCTGTCGATCGGAGCAACCCTTTCCGCCCGCAATTTCGATCGCCCGTACCGGATCGTCGGCTCCTACGAACTTCCCGGCTCCCTGGCCACGGACCAGGTCAACGCGCTGCCCAGCGCCTTCCTCGCCCCGTACGCGAAGGCGGTCGAGAAGGCCGGGCTGCCCGCGCCCGACCTCTCCGTCTCGTACCTGGTGCGCAAGTCCGGTGGTTTCACGTGGAACAGCGTGAAGGAGATCAACACCAAGGGCATCGCCGTCGTCTCGCGCGCCGTGGTGCTCGATCCGCCCGCCGAGTCCGAGGTCCCGCTCAACCAGAAGGAGGGCTTCGGCGGTTACCAGGCCAGTGCGGAGGCCTCCGCCGCCGAACTGGCCTCCCTCGCCACCGTCGTCGGCCTGGCGATGCTGGAGATCTGCCTGCTCGCCGGTCCCGCCTTCGCGGTCGGCGCCCGCCGCTCGCGCCGTCAGCTCGGCCTGGTCGGGGCCAACGGCGGTGCCCGCAGCCACATCCGCGCGATCGTGCTCAGCGGCGGCCTCGTCATCGGCGTCGCGGCCGCCGTCACCGGCATCGTCCTCGCGCTGATCCTGACGCTCGTCCTTGAGCCGGTCCTCGAGGACGCCATGGGCCAGCGGTTCGGGGCCTTCGACATCCGACCGGTCGAACTGCTCGGCATCGCCCTGCTCGCGGTCCTGACCGGTCTGCTCGCCGCGGTCGTCCCCGCCTTCACCGCCTCCCGGCAGACCGTCCTCGCCTCGCTCACCGGCCGACGCGGAATCCGCCGCAGCAGCCGCGTGCTGCCCGTGATCGGCCTGGTGGCCCTCCTGTTCGGCGGCGCGGTCGCCCTCTTCGGCTCGATGGTCTCCCAGCAGGTCGTCCTCGTGGCCGCGGGTTCCGCCCTCGCCGAGCTCGGCGTCGTCGCCATGACGCCCGCCCTGGTGGGCCTGTTCGGGCGGACCGGCCGCTGGCTGCCGCTCTCCCCGCGCCTCGCGCTTCGGGACGCCGTCCGCAACCGGGGCCGTACGGCACCCGCCGTCGCCGCCGTCCTCGCCGCCGTCGCGGGCACGGTCGCCGTCTCCACGTACATGGCCAGCCGCGAGGCCCAGAACAGGGCGGGCTACGAGGCCACACTGCCGTACGGCGTCGCCTCCGCCTTCGTCCAGGAGGAGGGCGGCCGGGACGCCCCCGCCGTCCGCGAGGCCGTCCAGCGCAACTTCCCCGTCGACGTCCGCGCCGACGTCGCGCGCATCTCGGTCGGCAAGCCCGGCTGCAGCCCCTGGGACAGCGGCGCCGGCTGCGGCCGCTACGAGGTCATCGTCCCGCCGGCGAACGAGTGCCCGATGTACGCGACCGGCCCGGGCGGCGGCGACCCCTCCGAGAAGTACACGCCCGAGCAGCGACGGAAGATGCTCACGGAGGACTGGCGGTGCAAGGATTCCGCGAGCAGCGGGATGTACGTCTCCGACGGCGGCCTGCTCATCGGTGACGCCAGTCTGCTGAAGGTTCTCGGCGTCGACGACCCCGCGACCGAGAAGGCCCTCGCCGACGGCAGGATCGTCGCCTTCAACCGCGCCCTGGTCGACAAGAAGGGCACCATCGGGATCAAGCAGATCACCGACATCCCCGCCGCCGACAAGGCATCCGAGGAGGGCCGTCCCGCCCCCGGCAAGGTCAGCACCCTGTCCGCGTACCTGGTGCCCGGCGAGAAGAAGTCCTACGGCCTCCAGGCCCTCATGACCCCGGCCACCGCCAAGGCCGCCGGCCTCTCCACGGCACCCCTCGGCCTGTACGTCAGCACCGAGCGGCTCCCGGACTCCGAGCAGCGCCAGAAGCTCGACAGCGACCTCGCCAAGCTCGGCAGCAACATCGAGCTCCACCTGGAGGAAGGGTTCGTCAACGAGTACGGCATCGTCCTGCTCGCGCTGGCCGTCTTCGCGGGCCTGGTCACCATCGGCGCCGCCGGCATCGCCACCGGGCTCGCCCAGGCCGACGCCGAGGCCGACCTGAAGACGCTCGCCGCCGTCGGTGCCCCGCCCCGGGTCCGCCGCACGCTCAGCGGATTCCAGTGCGGAGTCGTCGCCGCGATGGGCGTGCTCCTCGGCTCGGCCGCCGGACTGCTGCCCGCCGTCGGACTCCGGCTGACCGAGGAGCGCGACGAGCTCCGCTACTACGAGCAGAACCTCGCCGAGGGCTGGAGCGGCGACCTGACCCCGCCCGACGTGCCGATCGTCATCCCCTGGGAGACGCTGGCCGGGCTGCTCGTCGCCGTCCCGCTCGGCGCCGCCCTCCTCGCCGCCCTGGTGACCCGCTCACGCGGCGCACTGGCCCGGCGCGCGGCGACCTGACGGTCTTCGTTCCCGTCCTGTGCCCCTGTACGAGGGTGGATCACCCCCGTACAGGGGCACACCCTGTGGGGAGGCATGCGTACGAGAGAATGGCGGCATGGAGATGCCGAGGAATGACAGGTCGCAGGAGAGCCCCCAGGTCCTCATCGTGGGACAGGACGGGACGGCGCTCGGCGGCACTCAGGGCGACGACGAACCCCGCGAGGTCCCGGTGACGGAAATGGTCGAGCAGCCTGCGAAGGTCATGCGGATCGGCAGCATGATCAAGCAGCTCCTGGAGGAAGTACGGGCGGCCCCTCTGGACGAGGCGAGCCGGGTCAGGCTGAAGGACATCCACGCCAGCTCCGTGAAGGAGCTGGAGGACGGGCTCGCGCCCGAACTGGTCGAGGAACTGGAGCGGCTCTCCCTGCCGTTCACGGACGAGGCGATCCCCTCCGAGGCGGAGCTGCGCATCGCGCAGGCGCAGCTGGTGGGCTGGCTCGAGGGCCTGTTCCACGGCATCCAGACGGCGCTGTTCGCCCAGCAGATGGCGGCCCGCGCCCAGCTGGAGCAGATGCGCCGCGCACTGCCTCCGGGCGCGTCGCACGACGATGACGACGACCACGGCCACGGCCACGCGGTCCGCTCGGGCCCGTACCTGTAGGTAGCGCAGGTCGTACGGAGAAGGGCCCCGCACACCAGGTGTGCGGGGCCCTTCTCCGCGCTACGGGCGCTGGCACCGGTGGTGCCGGTTGTGCCGACCGCGGCGGGGGCACGCGCCGGTGCGGACGGTGCCGGCGGCCACGCGCCGGCACCGGAGATGGCGGGCGCTGGGGCCGGCCGCCGCCCCGGGGTCACGCACCGCTGCCGGCGGCCGTTCGTCGGCCGTCAGGCGCCCGGGGTGAGCAGCAGCACCTTGCCGACGTGGCGGCCGTCCTCAAGGGCCCGGTGGCCCTCGGCGGCCTCCGGCATCGGGACGGTGCGGTCGACGACCGGCCGGACCGTGCCCGCGCCGATCAGCGGCCAGACGTGCTCCCGTACGGCCGCGACGATCGCCGCCTTCTCCCCGGCCGGCCGGGACCGCAGCGTCGTCGCCATGACGGCGGCGCGCTTCGCGAGCAGTGCCCCGAGGTTCAGCTCGCCCTTCACCCCGCCCTGGAGGCCGATGACGACCAGCCGGCCGTTCACGGCCAGCGCCTTCACGTTCCGCTCCAGGTACTTCGCGCCCACGATGTCCAGGATGACGTCCGCGCCCGCGCCGTCCGTCGCCTTCGCCAGCTCCTCGACGAAGTCCTGCTCGCGGTAGTCGATGAGGATGTCCGCGCCGAGCTCGGCGCAGCGCGCCAGCTTCTCGGGGCCTCCCGCGGTGACCGCGACCCGCGCGCCGACCGCCTTCGCCAGCTGGATCGCCATCGTGCCGATGCCGCTCGCGCCGCCGTGCACGAGCAGCGTCTCGCCGGGTCGCAGGTGGGCGATCATGAAGATGTTGGACCAGACGGTGCACGCGACCTCGGGGAGCGCGGCGGCCGTGGCCAGGTCGACGCCCTCGGGCACCGGCAGGAGCTGACCGGCCGGGACCGCGACCTTCTCCGCGTAGCCGCCACCGGCGAGCAGCGCGCACACCTCGTCGCCGACGGCCCAGCCCGAGACCCCCGGGCCGAGCGCGGCGATCCGGCCCGCGCACTCCAGACCGGGGTACGGGGAGCTGCCCGGCGGCGGGTCGTAGAAGCCCTGGCGCTGGAGCAGATCGGCGCGGTTGACCGCGCTGGCCACCACCTCGACGAGGACCTCGCCCTCGCCGGGTACGGGATCGGGCACCTCGGCCCAGACGAGCGCCTCGGGGCCGCCGGGTTCCGGAATCGTGATCGCATACATGGCGGCGAGGCTACTCGCCCGGCGGGCCGGTCCTCCGGCTCAGTCCTCCGGCGGCGTGGACAGTGGGGTCACCGGCGCGGCGCGCACGATGGTGATCACCCGGTCCATGAGCTGGAGCGGGCTGGCCGCGGGGTCGTCGTAACCGAGCAGCCGGTGCCCGCGGAGCACGCTGACCACCAGGTCACCGGTCTCCCGCACGCTCTTGCCGACCTCGCTCTTGGTCACCGGCCGCTCCACGAGGTCGAGGCCCGAGCCCTGCTGGATGAGGTCCTCCATCACGGTGCCGGCGCTGGGGCTCAGCACGGAGAGGCCGAGCAGGCGCCCGGCGGCGCTGGCGCTGGTGATGACCGCGTCCGCGCCGGACTGGCGGAGCAGCGGCGCGTTCTCCTCCTCGCGGACCGCGGCGACGATCTTCGCGCCCTTGTTGAGCTGGCGTGCCGTGAGGGTGACCAGGACCGCCGTGTCGTCGCGCTGGGTGGCGATGACGATCTGCCGGGCCCGCTGCACCTCGGCGCGGAGCAGAACGTCGCTACGGGTCGCGTCGCCGATGACACCGACGAACCCGTCCGCGTTCGCCGTCTCGATGACCTTGGTGGAGGGGTCGACGATGACGATCTGGTCCTTGCGGAGCCCGGTCGCGCAGAGCGTCTGGATCGCGGACCGTCCCTTCGTCCCGAACCCGACGATGACGGTGTGGTCGCGCAAGGTGGACCTCCAGCGGTTCAGCCGGAACTCCTCCCGGGTCCGCTCGGTGAGGACCTCGAGAGTGGTGCCGACCAGGATGATCAGGAACAGCACGCGCAGCGGCGTGACCAGCAGGATGTTGACGAGCCGCGCCGAGTCGCTGTACGGGACGATGTCGCCGTATCCGGTGGTGGAGAGCGTCACGGTCGCGTAGTAGGCGGCGTCGAGGAAGTCGAGCGTCTCGTCGGCGTTGTCGTGGTAGCCGTCGCGGTCGGCGTAGACGATGAGCACCGTCACGATCAGCACGCCGAGCGCCATGAGCAGCCGCTTGCCGACCTGCCGCAGCGGCCGCTCGACGACCCTGCGGGGCAGCCGGACCTGAGGGCCCAGGGCCCGCTCGTCCGCATCTCGTGCCATCACGTCACGGCTGGGAAGTTTCACGTGAAACACGCTCCTTGGGCCGGTACGGCGCCCGACGTCGGCGGCCAGGGAAGGTCGAGGACGTCCAGCTCCTGGCCGGACCGGGCGCCGCCGGGCGGGACGACGGCCATGCCGTCCGCGACGGCGATGCCCCGGAGCATGGCCGGCCCGTTGTAGTGCAGCGGAACGAGGTGGTCGTCCCGGCGGGCGACGGGGACGAGCCGGGTGTCGTGGGGGTGCCCGTGTACCTCGTCGAGGACGGGGGCAGGGCCCCGGCCTCCGGTGGGTGAGGTGCCGGCCAGGGCGGCGAGGAGCGGCTCGGCGAGCGTGAGGAGGCCGGAGACGGCGGCGAGCGGGTTGCCGGGCAGGCCGACGAGGTGACGGCCCCCGCCCAGGGCCGCGAGGAGCATCGGGTGACCGGGGCGGACCTTCACCCCGTCGACCAGGAGCGTGGCGCCGGCCTTGTCGAGCACTCGGTGCAGGTGGTCGACGGGCCCGGCGGCGGTGCCTCCGGTCGTGACGACCACGTCGGCGGCGGAGCCCGTGACGGCCGCGTACAGCTCCTCGGCGTCGTCGCCGATCCGCCGGGTGCCGAGCACCTCGGCGCCGAGCGCCTCCAGCCAGGGACCGAGCATCGGGCCGAGGGCGTCACGGATGAGCCCCGCGTGGGGGAGACCGGCCGTGAGCAGCTCGTCGCCGAGGACGAGGACCTCCACCCGGGGGCGCGGCGGCACCGGGAGCTCGTCGTACCCGGCGGCCGCGGCGAGGCCCAGGACGACCGGGGTCACGGCGGTGCCCGCGGGGAGCAGTTCGTCGCCGGACCGGCACTCCTGGCCCCGGGGCCGGATGTCCTGCCGGGAGACGACGTCCCGCAGGGCGTGCAGCAGCGGCCCCTCGGTGCGGGAGTGTTCGGTGCGGATGACGGCGGTGGTGCCGGGCGGTACGGGGGCGCCGGTGGCGATCCGTATGGCCTCGCCGTCGGTCAGCGCGGCGGTGGGCGCGTGACCGGCGAGGACGGAGGTGTCCGCGCGGACGGTCCAGGGGCCCTGGCCCGCGACGGCCCAGCCGTCCATGGCGGAGGTGTCGAAGGAGGGCAGGTCGGTGAGGGCACGGAGCGGCTCGGCGAGGACCTGGCCGAGCGCCTGCCCGAGCGGGAGGCGCCGCGGCTCACGCCCGGCCCGCGCGGCGGTCCCGGCGCGGGCGGCGGCGGCCCGGGCCTCGGGCCAGGCGGTGGCCCGGTGCGGCTGCTCGGCCCGGGGGCCGGTGGCGGCGGGGGCCACGGGGGCGGGCTCCTTCGACTTCATCCGGCCTCGTCCTACTCGGTGGCTCGTTCGGAGGGCTGCTCGGAGGGCTGCTCGCCGTCCTCTTCGGCGGCCCAGCGCTGAGCGAGCGCCGCGGCCTTGCGGGCGGCCTCGGCGACGGCCTCGGGTCCGCCCTCGCCCGCGCGGGCCGCCGCGTAACCGACCAGGAAGGTGGTCAGGGGCGCGGCGGGGCGGGCCACGCCGTGGGCGGCGTCACGGGCGAGGTCGAGCAGCACGCCGGTGTCGACGTCCAGTTCGATGCCCAGTTCGTCTTTGACTGCGGTGATCCATTCATCAAGCACGGTCCCATGCTCCCTGATGCGCGCCCGGGCCGTGGCGATGTCCTCCCAGGTGTCGCAGTCGAAGGAGGCGAGGGGGGCCGCGGCGACCCTGGTGAGGTTCAGTCCCCCGGTGAGGAGACGCAGCGGACCGCCGGCGAGGGTGCCCCGGCGGTCGGCGATGAGAGCCAGTTCACGCAGGAGCGGGGTGCGGCGGTAGGCGGCGACGAGCGGCTGGTCCCGGCTCTCGGCGTCGGTGAGGAGCGCGGCCTCGGCCCCGGGGGCCGCGGCGAGCGCGTCGAGGAGGCGTCGGACGGTGGCCCCGTCCAGGAAGGGCAGGTCGGCGGAGAGGACGAGGAGGACGTCGGCGCCGGTCTCCCGTACGCCCGCGCCGAGCGCGGCCAGCGGCCCGCCGCCGGGCGGGTCCTCCCTGGTCCAGCGGACGGGGCGGGCGGTCGGACGGGGGGCGGCGACGACCACGGTCCGGGCGGCGTCGGGACAGGCCGCGAGCACCCGGTCGAGGAGGGTCCGGCCCCCGATCCGTACCCCGGGCTTGTCGGAGCCGCCGAGGCGCCGGGCGGCACCCCCGGCGAGCACGACGGCGTCGTATGCGGTGGTCACCCCAGCAGTATGGGCCGCAGGGGGCCACGGCCGACGGGCCCGTCTCCCTTGCTGAGACGGGCCCGTCGGCGGTACCGGCGGACGGCCGTACCGGGTGGGGGTCCGGTGCGGGCGTCCGGTGCGGCCGTTGTGCGTCAGACCGTGCGGAGCAGGACGGCAGGCTGCTCGACGCAGTCCGCCACGTACCGCAGGAAGCCGCCCGCCGTGCCGCCGTCGCAGACGCGGTGGTCGAAGGTGAGCGACAGCTGCACCACCTGACGGACGGCCAGTTCGCCCTGGTGGACCCAGGGCTTGGGGATGATCCGGCCGACACCGAGCATGGCGGCCTCGGGGTGGTTGATGATCGGCGTGGAGCCGTCGACCCCGAACACCCCGTAGTTGTTCAGGGTGAACGTGCCGCCGGTCAGATCGGCCGGGGTGATCGCACCCTGCCGGGCCGCCTCCGTCAGCCGGGCGAACTCCTCCGTCAGCGACTCGGCGGTCCTGGTCCCCGCGTCCTTGACCACGGGGACGACGAGCCCGCGCGGGGTCTGGGCGGCGAAGCCGAGGTGCACGGACGGCAGCCGGACGATCTCCCGGGCGGCGGTGTCCACCGTGGAGTTGAGCTCGGGGAACCGGGCCAGGGCGTGGACGCAGATGCGCGCGAGGAGCGCGAGCAGCGAGATCTTCGGCCCACCGGCCGCGTTCATCGCGGCGCGTGCCGCCATCAGCTCGGTCGCGTCGGCGTCGACCCAGCAGGTCGCGTCGGGGATCTCCGTACGGCTGCGGGACAGCTTGTCCGCGACCGCGCCACGGACCCCGCGCAGCGGGACACGCTCACCGGCGGCGGCGACGGAGACCGCGGCAGGGGCGGGAGTGGGCGCCGGGGTGGCGACCGGCTGCTCCAGGGCCGCGAGGGCCAGCTCCACGTCGGCCCGCAGGATCAGCCCCTCGGGCCCGGATCCGCGCACCTCCCGCAGGTCGAGGCCCCGGTCACGGGCCAGCTTCCGCACGAGCGGCGAGATGACGGGCACGGGACCGGTGGCCGCCGAAGCGCCGACCGGAGCAGGAGCGGCCACGGGAGCAGGAGCGGCGACCGGAGCGGCAGCCGGAGCCGGGGCGGCAGCCGCCGGGTTCGCGTGCCGCACCCGGCGGCGCCGGGCGGCGGGCCCGGCCGTGCCGTAGCCGACGAGCACATTGCCCGAGTACTCCGAGGAGACAGCCGCATCGGCGTCCGCGCGGCCCGCTCCCGGGGCGGCCTCCGCGAGCTCCTCCGGCGCGCCCGTGCCACCGACGGCGACCGTCAGGAGCGGTGCGCCGACGGGCAGTTCGGTGCCCTCCTCGCCGTACCGGGCGGTGACGACGCCGCCGTACGGGCAGGGCACCTCGACCATGGCCTTGGCCGTCTCGACCTCGACGACCGGCTGGTCGATGGCGACGACGTCGCCGACGGCGACCAGCCAGCGCACGATCTCGGCCTCGGTGAGCCCCTCACCGAGGTCGGGCAGCTTGAACTCCAGGACCTGTGCCATCAGTTCCCCGCCTCCCACTGCAGTCGCGCCACCGCGTCCAGGACGCGGTCCACGCCCGGCAGGTGGTGCCGCTCCAGCATCGGCGGCGGGTACGGGATGTCGAAGCCCGCGACCCGCAGCACCGGCGCCTCCAGGTGGTGGAAGCAGCGCTCGGTCACGCGCGCGGCGATCTCCGCGCCAGGGCCGCCGAAACCGGTCGACTCGTGGACGACGACCGCGCGGCCGGTGCGCCGCACGGAGGCGCAGACGGTCTCGTCGTCGAACGGCACGAGCGAGCGCACGTCGACGACCTCCAGGTCCCAGCCCTCGGCCTGCGCGGCCTCGGCCGCCTCCAGGCAGACCGGCACCGAGGGGCCGTAGGTGATCAGGGTGGCCCCGGTGCCCCTGCGGCGCACGACGGCCTTGCCGATCGGCTCGACGGGCGCGGGCGCCTCGGGGGACCAGTCGGACTTGGACCAGTAGAGCCGCTTGGGCTCCAGGAAGACCACCGGGTCGTCGGAGGCGATGGCCGCGCGCAGCAGCCCGTAGGCGTCCTCGACGGTGGCCGGGGTGACGACGTGCAGGCCCGGCGTGGCCGTGTAGTAGGCCTCGGAGGAGTCGCTGTGGTGCTCGACACCGCCGATCCCGCCGCCGTACGGGACGCGGATGACGATCGGCATCGGCATCGCGCCGCGGGTGCGGTTGCGCATCTTCGCCACGTGGGAGAGCAGCTGCTCGAACGCCGGGTAGGCGAACGCGTCGAACTGCATCTCCACGACCGGCCGCAGGCCGTACATGGCCATGCCGACGGCCGCGCCGAGGATGCCCGCCTCGGCCAGCGGGGTGTCCGTGCACCGGTCCTCGCCGAACTCCTTGGCGAGCCCGTCGGTGACCCGGAAGACGCCGCCGAGGGTGCCGACGTCCTCGCCCATCACGTGGACGGTCGGGTCCTCGGCCATCGCGTCGCGCATGGCGCGCTGGAGCGCCTGCGCCATCGTGGCGGGCTTCGGCTTCGCGGCGTTCCCGCCGGCCTTGGCGGCCGCGGGGCCGGTCGTCGCGGTCGTCATCACGCCTCACCCTCGGCTTCGAGCTCGGCGCGCAGCTGCGCCGCCTGTTCGCGCAGCTGCGTCGTCTGCTCCGCGTAGACGTGGGAGAAGAGCTCCATCGGGTCGAGCACCGGGTCGGCGTTCATCCGTTCGCGCAGCTCCGCCGCCATCGTCTCGGCGGCCTCGGCCGCCGCGCTCCTGCCGTCCTCGTCGAGCAGGCCACGCTCCGTCAGTTCCCGTTCCATGAGGAGGATCGGGTCGTGCGCCCGCCAGGCCTCGACCTCGCCGGCCGTGCGGTAGCGGGTCGCGTCGTCGGCGTTGGTGTGGGCGTCGATCCGGTAGGTGATCGCCTCGACGAGGGTGGGGCCGCCGCCGCGCCGCGCGCGGGCCACGGCCTCGGTGAGCACCTGGTGGACGGCGACCGCGTCGTTGCCGTCGACGAGCCGGCCCGGCATCCCGTACCCGACGGCCTTGTGGGCGAGGGAGGGGGCGGCGGTCTGCTTGGCGAGCGGCACGGAGATCGCAAAGCCGTTGTTCTGGACGAGGAAGACCACGGGGGCCTGCCAGACGGCGGCGAAGTTCAGCGCCTCGTGGAAGTCGCCCTCGCTGGTGCCGCCGTCGCCGACCATGGCGAGGGCGACGACGTCATCGCCCTTGAGGCGGGCGGCGTGGGCGAGGCCCACGGCGTGCGGGAGCTGGGTGGCGAGGGGCGTGCAGAGCGGCGCGATGCGGTGCTCGTGCGGGTCGTACCCGGTGTGCCAGTCGCCGCGCAGCAGGGTCAGTGCCTGGACGGGGTCGAGGCCCCGCGCCACGGCCGCGAGGGTGTCGCGGTACGAGGGGAAGAGCCAGTCCCGCTCCTCCAGGGCGAGGGCGGCGGCGATCTCGCACGCCTCCTGGCCGGTGGTGGACGGGTACACGGCGAGGCGGCCCTGCTTGGTGAGGGCGGTGGCCTGCGTGTTGTACCGGCGGCCGCGGACCAGCTCCGCGTAGAGCCGGAGCAGCAGCGCGGGGTCGGCGTCGGCCACGGCGTCCGTGCCGAGCACGCGCAGCGGCTCGGCCTCCGGCAGCAGCGGGGCGGGATCGGTGCGCGGCTGCCACGCCGGCGGCGGGGTCGGCCGGTAGGCGGGAACGGCACCGGGCGGCTCTTGGACTGTCGAACTGCGCTGTTGCAACGAGTCCACCTCCTCGTGGGAGCGGGCATAAGACCCGAAGGCGGGTGGCGCGAGTGTGGCGCGCCTCACCTACCGATTGTTCGGTCGTGGAGGCATTTTGGCTACAGGCACCTTCAGCCTGTGGACAAACGGTTCTCCACAGCCTGGGATAAGGGCAGGTCGTCCACCGGAGAGAGGCGGGGGCACATGGCGGATGAACAAATGGCCGAGGACTGGGAGCAGGTCGTCGCCCCGGGACCGGCGGCGGGGCTCCCCGGCATTCCCGCGCGCCCGCTGGACGCCGTCGACCGCGACATCCTGCGGATCCTGCAGACGGACGGCCGCGCCTCGATCCGCTCCGTGGCCGAGCGGGTGCACGTCTCCCGGGCCAACGCGTACGCGCGCATCAACCGGCTCATCGACGACGGGGTGATCCGCGGCTTCAGCGCGCGCGTGAACCACGAACGGGCGGGGCACGGCGCCTCCGCCTACATCACGCTCAAGATCGTCCAGAACTCCTGGCGGACCGTGCGCGAACAGCTCCAGGCCCTGCCGGGAGCCGCGCACATCGCCCTGGTCAGCGGCGATTTCGACGTCCTGCTGCTCGTCCACACCCCCGACAACCGGACCCTGCGCGAGCTGGTGCTCACCAAGCTCCAGTCGATCCCCGAGGTGCTCTCCACCCGGACGCTGCTGGTCTTCGAGGAGACGGACCTGGACCCGGACCACCGCGACCCGGGCCGCTGATCCGGGTACGAGGGGACGCCAGGGCGGCCCCGTGGGCCGTCCGGAAAAAAACGGGCCCGCAGGACGACTCACAGGCCCGTACGACGCCTCAGCGGGCCGTGCGCAGCCCGTCGAAGGCCAGGTGGACGACGGTCTCGGCGAGCTGCTCGCGCTCCGCCGCCGCGTCCGGGTGCGGCCGGTACCACTCCACCAGCGAGTTGATCATGCCGAAGAGCAGCCGGGTCGCGAGCCGGATGTCCACGTCGGCCCGCAGGTCGCCCTCGGCGGCGGCGGCCTTCAGCAGATCGGCCACCTTGTGGTCGAACTCGCGGCGCCGCTCCATCGCCCACCGCTCGGTGGCGGTGTTCCCGCGCACCCGCAGCAGCAGCGTCACGTACGGCAGCTCCGCGATCAGCACCTCGACGGTGCGGCGCGTGACGTACTCGACCTGCTCGACGGCCTTGCCGCGCCCGGCGCCCGGCTCGTCGAGGATCGCGAAGAGCCCGTCGAGCGCCCGGCTGACCGCGCGCCGCAGCAGCTCCTCCTTGCCGGAGACGTGGTGGTAGATCGAGGACTTCGAGATCCCGGCCGCCTTGGAGAGGTGCTCCATGGACGTGCCGTCGTAGCCGCGCTCGTTGAAGACCCGCACCGCCACCGAGAGCAGCGTCTCGGGGGTGTACGTGTCGCGCTTCGCCGTGGTCATCAGGAGTCCCGTCCTTCCTCGGCGTATCCCCGGCGGGCGGTGGCCAGGCTGGGCGCGTAGCGCCCCGTCGGGTAGCGCTCGTCCAGGGCGGAGAGCAGATCGCGTACGCGCGCGTGGCCCACGTTCCCGGCCCACTCCAGCGGGCCGGCGGGGTAGTTGACCCCGAGCCGCATGGCCGTGTCGACGTCCTCGGCGGTGGCGACGCCCCGGTCGACCGCGTCGGCCGCGAGGTCGGCGAGCATCGCGACCGTACGGGCGACGATCATGCCGGGCACGTCGCCGATGACGGACACCTGCTTGCCGAGCGCCTGGAAGAGGCCCACGGCCTCGGCGAGGGAGTCGGCCGAGGTGTGCTCGCCGGTGGACAGCACGATGCGGGTCGCGCGCGCGTAGTCCAGCGCGAGGTCGAAGTAGATGATCTCGTCGGTGTGGTGCTCGAAGGCGGTCTCGCCGTCGGCGAGGCCGAGGCGGGCGCCGCCGGGCAGCTGGACGTACCCGTTGCCGCCCTTGCGCCGGACCTTGATTCCGGCCTCCTCGAAGAGTCCGACCAGCGGCTCGGCGGGCCCCAGGTCGCCGCGTACGGCGATCCGCTCGGGCGCCTCCGCCGGCGGCGCGGTGTGCGGCTCCGGCCGCTCCGCGCCCTCCGCGTACGAGAACCAGCCGTGTCCCGACTTGCGGCCGAGCCGCCCCGACTCGACGAGCCGGCGCTGCGCGAGCGAGGGGGTGAACTTCGGGTCCTGGAAGAAGGAGTCCCAGACGGACCGGGTGACGGCCTCGTTCACGTCCTGGCCGATGAGGTCGGTCAGCTCGAACGGGCCCATGCGGAAGCCGCCGCACTCGCGCAGGGCGGCGTCGATGGTGGCGGGGTCGGCCGCGCCCTCTTCGTACACCCGGAGCGCCTCGGCGTAGAAGGGGCGGGCGACCCGGTTCACGATGAAGCCGGGGGTGTCCGCGCAGCGCACCGGCGTCTTGCCCCAGCCCTTGACCGTGGCGTACGCGCGCGTGGCGACGTCCTGGTCGGTGGCGAAGCCGCTGACGACCTCGACGAGGGGGAGCAGCGGAGCCGGGTTGAAGAAGTGCAGTCCGACGAAGCGGCCGGGCAGCCGCAGTCCTCCGGCGATGGCGGTGACGGAGAGGGAGGAGGTGTTCGTGGCGAGGACGGTGTCGTCGCCGACGATCTTCTCCAGGTCGGCGAAGAGCCGCTGCTTGACCGAGAGGTCCTCGACGATCGCCTCGATCACGAGGGAGGCGTCCGCGAGCTCGGCGGGGTCCTCGGCCGCGTGCAGCCGGCCGACGGCGGCCTCGCGGGCGTCGGCGTCGAGGCGGCCCTTCTCCACGAGCCGGTCCAGGCGGGCGGTGAGGGCGGCGACGGCCTCGGCGGCCCGGCCGGGGGCGCTGTCGTAGAGGCGCACGGGGTGGCCGGCGACCAGTGCGACCTGGGCGATGCCCTGGCCCATGGTCCCGGTGCCGACGACGGCGACGGTGCGGTCCGGTCCGATGGCGGCGGTGCGGTCCTGCCCCTCGGCGGCGGTCTCACTGGTGGTCACGTCGTCGCTCCCCCTGGCGGTCACGTCGGCACTCATTAGGAGTGATCCTCCCCGATGGGTTCTCCACAGGATCGGCGGACCCCCTTGTCCCGACCGATCGTTCGGTTACTCTAACTCCGTACGCGTCTCCCTGCCCAGCTCGACGAGGAGTTGGTCCATCGATGGCCACCGCTCAGCTGACCACCGACCGTCTGGCCGAGAAGCACCGGTCCACACTCGACCAGGCGCTCTCCACGATCCGCACGCGCGCCTACTGGTCGCCGTACCCCGAGCACCCGAAGGCGTACGGCTCGGACGGCTCGCTCGACGCCGCTGCGGGCCTCGCCGCCCACCAGTCCGCGCTGAACACCCGCTTCGAGCTCGACCAGCCCGGCACGGACGGCTGGACCGGCGGCGAGACCTCGCCGTACGGCCCGTCGCTCGGCATCGAGTACCCGCACGCCGACCTCGACGTGCTGCTCCCCGCGATGCGCGCCGGCATGGGCGCCTGGCGGGACGCCGGCGCCGAGACCCGCGCCCTGGTCTGCCTGGAGATCCTCGCCCGGATCTCCGCCCGGACCCACGAGTTCGCCCACGCCGTCATGCACACCAGCGGCCAGGCGTTCATGATGGCGTTCCAGGCCGGCGGCCCGCACGCCCAGGACCGCGGCCTCGAGGCCGTGGCGTACGCGTACGAGGAGCAGACCCGCACGCCCGCCGGGCGGGCCGGCTGGTCCAAGCCGCAGGGCAAGCGCGACCCCCTGGAGCTCAGCAAGGAGTTCACCCCGGTCGGCCGCGGCATCGCCCTGGTCATCGGCTGCAACACCTTCCCCACGTGGAACGGCTACCCGGGCCTGTTCGCCTCCCTCGCCACCGGCAACCCGGTCCTGGTCAAGCCGCACCCGCGCGCCGTCCTGCCGCTCGCGCTCACGGTGAAGGTCGCACGCGAGGTCCTCGCCGAGGCCGGCTTCGACCCGAACCTGGTCGCGCTGGCCGTCGAGCGCCCCGGCGAGGGCATCGCCAAGACCCTGGCCGTGCGCCCCGAGATCCGGATCATCGACTACACCGGCTCGACCGCCTTCGGCGACTGGCTGGAGGACAACGCCCGGCAGGCCCAGGTCTACACCGAGAAGGCCGGCGTCAACACGGTCGTGGTCGACTCCACGGACGACTACAAGGGCATGCTGGCCAACCTGGCCTTCTCGCTGTCCCTGTACAGCGGCCAGATGTGCACCACCCCGCAGAACCTGCTGATCCCCCGCGACGGCATCACCACCGACCAGGGTCCGAAGTCGTACGACGAGGTCGTCGCCGACCTCGCGGCTGCGGTCGGCGGCCTGCTCGGCGACGACGCCCGGGCCAACGGCCTGCTCGGCGCCCTGGTCAACCCGGACGTGAAGGCGCGCCTGGAGGCCGCCGCCGGGCTCGGCGAGGTCGCGCTCGCCTCCCGCGAGGTGGTCAACCCGGAGTACCCGGACGCCGTGGTCCGGACGCCGGTCATCGTGAAGCTGGACGGCTCCAAGCCGGACGCCCAGGCCGCGTACTTCTCGGAGTGCTTCGGCCCGGTCTCCTTCGCGGTCTCGGTGGACTCCACCGCCGACGCCCTGGAGCTGCTGCGCCGCACGGTCCGCGAGAAGGGCGCCATGACGGTCGGCGCCTACACGACCTCGGCGGACACCGAGCGCGCGGTGGAGGAGGTCTGCCTGGAGGAGTCGGCCCAGCTCTCGCTGAACCTCACGGGCGGGGTGTACGTGAACCAGACGGCCGCGTTCTCCGACTTCCACGGCTCGGGCGGCAACCCGGCGGCGAACGCCGCGCTGTGCGACGGCGCGTTCGTCTCCAACCGCTTCCGGGTGGTGGAGGTCCGCCGCCAGGCCTGACCCACGGTCTCGTGGAGGCCCTCCGGGGCCTCCACGACTCCTACGGCGCCTCGATCTCCGCGTACCGCTGCACCCAGG
The DNA here is from genome assembly GCF_042889835.1 of Streptomyces sp. NPDC002463. Taxonomy (NCBI): domain Bacteria; kingdom Bacillati; phylum Actinomycetota; class Actinomycetes; order Kitasatosporales; family Streptomycetaceae; genus Streptomyces; species Streptomyces sp. NPDC002463. Next base: position 58,974 of record NZ_JBIARL010000007.1, read on the forward strand.
CGTGCATGGCGATCGCGGCGGCCGCGCCCGCGTTGATCGAGCGGGTCGAGCCGAACTGCGCGATCGAGCAGACCATCTCCACGTGGGCGCGGGCCTCCTCGGTGAGCCCCGGGCCCTCCTGCCCGAAGAGCAGCACACAGCGGCGGGGCAGCACGGTCCGCTCCAGCGGGACGGAGCCCGGCAGGTTGTCGATCCCGATGACCGGGATGCCCTCGGCCGCCGCCCACGAGGTCAGCGACTCGGTGTCCGGGTGGTGCCGGACGTGCTGGTAGCGGTCGGTGACCATGGCGCCGCGCCGGTTCCAGCGGCGCCGGCCCACGATGTGGACCTCTTTCGCCAGGAAGGCGTTGGCGGTCCGCACGACCGAGCCGATGTTGAAGTCGTGGCCCCAGTTCTCCACCGCCACGTGGAAGTCGTGCCGCCGCGTGTCCAGGTCGGCGACGACCGCCTCGCGCGTCCAGTACCGGTAGCGGTCGACGACGTTGCGCCGGTCGCCGTCGGCGAGCAGCTCGGGGTCGTACCGCTCGTCCCGCGGCCACGGCTCCGGGTGCGGCCCGACGCCGATCTCGGGGCCGAACCCCTCGTCGTACTGGACCGGCTCGGGCTGTTCTTCCGTGGTGCTCACCCGACGAGGGTACGGGGACCCTGCTCCTCACCCGTACGGCGCTGCTCGGGCAGCGTCTCGGCGGAGGTCCCGTCGGGGGTCCGCTCCAGCAGCCGGTCCCTGCCCCGGACCACCCGGGCGCCCAGCCACACCAGGAACGCCGTCGGCAGGAACACGGCGTCGGCGGAGATCATCGCCAGCGAGAACACCGGAAGCCCGAGGAGCACCGCGATCCCGGCGTGCTCGGCCATCATCACGACGAGCAGGACGTTCTTGACCTTGCGGTTGAAGAGCGTGAAGGGGAAGGCGACCTGGACGATCACCGTGCCGTAGCTCAGCAGCATCACCATGACCCCGCTGGAGCCGAGCAGGTCGGAGAAGAACGGCCAGGGCGAGAAGTAGTCCAGGTGGAGCGGATAGAACAGCGCGGTCCCGTCCTGCCAGCGCGAGCCCTGGATCTTGTACCAGCCGGCCGTGGAGTAGATCAGACAGACCTCGGCCATGATCACGGCGAGGACGGCGTTGTGCGCGAGGTTGGCGAGGGCGTCGAGCAGGGTGCGCGGCTCTCCGGGCGCGAGCCGGCAGACCAGCCACCACAGCCCGTTCCCGAGCCACAGCACCCACAGCAGCACCGGCACCCACCACTCGCCGGAGACGTCGCTGAACCAGGTGGCGGCGAGGAGGAAGCCGCCGAGCACGACCCACAGCAGCGGTCCGACGACATCGCGGCGCGGCGGCTCCCCGGCGCGGGCCGCGCGCTCCTCGCGGGCGGCGCGCCGGGCGTCGAGGGACCAGACCCGGCCGCAGCGCGTGAAGACGAGGTAGATCGCGACGAGGTGCAGGACGTTGTCGCCGCCGTCGCCGACGAAGACGGACCGATTCAGCAGCGAGAGCACGCCGACCATGAAGACCACGGACACGGCCCGGGTACGCCAGCCCACCAGGAGCAGTGCGGCGGACAGCACAGCGAGCCCGTAGACGATCTCGAACCAGATCCTGCCGTCCGACCACATGAGCACCGTGAAGGCCCGGTTGTCGGCGATCAGCCGCTGCGCCAGCTCCCAGGACCAGGGGCCGTCGGGCCCGTACAGCTGGTGGCGGTACGGCAGCTCGCGCAGCAGGAAGAGCAGCCAGGTCAGCGAGAAGCCGATCCGTACGATCGCGCTCTGGTACGGGGCGAGGGTGCGGCCCGTGACGGCCTGCACGCCGCGGGCGAGCCGGCGGTCGAAGGGTTCGCGGGCACGCGCGGGCGTGGCGGGGGACATGCTCATCGGCCCGCCTCCGGGCGGTTCGTGCCGCTGCCGGCGGACCGGTCGGCCTGGGTGATCGTCCACCACGGGAAGTCGCGGTAGGAGGGGGTGGTCCGGTTCTTCTCGGTGCTCCACCGGGCGGCGGGGACGAGCCGGGAGACGGTGCGGAGCTGGATGCGCCGCACGTCGGGGCCGAGGGACCCTCCGGCGGGGCCTTCGAGGGCGTCGAGCCTGAGCATCGTGAGCCGGCGCATGTACTGCTCCGAGAGGGTGCCGCGCATTCCGTTGGGGCGGTTGTCGTCGGTGTGCGTGTTCAGGAGGAAGTCCACGGCCCTGCGGAGCTGGTTCTGCTGGGAGTGGCTGGGCATCGGGTTGTGGCGGATGGCCTCGATGTCCTGCGCGGTGAGGTCGATCCAGGCGGTGGTGCGGCGGCGGCCGTCTGCGCCGGGGGTGAGCTCGGCGCGGACCTCGACGGAGAGGTTCGTCTGGAGCGGATTGGGCGCGAAGAGCTTCCAGTTCTGCTCGAACTCGGGGTAGATCCAGTCGCTGACGGCCTCGCCGTGCCGCTTGGTCAGCGTGTTGGACGGCGCCACGTGCAGGAACACCATCGCCAGGTGCACGCAGGTGAACACGGCGACGACGGCGAGCGCCACGGCGACGACGACCTGGTAGGGCATCGAGAGCCCCATGATCCCGACGCCTGCCACCTTGTTCGCGGGCGGCGCGCCCGGGCCCTCGGCGGAGGTGACCGACGGGTCTTCGGCAGGGGTGCCGGCCGGGTTTTCGGCAGCGACGCCCGACGGGTCTTCGGCAGGGGCGACCGGTGAGTCCTCGGCGGCTGTGACCGGCGGTTCCTCGGGGGGTCTGAGCCCCTCCTCGCTCACCTCGACCGCGTCCTTTTCGACGTACGCGTCCATCCCGCCCCGATCCCGATCGACCCACCTCGGTTATCCACAGGGTTGACACCATACGGGCCGCCGACCCACCATTGAAGTCATTCAACCGAACGATCGGTCGGTAGGGGGTCTGATGACCGCAGTGACGGCAGGGACGGCAGGGACGCCAGGGACCACGGGCGTGCCCGGCGTGTCGGACACGGCCGCGGCGGCCGAGCAGGCCGCTTACGAGGCCGTGTTCGACGCCGCCGTCGCCGCCGACGAGCGGATCGAGCCGCGCGACTGGATGCCCGAGGCCTACCGCGCCTCGCTCGTCCGGCAGATCGCGCAGCACGCCCACTCCGAGATCATCGGCATGCAGCCCGAGGCGAACTGGATCACCCGCGCGCCCTCGCTGCGGCGCAAGGCGATCCTCATGGCCAAGGTGCAGGACGAGGCCGGCCACGGCCTGTACCTGTACAGCGCGGCGGAGACACTCGGCACCAGCCGCGACGAGCTCCTCGACAAGCTCCACTCCGGCCGCCAGAAGTACTCCTCGATCTTCAACTACCCCACGCTGACCTGGGCCGACGTCGGCGCGATCGGCTGGCTCGTGGACGGCGCGGCCATCACCAACCAGGTCCCCCTCTGCCGCTGCTCCTACGGCCCGTACGCCCGCGCGATGGTCCGGGTCTGCAAGGAGGAGTCCTTCCACCAGCGCCAGGGGTACGAGGCCCTGCTCGCCCTGTCGAACGGCACCGAGGCCCAGCACGCGATGGCGCAGGACGCGGTGGACCGCTGGTGGTGGCCGTCCCTGATGATGTTCGGCCCGCCGGACGACGAATCGACCCACACCGCGCAGGCGATGGCCTGGAAGATCAAGCGGCACTCCAACGACGAACTGCGCCAGCGCTTCGTCGACATCGCCGTCCCGCAGGCCGAGGCCCTCGGCCTCACCCTCCCCGACCCCGACATCCGGTGGAACGAGGAGCGCGGGCACTACGACTTCGGCCCGATCGACTGGGCCGAGTTCTGGGACGTCCTCAAGGGCAACGGCCCCTGCAACGACCAGCGGCTGAGCAAGCGACGCCAGGCCCACGAGGACGGCGCCTGGGTCAGAGAAGCGGCGGCGGCCTACGCGGAGAAGCACACCGGAAAGCACGGGGAGGCACAGGCATGACGAGCGACAGCTGGCCGCTGTGGGAGGTGTTCGTGCGCTCCCGCCGCGGACTGTCCCACACCCACGCGGGCAGTCTCCACGCACCCGACGCGGAGATGGCCCTGCGCAACGCCCGCGACCTGTACACCCGCAGGTCCGAAGGCGTGTCGATCTGGGTCGTCCCCTCCACCGCCATCACCGCCTCCTCGCCCGACGAGAAGGACCCCTTCTTCGAGCCGGCCGCGGACAAGCCCTACCGCCACCCGACCTTCTACGAGATCCCCGAGGGGGTGAAGCACCTGTGACCGGCACCACCGACACCCGCACCGCCGCCGCGGCGCTCGCCCTCGGCGACGACGCCCTCGTGCTCTCCCACCGCCTGGGGGAGTGGGCCGGCTCCGCCCCCGTCCTGGAGGAGGAGGTCGCCCTGGCCAACATCGCCCTCGACCTCCTCGGCCAGGCCCGGGTCCTGCTCTCCCTCGTCGGCGACGAGGACGAACTGGCCTACCTCCGCGAGGAGCGCGCCTTCCGCAACAGCCAGCTCGTCGAGCAGCCCAACGGCGACTTCGCCCACACCATCGCCCGACAGCTCTACTTCTCCACCTACCAGCGGCTCCTGTACGGGCAGCTGGCCTCCGGCGACGGCCCCTTCGCCGGCCTCGCGGCCAAGGCCGTCAAGGAGGTCGCCTACCACCAGGACCACGCCGAGCACTGGACCCTGCGCCTCGGTGACGGCACCACCGAGAGCCACGAGCGGATGCAGCGTGCCTGCGACGCCCTCTGGCGGTACACCGGCGAACTGTTCCAGCCCGTCGACGGCCTCGACCTCGACCTCCCGGCCCTGGACACCGCCTGGCTGGACTCCGTCACCGCGGTCCTCGGCCGGGCCACCCTCACCGTGCCCTCCGGACCGCGCACCGGCGCCTGGAGCGCCGGCGCCGGCCGCCAGGGCCTCCACACCGAGTCCTTCGGACGGATGCTCGCCGAGATGCAGCACCTGCACCGCAGCCACCCGGGGGCGACGTGGTGACCATGACGGCCCTGGAGGAGGAACTGAGCCGCATCGCCGGCTCCGTCCCCGATCCGGAGCTGCCCGTCCTCACCCTGGAGGAACTCGGCGTCATGCGGGGCGTTCACGTCCTCGGCCCCGGCCGGGTCGAGGTCTCCCTCACCCCCACCTACACGGGCTGCCCCGCCATCGAGGCCATGGCCTCCGACATCGAGCAGGCCCTCCACCGGCACGGCGTGCCGGACGTCACCGTCGTCACCGTCCTCGCCCCCGCCTGGTCCACCGACGACATCAGCGAGGAAGGACGGCGCAAGCTCACCGAGTTCGGCATCGCCCCGCCGCGCCCCCAGGGACCCGCCGGCGGCCCCGTGCCGCTCACCCTGGCGATCCGCTGCCCGCACTGCGGATCCACCGACACCGAGCTGCTGAGCCGCTTCTCCTCCACCGCGTGCAAGGCCCTGCGCCGCTGCACCGCCTGCCGCGAACCGTTCGACCACTTCAAGGAGTTGTAGATGGAGTCCTCAGCCGCCGCACGGGCCGGGTTCCATCAGCTCCGGGTGAGCGAGGTCGACCGCCTCACGGACGACTCCGTGGCCGTCACCTTCGCGGTCCCGCCCGAGCTCCACGAGTCCTACCGGCACCTCCCCGGCCAGCACCTCGCCCTTCGCCGCACCGGCGAGCAGGGCGAGGAGATCCGGCGCACCTACTCGATCTGCGCCCCCGCCGCCCCGGCCGGCGAGGCCCCCGTCCTGCGCGTCGGCATCCGGCTCGTCGACGGCGGCTCGTTCTCGACGTACGCCCTCAAGGAGCTGGCCGTCGGCGACCTCGTCGAGGTCATGGAGCCGATGGGCCGCTTCTCGCTCACCCCCCGGCCCGGCCACTTCGCCGCCGTCGTCGGCGGCAGCGGCATCACCCCGGTCCTGTCGATGGCGGCCACCCTGCTCGCCCGCGAGCCGGAGGCCCGGTTCTGCCTGGTCCGCAGCGACCGCACCGCCGCGTCCACGATGTTCCTCGACGAGGTCGCCGACCTCAAGGACCGCTACCCCGACCGCTTCCAGCTGGTCACGGTCCTCTCCCGGGAGGAGCAGCAGGCGGGTCTGCCCTCCGGCCGCCTCGACCGCGAGCGGCTCACCGGACTGCTGACCGCGCTGCTGCCGGTCGACACGATCGACGGCTGGTTCCTCTGCGGCCCCTTCGGACTCGTCCAGGGCGCCGAGCAGGCCCTGCGCGGCCTGGGCGTCGACCGGGGCAGGATCCACCAGGAGATCTTCCACGTCGACGACGGCTCCGCGCCCGCCCCGGCCCCCGCGGCCGACGCCCCGGCGCACGCCACCCTGACGGCCACCCTGCACGGCCGGTCCGGCAGCTGGCCCGTCGAGCGCGGCGAGACGCTGCTCGACACCGTGCTCCGCGCCCGCGCTGACGCCCCGTACGCCTGCAAGGGCGGGGTGTGCGGAACCTGCCGCGCCTTCGTGGTCGGCGGAGAGGTGCGGATGGACCGCAACTTCGCCCTGGAGCCGGAGGAGACGGAAGCCGGATACGTCCTGGCCTGCCAGTCCCACCCGGCCACCCCGGACGTGGAGTTGGACTTCGACCGCTGACGAACGGTGGCGCCGACGAGGTGCGGCGCCACCATTCCCTTCCCCTAGAACCTGTTCTATCTTGACGACCCGTCAGAAGAACAGGCTCCGGGCAACGGGAAGGCAGCACCGTGGACTTCACCTTCACCGAAGAGCAGCAGGCGGCCGTCGAAGCCGCCAAGGCGGTCTTCAAGGACGTCACGCCCGACGCGGTCCCCAGCCCCGCCCTCACCCCGGGCGCCGTGGCCGAGGACCTCGACCGGCCCCTCTGGTCACGCCTCGCCGCCGCCGACCTCCTCGGCCTCACCCTGGCCCCCGAGCACGGCGGCGCCGGCCTCGACCCCGTCGCCCTCTGCCTCGTCCTGCGCGAATCCGCCCGCGTCCTCGCCCGCGTCCCGCTCCTGGAGACCAGCGCCGTCGCCCTGACCGTCGAGCGGTACGCCCACCCCCGTACGGCCGCCGGACTCCTCCCCCGCATCGCCCGCGGCGAACTCGTCCTCACCGCCGCCTCCCACGGACGCACCGGCCACGAACCCGCCGACCACGCCGTCACCGCACGCCACGACCAGGCCTGCTGGATCCTCGACGGCGTCCAGACCGCCGTCCCCTGGGCCCACAGCGCCGACCTCATCGCCGTACCCGCGCACACCACCGAGGGCGGCACCGTCCTCGCCCTGCTGCCCCGCACCCACGACGGCCTCGGCCTGACCGCCCAGTACTCCACCAACGGCGAACTCCTCGCCGAACTCCACCTGGACGAGGTCCGCCTCGACGAGACGGACGTCATCGACGCCGACGGCGCCTGGGAACGGCTGCGCGACCTCCTCACCACCGGGACCTGCGCGCTCGCCCTCGGCCTCGGCGAGGCCGTCCTCGCCATGACGAGCCAGTACACCGGAAAACGCGAACAGTTCGGCCACCCCGTGGCCACCTTCCAGGCCGTCGCCGTCCAGGCCGCAGACCGCTACATAGACCTGCGCGCCATGGAGGCCACCCTCTGGCAGGCCGCCTGGCGACTCGGCGGCGAAGCCGGCGGACCGCTCCCCGCCGCGGGGGACATCGCCGTCGCGAAGATCTGGGCCTCAGAAGGAGTCCGCCGCGTGGTGCAGACGGCGCAGCACCTGCACGGCGGCTTCGGCGCCGACACCGACTACCCGCTGCACCGCTACCACGCCTGGGCCAAGCACCTCGAACTGTCCCTCGGCCCCGCCGCGGCCCACGAGGAGGCACTCGGCGACCTGCTGGCCGCCCACCCCCTCGGCTGAGGCCCCGGACCGCCCAGAAACCCTCAGAGAACGAAGGCCGGGCTCCCGCTCTCCGTCACCATCGGGCGCCCGGCACCGTCCCAGGCCTGCATCCCGCCGTCGACGTTCACCGCGTCGAAGCCCTGCTGCACCAGGTACTGGGTGACCTGCGCCGAACGGCCGCCCACCCGACACATCACATAGGCGCGACCGCGCTCGGCCACGGCCTCCGTCACCTCACCGAAGCGGGCCACGAAATCGCTCATCGGCACGTGCAACGCGCCCTCGACGTGACCGGCCGCCCACTCGTCGTCCTCCCTGACGTCCAGCACCAGGGCATCCGCCGGCACGGAAGCCGCGTCCACCGAGGGCAGCGGGGAGAAATTCATGGGACAAGCCTTCTCTCGTCAGAACCGCCCGAAGGACCCGGGCGCACGGAAAACCTACTGCACCAGACCCGCGAGCTCGCTCTCCCGCTCGGAGACCTGCGCAAGCAGCTGCTCGGCGATCTCCTCCAGGAGCTGGTCCGGGTCGTCCGGCGCCATCCGCAGCATCGCGCCGATCGCGCTCTCCTCCAGCTCGCGCGCCACCGCCGACAGCATGTCCTTGCGCTCGGCCAGCCACTCCAGGCGCGCGTACAGCTCCTCGCTCTCGCTGAGCCGCTCCTCGGCCGGCGCCGGTCCGGCCTCCCACTCCGCGGACAGCTCACGCAGCAGCGCCTCGTCGCCCCGGGCGTAGGCGGCGTTCACGCGCGTGATGAACTCCTCGCGCCGCTTCCGCTCGTCCTCCTCCCGCGCCAGGTCGGGGTGGGCCTTACGGGCCAGCTCGCGGTAGAGCCTGCGGGCCTCCTCACCGGGCCGGACCCGCTTCGGCGGCTGCACGGGCCGGTCGGTGAGCATCGCGGCGGCCTCGGGGGAGAGGCCGTCGGTGTCGATCCAGTCGTTGAACAGCTCGTCCACGCCGGGCATCGGCAGCACCGCCGCCCGTGCCTCCTGCGCCCGCCGCAGATCCTCGGGATCCCCGGTACGCGCCGCCCGGGCCTCGGCGATCCGCGCGTCGAGCTCGTCGAGGCGCGCGTACATCGGCCCGAGCTTCTGGTGGTGCAGCCGCGAGAAGTTCTCCACCTCGACGCGGAAGGTCTCGACGGCGATCTCGAACTCGATCAACGCCTGCTCAGCCACCCGCACAGCACGCTCCAACCGAGCCTCAGGCCGCTCGTCCCCGACCTGCCCATCGGCAACCTGCGAGTCCCCGGACTGCTGGTCCGCGCCCTGCTCGGCTCCGGACTGCTGCTCCCCGGACTGCTGGTCCGCGCCCTGCTCGGCCCCGACCTGCGGGTCCCCGGACCCAGACCGCTCGTCCACGGGCTGCTCGGCCTCGGGCCGGTCGTCCCCGGGTCCCTCGTTCACACCCTGGTCCACGCTCACGTCCACGTCCGCCAAGTCCTCGTTCCGCCTCGTCCCGTCCAGCCTACGGTCCTCCGGGGGGCCTCCCCCCTCCCTCCCCCTCCCTCCCCACCCCTTCGTTTCCCCCACCCCACACCCCTGCCCCCGACGGACATCGGGCGACGCCCTACGCCCTACGTGAGACGTGAGACGTGAGACGTGAGACGTGAGACGTGAGACGTGAGACGTCAGACGTCAGACACCCATCTCCGCCGCCACGCGCCCCGTCCGGACCGCCGAGAGCAGGTCGGCGTGGTCCGCGGTGGTGCGGTCCGCGTAGGTGACGGCGAAGGAGGCGACGGCCTCGTCGAGCTCCTCGTTCTTGCCGCAGTAGCCGGATATCAGGCGCGGGTCGGCGCTGTGGGCGTGCGCGCGGGCCAGCAGGGCGCCGGTCATCCGCCCGTAGTCGTCGAGCTGGTCCTCGGTGAGGGCGGCGGGATCCACGCTGCCCTTGCGGTTGCGGAACTGGCGCACCTGGAACGGGCGCCCCTCGACCGTGGTCCACCCCAGCAGGATGTCGCTCACGACCTGCATGCGCTTCTGTCCGAGCACCACGCGCCGCCCCTCGTGGCCGGTGTCCGGCACGGTGAACCCGGCGGCCGGCAGATGCGGCAGCAGGGCCGACGGCCGGGCCTCCTTCACCTGGAGCACCAGCGGCTCGCCCCGGTGGTCGAGCAGCAGCACCACGTAGGAGCGGGTGCCGACGCTCCCGGTGCCGACGACGCGGAAGGCCACGTCGTGGACGGCGTACCGGGCGAGGAGCGGCAGTCTGTCCTCGGACACGGTGTCCAGGTACGCGCCGAGGGCGTCGGCGACCGCGGCCGCCTCGGCGTCCGGGACCCTGCGCAGCACCGGGGGAGCGTCCACGAACCTGCGGCCGCCTCCGTCGGCGTCCGCCACGGCCTCGGTCGACCGGGCCGCGAAGCGGGCGCTGGTGTTGTTGCGGGCCTTGGCGGAGACCCGCTCGAGGGTGCCGAGGAGGTCGCGGGCGTCGGTGTGGGAGACGAGTTCCTCGTCGGCGATCGCGTTCCAGGCGTCGAGTGCGGGCAGCCGGGCGAGCAGGCGCATGGTGCGCCGGTACGCGCCGACGGTGTCGAACGCGGCGGCCCGGCAGACGTCCTCGCTCGCCCCTACCTCGCGCCCGGCGAGGACGAGGGAGGTGGCGAGCCGCTTGAGGTCCCATTCCCAGGGGCCGACGACGGTCTCGTCGAAGTCGTTGAGGTCCATGACGAGCCGGCCGCGCGCGTCGCCGTAGAGGCCGAAGTTGGCGGCGTGCGCGTCGCCGCATATCTGGGCGGCGATCCCGGTGACGGGTGTCCCGACGAGGTCCTGGGCCATCAGCCCGGCGGAGCCGCGCAGGAACGCGAAGGGGCTCGCCGCCATCCTGCCGACCCGTATCGGCGCGAGCTCGGGGACCCGGCCCCGGTTCGACTCCTCGACGGCGCGCACGGCGTCGGGGCGGTCCACGGCGAGGGCCGGCCGGTCGTGCGAGGAGCGGGGCACCCGCTCGCGGAGCTGCTTGCCGCGGTCCTTGGGGGAGACCCCGGTGCCGGGCGCGACGCGGCGTGCGAAGCCCGCCACGTGTGGGACGCGCGCCTCGTCCTGCGCTCCGTCCGTACCCCGCTGTCCTGGCACGACGGCCCGGATCTCGTCCATGGGACGCCCTCCCCCGATGCGATGTCCAACATCATCCGGCCCCGACCGTACCGCCGTTCCCGATCGACCGTCTCCCCCTGTGGACAACCCACGCCCGAGCCTGTGGACAACTGTCTCCGGACCTCGCCCTCAAGCCTGGCCGTCAGACCGCGACAGCCTCTTCCAGCTCCTCCTCCAGCTCCTCCTTCACGTCCTCGGCCTCGGCCCTGACCTGGTCACCTGCGTCGGTGTCGGCGCTCGCCTTCTTCCGCCGCGCCTCCGTCAGCCCGGCGAGAACGAGGAGTGCGACACCGGCGAGGAGCCAGAGGGCGAGGACGAGGACGTTCCCGCCGAGCCCGTGGCCGTCGAAGTAGACGTGGCCGCGTACGCCCTCGACGAAGCCCGCGCCGTTCCAGAAGGCGTGCAGTGCTCCGAAGAAGCCGGGCTGGAGCTCGGGCCGGTAGATGCCGCCGGAGCTCGTGAAGTTGAGCATGACGAAGAGGACCATCACGCCGAGCGTGGTCCAGCGGCGCAGGAAGGTGTGCAGGCCGACGCCGACGGCGAGGATGCCCGCCGCGTACAGCCAGGACATCGCCCACACACCGCCGAGGCCCTGGTCGACGAGGTGGAAGACCGGCCCGGCGAAGAGGGTGCCGACGAGGCTGACGACGAGCGACATGCCGGCGGCGAGGAGGGCCCTGATCCGCATGGGCAGGACGGCTCCGGCTCCGCCGATGACGGCGACCGAGGCGTACGCGCCGATGCTGAGGGCGACGAGCAGGAAGAAGACGCCCTGGCCGGTGGGGTCGCCGGAGGCGGTGGGGGCGATGTCGGTGACCTCGAGCGGCGCGTCCTGCCCGGCGGCGACCTTGGTGAACACCTTCTCGACGGCCATGGCGCTGGTGTCGGAGGAGGCCGAGGCGACGAGCAGTTCGGGCTTCTCGCCGGGGATGTAGGCGCCGAAGCTGCGCTGTTCGCGCAGTGCGGAGACGGCGGTGTCCCGGTCGGGGACGGTACGGACGTCGAGGGCGCCGGCGCCCTTGTCGTGGAGCGTCTGCGCGAGGACCTGCGTGGTGGGGCCGGAGCCGACGATGTCGACGCGCAGGTCGTGGGGTTCGGGCGCGTGGAAGGCACCGAGGTAGGCGAGTCCCATGCCGATGCACATCAACAGGGGGGTGAGCAGATGTCCGAGGACATGCCGCAACGCACCGCTGGTGTTCGGTCCTGCGGACACCGAGACCTCCATGGTTGGCTTTTACAACTAAATAACCGTTGTACTATACAACCGAAGGCCGAGACGGTGCACCCCGCACCCGAACGACAGCAGGGAGCCCACGATGACCGGCGGCGCAGAGCCACCCCGTGAGGCGTCGGTGGACGTCATCCAGCGCGAGCTGACGGCCTTCGCGCGCCGTGCCCGTGCCGCGGCGGCCCGGGTCCACCCCGAGCTCCCGCTCGTCTCGTACACGCTCCTCGCCCACATCGAGGAGCAGCGGGGCTGCCGGGCCACCGACCTCGCGGCCCACTACCTCCTGGACAAGTCGACGGTGAGCCGTCAGGTCGCCGGCCTCGAGAAGCTCGGCTTCGTCGAGCGGCGCCCCGCCCCCGACGACCACCGGGTGCAGGTGCTGCACCCCACCGAGGCCGGCACCAGGGTCCTCGCCGCGGCCCAGACGAACCGCATGGCCGCCTTCGAGGAGCGCCTGGAGGACTGGTCGGCCGAGGACCTCGCCCGCTTCGCCGCGTACCTGCTGCGCTACAACAACGCCGCGGCCACGAGCCCCTTCCCCCACACCCCCGCGAACTGACCCCGGGCTCGCGCGGGCCGGACCGGGCTGCCCCTGCAGCCCTGCGACTACAACCCCTGCGTCTACAGCCCCGCGTCCCGTGCGAGCAGCGCCGCCTGCACGCGGTTCTCGCAGGCCAGCTTGGACAGGATCCGGCTCACGTACGTCTTCACCGTGCCCTCGCTCATGTGCAGCCGCTTCCCGGCGTCCGCGTTGGAGAGTCCTTCGCCGAGCAGTGCCAGGACGTCCCGCTCCTTCTCGCTGAGCGCCGCCACCCGTGTCCGCGCCTCCTCGGCGCGCGCCACCTCGCGGCCCATGGCCAGCCGCTCCACCACGTGCCGGGTCGCGGCCGGCGACAGATACGCGTCTCCCGCCGCGGCCGCCCGCACCGCCCGGATCAGCTCGGCGGGCGCCGTGTCCTTGAGCAGGAACCCGGCACCGCCGTGCTCCAGGGTCCGCAGCACGTTCTCCCGCTCCCCGAAGGTCGTCAGGACGATCACCCGGGCCGCGGGCGCGGCGCGGCGCAGCTCCGGCAGGGCGGAGAGGCCGTCGAGCACCGGCATCTGGATGTCGAGGAGCACCACGTCCGCGGCGTGCGCCCGGGCGGCCTCGACCGCCTCCCGCCCGTTGGCGGCCTCCGCGACGACCTCGATCTCCGGGTCGGAGATGAGGATCATCCGGATCCCGGCCCTGATCAGAGGCTCGTCGTCGGCGATCACGACCCTGATGGGCTGCCCTGCCACTGCTTCTCCCCCACGCCCGATACGGGCCGCTCAGCGCTAACGCTGCTCGACCGTGTACGACTTCTTCTCGATCAGCTTGCCGTCCTTGAAGCAGAACCGGAAAACGGGCTCCTCGTAGTAGGCGGTGTCGCCCATGTCCGAGGAGACCAACACCAGGCAGTCGGCTCCCGCGGGCCGTGCGGGTCCCCCCTCGTCCAGGCCCGCCATGGCTATGGTGTCGCCCGAGGGCAGCTGGTCCCGGACCTCCTTCTCGGTCATCCCGACCTTCACCGCCTCGTACTGGGCGGGGTCGATCATTCCGTCACTCACCGAGCCCAGGAGGAAGGAGAAGGCGAAGCCTCCCGCCACCACCAGCAGGACGACCGCCGCGAACGCGATTCCGCAGCCGATCGCGATCCCCCCGCCCGTGCTCCCGCCCCTGCCCCCATGCACCGCCATGGCCAACTCCCGCTCCGTGAACGTCCAGTCGGCCGGTCCGACCGCGACCGGACGACCATCGCCCAGCAGCGGCTTCGTGGTCTGCTGCCGGAAGTCGTCGGCCGCATCGACCAAAGGCGCGGCCTCGGCGACCGGCGCCGCCCCGTACGGCAGCATCCCGGCCACCCGGAACCCGCCGTCGTCGGCCGGGCCGGCATGGCACATGCCGCCCACCAGGCGGGCCCGCTCGACGAGCCCGGCCAGCCCCTGGCCGCCGCTCACCACGTCCTTCACCGGTCCGTCCACCGGCTTGCCGTTGACGACCTCCACGACGAAGGTGTCCGGCTCGTAGCGCAGTTCGACGCCGATCGGCGTCCCGGGCGCGTACTTGTAGGCGTTGGTCAGGGCCTCCTGCACGATCCTGTACGCGGCGTGGTCGGCGGCCGGCGCCAGTGGTCTCTCCTGACCGAGCCGCCGCAGCCCGACCGAGGTGCCCGCCGCCCGGGCCGCCGCCACGAGCCCCTCGATGCCGGCGGTCCCGCGCGCGGCCCGCCCCGTCTCGTCGCCGACGGGCGCGGGCGCCGCCGCCGTACCGTCCTGTGCCGCGATTCCGTCCCGGAGTATCCCGACGACCTCCCGCAGTTCCTGCATGGCGGTCACCGAGGCGGTCCGCAGGACGCCGACCACCTCGCGCTGCCGCTCGCCCAGCTCGCGGTCCACTTCGAGGGCTCCCGTGTGGACGGCGATCAGTGCCAGCTGGTGCCCGAGGCTGTCGTGCATGTCCTGGGCGATCCGCTGCCGCTCGCGCAGCCTGGCCTGCCAGACCACCCAGTTCCGCTCGCGCAGCAGTTGCGCGTTGCGCTCCTGGAGCGCGTGCAGCAGGGTCCTCCGCTGGGTCCAGTAGCGGTGGGCGAGTCCGGGGGCCAGTGTGGTGCCCAGGTAGTAGAGGGTCGCCATGAAGGCGACGGTGAGCAGCCGCTGCCGGTCCCAGGTCTCCAGGAGCGTCCCGCCGACGTTCAGGACGAAGGCGGCGACGAACGCGGCCAGCGCCCGCCCCGCGCTGGCGACGTACCGCCCGGACGACCAGCCGAGCACGATGAGCAGGGGCCCGAGGCCGGGCAGGAAGGGTGCGAGGCCGGCGGTCAGGACGAGTACGCCCGCGGGGAGTCTGCGCCGTGCCAGCGAGAGCACGGCCGCGCCCACGGCGACCGCGGCCAGCTGCCGTCCCTCGCCGCCGAGGAGTTCCTCGGTGCCCGCGGCGAGCAGCGCGAGGACCACGGCGAGGGCCACCTCACCGGTGATCCTCTGCCGTGACCACCGACCGGGCATCACGAACCAGTTCCACCCGGCGGCGGCCCTGGTTCCGAGCTCGCGCGCGGTCCGGCTCCCCGACTTCGACATAGCGTCCACGCTCGAACCCTAGGCAGCGCCCGCCACCGCGGACGCCTCTCTTTCGTCTCGCCCTCCGAAGACAAAAGTCGCGCGTCCCGTGCGCCGACGCGTACCGAGTTCCCAAGTCCCGTGCGCCGACGTGGGAAGGGTCACATTCGTGCCGACATACGCGGAAGCCCCGTAGGTCGATGACCTACGGGGCTTCCGTCTGGTGCGCGAGGGGGGAGTTGAACCCCCACGCCCTTGCGGGCACTGGAACCTGAATCCAGCGCGTCTGCCTATTCCGCCACCCGCGCATTGGGTGGTCTCCCTGCCCTCTCACTTTTCAGTGGGAGCGCCTGGCGACATCTGAAGATTAGCACGTCGCAGACCGTGGATTCACATCCGTTGTTTCGCCCCCGCTCCCGGAGAACAAGGAGAGGGGGGAGAGCCACCACGAGCCGGCGCGGGCCGCGAGCCCGCCCGGACCGTGGGCGGCGAGGAGTGGGGAAGCCGGGAAGGGAGAAGGAGAGGAAGGAAGAAGGGGGGAGGAAGCGGACGGACCGTCCCGGAACCCCGGCCCGAGCCTCCGCTCCCGCAGCCGGGTGCGGGACACTGTCCACAGGCCGCCTCTACGATCCGTGGGGAAAGCCTGTGAGAGGTGACACTCGTCCACAGGGCAGAGAAGGGGAACCAGCCGATTTCCCGACGCGTGGATACGATCAGTAAGCAGTACCAGGGCGACAACGACGGAGGAGGTGCCCCATGGGAGTCCTGAAGCGTTTCGAGCAGCGGCTCGAAGGTCTGGTCAACGGCACCTTCGCCAAGGTCTTCAAGTCCGAGGTCCAGCCCGTCGAGATCGCCGGCGCGCTCCAGCGCGAGTGCGACAACAACGCGACGATCTGGAACCGTGAGCGGACGGTCGTCCCCAACGACTTCATCGTGGAGCTGAGCACGCCGGACTACGAGCGTCTCAGCCCCTACTCGGGCCAGCTCGGCGACGAGCTCGCCGGCCTGGTCAGGGACTACGCGAAGCAGCAGCGGTACACCTTCATGGGCCCGATCAAGGTCCACCTGGAGAAGGCCGAGGACCTCGACACCGGCCTGTACCGCGTCCGCAGCCGCACTCTGGCGTCGAGTACGTCACAGCCGCAGCAGCACCAGCAGCAGGGCCCGGGCCAGGGCCGCGGCGGTTACGGGTACCCCCCGGCCGGCGCCCCGCCCATGCCCGCCTCTCCGCCTCCCGGCGCGCCCGGCCACCGGCCGACGGCTCCCGCCGGACGTCCGGCGGGCGGCCCCGGATCCATGCCCGGCCCCGGCACCCACGCCGGTGCGGGCTCCGCGGTGCGCCGCTGGATCGAGATCAACGGCACCCGCCACCAGATCTCCCGCCCGACCCTGGTCCTCGGCCGCAGCACCGACGCGGACGTGAGGATCGACGATCCCGGCGTCTCCCGCCGGCACTGCGAGATCCGGACCGGAACGCCCTCGACGATCCAGGATCTGGGATCCACCAACGGCATCGTGGTGGACGGGCAGCACACCACCCGCGCTACGCTCCGCGACGGCTCGCGGATCGTCGTGGGCAGCACCACCATCGTTTACCGGCAAGCCGAAGGGTGAAGCGGGGGCAATGTCAGAGCTGACCCTGACGGTCATGCGGTTGGGTTTCCTGGCCGTTCTGTGGCTGTTCGTCATCGTGGCCGTCCAGGTCATCCGCAGCGACCTTTTCGGTACGCGGGTCACCCAGCGCGGTTCGCGGCGCCAGGAGGCGCGACCCCAGCAGAACGCGCGGCAGGCCGCCGCGCCTCCGCAGCAGCGCGGCCAGCAGAGCGCGGGCGGTCGCCAGCGCCGTGGTGCGCCGACCAAGCTGGTCGTCTCCGAGGGCACCCTCACCGGCACGACCGTCGCCCTCCAGGGCCAGACGATCACGCTGGGCCGGGCGCACGACTCGACGATCGTGCTCGACGACGACTACGCGTCCAGCCGCCACGCCCGGATCTACCCGGACCGGGACGGCCAGTGGATCGTCGAGGACCTCGGGTCCACGAACGGCACGTACCTCGACCGGTCCCGCCTCACCACCGCCACACCGATTCCGCTGGGCGCGCCGATCCGCATCGGCAAGACCGTCATCGAGCTGCGGAAGTAGTACGAGAATGAGCGAGCGGAGCGAGCGAGCCGGGACGGTCCCCGCCACAGGACGTGCCGCGCTCCCGACCGGAGCGAATGGATCGACCGGCGTGACCGGAGCGACCGGAGGGTGGGCAGTGTGGGTCGAGACCGGCTGTACCCCGATGCAGCGTCGACAGGGCAGGTGGGCATGACTCTGTCCCTTCGATTCGCCGCGGGCTCGCACAAGGGCATGATCCGCGAGGGCAACGAGGACTCGGGTTACGCCGGGCCCCGGCTGCTCGCCATCGCCGACGGCATGGGCGGCCAGGCCGCCGGCGAGGTCGCCTCCTCCGAGGTGATCTCCACGCTCGTCACGCTCGACGACGACGTCCCCGGCTCGGACATCCTCACCTCGCTCGGTACGGCGGTGCAGCGCGCCAACGACCAGCTGCGGATGATGGTCGAGGAGGACCCGCAGCTGGAGGGCATGGGCACCACGCTCACCGCCCTGCTGTGGACCGGCCAGCGGCTCGGGCTCGTGCACGTCGGGGACTCCCGCGCCTACCTGCTCCGCGACGGCTTCCTCACCCAGATCACCCAGGACCACACGTGGGTCCAGCGTCTCGTCGACGAGGGCCGGATCACCGAGGAAGAGGCCACCACCCACCCGCAGCGCTCGCTCCTCATGCGCGCGCTGGGCAGCGGCGACCACGTCGAACCCGACCTCTCCATCCGTGAGGTCCGGGCCGGCGACCGCTATCTGATCTGCTCCGACGGCCTGTCCGGCGTGGTCTCGCACCAGACCCTCGAGGACACCCTCGCCAGCTACCAGGGCCCGCAGGAGACCGTGCAGGAGCTGATCCAGCTCGCGCTGCGCGGCGGCGGTCCCGACAACATCACGGTGATCGTCGCCGACGTCCTCGACGTCGACGGCGGCGACACCCTCGCCGGTCACCTCAGCGACACCCCGGTCATCGTCGGCGCCGTCGCCGAGAACCAGGCGCAGCTGAACGACGGCGGGGCGATGCAGACCCCGGCCGGCCGCGCCTCGGGCCTCGGCCGCACCGCGCCGCACCAGCAGCCGCCCGCGGGGGGCTTCGGCCCGCCCGGCAGCGGCGACGACCACGGGTACGGCGGCATGCCCCCGCAGGGCTCCTTCGACTCGTACACGGACGAGGACTTCGTCAAGCCGCGCACCGG
This sequence comes from Streptomyces sp. NPDC002463, assembly GCF_042889835.1. Classification (NCBI taxonomy): domain Bacteria; kingdom Bacillati; phylum Actinomycetota; class Actinomycetes; order Kitasatosporales; family Streptomycetaceae; genus Streptomyces; species Streptomyces sp. NPDC002463. Next base: position 77,408 of record NZ_JBIARL010000007.1, read on the forward strand.
CCGCAAGTGGCTGAAGCGCTCCTTCTTCCTCGTCCTCGTCCTCGGGATCGTCGGCGGCGGCCTCTACGGGGGCTGGCGCTGGACGCAGACGCAGTACTACGTGGGTGCCAAGGACCAGCACGTGGCGCTGTACCAGGGCATCAGCCAGGACCTGGCGTGGGTGTCGCTCTCGAAGGTCGAGAAGGACCACCCCGAGATCGAACTCAAGTACCTCCCCGCCTACCAGCGGAAGCAGGTCGAGGACACGATCGCGGGCGGCAGCCTCGGCAAGGCCGAGACGAAGATCTCCGAGCTGGCCGTGCAGGCCTCGGCCTGCAAGAAGGCCGAGCAGCGTCACGCCGCCGCGGAGAAGGCCGCCGACCAGGCGAGCAAGCCGCCGGCCCAGAAGCCGGCCGGCACCGCCACCCCTGACTCCAAGCCCACCACAGCCGCTCCGTCCCCGGGTCCCACCCTCACCGCGGAGGAGCAGAAGCTGGCCTCGAACTGCGGCAAGCAGTAAGCACCCGTAGGGGGCCTTTCACCACCATGAGCGTTGTCACCAACACGACCACCATCGGCGCGATCGAGGCGCCGAGCCGCCGCAACACCGAGCTGGCGCTGCTCGCGTTCGCCGTCATCATCCCGGTGTTCGCGTACCTCAACGTGGGCCTGGCCATCGACGGCAAGGTCCCGGCCGGAATGGCCGGGTACGGCCTCGGCCTGGCCCTGCTCGCAGGCGTCGCGCACCTGGTGGTGCGCAAGTGGGCCCCGTACGCGGACCCGCTGCTGCTCCCGCTGGCGACCCTGCTGAACGGCATGGGCCTGGTGCTGATCTGGCGTCTGGACCAGTCGCCTCGGCTGATCGCGCTGGCGAAGCGCACGTACGGCGCATTCAGTGAGTCCGCGCCGAACCAGATGATGTACTCGGCGATCGGCATCGCCATGTTCGTGGGCGTGCTGCTGCTACTCAAGGACCACCGAGTGCTGCAGCGGTACACGTACATCTCGATGGTGGTGGCGCTCATCCTCCTGCTGCTGCCGCTGGTGCCCGGGCTCGGCGCGGACGTCTTCGGCGCCAAGATCTGGATCCGCGTCGGCGGCTTCTCGATCCAGCCCGGTGAGTTCGCCAAGCTGGTGCTGGCGATCTTCTTCTCCGGCTACCTGATGGTGAAGCGGGACGCGCTGGCCCTGGCCAGCCGCCGTTTCATGGGGCTCTACCTGCCGCGTGGCCGTGACCTGGGCCCGATCCTGACGATCTGGGCGATCAGCCTCCTCATCCTGGTCTTCGAGAACGACCTCGGTACCTCGCTCCTGTTCTTCGGCATGTTCGTGATCATGCTGTACGTGGCGACGGAGCGGACCAGCTGGGTCGTCATGGGTCTGCTGATGTCTTCCGCGGGTGCCGTGGTCGTCGGTTCGACGGCGAGTCACGTGCAGTCGCGTGTCCAGGCCTGGCTCGACCCCTTCGAGTGCCTGAAGACGGCGCCTGCCGGCTCCAACATGGCGTACGCCTGCGACCAGATGACGCAGGTGCTGATGTCCTTCGGCTCCGGCGGCATCCTCGGCACCGGTCTCGGCCAGGGCAATTCAGACCTGGTCCAGTTCGCCGCGAACTCCGACTTCATCTTCGCCACGGTCGGCGAGGAGCTCGGTCTGACCGGCGTGATGGTCTTCCTGCTCTTCTACGGCCTGATCATCGAGCGCGGTGTCCGCACCGCGCTCGCGGCCCGCGACCCGTTCGGCAAGCTGCTGGCGATGGGTCTCTCCGGCGCGTTCGCGCTGCAGGTCTTCGTCGTCGCCGGTGGTGTGATGGGTCTCATCCCGCTCACCGGTATGACGATGCCGTTCCTCGCGTACGGCGGATCCTCCGTCATCGCCAACTGGGCCCTGATCGGCATCCTGATCCGGATCAGCGACACCGCGCGCCGCCCCGCGCCCGCCCCCGCCCCGAACCCCGATGCCGAGATGACCCAGGTGGTCCGTCCGTGAACAAGCCGCTGCGCCGGGTCGCGATCTTCTGCGGCCTGCTCATCCTCGCCCTGCTCCTGCGGGACAACTGGCTCCAGGCCGTCCGCGCCGAGGAGCTGAACTCGAACCCCAAGAACCGGCGCGTCCAGATCGCGCGGTACTCGAACGAGCGCGGCAACATCATCGTCGACGGCAAACCCATCACGGGCTCCGTCGACTCGGGCGACAAGTTCTACAAGTACAAGCGGACCTACACGGACGGCCCCATGTGGGCCCCGGTCACCGGGTACGCCTCGCAGGCCTACGATGCCAACCAGATCGAGAAGATCGAGGACGGCATCCTCACCGGCAACGACGACCGGCTCTTCTTCGACCGCACTCTCGCCATGTTCACCGGCGAGAAGAAGAAGGGCGGCGACGTCGTCACCACCCTCAGCGGCGCCGCCCAGAAGGCCGCCTACCAGGGGCTCGGCAGCAAGATCGGTGCCGTCGTCGCCATCGAGCCGAAGACCGGCAAGATCCTCGCGATGGCGTCCACGCCCTCGTACGACCCCTCCTCCTTCGCCGGCTACTCCGGCAAGGACGAGAAGGCCTGGGTCGCGCTGGAGAGCGACAAGAACAAGCCGAAGCTGAACCGCGCGATCCGCGAGATCTACCCCCCCGGCTCCGTCTTCAAGGTCGTCACCGCCGCCGCCGCGCTGGAGAACGGCAAGGTCACCGACATCAACGCGGCGACCGACACCCCCGAGGGCTGGAAGATCCCCCTCTCCAACCGGGAGATGGTCAACCACGCCAAGGGCTGCGCCAACACCAGCCTCATCCACGCCCTCGAGATCTCCTGCAACTCGGTCTTCGCGAAGCTCGGCGACGACGTCGGCCGCGACAAGATGGTCGAGATGGCGGAGAAGTTCGGCTTCAACAACGAGCAGTTCACCCCGGTCCGCTCCTCGGCCTCCGTGTTCGACAAGAACGCCGACCGCGGTGGCAACGCGCTCTCGTCGATCGGCCAGTTCAACACCGCGACGACCCCGCTGCAGATGGCGATGGTCACAGCGGCGATCGCCAACGACGGCAAGCTGATGAAGCCGTACATGATCGACCAGCTGCGCGCCCCGAACCTCGACATCATCAAGCAGACCGAGCCGGAGGAGCTGAGCCGCCCGGTCTCGCCGGAGACCGCCCAGAAGCTCCAGCAGATGATGGAGAGCGTCGTCACGAAGGGCACCGGCGGCAACGCCGACCTGAACATGGACGGCGTGAAGGTCGGCGGCAAGACGGGTACGGCCCAGCACGGCGAGAAGAACGCCAAGCGTCCGTACGCCTGGTTCATCTCGTACGCGAAGACCTCCGAGGGCTCCCCGGTCGCGGTCGCCGTGGTCGTCGAGGACTCGGCGGGCACCGACCGTGAGGACATCACCGGTGGCGGTCTCGCCGCCCCGATCGCCAAGGCCGTGATGAAGGCGGTCATCAAGACCCGGGGCTGACCCCCGGACCCCGTACGAGCCAGGTACCGGTCAGGTATCAGCTACCGGCCCCGGGCGGAACGCCTCCCCGGGGCCGGTAGCGTATGCGCGAACAGCACACACCGCCGGACCACCCATGGGTGCGGTCGGGACAGACGGAGAGGGCTGGATTAGCTATGGAAGAGCCGCGTCGCCTCGGCGGCCGGTACGAGCTGGGCCCGGTGCTCGGCCGTGGTGGCATGGCCGAGGTGTACCTCGCCCAGGACACCCGGCTCGGCCGCACCGTCGCCGTGAAGACGCTGCGGGCCGACCTGGCCCGTGACCCGTCCTTCCAGGCCCGGTTCCGCCGTGAGGCACAGTCCGCCGCCTCGCTGAACCATCCGGCGATCGTCGCGGTGTACGACACCGGCGAGGACTACGTCGACCAGGTCTCCATCCCGTACATCGTGATGGAGTACGTCGACGGGTCGACCCTGCGTGAGCTGCTGCACTCCGGGCGCAAGCTGCTGCCCGAGCGCACCCTCGAGATGACGGTCGGCATCCTCCAGGCGCTGGAGTACTCCCACCGCGCCGGCATCGTGCACCGTGACATCAAGCCGGCGAACGTCATGCTGACGCGCACCGGCCAGGTCAAGGTCATGGACTTCGGCATCGCGCGCGCCATGGGCGACGCGGGCATGACCATGACGCAGACCGCCGCGGTGATCGGCACGGCCCAGTACCTCTCCCCCGAGCAGGCCAAGGGCGAGCAGGTCGACGCCCGCTCCGACCTGTACTCCACCGGCTGCCTGCTCTACGAGCTGCTCACCGTCCGTCCCCCGTTCATCGGCGACTCCCCGGTCGCGGTCGCGTACCAGCACGTCCGCGAGGAGCCGCAGCCGCCGAGCAACTTCGACCCCGAGATCACGCCCGAGATGGACGCCATCGTCCTGAAGGCACTGGTCAAGGACCCCGACTACCGCTACCAGTCCGCCGACGAGATGCGCGCGGACATCGAGGCCTGCCTCGACGGTCAGCCGGTCGCGGCCGCCGCCGCGATGGGCATGGGGATGGGCATGGCGGGCGCGCCCGCGTACGGCGGGGGCTACGGCGGCTATCCGCCGGAGGACCAGCCGACCACCGCGCTGCGCCAGGCCGACCCGGCCGGCCAGACGTCGATGCTGCCGCCGGTGAACCCGGACGACGGCGGCTACGGCTATGACGACCGCCCGGACCGCCGTCGCGGCGGTGGCCAGAAGAAGTCGAACACCTCGACGATCCTGCTGGCCCTCGCGGGCGTCCTGGTGCTCGTCGGCGCGATCTTCATCGGTGTCGCGCTCATGGACAAGAACGACGGACCGCAGAAGGTCACGGTCCCGCAGCTGGTCGGCCAGACGATGCAGGGCGCGCAGGAGCGTGCCCGCAACGTCCAGGTGAAGGTCCAGCAGGCCGGCACCGAGCGCTGCGACCAGCCCAAGGACACCATCTGCCGCCAGGAGCCGGCCGCGAGCGAGACCGCGAAGATGGACGTCGACGGCACGATCCAGGTGTACGTCTCCGAGGGCGCCCCGCTCGTCGAGGTCCCGGACGTCGTCGAGCAGTCCCAGGACCGGGCCGAGCAGCGCCTCAAGGACAGCGGCTTCAAGGTCAAGGTCGTGGAGGAGGAGTCCGCGGAGGACCCCGGCACGGTCCTGAAGCAGAACCCGGACGGCGGCACCAAGGCGGAGAAGAACTCCGAGATCACGATCACGGTCGCGAAGAAGGAGCTGTCGGAGCTTCCGAGCTTCAAGGGCCGTACCTACGACCAGGCCGCCCAGCAGCTGAGCTCGATCGGCTTCACGAACGTGTCCAAGGAGGAGGTCGACTCGAACGAGCCCGCGGGCACGGTCGTCGACCAGACCCCCCAGGGCCCGTCGAACCAGCCGAAGGACGTCCAGATCGTCCTGAAGGTCTCCAAGGGCCCGCAGCAGACCCAGGCCCAGATCCCCACGGGCCTGGGAGGCAAGAAGTTCAAGGACGTCCGAGACCTGCTCCAGGGCATGGGCTTCACGGTCGTCCAGGCGGGCTCCGACAAGGAGGACGCCCTGGTCGTCAACACGAACCCGCCGGAGGGTTCGATGATCGACAAGACCCAGCCGATCACCGTCTTCACCCTGGGCGGCGGCGGGGACAACAACAACGGCAACCCCGGTGGTGGTGGCGGCGGCTTCTTCGGCTGACGCCCACCAGGACCAAGGCGAGAGCCCCGGCATCCGTACTGGATGCCGGGGCTCTCCCGCTGTCCGGCGTCAGCGCAGTTCCGCCGGAGGGGTCCGGTCGTGGTCGACCTTCTCGGTGCGCTCCAGCTCGCCCCAGACGATGTAGCGGTAGTCCGAGGTGTACATGGGCGTGCAGGTGGTCAGCGTGATGTAGCGGCCGGGCTTGGTCCTGCCGGATTCCTTCGGGACGGGCTGGAGGACGTCCACGTTGTACTTCGTGGTCTCGGGCAGGGTCTTGTAGACCTTGTAGACGTACCAGGTGTCCTTGGTCTCGAAGACGATCGCGTCCCCGGTCTTCAACTTGTGGATGTTGTGGAACTTGGCGCCGTGCCCGTCCCGGTGCGCGGCGAGCGTGAAGTTGCCCTGCTTGTCCTGCGGCAGCGCGGACTTGACCGGGTCGGTGTAGTAGCCGGCGACGCCGTGGTTGAGGACGTCGGTGCCGGTGCCCCGCTTCACCAGGACCTCGCCGTTGTCCATGGCGGGTACGTGGAGGAAGCCGATGCCGTCCTTGGTGTCCAGCGCGCCGGGGGCGCCGGCGGCCCCGTCGGTCGCCCAGCGGTCGCGGACCTGTGCGCCGTCCTTGTCGGCGGCGCGGTCGGCGAGGACGTTGGTCCACCACAGGGAGTAGACGACGAAGAGGCCGAGCACCAGGCCCGCCGTGATGAGGAGTTCGCCGAAGAGGCTGATGATCCCGGCGATCCGGTTGCGCGCGCGTGCCACTAGGTCGTCCCGTCGTCCCGTCCGGAGGTGTGGGGTCTCAGCCTACGAGCGCTTCCGGCTTTCCCTTGCTGCGCGGGCGTTCGTCGACCAGCTTGCCCCACACGATCATGCGGTAGGTGCTCGTGAACTCCGGCGTGCAGGTGGTCAGCGTGATGTACCGGCCGGGTCCCTTGAAGCCGGACTGCTTCGGTACGGGTTCGATCACCGAGACGTTGGAGGGGGAGGTCTGCGGCAGGATGCTGGACATCTCGTACGTGTAGTACGCGCTCTGCGTCTCGACGACGATCGGGTCGCCGGGCTTCAGCTGGTTGATGTACCGGAACGGCTCGCCGTGCGTGTTGCGGTGGCCGGCCACCGCGAAGTTGCCCTGCTTGTCGGCCGGCATGGCGGTCTTGAGCCTGCCCTCGCCGTAGTGGCCGACCATGCCCTTGTCGAGGACGTCGGTCTTGCTGGTGCCCTCGGCGATGGGGACGACGACGTCCAGCTTGGGGATGTACATGATGGCGAAGCCCTTGCCGGGCTCGAAGGCGCCGGGCGCGTTCTTGTCGCCGCCGCCCTTGGCCCAGGTGTCCTCGATCTGCGCCTTGGCCTTGTCGGTCTCCTGGCCGGCCCGGACGTTCGTCCACCACAGCTGGTAGGTGACGAAGAGGAGCATGACGACGCCGAAGGTGATGAAGAGCTCTCCGACGACCCGGCTGGCGACGACGCCGACGCTCTCCTTGGCGGCGCGGGCGGCCCGGCGGGCCTCGACGCGGGAGAGGGGACGTCCGTCGGAAGCGGGAGCGGGGGCCGTGCTGCGGCTCCTGCCGCGGCCGCCCTTGGCGGCGCGGCGGCGCTCGGCCCGCCCGGGCCCCGGGGACGGCGGCTCGGAGGGGTCCTCCACGGCCCGCAGGGGCATCGTCCCGTCCACCGGGGCCGACAGGGGGTCCTCCGGCCCTGTCGGCCCGTACGAGGGCTCGTAGGGGCTCTCCTGGGCGACGCCGACGTGGGCCGTCGCCGACTCCTCGTACGCGTAACTCGCGGCGGACGCGTAGGAGTCGGCGGGCACGTACGGCTCGGGGGCCGGTTGCGGCTCGGCGTGGGCATGGGCGTACGGCTCGGCGCGCGCGTACGGCTCGGCAGGCGGCGCATACGCCTCGGCGCCCGGTTGCGGCTCGGCGGGGACGTAAGGCTCGGCGGGGACGTACCGCTCGGCGGGCGCGTGCGGCTCGGCGGGCGCGTGCGGCTCGGCTGAGGCGTACCCCTCGACAGGCGCGTGCGGCTCGGCGGGGACGTAATGCTCGCCGGCGACGTACCGCTGACCCTCCGCGTAAGGCTCGTACCCGTCCCCCGGTATCGGCTCCGGGCCCGGTCCGTTCGCCGGGCGGAACCACGGCGAGCCCGTCGTCACGCGACGGCCTTGCCCACCACCGGAGCGAGCCCCGCCGACCGGCCGACCGCCCCCTTGTCGCCGCACTGCTCCAGCCAGTTGGCCAGCATCAGGTGCCCGTGCTCGGTGAGGACCGACTCGGGGTGGAACTGCACGCCCTCGACGGGGAGTTCACGGTGGCGCAGCCCCATGATGATGCCGTCCTCGGTCCGCGCGGTGACCTCTAGCTCGGCCGGCAGCGCGGCGGGCTCGGCGGCCAGCGAGTGGTAGCGGGTCGCGGTGAACGGCGAGGGCAGTCCGGCGAAGACGCCCTGGCCCCCGTGCGTGACGAGGGACGTCTTGCCGTGCAGCAGCTCGGGCGCGCGGTCGACGACGCCGCCGTACGCGACGGCCATCGACTGCATGCCGAGGCAGACTCCGAAGACGGGCACGCCGGTGTCGGCGCAGTGGCGCACCATGTCGATGCAGACCCCGGCCTGTTCGGGCGCGCCGGGCCCGGGCGACAGGAGCACGCCGTCGAAGCCGTCCTGCGCGTGCGAGAGCTCGACCTCGTCGTTGCGGAGGACTTCGCACTCGGCACCGAGCTGGTAGAGGTACTGCACGAGGTTGAAGACGAAGCTGTCGTAGTTGTCGACGACGAGAATTCGCGCGCTCACTGGCCGTCCACCGTCACATCGTTGAACGGAAGCAGAGGCTCCGCCCAGGGGAACACGTACTGGAAGAGGACGTAGACGATCGCGAGGACCAGCACGATCGAGATCAGCGCCCGTACCCACGCGTTGCCCGGCAGATGCCGCCAGATCCAGCCGTACATGACGTCGACCGCCCCTTCCGTTCGTTACGGGGACCAGAGTACGGGGCGAGGGGGCCGTGGGGGGTCAGCTGTCCAAAGCCTGTGGACGGCCGTCGGTCACCGGCCGGGTGGCGTCGAGGTGCGCCCAGACGATCAGCCGGTGGCTGCTGCCCCACTCGGGGTCGCAGGTGGTGAGGGTGAGGTAGCGGCCGGGCCCGTCGAAGCCGGACTTCCTGGGGACGGGGTCGACGACGGCGGTGTCGGCGGGGACGGTCCGGTACGGGCCGCGGTCGATCCGGTACGTGAACCAGGTCGTGCCGTCGGTGAGGACGACCACGTCGCCGGGGCGCAGGCGCGGGAAGTCCTTGAAGGGGTCGCCGTGGGTCCTGCGGTGGCCGGCGACGGCGAAGTTCCCGGTGCCGCCGAGCGGGGCGGTGCGGGCGTAGTGCCCGAGGCCCTGTTTCAGGACGTCGGGTCCGGTGCCTTCGAGGACGGGCCATTTCCAGTCGCGGCCGAGCCGGGGGACGTACATGACGGCGATGCCCTTGCCGGTGACGTACGGCGCCGGTACGCGCGCGGGTGCGGGTGCGGCGGCGACGGGCTTGTCGGCCCACTCGCGCTGGAGGGTGTCGATCTGGGCGGCGCTCGCGCTGTCGGCCTGGACGCCGGTCCAGTAGAGGAGGTACGCGACGAAGAGGACGACGAGGGCGCCGGCGGTGATGCACAGTTCGCTGAGGGTCCTGACGACGAGACGCAAGCGGCCCTCCCGCCGTCAGCTCACCGGCTTCGCGTAGTGGAGGTCCACTGTGCCCGAGTACCCGGGAAGAGTCACCGCCTTGTGCTCGTCGACTTTCCAGCCGAGTCCGTACGCCTTGACGTACAGCTGGTAGTTCTGGAGCGCGGGGGAGTCGGCGAGCGCCTTGTTCAGCTTTCCCCGGTCACCGACGGCGGTGATCTTGTAGGGCGGCGAGTAGACGCGGCCCTGGAGGATCAGGGTGTTGCCGACGCAGCGGACGGCGCTGGTGGAGATGAGCCGCTGGTCCATGACGCGGATGCCTTCGGCGCCGCCGTTCCACAGGGCGTTGACGACGGCCTGGAGGTCCTGCTGGTGGATGACGAGGTCGTTGGCCTGCGGTTCGGGGTAGCCGGGGGCGGCCTGGGCGTTCGGCGGGGCGTCGTCGAGGGTGACGGTGAGGCCGGATCCGGAGACCTCGGTGGTGCCGGCCTTGGCTTCGAGGGCGTCGAGTTTCTCGTCCTGCGCGCGCGTGGAGCCGTCGTCGCGGGCGGCGAGGGAGTCGACGCGGGTGCGGAGGGCGGCGGTGGACTCGTCGAGGCCGGCGTTCTTGTGGCTGCGTTCCTCGATGAGGTCGGAGAGCCGCAGGAGCGAGGCGTCCGTGCGCAGGTTGGTGCCCTTGGCGGTGTTGAAGCTCGTGACGAAGATCAGTCCGGCAAGGGCGAAAACGGCAAGGGTGAGCACCCGGACGGGACGCCACCTCGTGGTGCGGCCCGGCCCTTCGGGAGTGTCGGCGGAATTGCTCAACGTACCCTGATCCCCTTCGGTGCCGTGGAACCACTACGCTAACGGACGCCTGGGGGACGCAGTCGTCCTCCTTCGTCACATCCCGGCGCCAGCCACAGTTCCCTGCGCGGTCACGCAGCGCATCGACAGGAGAGTCCCTCGTGCCGAAGTCACGGATCCGCAAGAAGGCCGACTTCACGCCTCCGCCCGCCAAGCAGGCCACCAACATCAAGCTGACCAACCGCAGCTGGGTGGCGCCCGTGATGCTGGCCCTGTTCGCCATCGGTCTGGTGTGGATCGTGGTCTTCTACGTCACCGACGGCTCCATGCCGGTCGAGTCGATCCGGAACTGGAACATCGTGGTGGGCTTCGGCTTCATCGCGGCCGGCTTCGGCGTCTCCACGCAGTGGAAGTAGTCGCTCCCACCGAGCGGCTGCAACAGCCCGAGCGCGGCTGAAGCAGCTCGAACGCGGGTGAAGCAGCCCGAACGCGGGTGATGTAGCGGTCGCGACGGCCGCTCGTCAAGTTCTCCCCCGAGCTTATCCACAGCGTTGTGCACAGCACTGGATAACTTACGAAGATCTGTGGATAACTCGGCGCGACGTTGACGCCGGTATGACTGGAATCACCTTCGACTGAACACACGGCGCCCCTCGCCTCCCTGGGGAAACTCCAGGTCAGAGGCGAGGGGCGCCGTCTTTCCCCACAGAGCGGAGAGGAATCGCCACGCACTGTGGATAACTCTGGGGAAAGCTCACAGACAAGCTCTTCCACAGGCTCCTGTGCTCAGGTGAGCGCGGCCGAACGGGCGAGCACGATCCCCAGGTCGATCAGCAGCACCACCGCGCACGCCCCGTACTGCACGAGGTCCCGCCGGGCGCGGGGCGCGTGCACCATCACGTACGTCAGCAGGACTCCGGCCACCAGACCGCCGACGTGCGCCTCCCAGGAGATCCCCGGACGGGTGAACGTGATGAGCAGGTTCAGTGCCACGAACAGCAGCGCCGGCCGCATGTCCTGCCGCCTGCGCCGGGCCAGCACGATCCAGGCGCCGAGCAGGCCGTAGACGATGCCTGAGGCGCCGAGCGAGAACTGGTTCTGCGGGGAGAGCAGATAGGCGAGCGCGGAGCCGGAGAGCCCGGAGAGCAGGCACAGGGCCGTGTACCGGATCCGCCCCAGCTCGGGCTCGACGATCCCGCCGATCATCCACAGGCCCAGCATGTTGAAGAGGAGGTGCGGGATCTCCTGGTGGAGGAAGGCGGAGGTCAGCAGGCGGTACCACTCGCCGTCCGCGACCCCGACCAGCTCACCGCTGGGGAGGTAGGCGCCGCCGATCAGCGCGAGGTCGTCGAGGAGCCGGTCGCCCACCACCTGGACGGCGATGAACAGCGCCAGGTTGATCGCCATGAAGATCTTGGTGACGAGGCGCCCGTCCGCCGCCACCCGTCCGCCGGCGAGCGTCCGGGGCTGGTTGGCGTCGGCGGCGTGACCCGTCCCCGAGCCGCCCCGCACGCACTCGGGGCACTGGAAGCCGACGGACGCGGAGATCATGCACTGCGTGCAGATGGGCCGCTCGCAGCGGACGCAGCGGATGCCGGTCTCGGCCTCCGGGTGGCGGTAGCAGCGCAGCAGTCCGGGCTGCGTGTCCATGGGAGGTTCCGTCCCTTCCGCCTCAGCGCTTCTCGATCACCACGGACTCGACGATCACGTCCTGGAGCGGACGCTCGGTGTGCGGGTCGGTCGGGGTGGCCGCGATCGCGTCCACGACCTTCCGGCTCTCCTTGTCCACGACCTCGCCGAAGATGGTGTGCTTGCGGTTCAGCCAGGTCGCGGGGCCGACGGTGACGAAGAACTGCGAGCCGTTGGTGCCCGGGCCCGCGTTGGCCATGGCCAGCAGGTAGGGGCGGTCGAAGAAGAGCTCCGGGTGGAACTCGTCGGCGAACTCGTAGCCCGGGCCGCCCGTGCCGTTCCCCAGCGGGTCGCCGCCCTGGATCATGAAGCCCTTGATGACCCGGTGGAAGGCCGTTCCGTCGTAGAGCGGGTCCGAGGAGACCGTGCCGGTGGCGGGGTGCGTCCACTCGCGCTCGCCGGAGGCGAGTTCGACGAAGTTCCGGACCGTCTTCGGGGCGTGGAACGGCATCAGCCGCACCTCGATGTCGCCCAGGCTCGTCTTGAGGGTCGCGTACAGCTGCTCGGCCACGGTCGCCTTCCGTCCACGTCGTGTCGCGTCATGTCACGTCTGTCTCTGGCGTGTCCGATCCTCGCATGCCCCGGATGCCAGCCCCGCATGCCGGAGGCCGCTCCGACGGGCATGATGCCGAAAAGGATGGAAAGGTGAAAAACCGACATCGCCACCGAGGAGGAGGAATCCCGTGACCCGCATGGACAGCGTGCGCGCCGCGACAGGTTCGGCGAAGGAGAGCGTCCTGCACGCCGCGGAAGTGGTGGCGCCGTACGCCGGCACGGCCAAGGACCAGGCCGCGCACTACGCACACGAGGCGCGAGTGGTGCTCGCGCCGAAGGTCTCGAAGGCCGCGTATGCGGCCCGCACGCAGGCTCGCGCGCAGTACGACTCGTATGTCGCACCGCATGTACCGCCGCGGGTCGACGCGGCCGCACACCGTGCGGCGGTCAAGACCCGCCAGGCCGCCCGTCAGGCGGCCGACTACACCGTCCCGCGCGTCGAGAGCGCGGTCGCCGCGACCGGTCCGGTCCTCGACGAGGCCGGGGCGCGTTCCACCGCCGCCTGGGCCGCGCTGCGCGGTCAGGTGACGCCGGAGGACATCAGGAAGATCGTGAAGAAGCACGAGCGTCGGGCCAGGGCCGGACGCCTGGCCAAGGGACTGGTCGTCCTCGGCCTGCTGGTCGGCGGCGCCTTCGCCGCCTGGAAGTGGTGGGACAGGCAGGCCAATCCCGACTGGCTGGTCGAACCTCCCGCGCCCACCGAGATGGGGGACGAGGGCTCCTCGCTGTCGTCCGTGGACGGCAGTGGGGCCTCCCCCGATGCGGAGGAAGAGACCGAGTCGGATGCCGCGGCCGCCGAACGCGACGAACGCCGCTGACCGACCACCACGGGGCCCTGCCGGGGTCCTGCAAAGGTTCTGCCCGGGGCTCTGCCGGAGCCGCACGGGGTCCTGCCGGGGTTCTGCCGGGTCCTGCGCGTGAGGGCGTGGGGAGTGCGCTCCCCACGCCCTACGCCGCCGCGGCGAGCGCCAGGTCGGTCAGCGCGGCCGGGTCGGTCTCGGTCGCGGCGGTCGACGAGGACCGCTGCCGCGCGGAGGGCGAGGAACCGTGGGCCTCGGCGGCGATGCGCTGCTTGATGGTGGGCGGCAGGGAGCGGTCCCCGGCGAGCGGCCACCGGTGCGCCCGCTGTGCCGGTACGGAGGGCAGGGCGCGCTGCCCGGTCGGGGCGGCCTCGGCGACGGCGGCGGGCGCGGCCGGCTCCTCGGGCTGCGTGACGGCGGGCTGCCCGGCCGCGGCGGCGGTGTTCGCCAGGCCGACGGAGGCGAGGAGGGCGAAGAGGACGGAGATGAAGGCGGTCCAGAACTGCTTGACCTTGGCGGTGGCCATGGCCCCTCACTTTCGTGATGTTCCCGGATGGTTCATTTCGGTTTGCGCGCTTTACGTACTTTCCTCATGATGTGGAAGCGCGCCCGATTTCCGCGGAGCACCGCCGCCTCCGCCCAGTTCTTCCGATGAACACCACCCGTCCGGATCAAACCGGGGTCAGAGCTGGGCGAGCCCTCGCTTGAGGTAGCCGCTCAGCGGCTTCTCCACGAGCTTGTTCACCAGGTACGACAGCACCAGCATCCCGAGGACCAGCACACCGACGAGCCCCCACGGGGAGACGAGCCCGCGCGGCGCGAAGTAGCCGATGAGCTCCCAGCCGATCACCTGGTGGAGCAGGTACAACGGGTAGGTCAGCGCGCCCAGGACCGGCAGCCACCCCCACCGGACGCGGGAGAGCCTGCCCGTGGCGATGAGCGCCATCACCCCGAAGAATGCCGCGAGCAGCACGATCACGGGCCACGCGGCACGCCGGCCGAGGAAGGGAGTGAGGTGCTTGAACTCGTCGATGGTGGGTGCGAGGGAGGCGCAGAAGCAGATGCCGACGATGCCGAAGAGCATCAGGTTCGGACGGAACCGGTACATCAGGTAGAACGCCATTCCGGCGATGAAGAACCAGCTGTACTCGGGGATCAGCAGCATCCGCAGTGGTCCGGGCGGCGCCTTGGCGACGACGAGCGTGGCGGCGCCCCAGACGCAGCAGAAGAGCAGGACCCTCTTGTACGTCAGGCCCCACCAGGCGACCAGGGCGAACAGCAGGTAGAAGCGGAGCTCCGTGAAGAGCGTCCAGTAGACGCCGTCGACGTGCGGGACCCAGAAGGCCTGCTGAAGCATCGTCATGTTGGTCAGGATGTCGTTCCACGGAAGGTGGCGGCGGCCGCCGGGGATGACCACGACGGTGACGGTGGTCGCGATGACCGCGAACCAGTACGCCGGGTAGAGCCGGACCACCCGCGAGACGAAGAAGGCCTTCACGGGCCGGTTCCACGCGCTCAGGCAGACGACGAAGCCGCTGATGAGGAAGAAGAGCTGGACACCGAGATAGCCGTACGCCGACAGACGGAAGGTCCCGGGGAACATCTCCCTCACCGGCGTCGGCCAGCCGCCGCCGCGCGCCGTGTAGTGGTACGCGACCACCATGAGCGCCGCCACCAGCCTGATCCCGTCGAGCGCGTGGAGCCGCGCCGGACGCTTCGTCCCCGGGCCCGGCACGTCACGCGCCTCGAGCCGCCTTAAACGGGTCCTGAGCCGCACGGGCTGCAGCTGGTTCAGCACTCGGAGATCCCCCCACACAAGACTGCGTCCGAAGAGCCCACCCGGCTCCCCCAGCGTCAGACCAGCGAGGTGGGCGCAGGTTGCCCACGGCACCCCCCACAACTTCCGGTTTGTGTCACATGTCACTCGGGCTCATGTGTTGCGAACGGAAATCACAGGGGCTTCCATGGGTTGCGGCCCAAGGCTCCCTGTCACCCCACAGGGCCTTTGCGCAAATCCCGCATCCGGTCAGACCCGGGGGAGGGAAGGCGGCACGCCCATCCCGCGGTCCGCCTGTTCGAGGAGCCGAACGATCCCGTCATGGGGCTCGACGGCCGGCGCGGTGACGACGGCGGCCTCCTCCCCGTCGCTCCGAGGAGATCCTCGGGGGCGATCCGAAAGAGTGATCCACAAGGGCGACGACACCCCCGCCCAGCCCCGCACATGCGGGCCGGCCGCAGGTCGCGCCAACGGCGCAAAAACACCCCCCTGACCGCGTTTCCACAGGTCAAGGGGGTGCTGAAGAGTGGAGCCTAGGGGAGTCGAACCCCTGACATCTGCCATGCAAAGACAGCGCTCTACCAACTGAGCTAAGGCCCCGGAACGAGGACAGCGTACCGGGTCACCCCCCATGTCCGGCAAAAGGATTGGGACTCCCGGTCGGCGACCACTCTCCGTAAGATGCTGACCGAGGTTCGCAGTGGCGAACCTAAGGGATGGGGAGTAGGTAATGGACGCAGCGCAGCAGGAAGCCACGGCAAGAGCCAGAGAGCTTCAGCGCAGTTGGTACGGAGAGCCGCTGGGGGCGCTCTTCCGTCGCCTGATCGACGATCTCGGGCTCAATCAGGCCAGGCTCGCGGCCGTGCTCGGGCTCTCCGCGCCCATGCTGTCCCAGCTGATGAGCGGCCAGCGGGCCAAGATCGGCAACCCGGCCGTCGTCCAGCGCGTCCAGGCCCTCCAGGATCTCGCGGGACAGGTCGCCGACGGCAGCGTCAGCGCCGCCGAGGCCACCGACCGCATGGACGAGATCAAGAAGTCCCAGGGCGGCTCCGTCCTCACCGGCACGAGCCCCACCACCACTGGTTCCGGCGCGCCGACCGTGCGCCGCGTCGTCCGCGAGATCCAGTCGCTGCTGCGCTCCGTGGCGGCCGCCGGCGACATCATCGACGCCGCCGACTCGCTCGCCCCCGCCCACCCGGAACTGGCAGAGTTCCTCCGGGTGTACGGCGCCGGGCGCACCGCCGACGCGGTCGCGCACTACGAGTCGCACCAGAACTGACGCGGGGCCGGCGGCCGGCCGGCACCGTGGCGAGACGACGCGGACGGGGAGCGGGCGCAGCACGATGGGTGAGGTCTTCGCTGGTCGGTACGAGCTGGTCGACCCGATCGGACGTGGCGGGGCGGGCGCCGTGTGGCGCGCCTGGGACCACCGGCGCCGCCGCTACGTGGCGGCCAAGGTGCTCCTGCAGAGCGACGCGCACACGCTGCTCCGCTTCGTCCGCGAGCAGGCGCTGCGGATCGACCATCCGCACGTCCTCGCCCCGGCCAGCTGGGCCGCCGACGACGACAAGGTCCTCTTCACGATGGACCTGGTGGCCGGCGGCTCGCTGGCCCACGTCATCGGGAACCACGGCCCGCTGCCGCCCCGCTTCGTCTGCACCCTGCTCGACCAGTTGCTGTCGGGCCTGGCCACGGTGCACGCCGAGGGGGTCGTGCACCGGGACATCAAGCCCGCGAACATCCTCATGGAGGTCACCGGCGGCGGGCGGCCGCATCTGCGGCTCTCCGACTTCGGCATCTCCATGCGCAAGGGCGAACCCCGCCTCACGGAGACCAACTACGTGGTGGGGACACCCGGTTACTTCGCGCCCGAGCAGCTGCTCGGCGCCGAGCCGGACTTCACCGCCGACCTCTTCGCCGTCGGTCTGGTCGCGCTGTACCTGCTCAAGGGCAGCAGGCCGGATTCCCAGGCCTTGGTCGAGCACTTCCGCACGTACGGCACTCCTGGCGCCCCCGAGGGCGTTCCTGAGCCCTTGTGGCAGGTTCTCGCGGGTCTGCTCCAGCCCGATCCGCAGGCGCGGTTCCGGACGGCCTCGGGGGTGCGGAAGGCGCTGAGCGCCGCCGTCGAGCTGCTGCCCGAGCCGGGCCCCGGCGAGGTGTCGGTCGAGATCGTCGACCAACTCGGTCCCCTCCCGGCGGGCTTCGGCCCGGAAGGCCCCACGGCACCCGCTCCCGCGCCCGTACCGGCCCAGGAGCAGCCCGTACAGCCGGCACCGCCCGTACAGCCGGTCGCCCAGCCGGCACCGCCCGTACAGCCGTATCAGCAGCCTCCACAGCCGCAGCACCAGCCCCATCAGGGCTACCAGCCCACCGCCCGGGTCTCCTCGCCCCCGCCGCTGCCCCGGCCCTCCGGGACGGGCAGCTTCCACCTGCCTCCCCCGGTCACGCAGACCGCACCCGCGGTGCCCGCCCCCGTACGACGGCCGGGACCGCCCCCGAAGGTGGCGGTCCCGGTGCTGCTGCTCGCGCTGGTGTCGTTCGCGGTCGGTTTCTGGGCGCTGACGCAGATCTGAGGGCTCAGGCCGCCCGCCGCCGGGCAAGGAGGGTCCAGGCCCCGAGGCCGACGAGCAGGACGGTCCCGGTGCCGATCCCGGCCGCCGCGACGACCTGCATGGTGCCGTTCGTCGTGGCGTCCGCCCCGGTGGCGCCGTTCGCCGCGGCCTCCCGGTCGTCCGCCGTCACGGAGAAGACGCCGGGGTCCGCGTCGTACGCGGGAGCCGTCTTCGGGCTGCCCTCGACGTTCACCCGGAGCGTCAGCGGCACCGGCTTGTCGCCGTACTCGGCGGCGATCTCCGGGCTCAGCGTCGCCGTGAGGTAGTACCAGCCGGCGAACCGCATGCCGCTGGTGGCCTCCTGGTACGAGGTGCGGTTCTCGTGGGCCACGGGCCGCAGCGGGTCGAGCGCCAGCGTCGCGGGCTTCCCGTCGTAGCTGACCGTGTTCATGTCGACGAAGCCGAGGGCCGGGTTGTCGAGCGAGAGGGTGAGGGCGTTGCTCACGAGGTCGCCCTCGGTGCCGCTGCCGAGTTCGGCGCTGGCGAAGAGCTGCTGTCCCCAGTCCACGGGCACCCGGTAGAAGAGCGTCTGGCCGGGCCGGATGTCGGCCCGCCACTCGCCCTCCCGCAGCGAGACGGCCTCGTGGAAGCCGTCGCCGCCCTGCCGCTTCTGCTGGCCTCCGGCCGGCGGCGCGGGCGTGGCGGACGCCCATGCCTCGGGGAGCGAGGTGGGGCCGGCCTGCTTGAGGAGGGGCTCGGTCACGTACCGGAGCTCCAGCTCCCAGTCGTCCGGGGTGGAGGGCGCCGCCGACTCGCGCTCGACGAGGACGTAGTAGGCACCCTGCTTCTGGCAGCTGGAGGTGTCCGGGTCGACGATCCGGCGGGCGTAGGCGGCGAGCGGCCTGGCGTACTGCCCGGAGCCGAAGTTCGCCTCCTGGTAGCCGCAGTCGGTTCCGGAGTTGTCCTGGATGCTGACCTTGAAGCCGTCGCCGTACTCGACCTTGCCGCCGGGCTTGGGGACGGCGACGACGGAGACGTAGGTGTTCCGCTTCGTGTCGAGGTCGACCCGGTAGTAGACCTTGCCGTTCCTCTTGAGGGTGTCCCGGTAGGTCTGGCCGGTCTTCAGGGGCTTCGCGTCGAGGCTGGAGGCGGCGCCCTGGATCCGCTGGGCCGAGCCGTCGAAGGCGTACGGCGGTACGGAGGTCCCCCCGGCCCCCAGGGCCTCGCCGGCCCTGTCCTGGGCTGCTACGGCCTGGGCGGGCAGGGCCGTCACCGCGCCCACCGCCGCGGCCGCCGCGATCAGGGCTCCCGCCCTCCGGCCGATCCCGGTCCGCCTCCCGGCCTGCGTGCCCACGCGTCTCTCCCGTTCGTCCGCACGACAACTTTGCTTGAGCAATCAGAAATTTTGCGCTAGTGAACTCGCGTGGGGTGGGGTACGGCAAAGCCCCGGTCCGCTCACGCGGCCGGGGCTTCACCCACAGACTGTGTGTCTCTCAGACACCGGAACCTGCGGGCACGGAGTCGGTCGCCTCCGTCCACAGATCCTGCTCGGCGCGATCCGCCTGGATCTGGCGGTACACGAGGAGCCCGCCGATGGCGGCCAGTGCGACCAGGAGAAGCTTCTTCACCGCGCGACCTCGTCTTTCGTTGACGTAGGAGACTTCTGACGCCCACTCTACACATCGACCGATACCGATCGGTGACCTGTACGGGCTTCGCACCCCTGCTTCAAACCTCACACAAACAGATCGACCCGGATGGAGTACCATCCGGGTCGATCCGATCTGTGGGGCTAACAGGATTTGAACCTGTGGCCTCATCCTTATCAGGGATGCGCTCTAACCAACTGAGCTATAGCCCCGCCGCGCTTTGCGGTTTTTCGTGTCCGCCGCGCTGACTCCTGAACATTAGCGCACGTGGGGGCCAGTCCCAAAATCGATACCCGAGGCCGGCCCCACGCGGACTACTCGTCCTCCGCCAGCGTGAGCTCGACGCCGCCCACGAAACCGGCCGACAGGTTGTAGATGAAGGCGCCCAGCGTCGCGAGGGCGGTCATCAGGACCACGTCGATCACGGCGATCACCGAGGTGAACAGCAGGACCCTCGGCAGCGACAGGAACGACTGCAGGTCGAAGCCGTTGGACTCGTTCGAGCCCGTGGCCTCGCTGATCGTGCCGCCGACCGTCGAGAAGACGCCCATGGCGTCCATGACCATCCACAGCACCGCCGCGGCCACGACCGTGCAGATGCCCAGCGCGATGGAGAGCAGGAAGCTCACCTTCATCACCGACCACGGGTCGGCCTTGGCCACCCGCAGCCGCGCCTTGCGCGTCCTGGGCGTCGTGCTCGCCCCGGTGCGCGGCCGGCGCACGGCGCCGGCCTTCCCGCCCTGCGTACCGCCCGCAGGCGTGCCGTACGCCTGCGGCGGGTGGTAGGGCCCTCCCGGCTGCCCCTGGGGGCGCTCGCCGGGCAGCGGCCCGTTGTACGTCTCGTACGAGGGCTGCTGCCCCCGAGTGTCCGTCACAGCAACCCCCTGGGAGTCCGTGGCGGGGCCACGGGCGCCGTTCGCTCCAGCACCGGCAGGAACTCCGGCAGCCGCCGATCCGGCGCCCGTGGCTCCACTCACGCTCTTACTCCTCGTGCTCCCCGGCCGGGGGCTCCGTGCCCTCGGCCGCCTCGGCCTCGATCGACTCTGCCGACCCGACGACGCCCTCGGCGTCCTCGATGTCCTCGATGTCCTCGTCCTCGCTGCCTGCCTCGGCGTTCCGTGCGATGCCGACGACGGCATCGCGCTTGCCCAGGTTGATCAGCTGGACGCCCATGGTGTCACGGCCGGTCTCCCTGACTTCGTTGACTCGCGTACGAATCACACCGCCGGACAGCGTGATGGCGAGGATCTCGTCGGTCTCCTCGACCACCAGCGCGCCCACGAGCGAGCCACGGTCCTCCACGATCTTGGCGGCCTTGATGCCGAGGCCGCCACGGCCCTGGACGCGGTACTCGTCGACGGGGGTGCGCTTCGCGTACCCGCCGTCGGTCGCGGTGAAGACGAAAGTACCGGGCCGGACGACATTCATCGAGAGCAGTTCGTCGTCCTCGCGGAAACTCATCCCCTTGACGCCCGAGGTGGCGCGTCCCATCGGACGCAGCGCGTCGTCCGTGGCGGTGAAGCGGATCGACTGCGCCTTCTTGCTGACCAGGAGCAGATCGTCCTCGGCCGATACCAGCTCGGCACCGATCAGCTCGTCGTCGCTGCCGTCCGCGGTCTCCCGGAGGTTGATCGCGATGACACCGCCCGAACGCGGCGAGTCGTAGTCCTTCAGCGCGGTCTTCTTCACCAGGCCGGCCTTGGTGGCGAGCACCAGGTAGGGCGCGGCCTCGTAGTCGCGGATCGCCAGGATCTGGGCGATCTGCTCGTCCGGCTGGAAGGCCAGCAGGTTGGCCACGTGCTGGCCGCGCGCGTCCCGGCCGGCGTCCGGCAGCTCGTACGCCTTGGCCCGGTAGACCCGGCCCTTGTTCGTGAAGAAGAGCAGCCAGTGGTGGGTGGTGGACACGAAGAAGTGGTCGACGATGTCGTCCTGCTTCAGCTTCGTGCCGCGCACGCCCTTGCCGCCGCGCTTCTGCGAGCGGTAGTCCTCGGTCTTCGTCCGCTTCACATAGCCGCCGCGCGTGATGGTGACGACGATGTCCTCCTCGGCGATCAGGTCCTCGATGGACATGTCACCGTCGAAGGGCACGAGCTTGGAGCGGCGGTCGTCGCCGAACTTCTCGACGAGCGCGGCCAGCTCCTCGCTGACGATCGCCCGCTGGCGCTCCGGGGAGGCCAGGATCGCGTTGTACTCGTTGATCTTCGCCTGGAGCTCGTCGTGCTCGGCGACGATCTTCTGGCGCTCCAGGGCGGCGAGCCGGCGGAGCTGCATCTCCAGGATCGCGTTGGCCTGGATCTCGTCGATCGTGAGGAGGTCCATCAGGCCCGTACGGGCGATCTCGACCGTCTCGCTGCGGCGGATGAGGGCGATGACCTCGTCGATCGCGTCGAGGGCCTTGAGGAGGCCGCGCAGGATGTGGGCGCGCTCCTCGGCCTTGCGCAGCCGGAAGCGGGTCCGGCGGACGATGACCTCGATCTGGTGCGTCACCCAGTGGCGGATGAACGCGTCGAGCGAGAGGGTGCGCGGCACGCCGTCGACGAGCGCCAGCATGTTCGCGCCGAAGTTCGTCTGCAGGTCGGTGTGCTTGTACAGGTTGTTGAGGACGACCTTGGCGACGGCGTCGCGCTTGAGCACGATGACGAGGCGCTGGCCGGTGCGGGACGAGGTCTCGTCGCGGACGTCGGCGATGCCGCCGATCTTGCCGTCCTTGACCAGGTCGGCGATCTTCTGCGCGAGGTTGTCCGGGTTGGTCTGGTAGGGCAGCTCCGTGACCACCAGGCACTGGCGGTTCTGGATCTCCTCGACCTCGACGACCGCGCGCATCGTGATCGAGCCGCGGCCGGTGCGGTACGCCTCCTCGATGCCCTTGCGGCCGACGACGAGCGCGCCGGTGGGGAAGTCGGGGCCCTTGATCCGCTCGATCAGCGCGTCGAGGAGCTCCTCGTGGCTGGCGTCGGGGTGCTCCAGCGCCCACTGGGCGCCGGCCGCGACCTCGCGCAGGTTGTGCGGCGGGATGTTGGTGGCCATACCGACGGCGATGCCGGCGGAGCCGTTGACCAGCAGGTTCGGGAACCGGGCCGGGAGGACCGTCGGCTCCTGGTTGCGGCCGTCGTAGTTGTCCGTGAAGTCGACGGTCTCCTCGTCGATGTCGCGGAGCATCTCCATCGACAGCGGCGCCATCTTGCACTCGGTGTAGCGCATGGCGGCGGCCGGGTCGTTGCCCGGGGAACCGAAGTTGCCGTTGGAGTCGACGAGCGGCATGCGCATCGACCATGGCTGGGCGAGGCGGACGAGCGCGTCGTAGATCGAGGAGTCGCCGTGCGGGTGGTACGTACCCATGACGTCGCCGACGACGCGGGCGCACTTGTAGAAGCCCTTCTCGGGCCGGTAGCCGCCGTCGTACATCGCGTACAGCACGCGCCGGTGGACGGGCTTGAGGCCGTCCCGTACGTCGGGCAGCGCGCGGGACACGATGACGGACATCGCGTAGTCGAGGTACGAGCGCTGCATCTCGGTCTCGAGCCCGACGGGCTCGATCCGCAGCACGGGTTCCTGCTCTTCGGTGGTGCCAGGGGTGTTTTCGTCGGCCATTGCTGGTCGTCAGTCCTTTCGTACGGTCAGCTGAGACCGACTCAGATGTCGAGGAAGCGAACGTCCTTGGCGTTGCGCTGGATGAACGAGCGCCGCGCCTCGACGTCCTCGCCCATGAGCACCGAGAACAGGTCGTCGGCCTGGGCGGCGTCGTCCAGGGTGACCTGGCCGAGCACGCGGTGCTCGACGTCCATGGTGGTGACGCGCAGCTCCTCGGCGTTCATCTCGCCGAGACCCTTGAAGCGCTGGATCGAGTCTTCCTTGATCCGCTTGCCGTTCTGCTTGCCCAGCTCGACGAGCGCGTCCCGCTCGCGGTCCGAGTACGCGTACTCGAAGTCGTCCCGGCCCCACTTGATCTTGTAGAGCGGCGGGCGGGAGAGGTAGACGTGACCGGCCTCGACCAGCGGCCGCATGAAGCGGAAGAGGAAGGTCAGCAGCAGGGTGTTGATGTGCTGACCGTCGACGTCGGCGTCCGCCATCAGGATGATCTTGTGGTAGCGGAGCTTCTCGATGTCGAAGTCCTCGTGCACACCGGTGCCGAAGGCGGAGATCAGCGCCTGGACCTCGGTGTTCTGCAGGATCTTGTCGACGCGGGCCTTCTCGACGTTCAGGATCTTGCCGCGGATCGGCAGGATGGCCTGGTACATCGGGTTGCGGCCGGACTTGGCCGAGCCGCCGGCGGAGTCACCCTCGACGATGAAGATCTCGCACTTGGACGGGTCGTTCGACTGGCAGTCGGAGAGCTTGCCCGGCAGCGAGGCCGACTCCAGGAGACCCTTGCGGCGGGTCAGGTCGCGCGCCTTGCGCGCGGCCACGCGCGCGGTGGCGGCCTGGATCGACTTGCGGACGATGTCCGCGGCCTCGTTCGGGTTGCGGTCCAGCCAGTCGTTGAGGTGCTCGTAGACCGCCTTCTGGACGAAGGTCTTGACCTCCGTGTTGCCCAGCTTGGTCTTGGTCTGGCCCTCGAACTGCGGCTCGCTCAGCTTGACCGAGATGATCGCCGTCAGACCCTCGCGGATGTCGTCGCCCGTGAGGTTGTCGTCCTTCTCGCGGAGCAGCTTCTTGTCGCGCGCGTACTTGTTGATCAGCGAGGTCAGCGCAGCGCGGAAGCCCTCCTCGTGCGTGCCGCCCTCGTGGGTGTGGATGATGTTGGCGAAGGAGTACACGCCCTCGCTGTAGCCGCTGTTCCACTGCATCGCGACCTCGAGGGACAGGTTCTTGTCCTTGTCCTCCGCCTCCAGGTCGATCACGGTGGGGTGGATCAGCTCGCCCTTGCGCGAGTTGAGGTACGTCACGAAGTCGACGATGCCGCCTTCGTAGTGGTACTTCACCGTGCGCGCGGCGGCCTCGGCGGCCTCCGCCTCGGGGTCGTCCGCGCCGACCGTGGCCTTCGCCGACTCGCGCTCGTCCGTGAGCGTCAGGGTGAGGCCCTTGTTGAGGAAGGCCATCTCCTGGAAGCGGCGCGCGAGCGTCTCGAAGGAGTACTCGGTGGTCTCGAAGATGTCCGGGTCGGCCCAGAAGGTCACCGTCGTGCCGGTCTCCTCGGTCGCCTCGTGCTGGACGAGCGGGGCCGTCGGGACGCCCATCTTGTAGTCCTGCGTCCAGCGGTGGCCGTCCGTCTTGATCTCGACGGAGACCCTGGTGGACAGGGCGTTCACGACCGACACGCCGACACCGTGCAGACCGCCGGACACGGCGTAGCCGCCGCCGCCGAACTTGCCGCCCGCGTGGAGCACGGTCAGCACGACCTCGACGGCCGGCTTGCCCTCGGACTCCACGATGCCGACCGGGATGCCACGTCCGTTGTCGACGCAGCGCAGCCCGCCGTCGGGCAGGATCGTCACGTCGATGGTGTCGGCATAGCCGGCCAGGGCCTCGTCGACCGAGTTGTCGACGACCTCCTGCACCATGTGGTGCAGTCCGCGCTCGCCGGTCGATCCGATGTACATGCCAGGGCGCTTGCGCACGGCATCCAGACCTTCGAGGACCTGGATGTTGCTGGCGGTGTACTGCTTGTTCTCGTTGGGGTTGCCGGAATCGGCCACGAAGCGCCCTTTCTGGCACAGCACAGGCCGTTCTCCGGGCATACGGGAGCGGCTGCGTCGTTCGACATGTTCCGCAGGGTGGCGGGATTGTCTCCCAGTCTACCGGTAGCGCCGACACTCATGGGGGTTTGCCGGTACCTGAATGCGCATGTGCCGCCCTGAGCGGGAGCGAGACGACTCCCCATATCCGGATAGGGGCTCCAGAGCCCGTAGACGGCCACCTAGCGCTTCGACCGGTGACGGCCAGTGGGCGCACGCTCCGTCGCGTTGCGGGCATGGGCTCCGTCGCGTTGCGGGCATGCGTTCCGCCGGGGCGGAACGGGTGGGCACAACGCCCACGCGCACGGCGCCCTACGCCTGGACCCGCACCACGAGGCCCTGGGACCCCGTACTACCCGTACGTGTCCCCGGGCCCCACAGACCCCGGCGCCCGCAGCGGCCCGTACCCCCTCCGCGGGGCTCCGGGCCCGAGCACCTTGATGACCCGCACCGTCCCGTGCCCCAGGTCCTCGTTCAACCGCGCCACCAGCCTCGGCGCCAGCAACCGCAGCTGCGTGGCCCACGCAGTGGAGTCGCACTGCACCGTCAGCACCCGCGCATCCGGCTCGTCGTCGAACTTCACCGGTACGCAGTGCTTCGCGAGGTCCTCGCCGACGATCTGCGGCCAGCGGCCCATGACCCCGCCGACCGCCGCCGGGGTCTCCCAGCCCCGCTCGGTGATCAGCCGGTTGATCGCGGCGCCGAGCGCCATCGGGTCGCGTCCGTCGGCGCGCGCACCGGAGCGCAGCCCGCCGCCGCGCCGGGCCTGCTTCTTCTGCGCCGCCGCCGCACCCCGCGCCTTCGCCTGCTCCTTGGCCGCGCGCAGCGCGACCCGGGCGAGATCCACACCCGAGGGCTCGGGTGGCGCGGGCCTGTCCACAGGCTGTGGGGAATTCTGCTCGCTCATACCCGTTCCACCGTCCCGCCGGACACCGCGTACCGCGTGCCCGCCAGCACGCCCGGCACGTCGTCGTCCACCGCAGCCGTGACGAGCACCTGCTCGCCCGGGGCCACCAGCTCCGCGAGCCGCTCGCGCCGCCGCGCGTCCAGCTCGGCGAAGACGTCGTCGAGGACGAGGACCGGCTCGTTGCCCTCGGACCGCAGCAGGTCGTACGAGGCGAGCCGCAGCGCCAGCGCGTACGACCAGGACTCTCCGTGGCTCGCGTACCCCTTCGCGGGGAGCTCGCCGAGCTTGAGGAGCAGCTCGTCCCGGTGGGGTCCGACGAGCGTGACGCCCCGCTCGATCTCCTGCTTGCGGACCTCGGCGAGGGCGGCGAGCAGCTGCTCGTACAGCTCCTCGCGGGTGTGCCCGGAGCCGGGCGCGGAGGGGCGGTACTCCAGGAGGATCGGTCCGCCGCCGGGCGCGAGCTGCTCGTACGCCTTGTCGGCGAGCGGCTGCAGTACGGCGATGAGGTCGAGCCGCTGGGCGAGCAGCTCGGCGCCGGCCCGGGCCAGGTGCTGGTCCCACACGTCCAGGGTGGAGAGGTCCATGCCGCGGCCGCCGTGCCGCCGGGCCATCGCCGCCGACTTCAGGAGGGTGTTGCGCTGCTTCAGCACGCGCTCGTAGTCGGAGCGCACGCCCGCCATGCGGGGCGTGCGCGCCGTGATCAGCTCGTCGAGGAAGCGCCGGCGCTCGCCGGGGTCGCCCTTGATCAGGGCGAGGTCCTCGGGGGCGAACAGCACGGTCCGTACGATGCCGAGCACGTCACGCGGTCTGACCTGCGAGGACCTGTTGATACGGGCGCGGTTGGCGCGGCCCGGGTTGAGTTCCAGCTCGATCAGCTGGGAGCGCTCGCCCTGGGTGACGGCGGCGCGGACGACCGCGCGCTCCGCCCCCATCCGGACGAGCGGGGCGTCGGAGGCGACGCGGTGGCTGCCGAGGGTCGCGAGATAGCCGACGGCCTCGACCAGATTGGTCTTGCCCTGGCCGTTCGCTCCCACGAAAGCGGTGACGCCCGGGTCGAGCGGGACCTCGACCCGGGCGTACGAGCGGAAGTCGGCCAGCGAGAGATGCGTGACGTGCATGGTGGGCGCCGACCTTCTTCCCCCGGCGGCTGTGCACCGAGGGGTGCACAGCCTGTGGATTACTTCTTCGTCTCGACCGCGTGGCCACCGAACTGGTTGCGCAGCGCGGCGATCATCTTCATCTGCGGGGAGTCGTCCTGACGGGAGGCGAACCGCGCGAACAGCGACGCGGTGATCGCCGGCAGCGGGACGGCGTTGTCGATGGCGGCCTCGACCGTCCACCGGCCCTCGCCGGAGTCCGACGCGTAGCCCCGCAGCTTGTCCAGGTGCTCGTCCTCGTCCAGTGCGTTCACCGCGAGGTCGAGCAGCCAGGAACGGATGACCGTGCCCTCCTGCCAGGAGCGGAAGACCTCGCGCACGTCGGTGACGGAGTCGACCTTCTCCAGGAGCTCCCAGCCCTCGGCGTAGGCCTGCATCATCGCGTACTCGATGCCGTTGTGGACCATCTTCGCGAAGTGGCCGGCGCCGACCTTGCCCGCGTGGACCGAGCCGAACTCGCCCTCGGGCTTGAGCGCGTCGAAGATCGGCTGGACCTTCGCCACGTCCTCGGCGGAGCCGCCGTACATCAGCGCGTAGCCGTTCTCCAGGCCCCAGACGCCGCCGGAGACGCCGCAGTCGACGAAGCCGATGCCCTTGGCGGCGAGCTCCTCGGCGTGCTTCTCGTCGTCCGTCCAGCGCGAGTTCCCGCCGTCCACGACGATGTCGCCGGGGGAGAGCAGCTGCGCCAGCTCGTCGATGGTGGACTGGGTCGCGGCACCGGCCGGGACCATGACCCACACGACGCGCGGACCCTTGAGCTTGCCCACAAGCTCTTCGAGGCTGTGGACATCGGCGAGGTCCGGGTTGCGGTCGTATCCGATGACGGTGTGGCCTGCGCGGCGGATGCGCTCACGCATGTTGCCGCCCATCTTGCCGAGACCGACGAGACCGAGCTCCATCAGAGATTCCTTAAGCGTCGTGTGCGGTGTACCCGGGTCCGAGCCTACGCCCGGACCCCGGTGCACACCTGTGGGGTCAGCCGCTCAGGCGACGACCCCGACGACGGGCCTCAGCCGGACAGCCGCACCGGCATGATCAGGTACTTGTAGGCCTCGTCCGCCTCGGCGTCGAGGGCGGGCTTGCCGCTCAGCAGCGCCGGCTTCGTGGAGGTCGTGAAGGAGAGCTGGGCGACCGGGGAGTCGATGGCGCTCAGGCCGTCGAGCAGGAAGGTCGGGTTGAAGGCGATCGAGATGTCGTCGCCGTCCAGCTGCGCGTCCACACGCTCCACAGCCTGTGCATCGTCGCTGGAGCCGGCCTCCAGGATCAGCACGCCCTGCTCGAAGCTGAGCCGGACCGGGGTGTTGCGCTCGGCCACCAGGGCCACACGCTTCACGGCCTCCACGAAGGGGGCGGTCTCGATCACCGCGACCGAGTTGAACTCGGTGGGGAAGAGCGTCCGGTACTTCGGGAGGTCGCCCTCCAGGAGGCGGGTGGTGGTGCGGCGGCCCGCGCCCTCGAAGCCGATGAGGCCCTCGCCCTTGCCGGAGCCGGAGAGCGCCAGGGTCACCGTGTCGCCGCTGGTGAGCGCCTTGGCGGTGTCCAGGAGGGTCTTCGCGGGCACCAGGGCGACCGCGGAGGCGTCCGGGGACTCCGGCTTCCACAGGAACTCGCGGACCGCGAAGCGGTAGCGGTCGGTGGAGGCCAGGGTGACCGTGTCGCCCTCGATCTCGATGCGCACACCGGTGAGGACGGGCAGCGTGTCGTCACGGCCGGCGGCGATGGCCACCTGCGCGGCGGCGGAGGCGAAGACCTCACCGGGGACGGTGCCCGTCGCGGTGGGCATCTCCGGCAGCGCCGGGTACTCCTCCACAGGCAGGGTGTGGAGGGTGAAGCGGGAGGAGCCGCAGACCACGGTCGCCCGTACACCGTCTGTGGAGATCTCCACCGGACGGTTGGGGAGGGCGCGGCAGATGTCGGCGAGCAGCCGGCCGGAGACGAGGACGGTGCCGTCCTCCTCCACCTCGGCCTCGACGGAGACCCGCGCCGAGACCTCGTAGTCGAAGCTCGAGAAGCTCAGCGCGCCGTCCTCGGCCTTCAGGAGAAGGCCCGCGAGCACGGGCGCCGGCGGACGGGCCGGGAGGCTGCGGGCCACCCAGGCCACCGCCTCGGCAAGTACGTCGCGCTCCACCCGGATCTTCACCGGAACCGCCTCCTGCTTGTTGCTGGCTCTTCGTCGACTGCGGGAACCAGTCTGACGTACGCCACCGACACTCGGTGCTGCTCGGGGTCAAGTCGAGACGAGAGCGCGTCGAGGCTCCGGCGCCGAGTTGTGCACAGGTCCCACTTCGAAGCGAATTCCGGGCTAACTCTATGTGGGAGTAGTAGTAGGGCCTGTGGAAACCGTGGATAACGTCGTTTTCGCAGGTCAGGTCCAGTTTTTTGTCCACTGGTCCTGTGGGTGGAACCCGTGGACAACCGAGGGGTTCTGTGGACACCCGAAAGTTCTGCACAGCCGGTACACAGGCCATGGGGAGTTCTCCCCAGCGCTGTCCCCAGCTTTCCCCAGGTTCCCCACAGCCCAAACGTCTCCCTTGGTGTGACGGCTTTCACTCGGGCTGGTGAGAGGGGGTGTTTCGTTGCCGAACAGTGGACAGCGGTGTGGAGAAGCTGTGGGCAACCGACCTCTCCCTGTGGGCAGCCGGTGGACAACCTTCAGAGCCCCCTGTGGACGAAAGATTCATCCACAGGCTGTGGATGGCGTTTGCCAACAATTCCACAAGGGTCTGACCTGGGGTGATGATCTGTCATCAGGCCTACCTGTGGACACGATCCGGATAACTCGCCAGTCCCCACCCTGTGGACGGGAGATCATCCCCCAATCTGTGGAGAACCTGCCACCGGAACGAAGTAATCGAACACGGCAGGGGCGGTCGGGGACGGCCGAGGACGGCGGGGAACGCCGAAGGGCGCCCCGGGAGGTGTCCCGGAGCGCCCTTCGAGAGGCCGTGGAGTGGTCCTGGAGGCCTGTGTCAGCCGTTCTTGATGCGGTTGGTGAGCTCGGTGACCTGGTTGTAGATGGAGCGCCGCTCCGCCATCAGGGCACGGATCTTCCGGTCCGCGTGCATCACCGTCGTGTGGTCGCGGCCGCCGAACTGCGCGCCGATCTTCGGCAGCGACAGGTCCGTGAGCTCACGGCACAGGTACATGGCGATCTGCCGGGCCGTCACCAGGACGCGGCTGCGCGAGGATCCGCAGAGGTCCTCCACCGTCAGACCGAAGTAGTCGGCCGTGGCCGCCATGATGGCGGGAGCGGTGATCTCCGGCGAGCTGTCCTCGCCCCCGGGGATCAGGTCCTTGAGGACGATCTCGGTCAGTCCGAGGTCCACCGGCTGCCGGTTGAGGCTCGCGAAGGCCGTCACCCGGATCAGCGCGCCCTCCAGCTCACGGATGTTCCGCGAGATCCGGGAGGCGATGAACTCCAGTACCTCCGGCGGGGCGTTGAGCTGCTCCTGCACCGCCTTCTTGCGGAGGATCGCGATGCGCGTCTCCAGCTCCGGCGGCTGCACATCGGTGGTGAGGCCCCACTCGAAGCGGTTGCGGAGCCGGTCCTCCAGGGTCACCAGCTGCTTGGGCGGCCGGTCCGAGGACAGCACGATCTGCTTGTTGGCGTTGTGGAGCGTGTTGAAGGTGTGGAAGAACTCCTCCTGCGTCGACTCCTTGCTCGCCAGGAACTGGATGTCGTCGACCAGCAGGATGTCCACATCGCGGTAGCGCTTGCGGAACGCGTCGCCCTTGCCGTCGCGGATCGAGTTGATGAACTCGTTGGTGAACTCCTCGGAGCTCACGTACCGCACGCGCGTGCCCGGGTAGAGGCTCCGCGCGTAGTGCCCGATCGCGTGCAGCAGGTGGGTCTTGCCGAGGCCCGACTCCCCGTAGATGAAGAGCGGGTTGTACGCCTTCGCCGGCGCCTCGGCGACCGCGACGGCGGCCGCGTGCGCGAACCGGTTCGAGGAACCGATGACGAAGGTGTCGAAGAGGTACTTGGGGTTCAGGCGCGCGTGCTGCTCGTTCGGGCCGCCGGCGCCCTGCCCGGCGGACGAGGAGCCGTGACCGCCGCCCGGCACGCCGCCGGGCCCGGGCACCGGACCGCCGGGGCGGGGGCCGGGACGGGGACCGTGGTTCTGCGGGTCGGGCAGTTCGGCGCGCTCGGGCCGCTGCTGCTCGTAGCCGCGGGTCGGCTCGTCGTAGCGGGTCCCCCGGGACTGCTCGGGTCCGGTCGGGCTGCTGGGGCCGGTGTACGGGGCGCGCTCCTGGTAGCCGCCGAGCCGCGGCTGCTGCCAGGAGAGGTCCTCCTGGGTGCGCGGCCAGGCACCGGGCTCGGGCCGCTGCTGCTGGTAGTCCGGATAGGCGGGGCGCGCGGTGGGCAGCCCGTCGTCGGGCATCGGCCGGTGGCCGTAACCGTCGTACTTCTCGTACGGCTCGGGCTGCGCGCGCTCGTCGTAGCGGGGCTGCTGCGGCTGCTGCACCGGGGGCGCCGGCGGCGTCGGCTCGCCGACGGAGTCGTCGACGGTGATCGCGATCCGGATCGGCCGGCCGCACTCACGGCTCAGGGTCTCGCTGATCAGCGGAGCGAGCCGGCCCTCCAGGACCCGTTTCCCCCACTCGTTGGGCACGGCGAGGAGAGCGGTGTCGGCGACCAGGGCGAGCGGCTGGCAGCGCTCGATCCACTGCTTGTCCTTGGGCTCGATGCCCTGCTGGCCCTCGGCGAGTAGCTGCTCGAGGACGCGTGGCCACACTGCGGCAAGATCGGCAGGTACGTCAGCCACAGGGCACGCTTTCTCGCAGGTCCCACGATGGTGTGGTTCTCGGGGACAGTGGGTCGAAGTCCGTGAGGACGGGTCCGCCCGGGACAGGTGAGGACAGAACGGAAAAGATTGTGGAGACCGTCCACGGTAGTCGGGGCGGATGACGTGGTTCAAGTTGTTGTCCACAGCCTGTGCACAATGGGGGACGACGACAGGGCACAATGGGGGGTGGCGACAGGTCGGTTTGACCGGATGGCGTAGCCGCGCGTACCGTACCCAGGTCGAGTTGTCGATGGCTGCTGCCGCCTGCCTCCGATGGGCAAAGATCACGGTCAGTGATCGTGTAGCGGTGCACTCGGGCGTATTGCGAGCTACTCGTGGGCGCACGGTGACAGCCAGGCGATGTCCCGCCATCTACGAATCATTTCTGGAGCCCCCGAGTGAGCAAGCGCACCTTCCAGCCGAACAACCGTCGTCGCGCGAAGACCCACGGCTTCCGCCTGCGCATGCGTACGCGTGCCGGTCGCGCCATCCTTGCGAACCGCCGTTCCAAGGGTCGCTCGGCGCTGTCCGCCTGATCCGCTTAATCAGGTCATGACGTGCTGCCTACCGAGAATCGGCTGAGGCGGCGCGAGGACTTCGCAACCGCGGTACGCCGAGGTCGCCGGGCCGGTCGCCCGCTCCTCGTCGTCCACCTACGCAGCGGTGCATCGAACCCGCACGCGCCTGGGGAGAGCGCTCCCCCGACGCGTGCGGGTTTCGTCGTGAGCAAGGCCGTGGGCGGTGCGGTCGTACGCAACCAGGTGAAGCGACGTCTGCGCCATCTCGTCCGCGACCGCATTGCCGCGCTGCCTCCCGGTAGCCTGGTGGTCGTACGGGCGTTGCCCGGAGCCGGCGACGCCGACCACGCACAGCTGGCCCGAGACCTGGACGCCGCTCTCCAGCGGCTGCTGGGAGGGGGCGCGCGATGAAGTACCCGCTGCTGGCTCTCATCAAGCTGTACCAGTGGACGATCAGCCCTCTTCTGGGCCCCGTCTGCCGGTACTACCCGTCGTGTTCCCACTACGGATTCACGGCCATCGACCGGCATGGCGCGATCAAGGGCACGGCCCTGACCGCCTGGCGGATCCTGCGGTGCAACCCGTGGTCGCCCGGCGGAGTGGATCACGTCCCCCCGCGCAAGCGCCCCCGCTGGCACGAGATGCTGCGGAACGCGCTGCGCGGCGACAAGGGCGGGTCCCCCGCCGAGACGAGCCCGGCCGCCGAGACCTCGCCCAATGCTCAAGGAGCCTGATTAGTGGACACGATTGCCAGTCTGTTCAGCTTCATCACCACACCCGTCTCCTGGGTGATCGTCCAGTTCCATTCGATGTACGGGGCGATCTTCGGTCCCGACACGGGCTGGGCCTGGGGACTGTCCATCGTGTCCCTGGTGGTGCTGATCCGTATCTGTCTGATCCCGCTTTTCGTGAAGCAGATCAAGTCGACGCGGAACATGCAGGCGCTCCAGCCGAAGATGAAGGCGATCCAGGAGCGCTACAAGAGCGACAAGCAGCGCCAGTCCGAAGAGATGATGAAGCTGTACAAGGAGACGGGTACCAACCCGCTCTCCTCGTGCCTTCCCATCCTGGCGCAGTCGCCGTTCTTCTTCGCCCTGTACCGCGTGCTCTCCAGCATCGCCAACGGCCAGACGATCGGCGTCATCAACGAGGACCTGCTGGCCAGCGCCCGTCAGGCCCACATCTTCGGTGCGCCGCTCGCCGCGAAGTTCACGGACAGCGCCGAGAAGGTCGCTTCGCTCGGTGCCTCGCTGACCGACGTCCGCATCGTCACCGCGATCATGATCGTGATGATGTCGGCCTCGCAGTTCTTCACCCAGCGCCAGCTGATGATGAAGAACGTCGACCTCTCGGTGAAGACCCCGTACATGCAGCAGCAGAAGATGCTCATGTACATCTTCCCGCTGATCTTCGCCGGCATGGGCATCAACTTCCCCGTCGGTGTCCTCGTCTACTGGCTGACCACCAACGTGTGGACCATGGGCCAGCAGATGTACGTGATCAACCAGAACCCGACCCCGGGGTCCAAGGCCCAGGACGCCTACCTCCAGCGCCTGCTGAAGAGCGTCACGCACAGCGGTGAGGTCAAGGGCCGCCGTCGGAAGAACATCGTCAAGGTCATCGTCGCCAAGGGCAGCGACCGCAACGAGAACGAGCGCCGCTTCTTCGTGGGCCTGTCCAAGGCCGGCTTCGCCGCCCAGGCGGACGGCACCGTGATCAAGAGCGACACGCTCGTGGCCGAGGCCGAGGGCGGTGCCGCCGCCAGGCGCCAGCAGCCCAAGCGCCAGACCAAGGCCCAGCGCCAGTCCTCCGGAGCCCAGCAGCCCGTGGCGAAGGACTCCGAGGAAGGCTCCGAGCCGGCCGCCGACGAGGCGACCACCTCGCTCGAGAAGAAGCCCCAGGATTCGGCCACGACCGAGGCCAAGGGTCAGGCGCAGGGCGACAAGCCCCAGCGCGGCAGCCGTGCCAACTCCGGTGGCTCCCGTCAGGGCAAGTCCGGCCAGGGTCAGCGCAAGGGCCAGCAGCGGCCCAAGCACCCGTCCTCCAAGAAGTAAGCCTCCACGAAGCAAGAAGGAGTCCATCCGTGACGGAAGGCACCACCTCCGCCGCCGCCGAGGGTGGCGACACCCTGACCCGCCTGGAGCAGGAGGGTGAGATCGCGGCCGACTACCTCGAGGGCCTGCTCGACATCGCCGACCTCGACGGCGACATCGACATGGACGTCGAGGCGGACCGGGCCGCGGTCTCGATCATCAGCGACTCCAGCAGCCGCGACCTGCAGAAGCTCGTGGGCCGCGATGGCGAGGTCCTGGAGGCCCTCCAGGAGCTGACCCGTCTCGCCGTGCACCGCGAGACCGGTGACCGCAGCCGCCTGATGCTCGACATCGCCGGCTTCCGGGCCAAGAAGCGCGCCGAGCTCGCCGAGCTGGGTGCCAAGGCCGCGGCCGAGGTGAAGTCCACCGGCCAGCCGGTCAAGCTGGACCCGATGACGCCGTTCGAGCGCAAGGTCGTGCACGACGCGATCGCCGCCGCCGGTCTGCGCAGCGAGTCCGAGGGCGAGGAGCCGCAGCGCTTCGTCGTCGTGCTCCCGGCCTGACCCCTCACGTAGTGTCGGCCCCGTCTGTTCGCAGGCGGGGCCGATCTTTGTCAGCCTTGATAGTCAGCCACCACAGTGCGCTCGCACGCGAGGCGTGCGGTACGGAAGGACGGTTCCCGTGACGGAGGCAGCGGAGCTCCCCGAGGCGCCGGAGCAGGCGCGGACAGTCTTCGGTGAGTACTTCCCGGAGGCCGTGCGGTACGCGGAGCTGCTCGCGGACGCGGGTGTGAAGCGCGGCCTGATCGGCCCGCGCGAGGTCCCGCGCCTGTGGGAGCGCCACCTGCTGAACTGCGCCGTCCTCGGTGAGGTTGTCCCCGAGGGCGTCACGGTCTGCGACGTGGGCTCGGGAGCCGGTCTGCCCGGCATCCCCCTGGCCCTGGTCCGGCCCGACCTGAAGATCACGCTCCTGGAGCCGCTCCTGCGCCGGACGAACTTCCTCCAGGAGGTCGTCGAGCTGCTCGGCCTCGACCACGTCACCGTGGTCCGCGGGCGCGCGGAGGAGATGCTCGGCAAGATCACGCCGGTGCACGTGGTGACCGCCCGCGCGGTGGCTCCGCTCGACCGGCTGGCCGGCTGGGGCGTTCCCCTGCTGCGTCCGTACGGAGAGATGCTGGCGCTCAAGGGCGATACCGCGCAGGAGGAGATCGACGGCGCTCGCGCCGCGCTCTCCCGGCTCGGTGTGGTGGAGACCTCGGTGCTTCAGGTGGGCGAGGGCATCGTCGACCCGCTGTCCACGGTCGTGCGGGTGGAGTGCGGCGAGAGCCCCGGCGGTGTGCGGTTCGCGGCCAAGCGGGCCAAGGCCGCCCGGACGAGCAAGACCCGCCGGCGCCGCTGAGCGTCGCATACGTACCATTTCGGAGTGTCGAACGGTCCCGGCCGGGCGGCAGGGGCATCGTGTTTCACGTGAAACGTCGCTCCCTGCTGCAGGGGATCATCAGCCGCGGTCGCGCGGCTGCCACGCCCCGGGACCGTATGCCCCGTGTGAAGCCACCCGTGAGGGTTACGGAGTTGTCCACAGAGGTGGATTCACCCACAGAACCACCTACCTCGCTGGTTCACGACCCCGAAAGCATGGCAGGCTCTCCTCATCGCGAGCCTGAAGCCGAGGAGAGTGAATCCTTGCGGTCCGACGCCAACATCGCGGGACCGATGACCGATCCGGTCCCCGGTCCCCGAACCGAATCGGTGGGGGAGGATGTTTCACGTGAAACACCGCCCCCGATGGACGACACCCCCATCGGTCGTGCTGCCCAGCTGGCAGTAGAGGCGCTGGGTCGTGCCGGTGAGGGACTTCCCCGCCCGGCCCAGACGCGCGTCATGGTGGTCGCCAACCAGAAGGGCGGCGTGGGCAAGACGACCACGACGGTCAACCTTGCCGCCTCCCTGGCGCTGCACGGCGCTCGTGTCCTGGTCATCGACCTGGACCCGCAGGGCAACGCCTCCACGGCACTCGGCATCGACCACCACGCCGAGGTCCCCTCGATCTACGACGTCCTGGTGGACAGCAAGCCGCTCTCCGATGTGGTGCAGCCGGTCATGGACGTCGAGGGCCTCTTCTGTGCCCCCGCCACCATCGATCTCGCCGGTGCGGAGATCGAGCTGGTGTCCCTGGTGGCGCGTGAGAGCCGCCTGCAGCGGGCGATCCAGGCCTATGAGCAGCCGCTGGACTACATCCTGATCGACTGCCCGCCCTCGCTCGGCCTCCTCACGGTCAACGCCATGGTGGCGGGCGCGGAGGTCCTGATCCCGATCCAGTGCGAGTACTACGCACTGGAGGGACTCGGTCAGCTTCTGCGGAACGTCGAGCTGGTGCGAGGGCACCTCAACCCGGGGCTCCACGTCTCGACGATTCTGCTCACCATGTACGACGGCAGGACGAGGCTCGCCTCCCAGGTCGCCGACGAGGTGCGCAGCCACTTCGCCGAGGAGGTGCTCCGGACCAGCATTCCGCGGTCCGTCCGCATCTCGGAGGCACCGAGCTACGGGCAGACGGTCCTCACCTACGACCCGGGCTCCAGCGGCGCCCTGTCATATCTCGAAGCGGCCCGTGAGATCGCCCTGCGGGGGGCCGCCGTGCACTACGACCCGCAGCACGCCCATGTCGGGCACCAGAACAACCAGCGCAGCATGTCGGAGGGGATCCAGTGAGTGAGCGACGTAGGGGGTTGGGGCGTGGACTCGGTGCGCTGATCCCTGCTGCTCCCCAGGAACGGCCCGTGGAGCGAGGGGTGGCCGCCGCGAAGCTGGCGACGCTGCCGCAGAGCCCGCAGGCCCCGGAGTCGAGCCCGACGTGGAACGAGCCCGCGCCGGTGGCGCTGCCGGAGCCTCCGGCCGGGGCCTACTTCACCGAGCTGCCGATCGACGCGATCGTTCCCAACCGGCACCAGCCCCGTGAGGTCTTCGACGAGGACGCGCTGGCGGAGCTCGTCACCTCCATCAAGGAGGTCGGTCTGCTCCAGCCCGTGGTCGTGCGCAAGATCGAGGCCGACCGCTACGAGCTCGTCATGGGTGAGCGTCGTCTGCGGGCTTCGACGGCGGCCGGCCTGGAGCGAATCCCGGCGATCGTCCGGGACACCGACGACGAGAAGATGCTCCTGGACGCGCTCCTGGAGAACCTCCACCGGGCCCAGCTGAACGCGATCGAGGAGGCCCACGCCTACGAGCAGCTGCTGAAGGACTTCGGCTGCACGCACGACCAGCTCGCGGAGCGGATCGGGCGGTCCCGCCCGCAGATCTCCAACACGTTGCGTCTGCTGAAGCTCTCCCTTCCGGTGCAGCGGCGGGTCGCCGCCGGAGTGCTCTCCGCCGGCCATGCCCGGGCCCTGCTCGGTGTGGAGGATCCGGACGCCCAGGACAAGCTGGCGTACCGGATCGTCTCCGAGGGCCTCTCGGTGCGCAGCGTCGAGGAGATCGTGAGCCTCATGGGCTCCGAGGAGCCCGTGTCGGCGGCCAAGCCGAAGGGCCCGCGTGCCGGTGCCCGGGTCTCGCCCGCGCTCACGGACCTCGCTTCCCGGCTCTCGGACCGCTTCGAGACGCGGGTGAAGGTCGACCTGGGGCAGAAGAAGGGCAAGATCGTCGTCGAGTTCGCCTCGATGGACGATCTGGAGCGGATCCTCACGACCCTGGCCCCCGGCGAGGGGCGGGTCATGGACCGCAGGAACGCCGAGCAGGTCGTCGAGGGCTGATCCCTCGTCCCGCTCGCTGAGGCCGCAAAGGGCGGGCCGTGTTCCGGTCTTCACCGGAACACGGCCCGCCCTTTGCCTGTGCGCGGTATCGCCCCGATCGCCCGATCGATACGATTCCGAGAGGCGTATCCGTGCTCGATGGCAAGGGAAACGAGGAGCTGCCGTGGGGCGTCGGCTCGTACCGCTCACGTTGGACAACCTTCCGGATCTGCCCAAGCGGTGTCGCTCCTGTGTGTTCTGGGAGCTCGACCCGGTGAGCGGTGAGGCGGCGGTGAAGGCGGGTCGCCCGGAGCTGGAGAAGGAGTCCTGGATCTCGGCCGTTCTCCTGGAGTGGGGTTCCTGCGGCCGGGTGGTCTACGTCGACGAGGTACCGGTCGGTTACGTCCTCTACGCTCCCCCGGCCTATGTGCCGCGTTCGACGGCCTTCCCGACGAGCCCCGTGGCGGCGGACGCCGTCCAGTTGATGACGGCGTGGATCATGCCGGGCTATCAGGGGCAGGGCCTGGGGCGGGTGATGGTGCAGACCGTGGCCAAAGACGTGATGCGGCGGGGCTTCAAGGCGATCGAGGCGTTCGGAGACGCCCGGTGGAAGGAGCCGGCCTGTGTGCTGCCGGCCGAGCATCTCCTCGCGGTGGGCTTCAAGACCGTCCGCCCGCACCATGCCTTCCCCCGGCTGAGGCTGGAGCTCAGGACGACGCTCTCCTGGAAGGAGGACGTCGAAATGGCTCTGGATCGTCTGCTCGGCGCCGTGCAGAAAGAGCCGATCCTGCGGCCTCTTTAGCTTCGGACGCTTCGGACGCTTCGGACGCCTCGGAGAACGAGAACGGCCCGCCCCCACAGGGGGCGGGCCGTTTCACGTGAAACATGCGGTGGGTGTCAGGCCTTCGTGGGCTCGACGAAGCCCTCCAGGTCGCGGAGGATCGCGGCCTTCGGCTTGGCGCCGACGATGGTCTTCACGACCTCGCCGCCCTGGTAGACGTTGAGCGTCGGGATCGACATGACGCCGTACTTGGCGGCCGTGCCCGGGTTCTCGTCGATGTTGAGCTTCACGACCTCGATCTCGCCGTGCTCCTTGGCGATGGCCTCCAGCGACGGGGCGATCTGACGGCACGGGCCGCACCAGGCAGCCCAGAAGTCCACCAGGACGGGCTTGTCGCTCTTGAGCACGACCTCGTCGAAGTCTGCGTCGGTCACGTTCCTCAGGTCGCCGGCCACGGCGGCCTCCTTATCTCGCGGGGTGTGGGGTGGGGAGAGACGGGGTCAGACCGCGGGGGTCTCGGCCAGCTTCTCGCTGTCGGCGAGGGCGGCCAGGAAGCGCTCGGCGTCGAGCGCGGCGGAGCAACCGGTGCCCGCGGCCGTGATGGCCTGGCGGTAGGTGTGGTCGACGACGTCACCGGCGCCGAAGACACCCGTGAGGTTCGTGCGCGTCGACGGGGCGGCGACCTTGAGGTAGCCCTCCTCGTCCAGGTCCAGCTGGCCCTTGAAGAGCTCGGTCCGCGGGTCGTGGCCGACGGCGATGAAGAGGCCGGTGACGGGGAGCTCGCGGGTCTCGCCGGTCTTCGTGTCGCGCAGGGTCAGACCGGTGAGCTTCTGGTCGCCGTGGATCTCGGCGACCTCGCTGTCCCAGGCGAAGGAGATCTTCGGGTCGGCGAAGGCACGCTCCTGCATGGCCTTGGAGGCGCGCAGGGTGTCCCGGCGGTGGACGATCGTGACGGACTTGGCGAAGCGCGAGAGGAAGGTGGCCTCCTCGATCGCGGTGTCGCCGCCGCCGACGACGGCGATGTCCTGGTCCTTGAAGAAGAACCCGTCGCAGGTGGCGCACCAGGAGACACCGCGGCCGGAGAGCACGTCCTCGTTGGGGAGGCCGAGCTTGCGGTGCTGGGAGCCGGTGGTGACGATCACGGCCTTCGCGCGGTGCACGGTGCCGGCGGTGTCGGTGACGGTCTTGATGTCACCGGTCAGGTCCACGGCGATGACGTCGTCGGGGACCAGCTCGGCGCCGAAGCGCTCGGCCTGGGCCCGCATGTTGTCCATCAGGTCCGGGCCCATGATGCCGTCACGGAAACCGGGGAAGTTCTCGACCTCGGTGGTGTTCATGAGGGCGCCACCAGCGGTGACGGCACCTTCGAAGACCAGGGGCTTCAGCGACGCTCGGGCCGTGTAGAGCGCGGCGGTGTAACCCGCGGGACCGGAGCCGATGATGATCACGTTACGGACGTCGCTCACGGGTTTCTTCCTCGTCTCTGCAGACTGCCACTGCCTACGGGGGCGGTTGTCGGTCGCTCTCACCCCACCCAACGGATCCTAAGGGGCGTGCATTCCCGAGACCGCCGCGCGGCACCGTGCTCGGACAGGAAGCGAGGTCAGGAGCGTGGATACGTCCGGCTGAGCAGAAGATCGGCGGCCGGGCTTCCGCTCTCCGTGGGCTTCTCGGCGCAGGAGGCGTCGAGCACGTAGGCCTGGACCCGGGTGGTGTCCGCCGGATCCGTCAGGACGAGCAGATAGGCGGGCTTTCCCTGGTACTCGCCGCGCTCGTAGCCGAGCACCCCGTCGCTGCGGCCCGTGCCGGCCAGGACACAGCCGGGGACGGCGCCGTCCTTGTTGCGCTGGGGCGTCTCACCACCGGTCTGGGCTGACATCGATTCGGGCCCGACTCCCTGGGGCGTCTTGGGCGCGGGGGCCTCGGTGAGGAGGGCGTGGACGCGGTCTTCGACGGGTGCACCGGAGAAGGGGTTGAGGGCGGCGCTGGCGACGGCGTCGGCCTTCTTGGCTCCCTGGTCCGCGCTGCCTGCGGTCACGTTGCCCGTCTGGCTGAGATACAGGCTCGTTCCGAGGACCACGGCTCCGAAGGCGGCGCCGACCGTGGAGAGCAGCGCGATGCGGCGGCGGGGCTTTCCAGGGCGTCCGGGGCCGGTGCCGGCCCGGGAGCGCCCGGCAGGGCGGTCCGCGACCGGAGAGGCCGAGCCGGAGGGAATCCTCTCGGCCGAGGAACGCCGTGTTTCACGTGAAACAGGGGAGTCGCTCGCCAGGTTCTCCGGGCTCTTCGGGTTCTCCGGGGAGGTGGCGTTGAGGAGGGCTTCGGCGGCCAGGGCGGCGTCGATCCGCCCGGCGATCTCGGCGGGCATACGGGGCGGCCCGGGCAGGGTCCCGAGGAGGCCCCGGATCTCCTCCAGGGAGGAGCGCACGTCCGCGCAGAGGGCACAGCCGTCCACATGCCGTCGTACGGCCGCCGAACGGGACGGCGGAAGCAGCCCCTCGGTCAGATCGGAGATCTCCGAGACGTCCGGGTGCTGTGTGGTGTCGGCCCTGCCGGCCGTGGAAGTCACGTGCGCCCACCTCCGCCCTTCACAGCAGCTGGATCTGTCGGTCCGGTATCCGTCGTCCCCGGCACCGGTGGGACGGATGTCCCCGGCGTCCGGTTCCTTCCCCCTTCGGCGGCCTCGTTACCCACGGTGTCGGCGCGCAGATGAGTGACCATCGGAAGGAGGCGTGCCCGCCCGCGCGCACAGCGGCTCTTCACGGTCCCGGTGGGGACGCCGAGGATACGGGCCGCCTCGGCGACCGGGTATCCCTGCATGTCGACGAGGACGAGGGCGGCGCGCTGGTCCTCGGGGATCGAGGCGAGTGCGGCGAGCAGCTGACGGTGGAGGTCCTGGCGCTCCACGGGGGCCTCGGCCGACTCATGGGGGTCGAGGAGCTGCTCGAAGCGGTCGGTGTCGTCGACGGGGGCGGTCCTGCGGGAGGCGGTCTTGCGGGCACGGTCGAGACAGGCGTTCACCGTGATGCGGTGGAGCCAGGTCGTGACGGCCGACTGGCCGCGGAAGGTGTGTGCTGCCCGGAAGGCGGAGATCAGGGCGTCCTGGACGGCGTCAGCGGCCTCCTCGCGGTCTCCCAGCGTCCGCAGGGCCACCGCCCACAGCCGGTCACGATGCCGCCGCACGAGCTCACCGAAGGCGTCGGGGTCCCCGGCGACATGGCGGGCGAGGAGTTCCTCGTCCGTCGCCGTCCGGGGGTCGTCAGCCGGAGGCGTCACGGTTCCCCTCCTCGCTCGGCAGCCGTGCAGGCATTCAATCCGGTCCGTGCCCGGAAGTAAATGAGCGCCGAGCTGGGCTCGGCGCTCATCGGTGGGGCGAGGTGGTGTCTACTCCGCGGTCCCCTGGAAGGACACGTTCGTGATGGCCTGCTTGTAGCCGGGCCCGAAGTACTGGTCACCGCTCGCGTACGGCGCGGCCGTCAGCCAGAGGAGCACGTAGCGCGTCTTGACCGGTGTCTTCGTCTCCGGCTTCGCCGTCGAGTCCGAGGTCTCGACGGCGGCGATCCGCTTCATCGAGTCGACGGAGCCCGAGGGGCTCAGCGAATCCGTCGCGTACAGGGTGATCGCGGTCTGCGGGCCGCCGTAGCGGAGCGCTATGGAGGCCGAGGTCACGTTCTGCTCGCTGCCCAGGTCGTAGACGATGCCGACGCCCTGCTTGTAGGGAGCGAGGACGGGACCCTCCTGGAAGGTCCTGGTGCGCCAGTACGTGGAGGCGTCGCTGTCGTACGTGTTGGCGACCTCACTCGCGTCCTGCGCCCTGCCGTCGGGGGCGTACTCCTCGGCCCCTGCGATGGCCAGCGGCTTCGGCGGTGCGGGCTTCTCGTCGACGGTCGGCGAGGTGACCGGGGGCTCGGGGTTCTTGCCGTCGGGCGCGAGCAGCCGGTCCGCGATCTGCCAGCTGCCGAGGCCGAGGGCGGCGATCAGCAGTGCCGAGACGGCCCACTTCAGCGCCTTGCCCGTGCGGCTCTGCAGCGGGGGCGGCGGGACGACGACCGGCTGGGTGACCGCGGGACGCGGCTGGGGGCGTCCGTAGGTGCCCTGCTGGTACGTCGTGTGCTGGTACTCGGGCGGGGCGGTGAACTCCGGCTCCGGCGGCTTGACGCGGGGCATCGCCGCCACGGCCTTGGCCAGCTCGTCCGGAGTGGTGCAGGGCGGCTCCTGACGCGAGGCGGTGGCCCCGTCGTTGGCGAGCGCGCGCATGGCGATCTCGGAGAGGCCCCGGTGGACGCCGGCACGGACCTGGTCCGGAGGCAGCAGTCCGACGCCCTTGGGAAGCCCGGACAGCCCGTAGGCGTCGCTGTCGTACGGCCAGCGCTGGGTGAGCGCGGCGTACAGCAGGGCGCCGATGGCCTCGGTGTCGGTGCGCTGCGGACGCTCGGCGGTGATGCCGCGCAGGGCGGCGTTCACGGCCAGGCCGCGGATCCGGTACTGGCCGGTGGAGCTGCGCAGCACGGCGCTCGGCGTGAGCCGGAGGTGGGCGAGGCCCTCGCGGTGCGCGGCGGCCATCGCCTGGGAGACCTGGCTGACGAGCTGGTAGGCGTCGTGGGGCTCCAGGGGGCCGGCCGCGAGCAGCGCGGTCAGCTC
Source organism: Streptomyces sp. NPDC002463 (assembly GCF_042889835.1). Classification (NCBI taxonomy): domain Bacteria; kingdom Bacillati; phylum Actinomycetota; class Actinomycetes; order Kitasatosporales; family Streptomycetaceae; genus Streptomyces; species Streptomyces sp. NPDC002463. Next base: position 120,701 of record NZ_JBIARL010000007.1, read on the forward strand.
GGTGGAGTCCGGCAGCCACTCGTGCACGACGTACACGAGGTCGTTCTCCTCGACGGCGTCGAGGACCTGGACGAACCGGGGGTCGCCGAGGAGGGCCGAGGAGCGGGCCGCTGCAAGGACCGACCGGGCTCTGGGGTGGTCGGCCGGCAGCAGGTGGACCCCGACCGCGCGGCGCAGCTTCTCGTCGACGGCACGCCAGCTGCTGAACCCGTCCAGACGGGTGACGCACTCCTCCAGCCGGTAGCGTCTGGCCAGCTTGTGGCCGCTGTGCAGTTCGGGTGCCGAGATGGAGGGCTGTTCACCGCTCTGTCGTTCGACCGCCTTGTTCTCCGTGGCCTCGGCGGTCTTCTCCGCCGTCTTCTGCTCTTCCGCCACCCCGTCGGTCGCGGCCGTGTCCGCCTTGGCGGTCAGCGGGTCGTCACCGCTGTTGTCGGCCACGTCGACGGCAGCCGTGCTACGTTCCGCCACCGTCGTTCCTGCCTCCCCATCCGTTGCGCCACATCCAACAGCCAAGCCAATTGTGCCCACAGTCCGGCGCTATGCACGACACACGGCCCCCGTCGATGGTTGTGCGGGACCACCCGGTTCAGCGTCCCAGGCGTCCGCGGACCATACCGACCAGGGTGTTCAGCTCCGCGATCCGCATGCGCTTCGCCGCGACGAAGAAGACGCCGAGGAGCGCCGCCCCGCCGACCAGGAGGGCGACGAGCGAGCCGAGGGCGCCCTCGCCGAGCAGCTTCAGCAGGCCGAAACCGACGGCGCCGGCGACGATCGCGGCGGGCACGGAGGCCATGCAGAGCCGCGCGTAGGTCCGCAGCACGTGGGTGCCGTCCAGGTCGCCGCCCAGACGCTTGCTTAGCCGGCGCCAGGCGATGCCGACGCCGACGGCGTAGGCGAGGCCGTACGAGGCGGCCATGCCGACGACCGCCCACTGGGCGGGCAGGACGACGTAACAGATCGCCGAGGCGGCCGCGTTGACGGCGGCGACGATCACCGTGTTGTAGAACGGCGTCCGGGTGTCCTCGTAGGCGTAGAAGCCGCGGAGCACGACGTACTGGACGGAGTACGGGATCAGGCCGAGGCCGAAGGCCATCAGGATGAAGCCCATGCCCTGGGCGGCCTCGATGCCGCTGGAGGCGTAGAGCAGGGTGCACATCGGGACGCCGAGGGCGAGGAAGGCGAAGGCGACCGGGACGATCGCGACGGCCGAGTTCCGCAGGCCCTGCGAGATGTCGTCCCGGACGGCGCCGGGGTCGTCGTCGTGGGCGGCGCGGGAGATCCGCGGCAGCAGCGCGGCCATGACGGAGACCGTGATGATGGCCTGCGGCATGCCCCAGATCAGCTGGGCGTTGGAGTAGGCGAGGAAGCCGGCACCGTTCTTACCGGACTCCTCACCGGCGGCGGTGGCGAGCTGGGTGACGACCAGGACGCCCGCCTGGTTGGCGAGGACGAAGAGCACGGTCCACTTGGCCAGCTTGACCGTCTTGCCGAGCCCGTGGCCCTTCCAGTCGAAGCGGGGACGGAAGCGGAAGCCCGTCTCGCGCAGATACGGGATCATGGCGAGCGCCTGGACCACGAGGCCGAGCAGGGTGCCGATGCCGAGCAGGCGGATGCCCTCGTCCGGGATGGTCTGCACGCCCATGTGGGACTCGGCGGAGGTGCCGTAGACCCAGATGAACAGGCCGAAGGTGACGATCATGACGATGTTGTTGAGGACCGGGGTCCACATCATCGCGCCGAACTTGCCGCGGGCGTTGAGGATCTGGCCCATCACCACGTGCACGCCCATGAAGAAGATCGTGGGCAGGCAGTAACGGGCGAAGGTCACGGCCACGCTGTTGGCCGCGGCGTCGTCGGCGATGGTGTTCGACATCAGCCGGATCAGCAGCGGCGCCGCGAAGACGGCCAGGGCCACGATGAGGCCGAGCGCCACCATGACGAGGGTGAGCAGGCGGTTGGCGTAGGCCTCGCCGCCGTCCTCGTCGTTCTTCATCGAGCGGACGAGCTGGGGGACGAAGACCGAGTTGAGGCCACCGCCGACGGTGAGGATGTAGATCATCGTCGGCAGGGTGTAGGCGATCGTGAAGGTGTCACCGAGCAGGGCCGCTCCGAGCGCGCCGGTGATCACCAGGCTGCGGACGAAGCCGGTCAGCCGGGACACCAGGGTGCCTGCCGCCATCACCGCGCTCGACTTGAGCAGCCCGGAGGCACGGCCGGACTTCTTCGGGGCGGGCGCGGGCAGCGGGTCCGGCTCCGGGGCGGGCTGGGGCACCTGGCCGGGCGCCTGCTGGTCCCGGTAGAGGTGCGCGAACGCGTCCGGCTCGGGCGTCTCCTCGCCGGCCCGGGTCACCAGGTCGTCGACCCCGGTGAACTGGACCGTGCGCGCGTCGTCGCCGTACGGCAGGTGGCGCGAGGGACCGTCCGGCTCGGGCGCCGGGGTCTGTGCCCACACCCGGGGGTCGGGTGCGTGCTGCGGCGTGGCGGGCTGCTGGTAGAGCGCGTGCGGGTCCTGGTAGGTGCCGGGCGGGGGCGGCGGGTGCGCGGCGCGGTCGTACAGCGCCTCGGTCACCGGATCCTGCGCGGCCATGTCCTGCGCCTGGTACGGGTCGTGGGCGTAGGCGTCCTGGACGTACGGGTCCTGGGCATACGGGTTCTGCGCGTAAGGGTCCTGCCCCTGCGGGTTCTGCGCGTAGGGGTCCTGTCCCTGCGGGGCAGGGGCGCCCTGGTGCGGGGGCGGCACCGGCGGGTGGCCGGCACCGGGAGGCGCCGCGGGCGTCCCACCGGACGGCGCCGGGCCGCCCGCGCCCTGGCCGCGGTCACCGTCGTACGGCGCGTTCATCTGCCCCACCTCATCGTCCCCGGCCGACCGGCCACGACATCGCTCAACGGTCCACCTTCTCACCCGAGCCCGACGGGTCGCCGCTTTCGGGCCCGGTGTCCGGTGTCGGGTCACTCGGCTGCCCGGGTTCGTCCCCGCGGGCCTCCTCCTCGCCGGACCCGTCCGGGCCGGGCTCGGAAGCGGCTTCGTCCTCGGCGCTCTCGGCCGCCTCGGCCGCCTCGGCCTCGGCGTTCCGGGCGGCCACCCGCTTGCGCTGGCTGTACATGCGCACACCGGCGAGGACGAGCAGGAGCACACCGCCGGCGATCACGAGCATCACCGTGGGAGTGATCTCGGAGACCTTCACGGTGAAGTTCATCGGCTGCCCGTACGGGGTGCCGTCCTGGGTGTAGAGCTGGGCCGTCATCGGCACCTGGCCGTTGACGTTCGCCGAGGCGGTGAACTTCACCGACTGGCTGTGTCCGCCGCCGACCTTCACCGGGAGCTCCTGATACCCGTCGCCGTCCAGCTCGAGCCGGTTCTTGTTGGCGGAGGTGAGGCGCAGCACCAGATGGTCCACGTCCTGGAGCAGCTTGTTCTGGACGGTCACGGGGATCGTCGCGCTGCGGCCGGAGAGCGTGAGGTCCGACTTGTCGACGAGCTGGACGCCCTTGGTGAGGCTCTGGAGGTAGTCCAGGACGCTGTTCCGGTAGATCGCGGCCGCCCGGGCCTCGCCGCGCCAGGACGTCGACATCTCGCGGTCGATCGCGTTGCCGAACGGCGTCACGACGCGTTCCGGCTGGGTCAGGATGACCTTGAAGTCGTCCAGCTCGTCCCGGGTGGTCTTCATGTCGCGGAAGGCCTGGACCGGAAGCTCACGGTCGCGCAGCTTCTTCGGGTAGCGGGAGCTGCTCGGCACCGTGGTGGAGGCGTCCGGGTCCGGCTTGGCGGCGGCGGCCGCGAGGAGGTCGCTCGGCTGGGTCCAGCGCCGGCCGGAGAGGCCCTCCAGGGCGGTCGCCATGGCCTGAGCCTGGGCCACGGTCGGCATCCGCTGCGGGGCGACCACGATGCTCCGCTGGTCCTCCGGCTGCTCCAGGGTGACCGCGAGGGACTGGGCCAGGAACTCCTGGACCGCGAGCGTGGAGTTCTCCGCGCGGACCATGTCCCCTTCGAAGGCGGTGGACAGGAGCGCGTCGCTCACCACGGCCGTGGTGCTGCCGTTGCCGAGGGGGCGGGCGGCCGTGGCGGTGTACGGGAGGTCGTCGCGGACGCTGTCGCTGCGGGCGATCACCTTGTCGGCGCCGGCCGAGGTGGCGACCGCCGCGATGGCGGGGTCCACGGCTCCGTCGACGGGCCAGGCGAAGTCGGTGGACGCCTGCACGTGGAGGACGGTCTCGACCGTCATGCCGGCCAGGGAGGTCGCCGACTGGAGGTGTCCGAGGGAGCCGGGGACGTCCTTGCCCCGGTGGGCGAGCGAGGCCAGGTCGGGGTCGGCGAAGGGCAGGGCGACGACCTTGTGCCCCTGGACCGCCTTCTCCAGCGAGTCCAGCCACCGCTCGGCGAGAGCCTGGTTCCTGCCGGGGACGTCCCGGTCGCCGTCCTTGACGCGGTAGCCGTTCGCCATGGCGTCGACGGAGGCCAGCAGGTCCGGGTCGACCACCCAGGTGACCGGAAGGTCCTTGCCCAGCGAGACCAGCTGGTCCAGGCGCCCGCCCGGACGCAGCTCGTCCGCGAGGTCGTCGTCCTGGAAGACCGGGGTCTGCTGGTCGTCCGTGGCCGTCTGCGCGGAGACGTGCGCCGAGGCGATCAGCGGCCAGAGGTAGGTGAGCTGGGTCTTCTTCTCGGCGGCCTCGGGCTGGTACGGCAGGAAGGTCCGCTCGATGCCGAGCACCCGGTCGTACTGCCGGTCGGAGGTCTGCCCGGTGAGGGAGACGCCCAGCTGGTAGACGCCCTCCTCGTCGAGGCCGAGCTCGGAGACGGGGACGGACAGCGAGAAGTCGCTGCTGAGGCCGGCGCCGAGCCGGGGGATCTTGACGGTGGGGGCGCCGTCGAGGGGAGCGGGGTCGCTGTCGTTCCGGAAGCCGGTGCGCCCCGTGACCTGGTCGATCTCGCTGCGGCTCGTCATCCTCGGTCCGACGCGCAGGTTCACGGTCGCGTCGGTGACGGTCTTCTTGCCGCGGTTGGTCACCGTGCCGGTGATCGTGACGGTGTCGCCCTCGACGGGAGCGCTCGGGGCCAGCGTGTCGAGTGACACATCGACCGTCCTGGAGCCGCCGGCATCCTCGGCGGCGGCCGCCGGAGCGGCGGCGACCGGGCCGTGGAGCAGGCCGGCGAGGAGCGGCGCCCCGAAGGCGACGGTGATCGTGCGCCGCAGCCATCGGCGGGCAGGTGAGGGACTGGTTCCCTGGATGTCTGCCGCCTCGGCCACGCGTTCGCCCGTCCTCGTCGTTGTCTGTGGTGCCAGTGGTATCGGTGGTTCCCGGTTGCTGTGTCCAGGCATGGTAACGAGGCACGCCGGGGGCAAGTGCCGGGGACTGCTCCAGGCGATCTTCGGCCGTTGCCCGGCGGGCGTCCGGGCGGAAATCGGGGACGTCGTGGTGAGCCGGGGCACGTACCCTTTTCTGTTGTGCCGAACGCCAACGAAGACACCCCGACTGCACTGAGCCAGGTGCAACGCCGCGCGGTCAGTGAACTGCTGCGTGTGTCCCCTGTCGCCGACGACCTCGCCCGCCGTTTCCAGGAGGCCGGGTTCAGCCTCGCGCTGGTCGGCGGCTCGGTGCGGGACGCGTTGCTCGGCCGGCTCGGCAACGACCTGGACTTCACCACCGACGCCCGCCCCGAGGACGTACTGAAGATCGTCCGACCGTGGGCCGACGCGGTGTGGGAGGTCGGCATCGCCTTCGGCACCGTCGGCTCTCAGAAGGACGGCTACCAGATCGAGGTCACCACGTACCGCTCCGAGGCGTACGACCGGACCTCCCGGAAGCCCGAGGTCTCCTACGGCGACTCCATCGACGAGGACCTCGTCCGGCGTGACTTCACCGTCAACGCCATGGCCGTGGCCCTCCCCGAGAAGGAGTTCATCGACCCGTACGGCGGCCTTGAGGACCTGTCCGCCCGGGTCCTGCGCACGCCGGGTACGCCGGAGGAGTCCTTCTCCGACGACCCCCTGCGCATGATGCGGGCCGCGCGATTCGCCGCACAGCTGGACTTCGAGGTCGCCCCCGAGGTCGTGACGGCCATGAAGGAGATGTCGGGCCGGATCGAGATCGTCTCCGCCGAGCGCGTCCGCGAGGAGCTCAACAAGCTGCTGCTCTCGGCACATCCCCGCAAGGGCCTCGGGCTCCTCGTGGACACGGGTCTCGCCGAGCACGTGCTGCCCGAGCTTCCGGCCCTGCGCCTGGAGAGCGACGAGCACCACCGGCACAAGGACGTCTACGAGCACTCTCTGACCGTCCTCGAGCAGGCGATCGACCTGGAGGAGGACGGGCCCGATCTGGTGCTGCGGCTCGCCGCCCTGCTCCACGACATCGGCAAGCCGCGCACCCGCCGCTTCGAGAAGGACGGCCGGGTCTCCTTCCACCACCACGAGGTGGTCGGCGCGAAGATGACCAAGAAGCGCATGACCGCGCTGAAGTACTCCAACGAGATGATCAAGGACGTCTCGCGTCTCGTGGAGCTGCACCTGCGCTTCCACGGCTACGGAAGCGGCGAGTGGACCGACTCTGCGGTGCGTCGCTACGTCCGCGACGGAGGGCCGCTGCTCTCGCGCCTGCACAAGCTGACCCGCTCGGACTGCACCACGCGCAACAAGCGCAAGGCGGCAGCGCTCTCCCGGACCTATGACGGTCTCGAGGTGCGGATCGCCCAGCTCCAGGAGCAGGAGGAGCTGGACTCGATCCGTCCCGACCTCGACGGCAACCAGATCCAGGAGATCCTGGGCATCGGGCCCGGGCCGGCCATCGGCCAGGCGTACAAGTTCCTGCTCGAGCTGCGGCTGGAGAACGGTCCGATGGAGCACGACCAGGCCGTCGCCGCGCTCAAGGAGTGGTGGGCAGCGCGCGACTGAGCCGGGACGGCGCCCGGAAGGGCCGATGTTTCACGTGAAACACGGCCCCGACCGACTCGCAGACGGGGTGGTGTTTCACGTGAAACATCACCCCGTCCGGCGTTCCCGGCGCAGGACCACGGCGAGCGCCGCGTAGATCAGGGCCACCAGCACGACCAGAAGGGGCGACCGGCCGTCGGGTGGCAGCATCAGGGCCGCCACCCCCGCCGCACCCACGAAGGCGACGTTGAACAGCACGTCGTAGAGCGAGAAGACCCTGCCCCGGTAGGAGTCGTCCACGGTCGTCTGGACCACCGTGTCCGTCGCGATCTTGGCCCCCTGGGTGATGAGCCCGAGGACGAAGGCGGCGACGAGGAAGGGGGCCGGGGTGAAGGGCAGACAGAGCGCCGGCACGAGGACGGCCGCCGCGGCCGTGCACAGGGCCATCCAGCCGAAGGGCCCGAACCGCCCGACCGCCCAGGGGGAGACGACGGCGGCGGCGAAGAAACCGGCGCCAGACGCGGCGACGGCGATTCCGAGCAGACCGAGGCCCTCGGAGTCCGTGGAGCTCCACGCGTACCGGGAGAGCATGAGCACGGCGACGAGCAGGGCGCCGTAGCAGAAGCGCATGAGGGCCACCACGGTCAGCGCCCGGGCGGCGGGGCGCCGCTCGCCGAGGTGCCGCAGTCCCGCGACGAGGCCCTGGGCCGTCGACTTCAGGGCCGAGGCGAGGGACTGCGGTGCGAGGCCGGCATCGGGGCCGAGGAGCTCCCGGGACATCCGCAGCGAGGCGAGGGCGGCGCAGAGATAGAGGACGGCGCCGAAGGCCACGACGGCCGCGTCGGAGTTGTCGGCGAGGAGCCGGACGCCGAACGCGAGACCGCCGCCGACGGTCGCGGCGAGGGTGCCGGCGGTGGGCGAGAGGGAGTTCGCGATGACGAGCCGCTCCTCGTCGACGACGCGCGGCAGGGAGGCCGACAGCCCTGCCAGGACGAAGCGGTTGACGGCGGTGACGGAGAGGGCGGAGGCGTAGAAGAGCCAGTCCGGTACGGAGGCGAGGACGAGCGCGGCGGTCCCGCAGGCGAGGAGGGCTCGCAGGAGGTTCCCGTACAGGAAGACCTGGCGGCGCTGCCAGCGGTCGAGGAGCACCCCGGCGAAGGGCCCGACGAGCGAGTACGGGAGCAGGAGCACCGCCATGGCGGAGGCGATCGCGCCGGGCGAGGTCTGTTTCTCGGGGGAGAAGACGACGTACGTGGCCAGGGCCACCTGGTAGACGCCGTCGGCGCACTGGGAGAGCAGCCGGACGGCGAGCAGGCGGCGGAAGTTCCGCAGGCGCAGGAGTACGCGCAGATCACGTACGACGGACATGGCAGCAAGACTCACATACGAAGAGGGCCCCCGGGCAGTGCCTCGGGGACCCTCGATCGACAAGCGTGACGAGCCTTAGCGCTCGACCTCACCCTTGATGAACTTCTCGACGTTGGCGAGGGCCTCGTCGTCGAAGTACTGAACCGGCGGGGACTTCATGAAGTAGGAGGACGCGGAGAGGATCGGGCCGCCGATGCCGCGGTCCTTGGCGATCTTCGCGGCGCGCAGGGCGTCGATGATGACACCCGCCGAGTTCGGGGAGTCCCAGACCTCGAGCTTGTACTCCAGGTTCAGCGGGACGTCGCCGAAGGCACGGCCCTCGAGGCGGACGTACGCCCACTTGCGGTCGTCCAGCCAGGCCACGTAGTCCGAGGGGCCGATGTGGACGTTCTTCTCGCCCAGCTCGCGGTCCGGGATCTGCGAGGTGACGGCCTGGGTCTTGGAGATCTTCTTGGACTCCAGGCGGTCGCGCTCCAGCATGTTCTTGAAGTCCATGTTGCCGCCGACGTTGAGCTGCATGGTGCGCTCAAGACGGACACCGCGGTCCTCGAACAGCTTCGCCATCACGCGGTGCGTGATGGTCGCGCCGACCTGCGACTTGATGTCGTCGCCGACGATCGGGACACCGGCCTCGGTGAACTTGTCAGCCCACTCCTTGGTGCCGGCGATGAAGACCGGGAGGGCGTTGACGAAGGCGACCTTGGCGTCGATGGCGCACTGGGCGTAGAACTTCGCCGCGTCCTCGGAACCGACGGGCAGGTAGCAGATGAGGACGTCGACCTGGCGGTCCTTGAGGACCTGGACGACGTCGACGGGCTCCTCGGCGGACTCCTCGATGGTCAGGCGGTAGTACTTGCCGAGACCGTCGAGCGTGTGACCGCGCTGGACCGTGACGCCCTTGTTCGGGACGTCGCAGATCTTGATGGTGTTGTTCTCGCTGGCGCCGATGGCGTCGGAGAGGTCGAGGCCGACCTTCTTCGCGTCGACGTCGAAGGCGGCCACGAACTCGATGTCACGGACGTGGTAGTCGCCGAACTGGACGTGCATCAGGCCGGGCACCTTGGCCGCCGGGTCGGCGTCCTTGTAGTACTCGACGCCCTGCACCAGCGAGGCGGCGCAGTTGCCCACGCCGACGATGGCTACGCGAACCGAACCCATTCCGGTTGCTCCCTGTGTGATCGTGGAAGCCCTGCTGTGCGCAGGGTTTCACTTGGCGGTGTCGTCGGACGGATCCGGCCGGGTACTGCCCCCGTGCCGGGGCAGGCCGCCCGTCTCTCCAGAATCGTTGTCGTGCAGAGCGGGGGCGTCGGAGCCGGATCGCTGATCCCGCCCCGCCCGCTCGCTCTCGATGAGCTCGTTCAGCCAGCGCACTTCGCGCTCCACGGACTCCATACCGTGGCGCTGCAGCTCAAGCGTGTAGTCGTCCAGGCGCTCTCGGGTCCGGACCAGGGAGGCGCGCATCTTCTCCAGGCGCTCCTCCAGCCGGCTGCGGCGGCCCTCGAGCACGCGCATCCGCACCTCGCGCTCGGTCTGACCGAAGAAGGCGAAGCGCGCCGCGAAGTGCTCGTCCTCCCAGGCGTCGGGGCCGGTGTGGGAGAGGAGCTCCTCGAAGTGCTCCTTACCTGCCGGGGTCAACCGGTAGACGATCTTGGCCCGGCGTCCTGCGAGTGAAGCGGCGAGGGCCTCCTCGGGGGCGCTGCCCGGCTCCTCGATCAACCAGCCGTTGGCGACCAGCGTCTTGAGGCAGGGATACAGCGTTCCGTAGCTGAAGGCCCGGAAGACGCCCAGCGAGGTGTTGAGGCGCTTCCGCAGCTCGTACCCGTGCATCGGGGCCTCGCGCAGCAGGCCGAGAACGGCGAACTCGAGGATGCCGGAGCGTCTGCTCATCCGTCGCCTCCTCCTCCGCCTTCGGGACCCTTATGCCGCACTGATGTATCGACTCGATACATCAGCACGATAGAACGACCTCCCTGTCTCGACAAGCGGACCCACCGTGACCGGCGTCACATCGTCAATTCACAGCGATCGACTTGCCTGATTTGGGGTGAACTCCGGCTCTAGGTGGGATTTGGCCGTGCGTAGTCTGTGCGGCATGCAGACCACCGGGAACCGAGCGATGCCCTGGGGCGTCAGTGCTGCGGGTGACCGGCTGCGCTTCGGGGGGACCTCCGATGGGGTTCCCGCGAGCGCATTTCGGGGGGACCGGAACTCAACTGCCGCTTCCAGGCGTACGCGCCTGCCCGAGGAGTAGTCGTTCGATGAGCGAGCATCGTCGCAAAATGCCGCCGCAGCAGCCGCCGACGGGCGGTCGCGCGGCGGCACGGCGCGCTGCCCAGCAGCCGATGGGCCGCAGGTCGGCCCCGGCCCATGACGTCGGTACGGGGGCCCCTTCGGCCTCGTACGGACCTCCCTCCTCCTATGGAGAGGAGCAGCGTCCCTACGGAGGGCGCGCCGAGGCACGGCGGGCCGCCCAGCGCGGCAGCCGCCGCCGGGGTGCCGATTCCGGCCCTGGTGGCCCCGGCGGTCCCGGTGGGGGACGGCGTGGCGGTGGCGGCGGTGGCCGCGGCAGCGGTCCCGGGCGGGGCTCCGGCGGTCACCAGCCGGGCAAGAAGCGCTTCATCGACTACCCGCGCCACAACAAGTACGGCTGGCGTCGCTGGATGCCGTCGTGGAAGCTCGTCACGGGCACGTTCCTGTTCTTCGTGGCGAGCCTGATGGGCGCTGCGACGATCGCGTACTCCAGGGTGGAGATCCCCAAGGAGGCCGACACCGCGAAGTCGCAGAACAACATCTACTACTGGGCCGACGGCTCCCGCATGGTCGCGACGGGCAGTGGCACCAACCGTCAGATCGTCCCGTTCGCGGAGATCCCGAAGTCGATGCAGAACGCCGTGATCTCGGCGGAGAACAAGACGTTCTGGGACGACTCCGGTGTCGACCCCATGGGCATCGCCCGCGCCGTGTGGAACATGGCCAAGGGCGGCGAGACCCAGGGTGGTTCGACGATCACCCAGCAGTACGTGAAGAACAACCGCCTTGACGACCAGTCGCAGACCATCACCCGGAAGGTGAAGGAACTCTTCATCTCCATGAAGGTGGGCAACGACGTCGGCAAGGACCAGATCATGGCCGGCTACCTGAACACCTCGTACTACGGGCGTGGTGCGTACGGCATCCAGGCGGCGGCCCGCGCCTACTTCAACAAGGACGTCGGCAAGCTCAACGCCAGTGAGTCGGCGCTGCTCGCCGCGGTGCTGAAGGGTGCGACGTACTACGACCCCGCCGGCTACCCCGAGATCGACTCCAAGGCCACGCGCGAGGCGAACACCAAGCGGGCCACCGAGCGGTGGAAGTGGATCCTCGACGAGATGCAGAAGGACGGGCACATCTCGGCCGAGGAGCGGGCGAAGTACACCACCTTCCCGAAGGTCCAGCCGCCCCGGAAGAGTGCCAACCTGAGCGGTCAGATCGGCTACCTGGTCTCCACCGCCAACGTGAACATGCAGAACCAGTTCGGGATCACCGAACAGCAGCTGCAGCGCGGCGGCTACGAGATCTACACCACCTTCGAGAAGGAGAAGGTGGACAAGATGGCGGCCGTGATCAGCAAGAAGATCAAGGACAACATCGACCCGAAGAAGCGCCCGAAGACGGACACGCACGTCCAGTTCGGCGGCGCTTCGGTCGACACGGCGACCGGGAAGATCGTCGCTCTCTACGGTGGCGTCGACGCCACCAAGCACTTCCGGAGCAACGCGGACAGCACCGGTGCCCAGGTCGGTTCGACGTTCAAGCCCTTCGTGCTCGCGGCCGCGATGAAGGACGGCGTCCGGAAGAAGTCGCTCGGTCCGGACCAGGACGCGTCCGAGCGCACGATCGTCGACCCGGACAAGAGCCTCTACAACGGCAAGGACGACCTGACGATCCGTAAGTACAACGGGGACATCTGGCTCGACGACAAGGGCAACGAGTGGAAGCAGAGCAACGATGAGGACGCCAGCTACGGCCCCATCTCCCTGCGCTACGCCATGATGAAGTCGGCCAACTCCCCGTACGTGCAGCTCGGCATGGACGTCGGCATCGACAAGGTCCGTGACGCGGCCGAGAGGGCGGGCCTCCGCGAGGAGTCCCTGGTCAAGGGTGAATTCCCCTCCTTCTCCCTCGGTGTCTCCAGCCCGAGCGCCATCCGCATGGCCGGCGCGTACGCCACCTTCGCCAACGAGGGTGAGCAGAACGACCCGTACTCCGTCGAGACGGTCAAGCGCAGCGGCGTCGTCATCAACAAGCACGAGGCCAAGCCCAAGACCGCCTTCAGCCCGGCCATCGCCAACAACGTCACCGACGTGCTGCGGTCCGTCGTGGACGACGACCGGGGCACCGGCCGCAAGGCGCGCATCCCGGGCCGCGCGGTGGCCGGCAAGACCGGTACGACCGACGACAACATGTCCGCCTGGTTCGTGGGCTACACGAAGCAGCTCGCGACCGCGATCGACATGTACCGCTTCGACGACGACGAGACGAAGCAGGGCCGCAAGTTCGAGAAGATGTACGGCACGGGTGACCAGCCGACGATCCACGGTTCGTCGTTCCCCTCGCAGATCTGGAGGGAGTACATGACGGATGCCGTGAAGGACATGCCCGTCGTGGACTTCCCCAAGCCGGAGAAGCTGGAAGGCGCCGAGCCCGTCTTCGGCGGTGGTGCCCAGAGCCCGACGCCGACGCCGACGGCCACCGAGACACCCACCGAGTCGGCGACCCCGACGACGACTCCCCCGGCCACCCCGACGACGACTCCCCCGGGGAAGCCGACGAAGACGCCGAAGCCGGGCAAGACGACCTGTGACATCTGGGACTGGAACTGCAACAACGCGGGCGGTAACACCGGGCAGCCCACCACCACGCCACCCACCACCGAGACGCCGACGCCGACCGACTCGCCGACGGACACCTCCAGTGGCGGTGGAGGGGGGAACGGCAAACCCGGCGGGACCTTCCCCTGATCCGCTCCCTCCTGAGGGAGAACCGGGCACGTCCTGAGGGCCGCCGCGTCCGCTCCGTACCTTCCGTACGGAACGGCCGCGGCGGCCCTCGCCGTTTTCCCTGATCCGTACGGCAGGATGTCCCCCATGCCGAGCCTCCAGAAGTCGAGCGCGCCGCGGGACCGCTCGCAGACGGTCATCCCCACCCACCGGGACAAGGTGGCCGTAGCGGGCAGCGAGCTGATCGGCGGCCCCTACGGGCGCCGGGCGGCGGCCGCCACCGGGCAGCTGACGCCGGTGCGGGTGATCGCACTCGTGGCCATCGGCATGTTCGCCCTCGGCATGGTGCAGAAGCTGCCCTGCTACAACTGGGCCTGGTTCCGGGGCACGACCTCCCAGTACACCCACGCCTGCTACTCGGACATCCCGCACCTGTTCGCCGGGCGGGGCTTCGCGGACGGTCTGATCCCGTACTTCGACCGGCTGGGCGGCGACATACCGTTCCTGGAGTACCCCGTCCTGACCGGGCTCTTCATGGAGGTCGCGGCCTGGCTGACGCCGGGCGGGGGCGAACTGAACCAGCAGGAGCAGGCGTACTGGCTGGTCAACGCGGGCCTGCTGATGGTGTGCGCGGCCGTCCTGGCGGTCTGTGTGACCCGGACGCACCGCCTGCGCCCCTGGGACGGTCTGCTGGTCGCCCTGGCGCCCTCGGTCGCGCTCACCGCCACGATCAACTGGGACATACTGGCCGTCGCGCTGACCGCTGCCGCCGTCCTGATGTGGTCGCGGAGCCGGCCGCTGGCCTTCGGGATCCTGCTCGGCCTGGCCACCGCCGCCAAGTTCTACCCGATACTGCTCCTCTGCCCGCTGCTGCTGCTCTGCTGGCGGGCCGGGAAGTGGCGGGCGTACGGGACCGCGGTGCTCGGCTTCCTGGGCTCCTGGCTGGTCGTGAACCTGCCCGTGATGCTGCTCGCGCCGGAGGGGTGGAAGCAGTTCTACCTCTTCAGCCGTGACCGGAACGTCGACTTCGGTTCGATCTGGCTGCTCGTGACCCAGCGGACGGGTGACGTGATCACGCCGGGCCGGGCCAATCTGTACGCGCTGCTGCTGATGGCGGTGGCGGTGGCGGGGCTCGCGTACCTGGCGTTCACCGCGCCCCGCAGGCCGCGCTTCGTGCAGCTGGCCTTCCTGGTCGTCGCCGCGTTCGTGCTGACGAACAAGGTCTACTCGCCGCAGTACGTCCTGTGGCTGGTCCCGCTGGCCGCGCTCGCCCGGCCGCGCTGGCGCGACTTCCTGGTCTGGCAGGCCTGCGAGGTCATGTACTTCGTCGGCGTCTGGATGTACCTCGCCTACACGGGCAGCAGCAACAAGCAGGGCCTCCCGGTCGACGGCTACCAGTTCGCGATCGTCCTGCACCTGCTGGGCACGCTGTACCTGTGCGCGATGGTCGTGCGCGACATCCTGGCGCCCGAGAAGGACCCGGTCCGGCAGGACGGCGCGGACGACCCCTCGGGCGGCGTCCTGGACGGCGCGGAGGACGTCGTCGTGGCGGGCAGGGCGGCCCGTCCGGCCCGGCACGCCGCCCCGGCCGTGGAGGAGGGGCAGCGGGTGCGCTGGGGCACCACCGACGACCCCTGGGGCGCCCCCGAGTAGACGCAGACGAAATCACCCCCCGAGAGCCCTGCTCCCGGGGGGTGATTCGTTTCGGCCGGTCGGCTCAGCGCTCGACGAGGCGGTCGAACTGCGTCGTGGTGTGGCGCAGATGCGCCACGAGCTCGTCGCCGACCCGGGGTTCCTGGGCGTCGGCCGGCACGAACAGGATCGACACCTGCATGTGCGGCGGCTCGGCGAACCAGCGCTGCTTCCCGGCCCATACGAAGGGCGAGAGGTTCCGGTTGACGGTGGCGAGGCCCGCGCGGGCGACGCCCTTGGCGCGCGGCATGACGCCGTGCATCGCCTTCGGGGCCTCAAGGCCCACGCCGTGGGAGGTGCCGCCGGCGACGACGACCAGCCAGCCGTCCGACGCGGCCTTCTGCTGGCGGTAGCCGAAGCGGTCGCCCTTGGCGACGCGGGTCACGTCGAGGACGGCGCCCCGGTACTCCGTGGCCTCGTGGTCGCCCAGCCACAGCCGGGTGCCGATCCGGGCGCGGAAGCGGGTCTGCGGGAACTGCTGCTGGAGCCGGGCCTGCTCCTCGGCCCGCAGGTGGCTCACGAACATGGTGTGCAGCGGCAGCCGGGCGGCCCGCAGCCGGTCCATCCAGGCGATGACCTCCTCGACCGCGTCCGTGCCGTCCGGACGGTCGAGCGGCAGGTGCAGGGCGAAGCCCTCCAGGCGGACGTCCTCGATGGCGGCGTGGAGCTGCTGGAGCTCCTCCTCGCGCACGCCGTGCCGCTTCATCGAGCTCATGCACTCGATCACGACCCGGGCGCCCACCAGGGCGTGGACGCCGTCCACGGACGACACGGAACGGATCACCCGGTCGGGCAGCGGAACCGGTTCCTCACCCCGGCGGAAGGGGGTGAGGACCAGCAGGTCGCCACCGAACCAGTCCTTGATCTTCGCGGCTTCGTACGTGGTGCCCACGGCGAGCATGTCGGCGCCGAACCGGGCCGCCTCGTCCGCGAGCCGCTCGTGCCCGAAGCCGTACCCGTTGCCCTTGCACACCGGAATGAGACCGGGGAACTGGTCGATGACGGTCTTCTGGTGCGCCCGCCAGCGAGCGGTGTCGACGTAGAGGGAGAGCGCCATGGCCGGCCCGGAACCTTTCTGATGGCAGTGGTGGATCAAAGGTGTGTACGACTACGAAGCCTACGGATACGACGACGAGCCTACGAAACGGTCAGCGGCGCGACATGTAGATGTCGAGCGCCTTGTGCAGCAGCTTGTTCAGCGGGAAGTCCCACTCGCCGACGTACTCGACGGCCTCGCCGCCCGTGCCCACCTTGAACTGGATGAGGCCGAAGAGGTGGTCGGTCTCGTCGAGCGAGTCCGAGATGCCCCGGAGGTCGTAGACGGTCGCGCCCATGGCGTACGCGTCGCGCAGCATCCGCCACTGCATCGCGTTCGAGGGCCGGACCTCGCGGCCGATGTTGTCGGAGGCGCCGTAGGAGTACCAGACGTGCCCGCCGACGACGAGCATGGTCGCGGCGGAGAGGTTCACCCCGTTGTGGCGGGCGAAGTAGAGCCGCATGCGGTTGGGGTCCTCGTTGTTGAGGACGGTCCACATGCGCTGGAAGTACGAGAGCGGGCGCGGACGGAAGTGGTCGCGGACGGCCGTGATCTCGTACAGCCGCTGCCACTCGGCCAGGTCCTCGTAGCCGCCCTGGACGACCTCGACGCCGGCCTTCTCGGCCTTCTTGATGTTGCGGCGCCACAGCTGGTTGAAGCCCTTGAGGACGTCGTCGAGCGAGCGGTTCGCGAGCGGGACCTGGAAGACGTAGCGGGGCTGCACGTCGCCGAAGCCGGCACCGCCGTCCTCGCCCTGCTGCCAGCCCATCTTCCGCAGCCGGTCCGCGACTTCGAAGGCGCGCGGCTCGATGTGGGTGGCCTCGACGTCCTTGAGGCGCTTGACGTCCGGGTCCTGGATGCCGGCCTTGATGGCGGTCGAGTCCCAGCGGCGGATGACCACCGGCGGGCCCATCTTCACCGAGAAGGCGCCCTGGTGCTTGAGGTGCGCCAGCATCGGCTGCAGCCAGTCGTCGAGGTTGGGCGCGTACCAGTTGATGACCGGGCCCTCGGGCAGATAGGCCAGGTAGCGCTTGATCTTCGGGAGCTGGCGGTAGAGCACCAGACCGGCGCCGACGAGCTCACCGGACTTGTCGAACCAGCCGAGGTTCTCCGAACGCCACTCGGTCTTCACATCAGCCCACGCCGGGACCTGGCAGTGGCTCGCCGCGGGCTGGCTCTGGATGAATGCCAGATGCTGCTCACGGCTGATGGTCCTCAGGGTCAGGCTCATGCGGGGCGCTCCTCGGCAGGTGTGTCCCCATCGGTCAGGGGCTCCGGCTCTCGCGCCGAAGCCTACTGTGACCTTGGAGCGCCCCGAATGGGTGTGTGTGCCCGACGTGCCGCCGGGTTCAGCTGATGACGCCGCCGAAGAGGCCGCCGTGCGCCATTCCGAGGTAGAAGCCGACCGCCGACGCGCCGAGTCCGAGGATCATCAGGAAGCGCTCGCGGGTCGTCACCGAGATGAACTGCCCGTACGCGCCGGTCAGGATGCCGATCAGGCCCGTCCAGGAACTCAGCAGGTGCAGGTTGTAGAACTGCGCGGTGGTGAACGAGATGATCCCCAGCACCAGCGTGACAGCCATCAGGGTGTCCTGGAGCGGGTGGGGTTTGCCGTCGGTCGCGAAGAGGGAGTGGCCGGGTTCGGGTCGCATTGCCTGTGCCATGAGGCACCTCCTGGCGTGGCTGCCGGAAGGCGGCGCATCGTAGCGCCGCCGACATCCGTTGTGTACAGATTGCGTCCCCTTCCCGGAGAATTTCAACCGCAAGCCGATGTGCGGGTACTCTGTACAGCTGCGCCGGTGTCTGCCCAGGTCCCTCCGGGATCCCCGACAGCGCTCCTCGCTCGCGAGGGGACTGTCAGTGGCGGTGGATACCGTCGCTCACGCATCACGACCCTCCTGCCACGGAACGACCGTGGCCGCTGAGTCCAAAGGAGGTGGGTTCCACATGCGTCACTACGAGGTGATGGTCATCCTCGACCCCGATCTGGAGGAGCGCGCTGTCGCCCCCCTGATCGAGAACTTCCTCTCCGTCGTCCGTGAGGGCAACGGAAAGGTCGAGAAGGTCGACACCTGGGGCCGTCGTCGTCTCTCGTACGAGATCAAGAAGAAGCCCGAGGGCATCTACTCGGTCATCGACCTGCAGGCCGAGCCTGCGGTCGTCAAGGAGCTCGACCGCCAGCTCAACCTGAACGAGTCGGTCCTCCGGACCAAGGTCCTCCGTCCCGAGACCCACTGAGCTTCTAGCTCAGAGGTCATCGGGTTCGAGTAGCAGCAAAGCAGCCAGAAGCAAACCCGCCGAGAGGTTCCCCCATGGCAGGCGAGACCGTCATCACGGTCGTCGGCAATCTTGTCGACGACCCCGAGCTGCGCTTCACCCCGTCCGGTGCGGCGGTCGCGAAGTTCCGTATCGCGTCCACCCCCCGCACCTTCGACCGTCAGACCAATGAGTGGAAGGACGGCGAGAGCCTGTTCCTGACCTGCTCGGTCTGGCGTCAGGCGGCGGAGAACGTCGCCGAGTCGCTCCAGCGAGGCATGCGCGTCGTCGTGCAGGGCCGGCTGAAGCAGCGGTCCTACGAGGACCGTGAGGGCGTCAAGCGCACGGTCTACGAGCTGGACGTCGAGGAAGTCGGCCCCAGCCTCAAGAACGCCACGGCCAAGGTCACCAAGACCACCGGTCGCGGCGGCCAGGGTGGATACGGCGGCGGCGGCCAGCAGGGCGGCGGCGGTGGCGGCTGGGGTGGAAACTCCGGCGGCGGTGGCCAGCAGGGTGGCGGCGGTGCTCCCGCCGACGACCCGTGGGCGACCGGCGGCCCCTCCGGCGGCGGCCAGCAGGGCGGCGGCGGTGGCGGCTGGGGTGGAAACTCCGGCGGCGGCTACTCGGACGAGCCCCCCTTCTAGGGCACACGCCCTCGAAGCAGCTCGTACCCCCACTTCTTGATCACACAGGAGAAACACCATGGCGAAGCCGCCTGTGCGCAAGCCTAAGAAGAAGGTCTGCGCTTTCTGCAAGGACAAGACCGCGTACGTGGACTACAAGGACACGAACATGCTGCGGAAGTTCATTTCCGACCGCGGCAAGATCCGTGCCCGCCGCGTGACCGGCAACTGCACGCAGCACCAGCGTGACGTCGCCACGGCCGTCAAGAACAGCCGTGAGATGGCGCTGCTGCCCTACACGTCCACCGCGCGATAAGGAAAGGGTGACCGACTAATGAAGATCATCCTGACCCACGAGGTCTCCGGCCTCGGTGCCGCTGGCGACGTCGTCGACGTCAAGGACGGCTACGCTCGCAACTACCTGGTCCCGCGCGGTTTCGCGATCCGCTGGACCAAGGGTGGCGAGAAGGACGTGGCGCAGATCCGCCGCGCCCGCAAGATCCACGAGATCGCGACCATCGAGCAGGCCAACGAGATCAAGGCTCAGCTCGAGGGCACGAAGGTCCGCCTGGCCGTTCGCTCCGGCGACGCCGGCCGTCTCTTCGGCTCCGTGACCCCGGCCGACATCGCCTCGGCGATCAAGACCGCGGGTGGCCCCGACGTCGACAAGCGTCGCGTCGAGCTCGGTTCGCCGATCAAGACCCTGGGCTCGCACCAGGTCTCCGTGCGTCTGCACCCCGAGGTTGCCGCGAAGCTCGGCGTCGAGGTCGTCGCCGCGTAACGCTGCCCTTGGCAGTCTGCGCTCAGCAGTGAGGAAGGGCCGCACCCCTCGGGGTGCGGCCCTTCCGCTGTTCCTTCTGCTGTTTCACGTGAAACAGCAGGTCTCAGCGCGTGGCGCCCGTGACGATCCAGCGGCCGGAGCGCATGCGGAACCAGAGGGTTCCCATCCGGACCGTCATCATCAGGGTCATCGCCCACCAGAGCGCCGTCAGCCCGCCGCCGAGCGTCGGGACCAGGAGCGCCACCGGGGCGAAGACGGCGAGCGTGAGCAGCATCGCCCAGGCCAGATAGGGGCCGTCCCCGGCGCCCATCAGGACCCCGTCGAGGACGAAGACCACGCCGGAGATCGGCTGGGAGACCGCGACCACGAGCAGGGCCGGCAGCAGGGTGTCCTGCACGGAGGCGTCACTGGTGAAGAGCGGGATGAACAGGGGGCGGGCGACGATGAGCAGCGCGCCGAGCGCCACCCCGGAGACGACCCCCCACTGGACCATGCGGCGGCAGACCTGTCGTGCCCCGTCGGCGTCGTCCGCCCCGAGGTAGCGGCCGATGATGGCCTGGCCGGCGATGGCGATCGCGTCGAGCGCGAAGGCCATCAGGCTCCAGAGGGACAGGATGATCTGGTGGGCGGCGACCTCGGCGTCCCCGAGGCGTGCGGCGACGGCCGTGGCGATCATCAGGACGGCGCGCAGCGAGAGCGTACGGACCAGGAGGGGGACGCCGGCCTGGGCGGAGGCGCGTATGCCGGCTGGGTCGGGGCGGAGGGAGGCGCCGTGCCGCCGGGCGCCGCGTACGACCACGACGAGGTAGGCGACGGCCATGCCGTACTGGGCGATGACCGTGCCCCAGGCGGAGCCGGCGATGCCCAGACCGGCGCCGTAGACCAGGCCGGCGTTGAGCGCGCCGTTGGCCGCGAAGCCGGCGATGGCCACGTAGAGCGGTGTACGGGTGTCCTGGAGGCCGCGCAGGACGCCGGTGGCGGCCAGGACCACCAGCATGGCGGGGATCCCGAGGCTGGAGATCCTGAGGTAGGTGACGGCGTACGGGGAGGCGGTGTCCGAGCCCCCGAAGAGGTCGACGACCCAGGGTGCCGTGGGCAGGGTCAGCGCGACGACGGCGGCGCCGAGGAGGAGCGCGAGCCAGATGCCGTCCATGCCCTGCCGGATGGCGGCCGGGAGGTCGCCCGCGCCCACGCGCCGGGCGACGGCGGCCGTGGTGGCGTAGGCGAGGAAGACGAAGACGCTGACGGCGGTGGAGAGCAGCGCCGCCGCGATCGCGAGGCCCGCGAGCTGAGGTGTGCCGAGGTGGCCGACGATGGCGCTGTCGACCATGAGGAACAGCGGCTCCGCGACGAGGGCGCCGAAGGCCGGCAGGGCGAGGGAGACGATCTCGCGGTCGTGCTGTCGACGGACGGCCTTGGGGGTCACGGGGGCCTGAGTCGTGGGCTCAGTCATGGGCTCAATCTAATCTTCCACAGGTAAGAGATGCAATTGGTTAGTGGTCCTTACTTTCCGCTGGTGCGGGGCTTCGGGTGTGGGCCGTTTGTTCTGATCTTGGTCCGGGGGCAGAACTTTTTCTCCCCCACAGCCCGTGGATGGGAAACGTGCAGGTCAGTGGGGTGGGGAGAGGGGTGTTATGAGTTTGTCCACATGGCTGTCCCCCGCTCCGTGCACAGGATCCGGGGAGTTGTCCACAGCATCTGGGCCTTCACCCACAGGGCCTGTGGATAACCAGATTGGCTGACGCCTCCCGCGGGCCTACCGTGGTCCGGCGCCCGACGCGCAAGCAGCGGTCGCGAAGCCACTCGTTGATCAAGGCCGTGGCGTAGGAAAGTAGTGGCACGGCGAGGTCCGCGGAGCGGACGGGAGGAGGTGGCTTGGTGAGCGTTCCCGAGCCCATGGACGACCCCTGGGCCGACAGCGGACCGAGCGACCGGCTGCCCACCCGTACCCGAGGCGAAGGGCGCGGCCGGGGTCGTGGCCGCGACGACCAGCACGAGCGGGGCTCCGAGGGCCCCTGGGACGGCGGACTCTCCGGTTTCGAGCGCGTCCCCCCGCAGGACCTCGACGCCGAGCAGTCCGTCCTCGGCGGCATGCTGCTCTCCAAGGACGCCATCGCGGACGTCGTGGAGATCATCAAGGGCAACGACTTCTACAAGCCCGCCCACGAGACCGTGTACGCGGCGATCCTCGACCTCTACGCCAAGGGCGAGCCGGCCGACCCGATCACCGTCGGCGCCGAGCTCACCAAGCGCGGCGAGATCACCCGCGTCGGCGGCGCCTCCTACCTCCACACCCTGGTCCAGTCGGTCCCGACCGCGGCCAACGCCTCGTACTACGCGGAGATCGTCCACGAGCGCGCGGTCCTGCGTCGGCTCGTGGAGGCGGGCACCAAGATCACGCAGATGGGCTACGCGGCCGACGGGGACGTCGACGAGATCGTGAACTCGGCCCAGGCCGAGATCTACGCGGTCACCGAGCAGCGCACCACCGAGGACTACCTGCCGCTCGGCGACATCATGGAGGGGGCGCTCGACGAGATCGAGGCGATCGGCTCCCGCAGCGGCGAGATGACCGGTGTGCCCACCGGCTTCACCGACCTCGACTCGCTCACCAACGGCCTGCACCCCGGCCAGATGATCATCATCGCGGCCCGTCCCGCCATGGGTAAGTCGACGCTCGCCCTGGACTTCGCCCGGGCGGCCTCCATCAAGCACAACCTGCCCAGCGTCATCTTCTCCCTCGAAATGGGCCGCAACGAGATCGCGATGCGTCTCCTCTCGGCCGAGGCCCGGGTGGCGCTGCACCACATGCGCTCCGGCACGATGACCGACGAGGACTGGACGCGTCTCGCCCGCCGGATGCCGGACGTCTCGCAGGCCCCGCTGTACATCGACGACTCCCCGAACCTGTCGATGATGGAGATCCGCGCGAAGTGCCGCCGGCTCAAGCAGCGCAACGGCCTCAAGCTCGTCATCATCGACTACCTGCAGCTCATGCAGTCGGGTGGTTCCAAGCGGCAGGAGAGCCGTCAGCAAGAGGTCTCCGACATGTCGCGAAACCTGAAGCTCCTCGCCAAGGAGCTGGAACTGCCGGTGATCGCGCTGTCCCAGCTGAACCGTGGTCCCGAGCAGCGCACCGACAAGAAGCCGATGGTCTCCGACCTCCGTGAGTCCGGCTCGATCGAGCAGGACGCCGACATGGTCATCCTGCTGCACCGCGAGGACGCCTACGAGAAGGAGTCCCCGCGCGCGGGCGAGGCGGACATCATCGTGGGCAAGCACCGTAACGGTCCGACGGCCACGATCACCGTGGCCTTCCAGGGTCACTACTCACGCTTCGTGGACATGGCGCAGACCTGATCCCCCTTGCCTCCCTAGGGCCCCTAGGCTAAAACTAGGAGTCCTAGGATCTGGGGAGGGTGCATGGCGCGGGCCGGGCTGACGGCGGAGCGGGTGACGATCGCGGGCGCCGAGCTGGCGGACGAGGTCGGGCTCGACCGGGTGACCATGTCGCAGGTGGCGCGCCGGCTGGGCGTGAAGGACGCGAGCCTCTACTCGCACGTCCGCAACCTGGAGGATCTGCGCGGTCGGATCGCGCTGCTCGCGGCGGACGAGAAGACCGTCCTCATCGCGGAGGCGACCGCCGGGCGAGCGGGCAAGGACGCGTTGGTCGCCTTCGCCGACGCCTGGCGGGAGTACGCCCACCGGCATCCGGGCCGCTACATGGCGACGCAGACCCCGATCCAGATCGATCCCGAACTCGCCGCGAAGGCGCCCGGACCACGGCGCGCGGTCGAGCTGACCTACGGGATGCTGCGCGGCTACGGACTGGCCGAGCCGGACCTGACCGACGCCGTCCGGCTGTTGCGCAGCACCTTCCACGGGTTCGTCGCCCTGGAGGCGGCAGGCGGATTCGGGCACGAGCGCTCTCCGCAAGAGTCCTGGACCCGCGCTCTCGACGCCCTGCACGCCCTCCTGGAGCACTGGCCCCCGTCACGAGAAGGAGCTTCCTCATGACCGCCCGGACCACCGGCAGCCTGCGCGTGAACGGTGCGACCCTGCACTACGAAGTGCGCGGCCAGGGCCCGCTCCTGCTGCTGATCCCCGGCGGGACGGGCGGCGCGGCCTCCTTCGACGACATCGCCGACGACCTGGCCGCCGAATACACCGTCGCGACCTACGACCCGCGCGGCATGTCCCGGAGCGCGCTGGACGACCCCGAGGCCGAGCAGCGAGTGGCCGAGCACGCCGACGACGCGTTCCGGATGCTGGAACTGCTGTCGCCGGGTGAGCCCGCCCAGGTGTTCGGCGCCAGCTCGGGCGCGATCGTCGCGGTGCACCTGCTCACCGCCCGTCCCGAACGGGTCGCCCGGGTCGTGGCGCACGAGCCGCCGCTGGTGGAGGTCCTCCCGGACGCTGCCGAGCATCGCGCGCTCATCGCGCGGGTGAAGGAGACCTTCCGCACGCAGGGGCTCATGCCGGCGATGGCCGTGTTCGCCGAGGGACTGAAGAAGGACGGCGATGCCCCGGAACCCAAGGCCGAGATCAAGCTTCCGCCCCAGGCGGCGGCACGGGCCGAGCAGACGATGGCGAACCTGCCGTACTTCGTCGGACGGGTCGTGCCCGGCTTCATGTCCTACGCGCCGGACCTCCAGCGGCTCGAGGCGCTGTCGGACCGGCTCGTGCTCGCCTGCGGCGAGGACTCGCGCGGCGAGCTGCCCTACCGTCCGGCCGCTTTCCTGGCCGAGCGCCTCGGCATGGAACTCCGGCACTTCCCCGGTGGGCACACCGGACTGACCACGCACCCGGTCGAGTTCGGGGAACACCTGCGGAAGGCCCTCCGCGTCTGAAGCCCCGGGTGCCCCGCAGCGGGGAAGTTCCGCGGCCGGCATGGCGTTGGATGGGTTCCATGACGACATCTTCCGAAGCCTTGCTGCCCGGTACCGAGCGGGCTCTGCTGCACCGCGTCGCGGTCGCCCAGACCGAAGGGCGGACGCCGTCCTTCGTCGGTGCGGTGGTCCGTGACGGCGCGTTGGTCTGGAGCGGCTCGCGCAGCTGTGTGGACGGCCACGCGCCGGACGCAGACACCCAGTTCAGGATCGGCTCCATCACCAAGGTGTTCACCGCCGTCCTGGTGATGCGGCTCCGGGACGAGGGCCTGCTCGGGCTCGACGACCCGCTGGAGCGGCACCTGAAGGGAACGGGCGCCGGTGAGGTGACGATCGCTCAACTCCTGGGCCACACCGGAGGTCTCGCGGCCGAGACGCCCGGCGCGTGGTGGGAGCGGTCCTCCGCCGAGCTGCGGCCGGAGCTCTCGGACGTTCTGGGGGAGCAGCCCTTCCTCCAGTCGCCGGGGCGTCGGCACCACTACTCCAACCCCGGCTACACGCTGCTCGGTTCACTGGTCGAGGCGGTCCGGGGGGTGTCGTGGGAGGAGGCGCTGCGGCGCGAGATCCTGGAGCCGCTGGGGATGAGCCGGACGACGCTCGATCCCGTCGCCCCGCACGCGGGTGGCTGGGCGGTGCATCCCTGGGCCGACGTCATGATGCCCGAGCCGTCCGAGGACCTGGGTCTGATGGCACCGGCCGGGCAGCTCTGGTCGACGGCCGCCGACCTCGCCCGGTTCGCCGCCTTCCTCGCGGCGGGGGACGAGCGGGTGCTGGCCACGGCGTCCGTGGAGGAGATGCGTGCCCCGGCCTCTCCTGCCGGAGAAGGCGACTGGGAGGGGAGCTACGGGCTCGGTCTCCAGCTGCTGCGCAAGGACGGCCGCACCCTGATCGGCCACACCGGCTCCCTTCCGGGCTTCGTCGCCTGCGTATGGGTGAGCGTGGAGGACGGCCTCGCGGGGATCGCCCTCTCCAACGCCACCTCGGGCCCGCTGACGTCGCTCGTGGCCGCCGATCTCGTACGGATCGTGGCGGAGGCGGAGCCGAGGCTCCCGGAGCCGTGGCGGCCCCTTCCCGAGGCCGAGGTAGACGAGGAGCTGCTGTCCCTCACGGGGCCCTGGTACTGGGGGACGTACGCCTACGGGCTCCGGCTCGGTCCCGAGCGGAGCGTGGTGCTGGAACCGCTGCGGGGTGCCGGCCGACGGGCCCGCTTCCGGGCGCTGCCCGAGGGCGGCTGGGTCGGGCTGAACGGCTATTACGCGGGGGAGCCGCTCAGGGCGGTGAAGCGCGCCGACGGCAGCGTGAGCCATCTCGACCTCGGCTCGTTCGTCTTCACGCGGGAGCCGTACGCACCGGGGGACGCGGTTCCGGGTGGTGTGGACGAGGCCGGCTGGCGCGGTCTCTGAGCTGTGCGGTGCTGTTTCACGTGAAACCGCGCAACCTGCGGTTTCACGTGAAACGCGGCCTCAGAGGGTCTTCTTGAAGCCCACGTGGGAGGCCTCGAAGCCCAGGCGCTCGTAGAAGCGGTGGGCATCGGTGCGGGTGACGTCGGAGGTCAGCTGGACGAGTCGGCAGCCCTGGCGTCCGGACTCGGCGACGGCCCATTCGATGAGCTGCGTCCCGAGGCCGCTGCCGCGCTCGTCGGCGTGGACGCGGACGCCCTCGATGATCGAGCGGGTGGTGCCCCGGCGGGAGAGTCCCGGGATGACCGTCAGCTGGAGGGTGCCGACGACCTTGTCCTCGCGGACGGCCACGACGACGTGCTGGTGCGGGTCGTTCGCGAGGCGCTCGAAGGCGATCAGGTAGGGAGCGAGGTCGTCGGGGGACTCGCGCTGTGCGCCCAGGGGGTCGTCGGCGAGCATCGCGACGATGGCCGGGAGGTCCTCCGCGGTGGCGGGCCGTATCTCAAGATCGTTCATGTTCCGCAGCGTAACGCCGGGACGGTCCCCCGCCCCGGCGTCATGGCTCACACGGGCGCGCCCACGCCCTCCACGACCTGGACCAGGGGGGCCAGCTCCGGGTTCTTCGCGGCTTCGTCGAGGGCCTCGCGCAGCGCGCTGTCGTTGGTGGGTCGGGCCTCTTCGAGGAGCTTCTGGCCGGCCTCGGTGACGTCGGTGTAGATGCCGCGCCGGTCGGTGGCGCAGAGGTACCGGGTGAGGAGACCGCGGTCCTCGAGCCGGGTGACGAGCCGGGTGGTGGCGCTCTGGCTGAGCACGACGGCGTCGGCGACCTGCTTCATCTGGAGGTGGCCGCCGGGGCCGCTGTGCTGGCGGCTGAGAACGTCGAGCAGCGAGTACTCACGGACGCTCAGACCGTGACCGGACTCCAGGGCGCGCTCGATGTGGGACTCGATCCTGCCGTGCAGCAGGGAGAGGGCGCACCAGCGCTGGGCGAGCGCGGTGAGTGCGGGGTCCGTCGCGGTCATGTTCTCTCCTCGGTGTCTCCTCGGCGCCGATGCGGCTCTCGACCAGGGTAGACGAAGCGACGCAATAATGCGCGTCTGCAAGTAAAATTATCCGGCGGCGACCGTCAGGGGAGCGAAGCGGCGGCGCCAGTCTCCGGGGAGGTCGGACAGGGAGCGGATCATCACCGACGTGGTGGCGATCGTGTCGATGCCGTTCTCCTTCGCCCAGCTCAGCAGGGAGGTGTGCCGCACATCGATGTCCGTGCGCAGCGGTCGGTCGGTGGCGGCGGCCAGGGAGGCGATCAGGGCCTTCGCCGTGCCGGGGTCCCGGGCGATCAGGGGGCCGATGACATGGGTGTCCATGTTGGGCCAGGCGGCTGCGAAGCCGGTGATCTCGCCGTCCTCTTCCGCGACCCGGAGGTGGTCCGCGAACGCGGGGAGCCTGACGATCATGTGCGTGCGGTCGAGGCCGAAGACCTCGTGGTCCAGGCGCAGGACCGCCGGGAGGTCTTCGGCCGTCGCCGGACGGACCGGAACGTCCGGGGCGGGCGCGGTGAAGGTGAAGCGTCCGCGCACCATCTCGGCACGGCTCGTCTCGGTGAAGCCGAGCTGCTCGTAGAGGGGCTGCCCGTTCGCCGTGGCGTACAGGGTGAGCGGGGTGTCCCCGGCCTCCGCCAGGACGTGCTGCATGAGTCGGCGTCCCACACCCTGGCGTGCGTACCGCTCGGCGACGAGCACCATCCCGATCGCGGCGAGTCCCGGGCCGTACGAGGTGACCACGGAGCAGGCGGCGAGGCCGGGGCCGTCGGGGTCGTCGATGCCGTAGCCGGTACCGGCGGTGAGCAGCAGGCCCCACTTGTGCTCCTCGCGGAGCCATCCCCGGTTCTCGGAGAGGTCAGCGCAGGCGAGGAGGTCTTCCGAGGTGAGGCGTCGGATCGGGAGCTGTGCGAGGGGGGAGGGGGAAGTCGGCATGCCTTTCAGGCTGAACGACCCGGTGATCTTCCGTCCACCGCTTTACGGTGTTTCACGTGAAACCCCGAAGCCCCCGAACACGACGTCTGCACCTCTTCGACCTCGACGGCACCCTCATCAGGGGGTCGGCCGCCGCGGTGGAGATCTCCCGGCAGCTGGACCTGGTGGACGAGATCGCCGCCCTGGAGGAGGGGTTCCTGCGGGGACTCACGCCCGACGAGTTCGCCGTCCAGGCCCGTGCGCTGTGGTCCGCGCTCACCCCGGAGCAGGTCGCGGCGGCCTTCGAAGGGGCGCCCTGGCTGGCAGGCATCCGTGAGGTCTGGGCGGACATCCGGGCCCGGGGAGACCGCTGCGCGGTCATCTCCCTCTCGCCCGACTTCTTCGTCGAGCGGCTTCTCGACTGGGGCGTCGACTCCACGCACGGCTCGCTCTGGCCGGCGGTCCCCTTCACCGGGCCGATCCACCGACCGGGCATCCTCGACGCGCACGCGAAGGTGCGGATCGCGAGGGAGCTCTGCGCGGGGTACGGGGTGGACCCGGCCGACTGCGTCGCGTACGGGGACTCGATGTCCGATGCGGAGCTCTTCGCGATCGTGCCGGAGACCGTGGCCGTGAACGCCGACCACCATCTCGCCGGGCTCTCCCGCCACAGCTACTCCGGAGGGGACCTGCGCGAGGCCTACGCGCTGGTCCGAAACAGCGCAGCCTAGCCAGAAACCCGGGCCTATGGCCCGAGAACGCCACTTTCGGTCCGAAGCGTCGGTCGGAAGCGTCATGCTGCGGTCACGGAAGCCGGCCAGCACGAGGCGAGGCACATGATGGATGCTCCGACCACCACGACGGACGAGCTGGACTCCCCGGCGGCGGGCGGGAAGGAACCCCCCATATCCCAGGGACCTTCCGCCGACGCTGTGCTCGTCCGACGCACCCTGGTGGAGATCGCACCGGTCGCCGACCGAGTGACCTCGTACTTCTACGCGCTGCTCTTCACCCGGCACCCCGGGCTGCGCGAGATGTTCCCCGCGGCCATGGACACCCAGCGGGACCGGCTCCTGAAGGCCCTCCTCACGGCGGCCGAGCACCTGGACGACACCCCGGTCCTCACCGCGTATCTGGAGAACCTCGGCAGGGGGCACCGGAAGTACGGGACCCAGGCGGCCCACTATCCGGCCGTCGGCGAGGCCCTCATCGGCGCTCTCGTGCGGTACGCGGAGAAGAGCTGGGACGAGGAGACCGAGGCGGCCTGGGTCCGCACGTACACGACGATCTCCCAGACCATGATCGACGCGGCCGCGGAGAACGAGCGGTCGGAGCCCGCCTGGTGGCAGGCCGAGGTGGTCTCGCACGATCTGCGCACCCCGAACATCGCCGTCGTCACGCTCCGGCCCGACCAGCCCTACCCGTTCCTCGCCGGGCAGTACACGACCCTTGAGACCCCGTGGTGGCCCCGGATCTGGCGCCACTACTCCTTCGCCTCGGCACCCCGGCCGGACGGACTGCTCTCGCTGCACGTCAAGGCGGTCCCGGCCGGCTGGGTGTCCAACGCGCTGGTCCACCGGGCCCGCCCCGGGGACGTGCTGCGGCTCGGCCCGCCGGCCGGCTCCATGACGGTCGACCACTCCACGGACACCGGCCTGCTCTGCATGGGCGGAGGCACCGGGATAGCGCCGATCAAGGCGCTGGTCGAGGACGTCGCCGAGCACGGGGACCGGCGCCCGGTCGACGTCTTCTACGGGGCGCGCAGCGGTCACGACCTCTACGACATCGACACGATGCTGCGGCTGCAGAAGACCTTCCCGTGGCTCTCCGTCCACCCCGTCACCGAGGAACAGGGGAGGCTCCCGGACGCCGTCTGCCGCTACGGCCCGTGGAACGAGCGGGACGCCTATCTCTCGGGCCCGCTCGACATGGTCCGCCAGGGGGTCGACGCCCTGCGCGGAGCGGGGGTGCCCTCGGACCGCATCCGCCACGACTTCCTCGCGGAGCTCACCCCCGCGGCTGGTTAGGGCCTGTCTTTCGGATCAGGCCTGATCCGAAAGACAGACCCTAACCCAGGTCGGGGGCGTGCATCGCGCGGACGCCCTCGATGTTGCCGTCGAGGTAGTGGCGCAGGGACAGCGGGACGAGGTGCACGGCGGCGATGCCGACCCGGCTGAAGGGCACCCGGACGATCTCGTACTCGCCGACCGGTTCCTCGATCTCCGGGCCGTGCCGCAAGGAGGGGTCCATGGAGCCGAGCCGGCACACGAAGAAGTGCTGGACCTTCACCCCGGAGACCCCGCCGTCGACGATGTGCTCGACGGTGTCGACGAAGCAGGGCACCACATCGGTGATCTTGGCGCCGAGCTCTTCGAGCACCTCGCGGTGCAAGGCCTCGACGACGGTGGCGTCGGTGGGCTCCACGCCGCCGCCGGGCGTGAGCCAGTAGGGATCCATCCCGGGCTTGGTCCGCTTGATGAGGATCAGGTCGTCCCCGTCGAGCAGGATGGCGCGTGCGGTGCGCTTGATCACGGGCCGTTCGGTCATGGGAAGAAAATGGCCCGTCCGAGGTGTCCTGAAACTCACCAGTCCCCGGCCGCGCGCAGCAGCTCCTCATGGGCCCGGGCGAGAGGCGACAGGCCGAGCGTCCCCGTACGGGCGACCAGGAAGTAGGTCCGGAGCGGGGGGACCAGGGGGTCGAGCAGCGTCACGAGGCGGCCCTGCCGCAGGGCGTCCTCGCACAGATAGCGCGGCAGGACGGCGAGCCCGGCGCCGGCGGCGGCGGAGTCCCGCACGGCCCGCAGGTCGGGGGCGATGACGGTGGCGGCCGCCGCCGGTTTGGTCTCGAAGACACTCGCCCAGTAGCGGGAGACGAAGGGCAGCGACTCGTGGACCTCGACCATCGGCAGCTGCTCCAGGACCACCGCGCCCTTGCTCAGGAGCACGTCGGGGGAGAGCCGGGCGGCCCAGCGCGGCGCCGCGACCAGGACGTGCTCCTCGTCGCAGAGCGGAGTGGAGACGAGCAGGCCGCCGCGCGGACGGGCGGTCGCGATGGCCAGATCGTGGTGGCCGGCGGCGAGCCCGTCGAGGACCTCCTCCGTGTTGCCGAGGAAGGAGGCCCGGACGGCGAGCCCCTGGCCGACCAGAGGAGTGAGGGCGGGCAGCGCGCGGAGCGCGGTGAACTCCGGGGGACCGGCGAGATGGAGGGTGCGGACCCCGCTCCGCTCGTCGAGGCCGGTCTCGGCGATCTCCACGAGGGCGTCCAGATGGGGCGCCGCGCGGTGGGCGAGTTCGTCGCCGATGGTGGTCGGGGTGACTCCGCGCGCCTGTCTGAGGAACAGCGGCCGCCCCAGCTGTCGTTCCAGCGTCCGGATCTGGCTGGTGACGGCGGGCTGGGAGAGGCCGAGGAGCGCGGCGGCGCGGGTGAAGGAGCCGGCCCGGTGCACCGTGACGAACGTGCGCAGCAGGGCCAGATCCATGTCCGCCCCCTCCCGGCCGTGCGGCCGTTCGACTCAGGCGGTCGGCTGACTGCGCCTCAGGACCGTCCAACTATAAATAAGTCGATAGGCCGCTGTCGCTACCGTGATTGGACACTGACGCACAGTCAACTAGCCTTGTTCAGGCGGTCTCCGCGCGTGCAACCGAGGGCGTTCCGAGCCACGAGGGGGGAGGTTCGGAGCGCCCTCGTCCGTGTGATCAGCCCGCGCTCCCGGCCTCGTCGAGGGCGCGCAGCACATCGGCGATCAGGTCCTCCGGGTCCTCGGCTCCGACCGAGAAGCGGATGAAGCCCTCCGCGACCGCGTCCCCGCCCCAGCGCCCGCGCCGCTCCGCCGTGGAGCGCACGCCGCCGAAACTGGTGGCGTCGTCGACGAGCCGCAGCTCCTCCAGGAACCGCTCGGCCCGCTTCCGGTCCGCCAGTTCGAAGGAGACCACCGGGCCGAAGCGCCGCATCTGCCGGGCGGCCACCTCGTGAGAGGGGTCGTCGGGCAGTCCGGGGTAGCGCAGCCCGGTGACGTCCGCGCGCTCGGCGAGCGTCCGCGCGAGGGCGAGGGCGGTGGAGGACTGCCGGTCGATCCGCAGCTGGAGCGTGGCGAGCGAGCGGTGGGCGAGCCAGGCCTCCATGGGGCCGGGGATGGCGCCGACGATCTTGCGCCAGCGCCGTACCTCCGCCGCCCGCAGGGGATCCCGGCAGGACACATGGCCGAGCAGGATGTCGCCGTGCCCGCTCATGCCCTTGGTGTCGCTGGCGACGGAGAAGTCCGCGCCCAGGGCGAGCGGGCGCTGGCCGAGGGGGGTGGCGAGGGTGTTGTCGACGGCGACGAGCGCCCCGGCCGCATGCGCCTCCCGCACCAGACGGCGGATGTCGCACACGTCGAGCCCGGGGTTGGACGGGGTCTCGATCCACAGCAGCTTCGCCCCGTCCAGTACGGACAGCTGGGCGTCGCCGCCGGTCGGCGCGGTGCGGACCTCGACGCCGTACGCCCGCAGCTGCTCGTGCACGAGGGGCAGGGCCTGGTAGCCGTCGGTCGGCATCACGACCGTGTCGCCGGCCTTCAGCTGGGAGAACAGGACGGCCGAGATCGCGGCCATGCCGGACGCGAAGACCAGCGTCTCGACGCCCTCCTCCCCCGGTGCCTCCAGTTCGCCGATCGCCCGCTCCAGATGGGTCCAGGTCGGGTTCTCGTCGCGGCCGTAGGTGTACGGGCCGGTCGGCTCGCCCGGCAGGTGGAAGTGGGCCGCGAAGACCGGCCCCGGCAGGGTCGGCTCGTACTTCACGGGTTCGGGCAGTCCGGCCCGTACCGCCCGTGTGCCGTCGCCGAGTTCGTCGTCCTTCACGGTGTCCGTTCCTCCAGTTCCGCGCGTACGGCCGCGAGCAGTCCCTCGCTCGCGGCCTCCACCATCTCCAGGCACTCCTCGAACTCCTCGTGGCCCCCGTAATAGGGGTCGGGGACGTCGAGTCCGGCGCCGGCGGCCGGGTCGTAGGAGCGCAGGAGCCGTATCCTCGACGCCTCGTCGGGGTTGCGGGCGAGCTCCCGGAGCTCCCGGAGATGCCCTTCGTCCAGGGCGATCACCAGGTCGAGGGCGGGGAACCACGAGGAGCGGAACTGCCGGGCGGTGTGCGCGGAGGTGTATCCGTTCTCGTCGAGCACGGCGACCGTGCGCGGGTCGGCCGTGTCGCCCTCGTGCCAGCCTCCGGTGCCCGCGCTGTCGATCTCCACCAGCTCGCCGAGGCCGGCCTCCTCCACCCGGCGGCGGAAGACGTGCTCGGCCATCGGCGAGCGGCAGATGTTGCCCGTGCAGACGAAGCAGACGCGGTAGGCCATGGTCCCCACTCAGTCGCCGTCGGGGAGCACGACGTTCAGCGCCCACGAGACGACGGAGATGATCAGACCGCCGAGGACGGCGGTCCAGAAGCCCTCCACGTGGAAGCTGAGGTCGAACTGCTCGGCCAGCCAGGACGTGAGGAGCAGCATCAGGGCGTTGACCACCAGGGTGATCAGGCCGAGCGTCAGGATGAAGAGGGGAAGTGTCAGCAGCTTGACGATCGGCTTGACCAGGAAGTTCACCAGGCCGAAGACGAGGGCCACGAGGATGAGGGTCCAGGCCTTCTTGCCGGTGCTCTCACCGGTCAGGGTGATGTCCTGGAGCAGCCAGATGGCGACTCCCAGAGCGCCCGCGTTCGCGAGCGTCTTGACTACGAAATTCTTCATGTGTCTGATCGTGGCAGACATGATCGGGCCTACGGCAGGGGCGAGCAGGCGATGAAGGCATTCCGGCTGGACGAACTGGAGGCGGAGCGCGCCGCCAACAAGGGGGCGTACCTCCAGTTCCTGCGCGAGCGGAACATGTCGGTGGGCCTGTACGCGCTCGACGCGGGGGAGCTCGACCCGCAGCAGCCGCACGGCCAGGACGAGGTGTACTTCGTGGTCAGCGGCCGGGCGGCGATCACGGTCGGGACGGAGACGACCCAGGTGGCGCGGGGCAGCGTGGTCTATGTGCCGGCCGGGGTGGAGCACCGGTTCCACCACATCAGCGAGGACCTGCGGGTCATGGTGGTCTTCTCCCCGCCGGAGAGCTGAGGACCGCCGGCCGGCCGAGCGGAACCGAGGGTTGCGCGGGCCGACCCCCTAGGGGGCGGGTCAGGGGAGAGC
Source organism: Streptomyces sp. NPDC002463 (assembly GCF_042889835.1). Lineage (NCBI taxonomy): Bacteria > Bacillati > Actinomycetota > Actinomycetes > Kitasatosporales > Streptomycetaceae > Streptomyces > Streptomyces sp. NPDC002463. The sequence continues at coordinate 154,695 of NZ_JBIARL010000007.1, forward strand.
GGGGGCCGCGGGGCCCCCACGGGCTTCGTCCCGCCCCTAGCCTTGAGGGTGTTCGGCGCAGAGCGCGCCGAGCGGATCTTCGAGAGCGAAGCGAGGTAGGGACGATGGCCGTACGGGAGATTCTCGCGGGGATGCCCTGGTGGGTGAAGTGGGTCGCCATACCCCTTCTCGCGCTGCTCGTCTTCGGCGGGCTGATCACCAGCGTCCTGACCTTCGTGGTCAGTCTGCTCTTCAAGGCGCTGCTCTTCGTGGCCCTCGTCGCCGGACTGATCTACGTCGTGAGGAAGTTCAGCTCCTCCGCCCGTTCGCGTCAGGACTGGTAACACAAGCTACTCATCGGTATGAACGCGACGGAGGGCATTAGCCCGGGCGAGGGAACGCGCCGGTCTAATCCGGGTATCGGTCCCAGGGCTGCCACTAGAGTGGAATCTCTCCGCCGCGTGGGGGACTACAGGTGTAGACCTCGGTACTGACCAGCGGTTTCCCAGGCCCGGCGGGCGCGCGGGGGCGGCCCCCGCGGGCGGGTGCAGTGCATCCGTCGTCACGCCTGGGGGTGACCTTTGGCCACGGCTACGCAGACGGCTGCGCCTACCCTGATCGGCTCGGTGCAGCGGGCGCTGAGACTCCTGGAGGCGGTGGCCTCCCATGCGGAGGGCGCCCCGGCCAAGCAGCTCGCCCGTGAGACGGGTCTTCCGCTGCCCACCACGTACCACCTGCTCCGCACCCTGACGCACGAGGGCTATCTGGTCCGCGACAAGGGTGTGTTCGTCCTGGGCGACGCCGCCGTCCGACTGGCCGGCGGCGGAGCTGTGCAGAATCGTCGCATCAAGATCGAAGACTCCCTGGCCCGCTGGCGGGACGAGATCGGCGTACCCATCTACTTCGCCCTCTACCGCGAGGGGGAGATCGAGCTCGTCGCCGTCTCCGACACCCCTTCCAATCCCGCGGTGGAGGAATGGGCCGATTTCCGTGAGACCGCGCACGCCCATGCGATCGGGCAGTGCCTGCTGAGTCAACTCGATCCGGCATCTCGTCAAGACCACCTCGACCGCCACCCGGTGGAAGCCATCACTCCGTACACGGTGCGTAATCGCCGCGTCCTTTTGGAGCGTTTGGGCGGTTTGGGGCGAATGGAGCCCCTGGTGGAGCGTCAGGAATATGCGCTCGGCACGGTCTGTGCCGCCATCCCCATCACCGCGGGCTCCGCGGCGGGCGCAATGGCCATTTCCCTCCCCCTCCACCAGGAAGAACGGTTGCTCCCAGCGGTCGAGCGGCTACGTACGGAGATCGGAAGGCTCTTCGGTTCCCTCGCGTTCTCTATCAGTATCTGAAAAATCACTCCTTGTGATCTGCTAACGCGTACAGCACGATTGCGTCAAGAGGGCCACGGGGGATCATTCCTGGCCGTTTCGGTCACAGCTTTCAGCAGCTGTGTTTACACAACTGCTTCATCTACTGCGGGGTACATGATGCGAGAGTCGGTTCAGGCCGAGGTCCTGATGAGCTTCCTCGTCTCCGAGGAGCTCTCCTTCAGGATCCCGGTCGAACTCCGATATGAGACCCGGGATCCCTACGCGGTGCGGATGACCTTCCACCTTCCCGGGGACGCGCCTGTGACCTGGGCGTTCGGAAGGGAGCTGCTGCTCGACGGGATCAACCGGCCGAGCGGGGACGGCGACGTGCACATCGCCCCGACGGAGCCCGAGAGGCTCTCGGACGTCTCCATCAGACTCCAGGTGGGCGGTGACCGCGCGCTGTTCCGGGCCAGCGCGCCGCCGCTGGTGGCCTTCCTCGACCGCACGGACAAGCTGGTTCCGCTCGGCCAGGAGCGGACGCTCGGTGACTTCGAGGACCACCTGGAGGCCGCCCTCGGCCGGATTCTGGCCGAGGAGAACGCCGGCCCCGCCTGAGCCGGCCCGGCCTGAACAGAGCGCGCCTGGGCCGAACCGCCTGAACGGAAACCGCCGAGCAGAACCCGCACGAGTCGTACGAAGTATCCGAGCCGGACCCTCCCCCGAGCCGGGCCGGCCCCGAACCCTCCGTATCCACGTCCTACTTGGCGCGACGGCGGCGCCCTCCCCGTACCGCCGTCGGCTTCCCGCCCCCGGACGCCGACCGGTCGGCGGAGACGACCAGGGCCGCGAGCGCCGTGGTGACCGGAACGGACGCCACCAGACCGATCGACCCGACCAGGGTCCGGACGATCTCCTCGGCGACCAGCTCGCTGTTGGCCACCGTCCCCATGCTGCTCTGGGCGATGGAGAAGAGCAGCAGCAGCGGCAGGGCGGCACCCGCGTAGGCGAGCACCAGTGTGTTGACGACCGAGGCGATGTGGTCGCGGCCGATCCGGATCCCGGCCCGGTACAGGCCGCGCGGCCCCATGCCCGGATCGGCCTGGTGCAGCTCCCAGACGGCCGAGGTCTGGGTGACCGTCACGTCGTCGAGCACGCCGAGCGAACCGATGATGATCCCGGCGAGCAGCAGACCGGACATGTCGATCTCCGGGTACAGGCCGTGGATCAGACCGGTGTAGTCGTCGGTGTTGCCGCTGAGCGAGGTCCAGCCGACGAACAGCGAGCCCAGCAGACCGATCAGCAGCAGTGAGATCAGCGTGCCGAGCACGGCGACCGAGGTGCGGGCCGAGAGTCCGTGGCACATGTAGAGCGCGATCAGCATGATGGCGCTCGACCCGACCACCGCCACGACCAGCGGGTTCGACCCCTCCAGGATCGCCGGCAGGATGAAGTACGTCAGCACGAGGAAGCTCACGGCGAGCGCGACGAGCGCCATGACGCCCCGCATCCGGCCGACGACCACGACCGCGACGGCGAAGATCCCGGCGAGCAGCGCCAGCGGCAGCTTGCGGTTCACGTCGGTCACCGAGTACTGCAGGTCGTGCGGGGCGTCGGGGGCGTACGCCACCACCACGCCCTGTCCCTCGTCCAGTTGACGCGGTGCGTCCGGCTGCACGATCTCGACGAACCTGCGCCCCTGGTCCGGGCCGGTGGTGACCTCGACCGTCGCCTTCTCGCACTGCCCCTGCCGGCCGTCGGCCGCCTCGCGCCCCTCCGGGGTGGAGGTGTCGCCGGTCGGCGGGACCTGGGCGGCGTTCACCGACTTGCAGTCGACGTGCTCGACGGAGACGACCCTGCCCTGCTGCGTCTGCCGGTCGAAGCCGACGCCGGTGCGCTCGTGCGCCGGGGTGCCGCCCGGCCACAGCACCGCGAGCCCGATGACGACCGCGGTGGCGAAGGGGATCAGGATCGCGGCGATGACCTTGCGCAGGTGCCGCGAGACGGGTGCGGCGGGTCCGTGGCTGTGGCTGTGGCCGTGCCCGCCTCCGCCGCCATGGGTGTCCACACCTCCGCCTCCGTGCCCGTGTCCGGGACCGTGGGGGTGAAGGTGTGGCTCGGGGGTCTGCTGGGGGGAAGTCACCGGCCGATCATCGCAAGAACGGCGGGGGCCCACTGTTCAGCATGGCCGGGATGACGCTAGCGTGGTGGCACCTTTGCACACGCGGGAGCTCGGAGCACCGGGCTGAGAGGGCGCTGATCACCGTACGCACGTACGGGAGGAGGCTGCGCCGACCGCCGAACCTGTTACCGGGTAATGCCGGCGTAGGGAGATTCGGTCTCATGACCATTCAGGATGCACGCACGCCTGCCTCCGACCAGAACGACGGCCAGGGCGAGCGCACGCCGGGCTGGCACAAGGGGTACGTCCAGGGCTCTCGCCCCGACCTCCGGGTGCCCGTCCGCCAGGTGCACCTCACCAACGGCAAGGACGTGACGCTGTACGACACGTCCGGCCCGTACACCGACCCCGCCATCGACACCGATGTCCGGCGGGGCCTTCCGCCGCTGCGCGAGAACTGGATCATCGCGCGCGGCGACACCGAGGAGTACGCGGGCCGCCCGGTCCGCCCCGAGGACGACGGCATCAAGCACACCTCGCCGCGCGGCGGTGGGCTGAAGAACCTCGACGCCGTCTTCCCCGGCCGTCCCCGGCTGCCGCGCCGCGGCCGCCCCGGCCAGGCCGTGACCCAGCTCGCGTACGCCCGCCGGGGCGAGATCACCCCGGAGATGGAGTACGTCGCGATCCGCGAGAACGTCTCCCCCGAGGTCGTGCGGGAGGAGATCGCCGCGGGCCGCGCCGTGCTGCCGGCGAACGTGAACCACCCGGAGATCGAGCCGATGATCATCGGCAAGCGGTTCCTGGTGAAGGTCAACGCCAACATCGGCAACTCCGCCGTGACCTCCTCCATCGAGGAGGAGGTGGAGAAGATGACCTGGGCGACCAAGTGGGGCGCCGACACGGTCATGGACCTGTCCACCGGCCGCAACATCCACACCACCCGCGAGTGGGTGCTGCGCAACTCCCCCGTGCCGATCGGCACCGTGCCGCTCTACCAGGCCCTGGAGAAGGTCGACGGCAAGGCCGAGGAGCTGACCTGGGAGATCTACAAGGACACGGTCATCGAGCAGGCCGAGCAGGGCGTCGACTACATGACCGTGCACGCCGGCGTGCTCCTGCCGTACGTGCCGCTCACCGCGCGCCGCAAGACCGGCATCGTCTCGCGCGGCGGCTCGATCATGGCCGCCTGGTGTCTCGCCCACCACCAGGAGAACTTCCTCTACACGAACTTCGAGGAGCTCTGCGAGATCCTCGCGGCGTACGACGTCACGTACTCGCTCGGCGACGGTCTGCGTCCCGGCTCGATCGCGGACGCCAACGACGAGGCGCAGTTCGCGGAGCTGCGCACGCTCGGCGAGCTGAACACGATCGCCAAGCGGCACGACGTGCAGACGATGATCGAGGGCCCGGGACACGTCCCGATGCACAAGATCAAGGAGAACATCGACCTCCAGCAGGAGATCTGCGAGGAGGCGCCGTTCTACACGCTCGGCCCGCTGACCACGGACGTCGCGCCCGCGTACGACCACATCACCTCGGGCATCGGCGCGGCGATGATCGCCTGGTGGGGCACGGCGATGCTCTGCTACGTGACGCCCAAGGAGCACCTGGGCCTGCCGAACAAGGACGACGTGAAGACGGGCGTCATCACGTACAAGATCGCGGCGCACGCGGCGGACCTCGCCAAGGGGCACCCGGGCGCGCAGGAGTGGGACGACGCGCTCTCGGACGCGCGGTTCGAGTTCCGCTGGGAGGACCAGTTCAACCTGGCCATGGACCCGGTCACGGCCCGTGAGTTCCACGACGAGACGCTGCCGGCGGAGCCCGCGAAGACCGCGCACTTCTGCTCGATGTGCGGTCCGAAGTTCTGCTCGATGAAGATCAGCCGGAGCATCACCGAGCAGTTCGGCGGCGACGACCCGCAGACCAGCGAGGAAGAGGCCCGGGCGGGGATGCTGGCCAAGTCGGCCGAGTTCGCCGCGCAGGGCAACCGGCTCTACCTGCCGCTGGCGGACTGATCCTCCGACCTCGCGGTGTCCCCCGGAACGTACGGCGCTAGTCGAGCGCGTCCGGGGGTGCCGCGGCGGCGAGGGCGTCGCGGAGGAAGGGGACGATGCCGCGCTCCAGGAGGGCGTGGCGCCAGGCCTCGCGGGCGCGGGTGAGTTCGTCGTCGAGGGGCGGGGCCTCGGCGGGTGCGTTGCGCAGGGCGGTCACGAGGAGGCCGACGCCCGCGGACAGCAGGCCGGCCGCGGCCAGGGCGGCGAAGACGAGGCCTGCCGTCAGCAGGGTCCCGCCGAACACCACGCTCGGCGCGAGGGCGTGCAGAACGCCTCCGACCAGCAGGAATATCGCGGCGGCCGTGCCCGCGAGGACGGGCACCATCACGTTGACGATGGCGACGACACCGGCGCCCGCGCCGGGTTCCGCTCGGGGTGGCCGGGCCCCGAGGGCGGCCCGGTTCTGCTCGCGGACCTTCACGAAGTGGTCGTACTCGCTCGCCGCGGCGGTGGTGACGAGCGCTGTCGCGTTCATCGTCATGGAACGCAGCTGAGTGACCGTCAGCCTCGTTCCGACTCCGGCGAGTTCCGGACGTGCGTGGGCGGTGCTCAGTGCGTCGTCGAGGAGCCGCTCGTACTCGGCGCGGTCCTCGGTCAGCAGGTGCGGAGCCACGTTCATGTGCATCCCCCGATGCTCCGTGGGCCGCCAGGATCAGCCGTCGGAAACGCTCGGCCGGGCGGAAACGGAGGAGAGCCTGCTACGGATGACCCGATGGTATTGCGGTGACGCCACGGCCTGACAGGGTGTTTCCGGAAATCGACTTCCCCGGATGCGCAGGGTTATGCGTCAGCCGTTCAGGGGGAGTTGGACGACCAGTAGCTTTCCGGCCATGGTCACTCCGCCGTCCATGGCGATCGCGAGCCCGTCCGCGTACACGTGCGGTCCGTCCACGACCGGGCCCGCGCCGTCCTCGCCGTCCTCCGTGCCGACCTGGCCGAGGAGGTACGGGATGGGGCTGTGGCCGTGCACGATCCGGCTGCCGCCGTACGTGGAGAGCAGCTCCTGGACGGCCTGCGGGCCGCCGTCGTCGCGGAACGCGAAGCGCTTGGTGAACTTCCGGAAGAGGTCCCAGACCTCGTCGGCGTCGTTCCGGTTGAGGATCTCGTGGACCGTGTCGTTGACGTCCGCGATCGTCTGGCCGTACTCGAGGTACGCGGTGGTGTCCGAGTGCAGGAGGAGGTGGTCGTCCTCGCTCACGACGGCGTCGAGCCGGGACATCCACTGGAGGTGGACGTCCTGGAGCCGGTCCATGTCGTGCTTCTGGCCGCCGTTGAGCAGCCAGGCGGCCTGGAAGGTGGCGGTGCCCGCGCCGGAGTTGACGGGGGTGTCGCCGAAGCGCTTGGCGCCGATCAGCAGCAGCTCGTGGTTGCCCATGAGGGCCTTGCAGTAGCCGCCCGCGGCGGCGGCCTCGGCGGAGAGGCGCATGACGAGGTCGATGACGCCGATGCCGTCGGGGCCGCGGTCGGTGAAGTCGCCGAGGAACCAGAGCCGGGCGTTGCCCGCGGCCCAGCCGCCGTTCTCGTCGATGAGGCCCTGGGCGCGGAGGGCGGCGAGGAGCTCGTCGAGGTAGCCGTGGACGTCGCCGACGACGTACAGCGGGCCGGGTCCGTCGCCGTTCGCGGGCTCAGGGGCGGGGGCCGGCTCGGGGGTGACGGGGACCTGGACGGTGTCGCCGCGCTTGATGACCGGGAGGTCGCGCTCGGTCGGCGTGTAACCCTCGGGCGGCTCACCCTCGGGGAAGGCGTTGCCGGGGTGCCCGGTGGCGACGGAGACGATCGATGACCCCCCGGTGGTGGCGGTGGTGTAGGCCGGGGCGAGACGCTGACCGAGGAGGATCGTCGGGTCGGCGGGCATGGGGGCGGGGGCCTGCGGTGCGGCGAGGGGCGTTGCCGGGAAGGCCTCGGCCGCGAGGGCCTCGCGCGGGGCGGCCTCGGCCGACGGGGCGTGGGCCGGCTGGGTCTCGGTCGGTGGGACCGGCACGCGGACGGCCTCGACCGGCGAGGGTGCGACCGGGGGGAGGTGCTCGGCGGATGCCGGATGTGAGACGGGGGCCGGGTGCTCGGCACGTGCCAGGGGCGTGGCGAGGACCGGGTGTTCGGCGGGGGACACGAGCTCCGTGGGCGACACGTGTTCGGTGGGGGCGTACTCCGCCCTCGGCGGTACCGGCGGGTTCTCCGGGGCCGGCGGTTCGGCGGCGTGGCCCTGTACGGGTACGCGCGCGTACGGAGGTACCCGGAAGTCGCGCAATGTCGCCGTGCGCACCACGGGCTCCTGTCCGGCCCCCTGAGTCATCGACCCCTCCACCACCGTCGCGATGCCCTGCACATCGCGGACCGGCCTGGTCGGAGTGGTCCGCGGTGTCGTCCGCCCATCATAGGAATGAGGGCCCTTCCGTGTGACGCACCAGGGGTGGTGAATCCGGGTCCACTCCGGGTTCACCGGTTGTTTCGCCCGAATTGAGAAGGTCCAGTCCAGGGTCGAGGCAGGTGCGGTGACCGGTTTCGCCGCCCCTGCCCACGGGCAGGGGCGGGGACGGCGGGTCGGACGGCGGCGGGTCAGTCCTTGGCGGGTGAGCGCGGCGGGCTGACCGTGGTGCGGGGCGAACGCCGCTGCGAGGACGTGCGGACGATCAGTTCGGTCGGTATCACCTGCTCGACCGGTCCGTCGGCGTCGATCCCCTCGATGGCGTCGATGAGGAGCTGGACGACGGCCGTGCCGATCCGGCGCGGTTTGAGCGAGAGGGTCGTGATGGGCGGTTCGGTGGTGGCGTAGACAGTCGACTCGCTGCAGCAGACCAGCAGCAGGTCGTCCGGGACGCGCAGTCCGTAGCGGCGGGCGGCCGCGAGGAGGTCGGTTCCGTTGGGGTCGAAGAGGCCGTACACGGCGTCGGGCCGGTCCGGGCGGGCGAGCAGCCGGTCGGCCGCGACGGCGCCCGCGCACGGGTCGTGCGCCGGGTAGGCCTCGTAGACGGGGTCCTGGCCCACCCGTTCGCACCAGTTGAGGTACGCGGTGGTGGACAGACGGGTGTACGTGTCGGTGGTGGTTCCGGTGAGGAGGCCGATCCGGCGGGCGCCGGCGTCGGCGAGGTGGTCGAGCAGGTCGAGGACGGCGGCTTCGTGGTCGTTGTCGACCCAGGCGGTGACCGGAAGGGTGCCGGCGGGGCGTCCGTCGGAGACGACGGGCAGGCCCTGGCGGACCAGTTCGGTGACGACCGGGTCGTGGTCGGAGGGGTCGATGACGACGGTGCCGTCGAGGGCGACGTTCGACCAGACGTCATGGCGGGAGGTGGCGGGGAGGATGACCAGGGCGTAGCCCCGGGCGAGTGCCGCCGATGTGGCTGCTCTGGCCATCTCCGCGAAGTACGCGAATTCGGTGAAGGTGAAAGGTTCATCCCCGTACGTGGTCACGGTCAGGCCGATGAGTCCCGACTTGCCGGTACGGAGCGTGCGGGCCGCCGCGGATGGGCGGTAGCCCAGCCTGTCGGCGACCTCGCGGACGTGGCGGCGGGTGGCGTCCGGGAGTCGGCCCTTGCCGTTGAGCGCGTCGGAGACAGTCGTGATGGAGACCCCGGCGGCGGCGGCCACGTCCCGGATGCCTGCCCGGCCCTGCCGGCTTCCCCGGGTCTGTGCCCGGCTCACCTGGTGCTTCCCTGCTGCTGTCATGGCGAGCCGATAGTAGGGCGATGAGGGGCTGTCGGGACGGCCGCATATGCGGGCGTTGACAGGCACGTTTCTGCATGATCGAAAAGGCTCAAGAAGCATGAAATCAAAGGCAGTTAGGGGAATTAACGTGTGATCCATGGCTATCGAACGGCGTAGGCCTGGCGAGGGGGCGAGGTCTCGAAGAGGTCTCAACTCACCTCTACGGGGGATGCGCGCCACGGCGCCCGCCACCGGCGCACGCCACCCGGCCGCGCGCTCCCCCACGAGCCGGCCGCGAGCGGGGCCGTATCCACAGCGTGTCCCTCCTGTTGTCCACAGCCCATTCGCAGCGGGCGCGAATCCTCTTAAGGTGAGGAGTATTGGCGGTACGGACGGTCGAGGAGGCCACACTGTGAGCGAGACCAGCGGGAAGAGCACCGGCAGCCCCAGGCTGCGCGCCGAGCTGGACGGCGTCCCCACCTACAAGCCGGGCAAGCCGGCCGCCGCGGGCGGTCCCGTGGCCTTCAAGCTGTCCTCCAACGAGAACCCCTACCCGCCGCTGCCGGGGGTCATGGAGACCACGCTGGCCGCCGCCGCGAACTTCAACCGCTACCCCGACATGGCCTGCACCGGCCTGACGGAGGAGCTGGCCAACCGCTTCGGCGTGCCCGTCTCGCACATCGCCACCGGCACCGGCTCGGTCGGCGTCGCGCAGTCGCTGCTCCAGGCCACCTCGGGCCCGGGCGACGAGGTGATCTACGCCTGGCGCTCCTTCGAGGCGTACCCGATCATCACGCAGATCAGCGGGGCCACCTCCGTGCAGGTGCCGCTGACCGAGGGCGAGGTGCACGACCTCGACGCGATGGCCGAGGCGATCACCGACCGGACCCGGCTGATCTTCGTCTGCAATCCCAACAACCCCACGGGCACCGCGGTGCGCCGCGCGGAGCTGGAGCGGTTCCTGGACCGGGTGCCCTCCGACGTCCTGGTCGTGCTCGACGAGGCGTACAAGGAGTTCGTCCGCGACCGCGAGATCCCGGACGGCATCGAGCTCTACCGCGACCGGCCCAACGTCGCCGTGCTGCGCACCTTCTCCAAGGCGTACGGCCTGGCGGGGCTGCGGGTCGGCTTCGCGGTCGCCCACGAGCCGGTGGCGGCGGCGCTGCGCAAGACGGCGGTGCCGTTCGGTGTGAGCCAGCTGGCGCAGGACGCGGCGGTGGCCTCGCTGCGCGCCGAGGACGAGCTGCTCGGGCGTGTCGGCTCGCTGGTGGCGGAGCGCGAGCGGGTCCATGCGGGGCTCGTGGCCCAGGGCTGGACCGTGCCGGACACCCAGGCGAACTTCGTCTGGCTGCGGCTCGGCGAGCGGACCATGGACTTCGCGGCGGAGTGCGAGCGGCACGGCGTGATGGTGCGGCCGTTCGCGGGCGAGGGCGTGCGCGTCACGATCGGTGAGTGCGAGGCCAACGACCTGTTCCTGAAGGCGGCGGAGGGTTTCCTCAAGGGCTGACCGGTCAGGGCTGACCGGTCAGGGCTGATCCTCCAGGGCTGGTCGGCCCTGGAGCAGTTCCACGCGGATCGGGTCGCCGTCCCTGACGGTGGCCAGGATCCGCGGATCGCCGTCGAGCGCGCCGAGCAGGTTGCAGGGGCTCGCGAGCCGGCATTCGTCGCCCCGCGAGATCGGGGTGGGGCCGTAGGGGAGGGCGAGGGCGTCGCCCTCCGTCCAGAAGGCCACGGTGCCGGGCTCGACGACCTGGCGTGCGCCGTCCTCGACCGAGGCGGCGACCGGCGTGTCGAAGTAGACCTCCTCGCCCCAGGTGCGGGCGGTGGAGGAGATCGGGAGGGCTCCCGCGAGCGCCTTGCTCGTGGGGGTCTCCTCAAGGGTGGCCGTGGTGTGTCCGGCCGGCCAGATGATGCGTATCCGAAGGGTCATGCCCCGGATTCAACAATATGTTGAAGGTCCTGGGAAGAGGTGACCTTCGGTAGGGGGACCCCAGCTGAAGGTACGGATTTCGTATGAGCCATAATTGCTTGTGAATGTGAACGCGTTCACAAGCGTGTCCTTGTTCGTCCCGTAATGGACGGTACGAACAGGGCAAACTGCCGATGCGACCACGGCGCTGACGGCGATGTAAGGAGAAACGACGTGGACCTAGCTCTGGCGCCAGAGACTCTGGCGCGCTGGCAGTTCGGCATCACCACCGTCTACCACTTCCTCTTCGTCCCGCTGACGATCTCCCTCGCCGCGCTCACGGCCGGGCTCCAGACCGCCTGGGTACGGACGGAGAAGGAGAAGTACCTCAGGGCGACGAAGTTCTGGGGCAAGCTCTTCCTGATCAACATCGCCATGGGCGTGGTCACCGGGATCGTCCAGGAGTTCCAGTTCGGCATGAACTGGTCCGACTACTCCCGGTTCGTCGGCGACATCTTCGGTGCCCCGCTCGCCTTCGAGGCGCTCATCGCCTTCTTCTTCGAGTCGACCTTCATCGGTCTGTGGATCTTCGGCTGGGACAAGCTGCCGAAGAAGATCCACCTCGCCTGCATCTGGATGGTGTCGATCGGCACCATCCTCTCCGCGTACTTCATCCTGGCGGCCAACTCCTGGATGCAGCACCCCGTGGGCTACCGCATCAACAAGGAGCGCGGCCGGGCGGAGCTCACCGACTTCTGGCAGGTGCTCACCCAGAACACCGCGCTCACCCAGTTCTTCCACACGATCACGGCGGCGTTCCTGGTCGGCGGCGCGTTCATGGTGGGCATCTCCGCGTTCCACCTGGCCCGCAAGAAGCACATCCCGATCATGCGGACCTCGCTGCGGCTCGGCCTGATCACCCTGGTCATCGCCGGCCTCGGCACCGCCATCAGCGGCGACCTGCTCGGCAAGGTCATGTTCAAGCAGCAGCCGATGAAGATGGCCGCCGCCGAGGCGCTCTGGGACGGCCAGGCGCCCGCACCCTTCTCGGTCTTCGCCTACGGCGACGTCGAGAAGGGCCACAACACGGTCGCCATAGAGATCCCGGGCCTGCTGTCCTTCCTCGCGAACGACGACTTCAGCTCGTACGTCCCGGGCATCAACGACGTGAACAAGGCCGAGCAGGAGAAGTTCGGGCCCGGCGACTACCGGCCCAACATCCCCGTCGCCTACTGGGGCTTCCGCTGGATGATCGGCTTCGGCATGGCCTCGCTGGCCGTCGGCGTGGTCGGTCTCTGGCTGACCCGGAAGAAGTTCATGCTGGCGCCGGGGATGCGGACCGGTGAGGACGAGGTGCCGAATCTGGTCCTGTTCAGGCGGAAGGCGCTCAACCCCCGCCTGGGCAAGTGGTACTGGATCATCGCCCTCTGGACGATGGCGTTCCCGCTGATCGCCAACTCCTGGGGCTGGATCTTCACCGAGATGGGCCGTCAGCCCTGGGTCGTCTACGGCGTGCTGCGCACCCGTGACGCGGTCTCCCCCGGAACCTCCCAGGGCGAGGTCCTCACCTCGATGATCGTCTTCACCGCGCTCTACGCGATCCTCGCCGTCATCGAGGTCAAGCTCCTCGTCAAGTACGTCAAGGCGGGCCCGCCGGAGCTCACCGAGGACGACCTCAACCCGCCCACCAAGATCGGCGGGGACTCCCGTGACCCCGACCGGCCCATGGCCTTCTCGTACTGAGGCTCAGGAGATCGAGGCATGGAACTCCACGACGTCTGGTTCGTCATCATCGCCGTCCTCTGGACCGGCTACTTCTTCCTCGAAGGATTCGACTTCGGGGTCGGCATCCTGACCAAGCTGCTCGCCCGTGGCCGGGCCGAGAAGCGGGTCCTCATCAACACCATCGGACCCGTCTGGGACGGCAACGAGGTGTGGCTGCTCACCGCCGGCGGCGCGACCTTCGCCGCGTTCCCCGAGTGGTACGCGACGCTGTTCTCCGGCTTCTACCTGCCGCTGCTGATCATCCTGGTCTGCCTGATCGTCCGGGGCGTCGCCTTCGAGTACCGGGTCAAGCGGCCCGAGGAGAACTGGCAGCGCAACTGGGAGCAGGCGATCTTCTGGACCTCGCTGATCCCCGCGTTCCTCTGGGGCGTGGCCTTCGGCAACATCGTCCGGGGCGTGAAGATCGACGGCGACATGGAGTACGTCGGCAACTTCTGGGACCTGCTCAACCCGTACGCGCTCCTCGGCGGCCTGGTCACGCTCACCCTCTTCACCTTCCACGGCGCGGTGTTCGCCTCGCTCAAGACGGTCGGGGACATCCGGACGCGGGCGCGGGCGCTCGCGTTCAAGCTGGGCCTGGTCACGGCGGTGGTCGCGCTGGGCTTCCTGATCTGGACCCAGGTCCACACAGGGGACGGCTGGAGCCTCGCGGCGATGCTGGTCGCCGTGGTGGCGCTGGTCGGCGCGATCGCCGCCATCAGGGCCGGGCGTGAGGGCTGGTCGTTCGCGCTCTCGGGAGTGACGATCGCCGCCGCCGTGGCGATGCTCTTCCTGGCGCTCTTCCCGGACGTCATGCCGTCTTCGCTCAACCCCGAGTGGAGCCTCACCGTGACGAACGCGTCGTCGAGCCCGTACACGCTCAAGATCATGACCTGGTGCGCGGCGATCGCGACCCCGCTGGTGCTGCTCTACCAGAGCTGGACCTACTGGGTGTTCCGCAAGCGCATCGGTACGCAGCACATCGCCGACGCCCACTAGGGCCGACGCTCACCGCTCACCAGAGGGGCATGTTTCACGTGAAACCGATCGACCCGCGCCTGCTCCGGTACGCCAGGGCCACCCGTCTCTTCCTCGTCGCGGTGGTCGTGCTCGGCCTCGTCGGAGCGGCGCTGGTCATCGCCCAGGCGATGCTCATCGCCGAGATCGTGGTGGGGGCCTTCCAGAAGGCCCAGTCGGTTTCCGATCTGACCACCGCGCTGCTGCTGCTCGCCGGAGTGGCGGTGGCGCGGGGGCTGGTCTCCTGGCTGACCGAGCTCGCCGCCCACCGGGCGAGCGCGGCGGTCAAGTCCGAGCTGCGCGGCCGGCTCCTCGGCCGCGCGGCCGCGCTCGGACCGGGGTGGCTGAGCGGCCAGAAGGCCGGTTCGCTGATCGCCCTCGCCACCCGGGGCGTGGACGCCCTCGACGACTACTTCGCCCGCTATCTGCCGCAGTTGGGTCTCGCGGTGGTCGTGCCGGTGGCGGTGCTCGCCCGGATCGTCACCGAGGACTGGGTCTCGGCGGCGATCATCGTGATCACGCTGCCGCTCATCCCGGTCTTCATGATCCTCATCGGCTGGTACACCCAGGCCCGGATGGACCGTCAGTGGAAGCTGCTCTCGCGGCTCTCCGGGCACTTCCTGGACGTGGTGGCCGGCCTTCCCACCCTCAAGATCTTCGGCCGGGCGAAGGCCCAGGCCGAGTCGATCCGGGCGATCACCTCGGAGTATCGCGCCGCGACGATGCGGACGCTGCGGATCGCCTTCATCTCCTCCTTCGCCCTGGAGCTGCTCTCGACCCTCTCGGTCGCGCTCGTCGCCGTGACCATCGGCATGCGGCTCGTCCACGGTGAGCTCGATCTGTACACCGGACTCGTCATCCTGGTCCTGGCGCCCGAGGCGTACCTTCCGCTGCGGCAGGTGGGGGCTCAGTACCACGCGGCGGCGGAGGGGCTCGCGGCGGCGGAGGAGATCTTCGAGGTCCTGGAAGCACCGGTGCGGGACGCCGGTACGGGGGCGGTCCCCGCTTCCGTACGGCTCGAGCTGGACCGGGTGACGGTGCGGCACGCGGGGCGCGCCGAGCCCTCGCTCGACGCGGCGACGCTGACGGTCGAGCCGGGCGAGACGGTGGCCCTGGTCGGGCCGAGCGGGGCCGGGAAGTCGACGCTCCTCGATGTCGTGCTCGGGTTCGCGGTGCCGGAGGAGGGCGGTTCGGTACGGGTCGGGGGCGTCGACCTCGGGGCGCTTGACCTGGAGGAGTGGCGGTCCCGGATCGCCTGGGTGCCGCAGCGGCCGTACTTCTTCGCGGGGACGGTCGCCGAGAACGTACGGCTCGCCCGGCCGGACGCGTCTGACTCGGCGGTACGGGAGGCCCTGCGGGACGCGGGGGCGGACGGGTTCGTCGCGGGGCTGCCGCGGGGGATCGACACGGTCCTCGGCGAGGACGGTGCGGGGCTTTCGGCGGGGCAGCGGCAGCGGCTTGCGCTGGCGCGGGCGTTCCTGGCGGATCGGCCGTTGTTGCTGCTCGACGAGCCGACGGCGGCGTTGGACGGTGTCACCGAGGCGGGGGTCGTGGAGGCGGTGCGTCGCCTCGCGGCGGGGCGGACCGTGTTGCTGGTCGTGCACCGGCCGGCGCTGCTCGCGGTCGCGGACCGGGTGGTGACGGTTGCCGGGTCCTGGGCCGGGGTCGGTGCGGGTCCCGGGGGTGCGGGTGCGGCGGTGAGCGACGGGTCCGTCGGGGAGTCGTGCCCACCCGCGGCGGAACGCATGCCCACCACCGGTGCGGAGCCGACGCCCCCACGTCGTACGGCGGCCCTGGCGCGTGTGCGTGCCCAGGCTCGGGAGCTCAAGGGGCGGATCGCGCTGGCCTTGTCGCTCGGGAGTCTGGCGCTCGGGTCGGCCGTGGGGCTCATGGCGGTGTCCGGATGGCTCATCTCCCGGGCTTCCGAGCAGCCGCCCGTGCTCTACCTGATGGTGGCCGTCACCGCCACGCGTGCCTTCGGCATCGGGCGGGCCGTCTTCCGGTACGCCGAGCGGCTCGTCTCGCACGATGCCGTCCTGCGGATGCTCGCCGACCTGCGGGTCTCCGTCTACCGGCGGCTTGAGCGGATCGCCCCGGCAGGCCTTGGCCGCACCCGGCGCGGTGACCTCCTCGCGCGGCTCGTGCAGGACGTCGACGCGCTCCAGGACTACTGGCTGCGCTGGCTGCTCCCGGTGGGCGCCGCACTCCTCGTGGGGGTCGGTTCCGTCGGGTTCACCGCCTGGATGCTGCCCGAGGCCGGGGCCGTCCTCGCCGTCGGCCTGCTGGTCGCCGGCGTCGCCGTGCCGGCCGCCGGCGGGGCCCTCGCCCGCCGGGCCGAGCGGCGGCTCGCCCCCGCCCGCGGCACCCTCGCGACCGCCGTGGCCGATCTGCTGCGCGGCTGCGCCGAACTGACCGTCTCCGGTGCGCTCCGGGGCCGGATCGAGCGGGCCCGGGACGCCGACCGCGCCCTCACCTCCATCGCCTCCCGGCAGGCCGCCGCCACCGCGCTCGGCGCCGGGCTCTCGGCCCTCGTCTGCGGCCTGACGGTCGCGGCCGCCGCGCTCGTCGGTGTCCAGGCCGTACGGGACGGGCGGCTCGACGGCGTGGCCCTCGCCGTGATCGTCCTGACGCCGCTCGCCGCCTTCGAGGCCGTCACCGGACTGCCGCTCGCCGTCCAGTACCGGCAGCGGGTCAAGCGCAGTGCCGAGCGGGTCTTCGAGGTGCTCGACGCCCCCGTCCCCGTACAGGAGCCGCGGACGCCCGCCGCTCCCCCGGCGAGCCCGTTCCCGCTGGAGCTGTCCGGGCTCTCGGCCCGGTACGCCGGGCAGGAGCGGCTCGCGCTCGACGGGTTCGGGCTCACCCTGGAGGCCGGGCGCCGGGTCGCCGTCGTCGGCGCCTCGGGATCCGGCAAGACCACGCTCGCCCAGGTGCTGCTGCGGTTCCTGGACGTGGAGCACGGCACGTATCGGCTCGGCGGTGTCCCTGCTCGGGAGCTCGACGGCGACGCCGTCCGGCGGCTCGTCGGGCTCTGCGCCCAGGACGCCCACCTCTTCGACAGCTCCGTCCGCGAGAACCTGCGCCTCGCCAAGGTCGGCGCGGACGACGAGGAGCTGCGCGAGGCGCTGCGCCGGGCCCGGCTGATCGACTGGGTCGACGGCCTGCCCGCCGGACTCGACACGCTCGTCGGCGAGCACGGCTCCCGGCTCTCCGGAGGTCAGCGGCAGCGGCTCGCGCTCGCCCGGGCCCTCCTCGCCGACTTCCCGGTCCTCGTCCTCGACGAACCCGCCGAGCACCTGGACCTGGCCACCGCCGACGCGCTCACCGACGATCTGCTCCGGGCCACCGAGGGCCGTACGACCGTCCTCATCACCCACCGGCTGCACGGACTCGACGCCGTCGACGAGGTGGTGGTCCTCGACGGGGGCCGGAGCGTGCAGCGCGGCCCGTACGCCGAGCTCGCCGCGGTGGACGGCCCGCTGCGGCGGATGCTGGAGCAGGAGGGGCGGACGGATGCGCTTCTGATGGGCGCGGACCAGCCGACTTTTCTCGCCAAATAGGACTTACTAGGCTCAAGTCCATGACCGCCGCCGCGTCCGACGCATCGGACCCCCTGGAAGCCGCCACCCAGGCCACCCGCAGCCTCCAGGGGCTGTCCACGGAGCTCACCGCCCGCGTGCCGCAACTCCTGGAGGCCATGCGCTCCGTCGGCACCGGGCTCGAACTCCACTCCACGCTCGACCGGATCTGCGAGACCGCCGCCGAGCTCGCCGACGCCCGGTACGCGGCGATCGGCGTCGTCGACGACGAGGGCGAGGGGCTGTCCGACTTCGTCACCTTCGGCGTCGACGAGGACGTGGCCCGGCGCATCGGCCACCGCCCCGACGGCCACGCGGGACTCCTCGGCGCGCTGATCCGCGACCCGCAGACCATCCGCCTCGCCGACCTGTCCACCGATCACCGCTCGGCGGGCTTCCCGCCGGGACACCCGCCGATGCGGAGCTTCCTCGGCGTCCCCATCCGGGTCCAGGGCGAGATCTTCGGCAACCTCTATCTCGCGGAGAAGCACGACGGCGGCGAGTTCAACGACTACGACGTGCACATGGTCCGGGTCCTCGCCACCGAGGCCGGCATCGCGATCGGCAACGCCCGCCTGTACGAGGCGGCCCGGCAGCGCGAACGGTGGATCGACGGCTCGGTCGCCGTCACCACCGCGCTGCTCTCCGGCGGGGACGCGGACGACGCGCTCACGGTCGTCGCCGAGCAGGCCCGCCGGCTCGCGGACGCCGACGCGGGGATCGTGCTGCTGCCCGCCGAGGAGGGCGGCCTGGAGATCGTCGCCGTCTCCTCGCCCCGGCCCGTCAAGTCGCTGGGCATGGTGATCCCGCCCGGGAGCGCCGTCGTGAAGGAACTCCTGGACGGCGAGGCCGTCTTCGTGGCCGACGCCTCGACGGACCCGCGCATGCTGAGCCGGCTGACGGCCTCGTACGGACCGAGCATGATCCTGCCGCTGCAGTCCGGCGGGCGGGTCCTCGGCGCGCTCGCCACGCCACGGGCGCGCGGCGCCCGGCAGTTCACGGAGATGGAGCGGACGCTCGCCACCCAGTTCGCCTCGCAGGCCGCCCTCGCCCTGATGATGGCCGACGCCCAGCGCGACCGGGAGCGCCTCGCCGTCTTCGAGGACCGCGACCGGATCGCCCGCGACCTGCACGACCTGGTCATCCAGCGGCTCTTCGCCACCGGCATGATGCTGGAGAGCGCGCAGCGGAAGTCGATCGTTCCCGCCGTGCGCGAGGGCGTCGGCAAGGCCGTGGACGAGCTGGACGTGACCATCCAGGAGATCCGTACGGCGATCTTCGCGCTCCAGCAGGGACCCGCCGAGGCCCCGTCGGGGCTGCGCACCCGCGTCCTGCGGGAGATCAACATGGCGGCCGTGCCGCTCGGCTTCAAGCCCGCGCACCGCTTCCTCGGCGCGATCGACTCGACGGTCGGCGAGCTCACCGGGAAGAACCTCATCGCCGCCCTGCGCGAGGCGCTCTCCAACGCGTTCCGGCACGCGGACGCGAGCCGCATCGAGGTGGTCGTCGACGCCGGGGTCACCCTGCCCGACGGCTCCGCCGGGGTGCGCCTCTCGGTCGCCGACGACGGCATCGGCATCCCGGAGGGCGGGCGGCGCAGCGGCCTGCGCAACCTGGCCCGCCGGGCCGAGTCGCTGGGCGGCGCGAGCTGGTGCGATCCGGGCCTGGGCGAGGACGGCGGTGGTACGACGGTGGTCTGGGAGGCACCGCTCTGAGGGGCGGTCCCGGGGCCGCCGTGCTTCGGGAGGCGCGGCTCCGACCGGGAGCTCAGGCCCGGAAGGCCGCCGCTCCGACCGTCAGCCCCGGGTCTCCGCCGCGGCCAGTGCCTCGGCGACGAGCTGTTCGATGACGACGGCCACGCCGTCCTCGTTGTTGCTCACCGTGCGGCCCGAGGCGGCGGCGACGACGTCCGCGTGGGCGTTGCCCATCGCGTACGAGCGGCCGGCCCAGCTCAGCATCTCGATGTCGTTCGGCATGTCGCCGAAGGCGGCGACCTCCTCGGCCGCGATGCCGCGCTCGGCGCAGCACAGGGCCAGGGTGGAGGCCTTGGAGACGCCGAGCGCGCTGATCTCGATGAGGGCGGTCGGGCTGGAGCGGGTGAACGCGGCCAGGTCGCCCGCGGCCTCCCGAGCGAGCGCGAGGAACACGTCGGGGTCGAGCTCGGGGTGCTGCGCGAGCAGCTTCAGCACCGGGGCCGCCGAGCCCGGGGTCTCCTCGAAGAGGAGCTTCTCGGCGGTGGCGACGGTGGCGCCGGGGTCGAGGAAGAAGGGCGGGTACAGCGGCTCGTAGTGGATGCCGGTGGTGAGCTCCACGGCGAAGGAGGTCCCCGGTGCGGCGGCGCGCAGGGCGCGGACGACGTCGAGCGCGACCGGTCGCTGCAGGGGGCGGACCTCCAGGAAGGTGCCTCCCGCGTGGAGGTCGACGACGGCGGCGCCGTTGGCGCAGATCGCCAGCCCGTGCCCGTGGACGTGGTCGCTGACCACGTCCATCCAGCGGGCCGGGCGGCCGGTGACGAAGAAGACCTCGATCCCGGCCTGCTCGGCCGCCGCGAGGGCGGCGACCGTGCGCGGGGACACGGACTTGTCGTCGCGCAGCAGGGTGCCGTCGAGGTCGGTGGCGATCAGCCGGGCCACCGGGGCGGAAGGGCGCGGGGAACGGGGAGAGGTCACCGCACCATTCTTCCCCACCGGACGCACGGGCGTGCGAGGGGTTGCACATATGAGTGCGCGGGTTCCCGGGGCGGTGCCTTCAGTACGCGACCTCCACGACGGCCCGGTGGGCGCGGCGGTCGTCGACGTGGGTGAGCAGGTAGTGCGCGAGATCGGCGCGCGAGAGGGACTTCGGCCGCTCCAGGTGGGCGTTCTCGGCGGTCCGGTAGGTGCCGGTCAGCGGGCCGTCGGTCAGCATCGGGGGCCGGACGACCGTCCACGCGGTGCCGTCCGCGACGGGTGAGCGTACGAGGCTCTCCATCCGGGCCATGTCGGCGTAACCGTGCCGGTAGAGCCGCTGGATCACGTACCGGGTGACGAGGCGCTGCGGCAGCGGCACCTCCGGGGTGATCTCCAGGCCCGCGGAGGAGAGACAGAGCAGCCGGCCGACGCCGGAGGCGCGCATGGCCTCGACGATGTTCCGCGTGCCCTGCGAGTAGACGGTCGTGGGGTGCTTGCGGTCGGTGCTGCCGAGACAGGAGAGGACGGCGTCGTGGCCGGCGACCGCCTGCCGCCAGGTCTCGGGGGCGAGGGCGTCGCCGGGCAGGACGGTCAGCGGCGCGTCCGGGTCCGTGACCGGGACGCGGGCGGGGTCGCGGGCGACGGCGGTCACCTGGTGGCCGGCGCCGAGGGCCTGGGCCAGGAGCTGTGCGCCCGTACCGCCGGTGACGCCGAAGAGCATCAGCTTCATGACGCCTCCTGCGCGAGCGAGTCGACGAGCGCGACCGTGACGGCCCGCTGGCCTTCGAGGGTGAGGTGGATGCCGTCGTCGAGGTGCAGTCCCGCCGTGGCCGGCCGGGTGTCGACCGTGAGTTCGGGGCGCCCGAGGAGGAAGTCGGCGACGGCGTCGACGTCCTCGCTCGTCCAGCCGATCCCGGCGCGGCGGAAGTGCGGGTAGGCGTCGGCCCGTTCCTGGTCCACGGAGCTCGGGGTGAGCCAGATCCAGCGGTCGGGGCCGAGGCCGGAGAGGTCCCGCAGGGCGAGGAGGTTCCGCTCGGTCTCCGTCTCGCTGACCAGCCGGGTGCCGGCCGCTTCCGCGCCGCGGCCCAGGCGCTGGGCGTCGTTCGCGCCGAGCATGCACAGGATCCAGTCGGGGCGCAGGAAGGCGAGCTGCGGCAGGAGGGCGAGGGCCTGCGTGGTGGTGGAACCGGAGACGGCGAGGTCGACGAGTTCGACGCCCTCCGGGAGCAGGTGGCGCAGGATCGAGAACCAGGAGAGCCGGTCGGCGGTGGTGCTCTCGCCGAGGGCCACGATCCGCTGCCCCGGCCGGAAGGGCAGCCGGTCGGCCCGCTCGGCGAAGGCGGGGTCCTCGAGCAGCTCGGCCGCGGTGTGCCGGGTCTGGTCGTCGAGGTCCTCCAGCAGCTTCCGGTACGCCTCGGTGTCGAGGCCGAAGAGGTCGGCGAGGCGGGTGTCGGGCAGTTCGCCCAGGTAGCGCAGGGTCTTCTCGGGCTGCTGGAAGCGCACGAGCTTGTGCGTGAGGTTCTCGGCCATGTCAGTGCTCCTTGCGGGTGCGGTGACGGGGCAGCAGGAAGCCGGCGGCGATCAGCCAGCCCAGGCAGGTGAAGCGGGCCAGCGGCAGCAGCAGGGCGGCGCCGTCGAAGAGCAGGGTGAGGGTGGAGAGTTCGGCGACCGCCGCCAGGACGAGACCGGTCACGGCGAGCGCGCGGGGCAGCAGTCCGGCGAGGAGCCCGGGGACCGCGATCCCGGCGACGAGCAGGCCCAGCGTCACGACGTGGCCCGGACCGCCGGTGGCGAAGGCCAGGTACTGGAGGGCCCGGACGAGCGAAGGGAGTTCGAGCACCTCCGTACGGGAGAGGGTCCAGCTCACCAGGCCGCAGAAGGCCAGGAATCCGGCGGCGAGGAGGCCCCCGGCCAGGGCGATGGTCGCGCCGGGGGCGCGGACGCCGAGCCGGTGCAGCCGGGCCGAGACCGTGGCGGCGTAGACGGCCAGCGGGACCGAGGCCGCGAACTGGAGGGCGCCGGAGATCCGGACGGCGTCGGAGTGGGCCCGGAACCAGGCCACGATCTCGGCGGTCGCGCCCGTCCCGCCGAAGGGCGAGGGGAAGGGGTCGCCGCCGGCGAGCACGGTGCTGAGCACGAGCCCCGCCAGGAACAGCCCGGTGAACACCACGGCGAGCACGCCGGGCGGCGGCCCTCCCTGGGCTTCCTTCCGAGGGGCTTCCGCGGGCCGGGTGCGGGTCTCTGCAGACACGGGTCCTGTCCGTTCTGTGAGGAGAATAGTTCACAGTAGAGAATCGTTCTTGTGGCGTACGATAACTCCGTGAGCAGTGACCGGCAACCAGTGGAAGATCCCGGAGCGGCGTCCGCCCCGCCCCCGCGCGGCGGAGCGTTCCTCCTCGCCCAGCTCGGGGCACACGCGGCGGGACGCTTCGGCGAGCGCGTCGGCGAGCTCGGCCTCGCCCCGCCGGACGTCGGCCTGCTGCGGATGATCGCCATGGAGCCGGGACGGAGTCAGCGCTCCCTCGCCACCGACCTCGGCGTCGTCCCGAGCCGGGTCGTCGCGCTCATCGACAACCTGGAGAAGAAGGGGTTCGTCGAGCGGCGCCGCAGCGCCGAGGACCGCCGCCACCACGAGCTGCACCTCTCCGAGGACGGGCGCCGCGCGCTCGGACGCGTCCGCGAGGTCGCCGCGCTGCACGAGGACGACCTGTTCGCGGCGCTCGACGAGGAGGACCGGGCCCGGCTGACGGCGCTCCTCGGGCGGATCGCCGAGCAGCAGGGCCTTACCCCGGGCGTCCACCCGGGTTACCGCCAACTGCCGAAGCGCCCGGGCTGAGCGGCGGGATGGCGCGTTCCGGCCCGCGCCATTCAGGCCTGCGCCATTCAGGCCCGCGTCATCCCGGCCCCGGGACGTGGCCGCCGGGACGTGGCCGTAAAACACCCGTTCGTTTTCGACGTGACGGGGAAGATTCCTGGGAGCTGACGGCGTATCCAGGGAGGGCGGGCATGGTCGCGGGCCGGCGACGTGCGGAGTGCGACTCCTGCGGTGTGCCGTGCGGGGCGTGGGTCGCGAGCCTCGGGATGGCTCTCTGCGTGGAGTGCGAGCAGGCCGGTATGGGACACCCGGCGCGGGAGCCGGTCCTCGTGGGCGAGGTCCTGGACGATTTTCCGGTCCTGCTCGCCCTGTGGCGGAGCCACGAGCAGCGGAGCCACGAGCGGCGGACGGCCTGAAGGACGGCCACGGGGTCCGCGCAGACGACGAAACGGCACCGAAGACTCTGTCTTCGGTGCCGTTCGGCGTTCTGGGAGGGGCGCCCCGGGGCGCCTCGCGTCCCGTTCCGTGGACCGACGCCGAGGCGTCGGAGCGGGTGTCAGCCCCAGATCACGTCGTCCAGGGCGGCGGCGGTGACGGTGGTGTCGGCGGTGTCGCCGGCCCCGTCGAAAGCCGGGACCAGGAGAGCGAGAGCCGTGAGGATGACTGCGGCCCAGCGGGCGGAACGGAAGCGCAGCAAGGTGTGAGTCCCTTACGAATCGGTGGGGGGGTTGTTCTTTCGGTGTGACAGAGCTTCGTCAAGCCGAAAGGCGTTCGGAAGGGACTTCCGGTGGACGGAACGGGCCCTGGACCGAAGAGGTCAGTGGGCCGCGTCCGGGGAGCTCAGCCCACGAATCCGTCGAAGCCGTACGGCGCGAGCAGCGGCGCCTCCGAGCGGCCGACCCGCCACCCCGGCAGCGGACCGATCTCGGTGACCGCGCGCAGGCACAGCCGCGCCGCCGTCTCCTCCGCGACCCGGAGGCGGTCGGCGAGGAGATAGACCCCCACCGTCAGTCCGTGGCCCGGATGCGGGTGGATCACCACATGCTCCACTCCGTCGCCGGGAAGTGCCAGGTCACGCAGGAGATCCGCGAGGTTCTGAGGGATGCACAACTCCGCCTTCCTATTGAGGAGTTCGGTATGAACGAGATACACACCCGGCATTTTCCTCAAAGGACGAACCGGGAAGAAGAAGAACAGAAGTCCCATTCCGGCAATGGCCGGTACAGTCCAGGACGCCTTCTGTAGAAAACTCGCGACGCATGTGATGATGGAGCCTCTAAACCGCGAGATCTCCGGGGGGAGAGATGAGCCGTGCTCAAGTCGCTCGGTCTTGATTCCATTGCCGAGGCCGTCTACCGGGGTCTCCTGGCGCGGCCGCGCGACGGCGTGGCGGACCTGGCGGAGCGCCTCGCACTCACCCCCGAGCAGGTCCGGTACGGTCTCGACACCCTGAGCGAGCTGGCGCTGCTGCGTCCCTCCTACGACGAGGAGGGCAAGCTCTGGCCCGTCTCGCCCGAGGTCGGCCTCCAAATGCTCATGGCGCGCCAGCAGGCCGAGCTCGCGGCGCACCAGAAACGCCTCGAGGAGTCGCGGGCGGCCGCGGCCCAGCTGATCGCGGAGTACGAGGAGATACGGCCGGCCGACACCCGGCCGCACAGCGAGCGTCTGACCGGGATCGACCAGATCCGCGACGGGCTCGCCGCCCTCAGCCGGGACACCCGGGAGGAGGTCATGACCTTCGCCCCGGACGGGCCCCAGCGGCCGGAGCACATCGAGGCCGCGAAGCCGCTCAATCAGGAACTCATCGACCGGGGGGTCCGCCTGCGGACCGTCTACCTCAACAGCGCCCGCAACAGCCCGCACACCCTCCAGTACGTGAGCTGGCTGTCCAAGCTGGGCGGCCAGGTGCGCACCGTGCCGACCCTGCCGACCCGGATGATCGTCTTCGACCGCAAGGCCGCCGTCATCCCCGTGAACAGCAACAAGAGCGCCGAGGGCGCCGTCGTGCTGACCGGGCAGGGCACGCTGACCGCGCTGTGCGCGCTGTTCGACAGCGTCTGGAACGACGCCCGGCCGCTCAACGAGGAGAGCAGGGCCGACGAGCAGGGCCTCACCGACCAGCAGGCCACGGTCGTGGTCCTGCTGGCCGAGGGACACACGGACGAGACCATCGCGAAGCGGCTCGGGGTGTCGCCGCGGACCGCGCGGCGGCTGGCCTCCGAGCTGATGACCAGGCTCGGGGCGCGCAGCCGGTTCGAGGCGGGCGTCCGCGCCGTGCAGAACGGCTGGATCTCCGAGCAGCGCTGACGCCGCCGTGACCGTTTCAGGGGCCGGCCCTCCACGGGCCGGCCCCTTCGGCATGCCCCCGTACTCCCGGTCCCGTGCCCCCGTACCTCCCCGCGCGCCGATGTCCCTTTCTGTCCAGGGCCCCAACGGGCCACCGGAGTCGCCTTCCGGTGGGTGCTCCGATCACGGAGATTGGTCCTGTGGAGCCGGAGTGGACCGGACCAAGCGAAGACGGGGAGACGACATGACACGTGCCGGGATCTTCGTCGAGAACCAGCTCGCCCTGCTCGGCATCCGCTATCTGCTCGACGCGGAGGCCGACATCCAGGTCGCGTTCGCCGCGAGCACGCCGTTCGCGGTGGCGCCCGGGTCGGTCGACTGCCTCGTGCTCGACCGGGGCCTGCTCGGCGAGCTGCCGCCGGCCGTCCCCGCCGCCCGCACGGTCCTCCTCACCCGAGGACCGGAGACGGGCTCGGAACGGACGGGCGCGACCCTTCCGTTCGACGACGCGCCCCTGCTGCTCGTGGACGCCATCCGGCGGGTGGCGGCACCGGGACCGGCGCCCGTCCGGCAGGGCGTCGCCACGCTCTCCCCGAGGGAGCGCGAAGTGCTCGGGCACCTCGTCGAGGGCTGCACCCACGACCAGGCGGCCCGGCGGATCGGCATCAGCCAGCACACGGTCGACACGTACGTGAAGCGCATCCGCTCCAAGCTCGGCGCGCACAACAAGGCGCAGCTGGTCCGCGCCGCCCTGACCACCCCCTGACCATCCCGCGCGCACCGTCCGCGCACCCCGAACCCCGACAACGACAGCAGGTGGAGACATGACGACCGAAGGCATCGGCACCCAGCTCGTGGTCCGCAATCACGAACTGCAGTACTCGCTCTGGCCCGCCGACCGCGAGCTGCCGGCCGGCTGGGAGCCGGAGGGCTTCAGCGGCGAGCGGCAGGAGTGCCTCGACCACATCGAGCAGGTGTGGACGGACATGAGGCCGCTCAGCGCCCGGGCCCCGCAGCCGGCGGCGGCCCCGAACTGAACCCGGCGGCCGAGGGGCGGCTCCGGGAGTAGGCGGTGAAGACGGGCCGGACGCCGCCGATCACGGCGACCGCGGCCGCGCAGCCCGCACCGGCCTCCAGGTCGGCCAGGACGAAGTCCTCGGCGGGCCCGGCCGCCGGACCGCCCAGGAACAGCACCCTCGGGTCCTCCTCTGGAGCCGACACCCCGACCTCGGACAGTGGTATCCGCAGTCCCTGGCCCGTGGCCTTGAGCACCGCCTCCTTCCGGGTCCACATCCGGTGGAAGCCGCCGATGGTGGCGTGGGCGGGGGTACGCGGCTCCGCGGGGCCGAGGACGTGGGGGAGCAGCTCCGCGGGGGCCACGGAGGCGCTGATCTCCTCGACGTCGATCCCGACGGGGCCCGTGCGGGTGACGGCGACCCCCACCCGGGAGCCGGAGTGGGACACCGACACCTGGAGCCCGGTGCCCGGCAGTTCGGGCTTCCCGTGGTTCCTGGAGCAGTCGGGGCAGCGGGCGACCACCTCGACCCACTGGGGTGGCAGGCCGAGGTAGCCGGCGGCCGCGGTGCGCAGCAGGGCCCGGCCGGCGATGAACCGCTGCCGGTCCTCGACGCGGCGCAGCTGCGGGAGCCGGGACTGCTCGGTCTCGTCGAGCAGGTCCAGGCAGGCGTCGGTGACCGTGGCCGGATCCGCCCACCAGACATGGCAGTCGGCCGGGCCGAGCACGGGGACCGCCGGGAGCCGGTCGATCCGGTGGCCGGCCGCGTACGGCGTGGGGCACGAGCTCATCGTCCACCGCCTCCCTTCCCCTGCCGTTCGCCGCCGTTCCGCTGGTCGGGACGGGGAGGTACCGCATGTACCGATCGGCCTCCCATGCTCGCGGCAGGACGGCGTGAGCACACGCCCCCGAAAGCCGTGACACCTGTTCCGGGGACACCGCGCACTCCGTCCCGTGGACGGAATTGGACACCCCCTGCAATGACCGGATCAGTCCAGGATCCCGATATTGCCCACCGTATGAACGCCCGCCTAACGTCACGGTCGTGATGAAAAGTCAGGGCCTCTCTCTCCCGTAGGAATTCTCATGGCGATAACCCCCTTCAAAACCTCTCCCCTTTCCGACCACCACGGTCTGGTGATCGAAAGCGCAGATCTCCCCCTCGCCGAACTCCCGCACTCCGAGATCGCCGAACTCTTCAAGCAGCACGGCACGCTGATGTTCCGTGGATTCGGTGCCACCGCCGATGA
Organism: Streptomyces sp. NPDC002463; assembly: GCF_042889835.1. Classification (NCBI taxonomy): domain Bacteria; kingdom Bacillati; phylum Actinomycetota; class Actinomycetes; order Kitasatosporales; family Streptomycetaceae; genus Streptomyces; species Streptomyces sp. NPDC002463. Next base: position 182,108 of record NZ_JBIARL010000007.1, read on the forward strand.
TTTCCGCGCGCTGGTCCAGAAGTTCTCGTCGAAGCTGTTCTTCCACCAGAACCCCAACCGGGAGACGATCTCCGACGACGGCGCCGTGCTCCTCGTCGACGCGCACCGGAACCCGATTCCGGCGCACTCCGAGATGAGCTACTGCCCGCTGCACCCCGGCCTCCAGTGGTTCTACTGCGTGCGCCCGGCCGACGAGGACGGCGAGACGACGGTCTACGACGGCGTCGAGGCGTACAAGCGGCTCGCCCCGGAGACCCGCGAGCTGTTCGACAAGCTGCGGCTGACCTGGCGTCTGCCGTTCCCGACCGCCCCCGAGCACCAGGAGCGCGTGTTCGGCACGGCCGACCGCGCCGAGCTGGAGGCGCTGTTCGCCACCTTCGACGACTTCGAGTACGACTTCGACGAGGCCGGCAACCTCAACTGGAAGTGGACCGTCTCCGCGGTCCCGCAGGCCCCCTACGTGGACGCGCCCACGCTGTGCAACAGCTACCTGGGCTCCGGGGCGCTCGTGTCCTTCGAGGACGGCTCGTCCATCCCGCAGCACTGCCGCTGGGACGCGCTCGATGCCACCGAGGAGGTGCGGGTCGACCTCCAGTGGGAGTCCGGCGACATCGTCATGATCGACAACAAGCGCGTGATGCACGGCCGGCGCGGCTTCGAGGACCCCGACCGCAAGGTCGCGGCGATGCTCTCGACGCCGAACTTCTGAACCCCCTCACCCCTCACAGTTTGGATTCGGCCCCATGACCCAAGCCGTCGGACTGCCCACGCTCACCCCTCCGACCGCCCCGCTCTCGGCCTTCTACGAGAACGCCCTGCACGCCATGGAGCTCGGGGACCCGGCCCTGTACGGGCTCCTCGACGACGAGCTGCACCGGCAGCGCGAGACCCTCGCCCTGGTCGCCTCCTGCAGCCCCGTGAACCCGGCGGCGCTGCTGGCCGAGGGCAGCTTCTTCGCCAACGTCACGGCCGAGGGCTACCCCGGCCGCAGGTTCCACGCCGGCTGCGTGAACGTCGACAAGGTCGAGGAGCTCGCGGTCGAGCGCGCCAAGCAGGCCTTCGGCGCCCGCTACGCGAACGTCCAGCCGCACTCGGCGAGCACCGCCAACCAGGTCGTGATGAACTCGCTCCTGAAGCCGGGCGACCCGATCCTGGGCCTCGACCTGGACGCCGGCGGCCACCTCAGCCACGGTGCCAAGGTCAACCTCTCGGGCAAGATCTTCGAGGCGCACAGCTACGGCCTCGGGGCCGACGGCCTCATCGACTACGAGGAGGTCCGCGCCCAGGCGCTCGCGCACCGCCCGAAGCTGATCATCGCGGGCACCACCGCCTACCCGCGTACGCTCGACTGGGCCGCGTTCCGCGCCATCGCCGACGAGGTGGGCGCCTACCTGCTGGCCGACATCACCCACATCGCCGGTCTCGTGGTGGCCGGTCTGCACCCCTCGCCGCTGGCCCACGCCCATGTCGTGACCACGTGCACGCACAAGCAGCTCTACGGCCCGCGCGGCGGCCTGATCATGCTCGGCGACTCGGCCGACATGGTGCTCCCCACCGGCCGCACGCTCCAGCAGACCCTGAACACCGGGCTCTTCCCGCTGATCCAGGGCGCGCCCGTGGTCAACAGCATCGCCGCCAAGGCCTACGCCCTGGGGGCCGCGACCACGCCGGAGTTCACCGCCCGGATCCACCGGGTCCGCGACCTCGCGGCCGCCCTCGCCGGGCAGCTCGTCGCCCGCGGAGTGCGGGTGATCTCCGGCGGAACCGACAACCACATCGTCGTGGCCGACGTCCTCACGTCGTACGGCGTCACCGGTGTCAACGCCGAGAAGGCGCTGGAGCAGTGCGGTGTGCTCGTCAACAAGAACCGGATCGTCGGCGACACGCACTCCGCGTTCGTCACGTCGGGCGTGCGCTTCGGCAGCAACAGCATGGCGGCCCGCGGTTTCGACGAGGCCGACGTCGCGGAGGTCGCGGAGCTCGTCCACGAGGTGCTGACCGACCTCGAGAACACCTCCAACAACACCTACGCCCTCGACCCCGCGCTGCGGGCGCGCGTCCAGGAGCGGATCCGCAGCATCTGCCACCGCCGGCCGGTCGCCGGCTACTGACCGCGATTCCCCGGCGGGCCGGCGAACCCCCATGACGCCGGCCCGCCCCCGCGGTGTGCCCTCCGAGCCACTCCGCCCCCGTCCGGGCCCCGAAACTCCACGCCGATGTGAGAACGGTCTATGTACGCAAACAATTCTGTCGTTGATGTCATCCGCCGCAACGTCTCCGAGCGCGGTGCCGACGCAAGCTACGAATTCCTCGCCGACGCCGGTGGCGTCGACACGAAGCTCAGCATGCTCGAGATCGACAGGCGTGCGCGGGCGATAGCCGTCTCGCTCCTGGAGCGGGCCAAGCCGGGTGCGCGGGTCATGCTGCTCTACCCACCGGGCGAGCACTTCGTCGTGGGCTTCGTGGCCACGCTGTACGCCGGCATGGTCGCGGTCCCGGTCTACCCGCCGGACCCGATGCGCGTCGCCCGTACGCTGCCCCGGCTGCGCGCGGTGGTGCAGAGCTCCCGCGCCGAGATCGTCCTCACCGACGGCCTCGTGCAGGCCTTCACCCGTGAGCTGTTCGAGCAGCAGGCGCCCGAGGTGGCCCGGCTGCCGTGGATCGTCACCGAGGAGGCGATGCTGGAGGGCGCCGACGACTGGCGCATGCCGGCCGTCGCCCCCGACTCGGTCGCCCTGCTCCAGTACACGTCCGGCTCCACCGGCACCCCGCGCGGTGTCGTGGTGACCCACGGGAACCTGCTGTCCAACGGCTCCGCGATCGCCGGCGCCTTCGGCCTCGGCGACGGCGACATCGTCGCCTCGTGGCTGCCCTTCTACCACGACATGGGTCTGCTCGGCGGCGTCCTGCAGCCGATGCTGTCCGGCCTGTCCAACGTCCTGATGTCGCCGCTCGAGTTCATGCGCCGGCCGATGCGCTGGCTGGAGGCCATCTCCAGCCGCGGCGCGACCGTCAGCGGCGGCCCGAACTTCGCCTTCGACCTCTGCGTCAACAAGAGCACCCCCGCCGAGCGGGAGAACCTCGACCTGTCGTCCTGGCGGGTCGCCTTCTGCGGCGCCGAGCCGGTCCGCAACCGCACCATGGAGCGCTTCGCCGACGCCTTCGCCGTCAGCGGCTTCGACCGCTCCGCGCTGCTGCCCTGCTACGGCCTCGCCGAGGCCACCCTGTTCGTCGCCGGCGCCGGCCGCGGCAACGGCACGCACAGCATTCGCGTCGACCGCCCCGCCCTGGAGCAGGGCCGTGCCGAGGAGCTCCCGGACGGCGACCACCTGGTCTCCTCCGGCCTCGTCGCCGACCGCCACGAACTCGCCGTCGTCGACCCGGAGTCCGGCGAGCGCGTCGCCCCCGGCACGGTCGGCGAGCTGTGGGTGCGCGGCGCCTCCGTCGCCGCCGGCTACTGGGAGGACGAGGCCGCGACCGAGACGGCCTTCGGCGCCCGCCTCGCGGACGACCCGAAGCCGTACCTGCGCACCGGCGACCTCGGCTTCGTCCTCGACGAGCAGATCTTCGTCACCGGGCGCCTCAAGGAGATGATGGTCGTCCGCGGCCGCAACCTCTACGCGCACGACCTGGAGGAGACCGCCGTCGCGGCCTCGCCGCTCGCGCGCCCCGGCTGCGGCGCCGCGTTCTCGGTGGAGACCGCGGACGGCGAACAGTGCGTGATCCTGCACGAGGTCGCCGCCTCCGCCACCGAGGAGGACCTCCCCGGGATCGCCGACGCGATCGCCGCGGCCGTCCAGCAGGAGCACGGCATCGCCCTGCACGACGTGGTCCTGCTCGCCGCCCGCAGCCTGGCCAAGACCTCCAGCGGCAAGATCCAGCGCCTGGCCGGCCGCACGGCGTACACCGCCGGGCAGGTCGAGGGCGAGGTCTACCGCCGCTCCACCACCGCCGCCGTCCGCGGCGAGCGCCGCGAGCTCGCCCTGCCGTCGCGCGCCGAACTCCTCCCGCTCGCCCGCGAGGAGCGCGTCGACGCGATCGAGCGCGCCCTGAGCCTGGTCGGCCGTGGCGAGGGCGACGCGCCCGCCACGATGGTCGCCGACCTCGACCTCGACTCGCTGGCCGCGGTCGACCTCGCCTTCCGCATCGAGGAGCAGCTCGGTGTCGTCACCGACCCGGGCCTGCTGCTCCAGCCGACGAGCCTGCGCGAGATCGCGGCCGCGGTCGAGGAGGGCCTGGAGTCCGCCCCCGAGGCGCCGGCCGGGCAGACGTCCGGGCAGCGCGGCGGAGCCGTACCGCTGTCGGCCGGTCAGCAGTCGCTGCTGTTCATGCGGGACCTCGAAGGCCCGGACTGCCGGCAGAACGTCTCCGTCGCCGTCCGGCTGGAGGAGCCGGTCGACGCCGGGGTCCTCGCCGCCGCCGTACGCCACATCGGCACCCGCCACCCCATCCTCACCGCCGGTTTCGGCGTCGACGGCAGCCGCCGCGTGCAACTCGTCGACCCCACCAAGCCGTTCGAGCTCGACGTCGTCGACCTGACGGGCGAGACGGAGCAGGAGCTCCGGGCCCGCGTCGACGCGTGCGCCCTCGACCCCTTCGACATCGAGCACGGCGACGTCGCCCGCGCGAAGCTGTTCACCGGCTGCGGCGCACCGGTCCTGGTGCTCGCGCAGCACCACGCCATCACGGACTTCTGGTCGGTGGTGACCCTGCTCGACGAGCTGACCACCGTCTACGGCGACCTGCTGCACGAGCGCGCCCCCGAGCTCCCGGCGGCCGTCGGCTACGAGGAGTTCGTCCGCTGGCAGCAGGACTACGAGCGCTCCCCCCAGTGGCAGGCCGACGAGCGCTACTGGCTCGGCCTCCTCGACGGTGACGTCCAGGCGCCCACGCTCCCCGTACGGGAGGTGCCGCGGCCGGACCTGGGCATCGCGAGCCACCGGGTGACGGTGGACGCCGAGCTGCTCGCCGCGCTCGAGAAGACCGCGGGCGAGAGCGACACGACGGTCTTCTCCGTCCTGATGGCGGCCTTCGAGGTCCTCGTCGCCGCGCACAGCGGCGCGCGTGACTTCGTCGTCGGCGCCACCACGGCCGGCCGTCCGCAGGCCCGCTTCCGCAACACCCTCGGCTACTTCGCCAACACCATCCCGGTCCGCGCCGAGCCCGGCGCCCACCCGACCGTCACCGAGCTGATCCGCAGCACCGGACAGCAGCTGCGCCGCTCGCTCGGCCACCAGCACTTCCCGGTCAGCCGCCTCGTCGAGCTGCTGCGCGCCCAGGGCAACACCTCGGCCGCGATCAACACGGCCGTCGTCTTCGAGCGGCCGCACACCGCGATCGCCGACGACGTCACCTCGGTCCTCTTCGGCGCGGGCAGCACCGGCGCGGTCCTCGGCGACCTCACCCTCCAGCCGTTCCCGGCCGGTGAGCTGGCCACCCAGTTCGACATCACCCTGCACGCGATCCCGGCCGACGGCGGCCTGCTCGCGCACATGCTGGTCCGCGCGGACCGCTTCGACGAGGCCCTCGCCGGGCAGCTGGGCGAGCAGTTCCTGGAGCTGCTCCGGCAGATCGTCGTCCAGGGCGCGTCCCCGGTCTCCGCGCTGCGGCTGACCGGCGCGACCGAGTCCCTCTCCCGGGCCGGCGTCCCCGCCCGCACCCAGGAGGGCATCACCTCCGTCCACGAGCTGTTCGAGGCGACGGCCGACCGCATCCCCGACGCGACCGCCCTGGTGGCCGGCGCCGAGGAGCTGACGTACGCCCAGGTGGAAGCCGCGGCGAACCGTCTCGCGCACCGGCTGCGGCAGGACGGCCTGCGCCCCGAGCAGACCGTCGGCCTGTGCCTGGAGCGCTCCCCCGAGCTGATCGTCGCGATGCTCGCGGTCATGAAGTCCGGGGCCGCGTTCGTCCCGCTGGACCCGACGCTGCCGCAGAACCGTCTCGCCGACATGGTCGGCGACGCCCGGTGCGAGCGGATCCTCTGCCACGGCGCGACCGCCGCGCTCGCGGCCTCCCTGGGCGAGGCGACCCGCGTCGACGAGGAGTCCGGCGCGGACCTCCCCGAGGACCGTCCCGCGCTCGCCGTCACCGGCGACAACCTCGCGTACGTCATCTTCACCTCGGGCTCGACCGGCCGCCCCAAGGGCGTGCAGATCGAGCACCGTTCGCTCGTCAGCTACGTGCTGTCCTTCCTCGACGCCTTCGACGTCGCCGAGGGCGACCGGGTGCTGCAGTTCGCTCCGCTCACCTTCGACCCCTGCCTGGAGGAGATCTTCTCCGCGTGGACCCGGGGCGCCGCCCTGGTGCTGCGCGACGAGTCGGTGCTCGGTTCGCCCGAGCAGTTCTGGGCCTGGTGCGAGGAACAGCGCCTCAACCTCGTCGACATCCCCACGGCCTTCTTCCACGTCCTCGTCACCGCCCTGGAGTCCGGGGTACGGGTGCCGCCGCAGCTGCGCTCGATCCTCATCGGCGGCGAGGCCGCGCACCCCGACAAGCTCGACCAGTGGTTCGCGGCCGACCGCGCCCACGTGGAGCTGTACAACCGCTGGGGCACCACCGAGACCACGGTGTGCTCGACCGTCGCCCACCTCGGCCCCGAGTCGGGCCGGGTCTCCCGCGCCCGCGACGTGTCCATCGGCGCCGACATGACCGACGCGGTCGTCCACGTCCTCGACGCCGAGCTGCGGCCCGTCGCCGACGGCGTCGTCGGCGAGGCGTACATCGGCGGCATCGGCGTCGGACGCGGCTACGCCTCCGAGCCCCGCAAGACCGCCGAGCGCTTCGTCCCGGACCCGTTCGCGACCGAGCCGGGCCGCCGCCTGTACGCCACCGGCGACCTGGTGCGCCGCGCCGCCGACGGCGAGCTGCGCTACGTCGGCCGCGCCGACCAGCAGGTCAAGGTGCGCGGCTACCGCATCGAGCTCGGCGAGGTCGACGTGGTGCTGCGCCGGCACCCCGAGGTCGCCGAGGCGGCCGTCGTCGCCACCCGCGGCGCCGGCGAGACCGAGCTGATCGCCGCCGTCACCGGCGCGGGCGTCAGCACCGACGGGCTGCGCGACTGGCTCAACCGCGAGCTGCCCAGCTACATGGTCCCCAGCCGCCTCCTCGTCCTGGACGCCATCCCGCTCACCTCGAACGGCAAGGTCGACGCGCACGCCCTGCGCGAGCTGGCCCTCGACGTGTCCCGCTCCGCCGGGGCGGCCGACATGTCGCCGCTCGAGAGCAGGCTCGCCGCCCTCTGGTGCGAGGTCCTCGAAGTCGCCGGCGTCGGTCCCGACGAGGACTTCTTCGCGCTCGGCGGCCACTCGCTGCGCGCCGCCGACCTGAACACCCGGGTCCGCCGCGAGTTCGGCGTCCAGCCGCCGCTGCGGATGTTCTTCGAGTCCGTCACCGTCCGCGCCCAGGCCGCGCGGATCGCCGAACTGGCCGCCGCGGAGCCGGTGGAGACCGCCGCCGCGGACTTCGCCGCCGAGGCCGAGCCCACCCTGTCCCTCGGCCAGCGCCGCCTGTGGTTCCTGGAGAAGTTCGCCCCGGGCTCCCGCGCCTACGTCGTGCCGGGTGTCCTCCGGCTGTACGGCGAGCTCGACCGGGACGTCCTGCGCGGCGCGCTCGACGCGCTCGTCGAGCGGCACCCGGCGCTGCGCACCGGCTTCACGGACGAGGGCGGCCGGCCCGTGCCCTTCGTGCACACCGCCCTGGCCTGCCCCTTCGAGATCCTCGACCGGACCTCGGTCGCGCCCGCCCGCCGCGAGGCGGAGCTCTCCGAGCTCGTCGGCGAGCACGTCCAGCAGCTGTTCGACCTGGACACGCCGCCGCTGATGCGCGCCGCCCTGGTGGAGTTCGGGCCCGACGAGCACGCCCTGCTCCTGGCCTTCCACCACATCGTCTCCGACGGCCGCTCGATGGAGATCATCGCCGGAGAGCTCGCCGAGCTGTACGCGCACGGCGCCGGCACCGGCGCCGCAGAGCCGCCCGCGGTCGTCCACCGGTACGCCCGCTGGGCCCTCGACGAGGGCGCCCGGCTCGGCTCCGAAGAGGGGCGGCAGGGCCTCGCCTTCTGGGCCGGGCACCTCGCCGGCGCGCCGCTCGCCCTCGACCTGCCCTTCGACCGGACCCGTCCGGCCGTGCAGACCTTCGACGGCGCGCGCGTCCCGCTGACGCTCGGCCAGGCCGACTCGGACCAGCTGCGCGCGCTCGCCCGCGACCAGCAGGCGACCGTCTTCATGACGCTGGCCGCCGTCCTCTCCTCGACGCTCTCCCGGCTGACCGGCCAGGAGCGGGTGGTCGTCGGCGTCCCCGACGCCAACCGCCCGGGCGACGGCGCCTACGACGACGTCGTCGGCTTCTTCGTCAACACCGTCCCGCTCTGCTTCGAGGTGCCCGGCGGCGCCACCGGCCGCGACCTCGTCGCCCGGGTCCGCGCCACCACCCTGGAGGCGATGCCGCACAAGTGGGTGCCGTTCTCGGCGATCGTCGAGGCGAGCGGCCAGGACCGCGACCCCAGCCGCAGCCCGCTCTTCCAGGCGATCCTCGACGTCCGCAGCGGAGCCCTGCCCTCGCCGGCCCTGCCCGGCCTGCGGGTCGAGACCGCCCCGCTGTACACCGGCACAGCCAAGACCGACCTCACCTTCGAGATCACCGACGACGGCGGCCCGCTGACGGGCTGGCTCGAGTTCAACACGGACCTCTTCGGGACCGAGACCGCGCAGCTCGTCGCCCGGCTGTTCGCCGAGACGGCCCGCGCGATGGCGCAGCGCCCCGACGAGCGCGTCGAGACCCCCTCGGCGGCCGCGGCCCTCGGCCACTGGCCGGCCGCGACCGGCGCGGAGCAGCACCCCGACACGTTCTGGGCGCAGTTCGAGCGTGCCGCCGACAGCCGTACCGACGCGATCGCCGTGGAGGGCGCCGACAGCGCGCTGACCTACGGCGAGCTGCGCAGCCGGGTCGAGCAGGTCGCCCGCGTGATCGCCGACCGGTTCGCCGTGCGTCCCGGTGACGTCGTCGCCGTGGCGGTCGAGCCGTCCGTCGAGGCCGTCGTCGCCGTCCTCGCGGCGCAGCGCTGCGGAGCGGCGTACCTGCCGATCGACCCCGCCTACCCGGCCGAGCGCAAGGACTTCATGCTGGCCGACTCGGGGGCGCGCGGTCTGGTGACCCGCGAGCTCGTCGAGGAGGCGCTGCGCGAGGCCCCGGCCGAGGCCGTGGCGCTGCCGCAGGCCGACCCGGACGCTCCCGCGTACCTGCTGTACACCTCGGGCTCCACCGGCCGCCCCAAGGGCGTCCTCGTCTCCCACCGCTCGCTCGCCAACCTCACGGCGGCCCAGGCGGGTGTCTTCGGGATCGACGCCGGCTCGCGCATGCTGCAGTTCGCCAGCCTGAGCTTCGACGCCTCCGTCTGGGAGATCTTCTCCACGCTCGCCGCGGGCGGCACCCTGTGCGTCGTCGGCCGTGAGCACGCCCTCGTCGGCGAGGCCCTGGCCGACGTCCTGGCCGAGCGCGCCATCAGCGTCTGCCTGCTGCCGCCGTCGGTGATCGCCTCCCTGCCCGTCCGCGACCTGCCGCACCTGAAGACCCTGGTGTCCGGCGGCGAGGCCTGCCGCGCCGAGCTGGTCGAGCAGTGGCAGCCGGGCCGCCGCTTCGTCAACGCGTACGGCCCCACCGAGTGCACCGTCGCCATCACGGCCGCCGCCCTGGAGCCGGGGCAGCCCGCCTCGCTCGGCGCGGTCCTGCCGGGCGGCACGGCGTACGTCCTGGACGCGGACCTGCGGCCGGTGGTCGCCGGAGCGGTCGGCGAGCTGTACGCCGGCGGTGCCGGTCTGGCCCTCGGCTACCACGGCCGGCCCGCGCTGACCGCCGGGCACTTCCTGCCCGACCCGTTCTCCGCCGTCCCCGGCGCCCGCATGTACCGCACGGGTGACCTCGTCCGGCTGCGCGCCGACGGGACCCTGGACTACTGCGGCCGCAGCGACAGCCAGATCAAGCTGCGCGGCTACCGCGTCGAGCCCGCCGAGATCGAGTCGGTGCTGCTCGCCCTGGCCGGGGTGACCCAGGCCGTGGTCCGGGGCCTCGACGGGGTCCTGGTGGCATACGTCGAGACCGCCGACCCGGAGCTGACCCCGCAGGCGCTCGCGCAGCTGTGCGCGGCGGAGCTGCCGCCGCACATGGTCCCGGCCGCGTTCGTGGCCTCCGCGGAACTGCCCCGCCTGCCCGGCGGCAAGATCGACCCGAGCCGTCTCGGCCGGCCGCGCCGCGCCGACTTCGCGCACGCCGACTTCGCCGAGCCGGAGACGGAGACGGAGCGGACCGTCGCCCGGATCTGGGCCCAGGTCCTCGACGTCGACGCGGTCGGCGCCGGCGACGACTTCTTCACCATCGGCGGCCACTCCCTGCTCGCCACCGTGATCACCTCGCAGGTGGGCGAGGAGCTGGGCCGCGAGGTCCCGCTGCGCGCCCTGTTCGAGGCGCCCGTGCTCCGCGACTACGCCGCCCTGTGCGACACGGCCGCCGCCCGGGACACCTCCGGCGGGATCGCGGCCCACGCCGCCGACGGCGGCGACGCGCCGCTGTCGGTGATGCAGGAACGCCTGTGGCTCCTGGAGGAGATCGAGAACGGCTCCGGCCAGAACGCCCTCACCGGCCGCTACCACCTGGCCGGCGCGATCCGGCTCACCGGCGCCCTCGACGAGGCCGCGCTCCAGCGGGCCGTCGGCCGCCTGGTCGACCGGCACACCACGCTGCGCACGGTCGTCGCCCACCGGGACGGCGTCCTCACGCAGTCCGTCCTCGACCGCGCCGACGTCACCCTGACGCGCACCGCGCTGACCGGCGTCACCGCCGAGGAGCGGGTGTCCGAGGCCCTCTCCCTCGTCGAGCGCGAGGCCGCACAGCCGATGGACCTGTCGGCGGGACCGCTGCTGCGGGTCCGGCTCCTGGACCTCGGCCGCGACGACGCCGTCCTGGTGCTGACGCTGCACCACATCGTCGGCGACGGCTGGTCGATGGAGATCCTCAAGCGGGACCTGACGCACTTCTACGCGGAGGAGACCGGCCACGAGCCCGCGACCCCGCTGCCGCCGCTCCCGGTCACGTACGAGCAGTTCTCCCGCTGGCAGCGCCACCGGCTGGACTCCGGCGCGCTCGACGCCTCCGTCGCGTACTGGTGCGAGAAGCTCGACGAGCTGCCCTCGCTGACCCTCCCGATCGCCCGCTCCGGCTCCGCCCCGGCGGACGACGAGAAGAGCCACCGGGTGCGGGCGACCGTCACGCCGGAGCTGCGCGAGGCGATGGAGCGGCTCGCCGCCGGCTCCGGGGCGACGCTGTTCATGGTGCTCGCCGCCACCCTCCAGCTCACCCTGGGACGACTGGCCGGCCAGCGCGACTTCGCGATCGGCGTGCCCATCGCGGGCCGCCGCCACCGCGAGGTGGAGGACCTGATCGGCTTCTTCATCAACTCGCTGGTGCTGCGCGCCGACCTGTCCGGCGACCCGACCTTCGCCGAGCTGCTCGACCGGGTCCGCGCGACGACCCTCGACGCGTACGAGCACCAGGACGTCCCGTTCGAGACGCTGGTCGGGAAGCTGGCCCCCGAGCGCGACCTGAACACCACGCCGCTGTTCCAGGTCTACCTGAACCTGCTCAACATCCCGCCGCGCCAGTCCGGTCTTCCGGGCATCGAGGTCGACACCTTCGCGGTCCCCGACCTCGGCGCCAAGTTCGACCTCACCTTCTACGTCGACCCCGCCGGTCCCGGCCTCTCGCTGGACCTGATGTACGCCGGCGAGCGGTTCGACGAGGCCACGACGCGGGAGCTGCTCGCCCAGTGGATCCGGGTCATCGAGCAGGCCGTCGCCGACAGCGGCAGCCGGATCGACGCGCTGCGGCTCGACACGCCGCAGGCGCGCCGCGAGCTGCCCGACCCGTCCGCACCGCTGGACGCCGGCTGGTACGGATCGGTCGTCGAGCAGTTCGAGCGTCTCGCCGCCCGTGAGCCGCAGCGGATCGCGATCAGCGAGCCGGGCCAGGAGCTCACCTACGGCGACCTCGCCTGGGCGACGTCCGCCATGTCCGGCCTGCTGAACCAGCAGGGCGTCGCCAAGGGCGACGTGGTCGCCATCTACGGCGAGCGCAGCGCCTCCCTGGTCTGGGCGATCCTGTCGGTGATGCGCGCCGGAGCCTCGTTCGCCATCCTCGACCCGAGCTACCCGGCCGACCGCATCGCCGACTGCCTGGCGGTGGCCCGCCCGAGCGCCTTCCTCCAGCTGGAGGGGGCCGGCGCCGTGCCGCTCGCGGTGGACACCGCGCTCCAGGGGTTCGGTCTGCACTGCCGCTTCGAGCTGCCGTCCCGCCTCGCCGACGCCCGGCACCTGGTGCCGCAGGGCGCCGAACCGGCCGAGGCCGTCCAGGTGGGCCCGCGGGACTGCGCGTACATCGCGTTCACCTCGGGTTCCACCGGCAAGCCGAAGGGCATCCGGGGCGCGCACGGGTCCCTGACCCACTTCGTGCCGTGGATGGTGGAGACCTTCGGGCTCCGCGAGACCGACCGCTACAGCCTGCTCTCCGGCATCAGCCACGACCCGCTGCACCGCGAGGTGTTCACGCCGCTGGTCACAGGCGCCACGATCTGCGTGCCCGACCGCCTCGACGTCGAGACCCCCGGCCGGCTCGCCCAGTGGTTCCGTACGGCCCAGGTGTCGGTCAGCCACATGACGCCCCCGATGGCGCGGCTCTTCGACCAGCTGTCGGTCGCCCCGGGCACGCTGCCCCTCCTGGAGCGGGTGTTCTTCCTCGGCGACACGCTGACCAGCCGTGACGTACGGGCCATCACCCGCATGGCCGGTTCGGCGACCTGCGTCAACCTGTACGGCTCCACCGAGACGCAGCGCGCGGTCGGCTACTACGTGGTCCCCGCAGCCCACGGCACCGCCGAGACCGACCCGGGCGTCACGTACCCGCTGGGTCGCGGCATGAAGGACGTCCAGCTCCTCGTCCTCAACGAGGCCGGGCAGCAGGCCGGCGTCGGCGAGCCGGGCGAGATCGTCATCCGCTCCCCGCACCTCTCCCTCGGCTACGCCGACGAGCAGCTCAACGCCGTCAAGTTCGTGCGCAACCCGTTCGGCACGTCCGACGACGACCGCATGTACCGCACCGGCGACCTCGGCCGCTACCTCGCCGACGGCTCCGTCACCCCGCTCGGCCGCGCCGACAACCAGGTGAAGATCCGCGGCTACCGCGTCGAGACCGACGAGGTCCAGCACGTCATCTGCTCCGCGCCGGAGGTCCAGGACGCCCTCGTCATGGCCCGCGCCGACGCGAGCGGCGAGACCGCCCTCGTCGCCTACGTGGTGGCCAGGCCCGGCCAGAAGGTGGCCGGCAACGAGCTGAAGGGGTACGTCCGCAAGCGGCTCCCGGACTACATGGTCCCGGCGTTCGTCGTGGTGCTCGACGCCTTCCCGCTCACCCCGAACCGCAAGATCGACCGTGCGGCGCTGCCGGAGCCCTCGGCGGCGACCGGTGTCCACGAGGACGGACCGCGCACCCCGCTGACGCCCACCGAGGAACTGGTGGCCGGCCTGTGGCAGGACGTGCTCGGCGCCCACCAGGTGGGTCCCGAGGACAACTTCTTCAACCTCGGCGGGCACTCGCTGATGGCGACCCAGGTCGTGTCCCGGATCCGCCGGGTCTTCGGCTGCGAGATCGCGCTGCGCACCCTGTTCGAGAAGCAGACCGTGCGGGACCTCGCCGCCCACATCGACGGCGTCGCCGGCGGCACCGCCGTCGCCGAACCGATCACCGTCCTGCCCCGCACCGGCGCCCTGCCCGCCTCGTACGGCCAGGAACGCCTGTGGGTCCTCGACCAGCTGGAGGGCGACACCGGCGCCTACAACAGCCCGACGGTCGTGCGGATGCGCGGCCCGCTGGACACCGAGGCGCTGGCCGCCACCCTGGACGAGCTGGTCGCCCGGCACGAGGTGCTGCGCACCCGGATCGTCATGGACGACGGCCGGGTCAGCCAGATCGTCGAGCCGGCCGGCGAGGTCACCATGCCGCTCACGGTCGTCGACCTGGGCGACGAGCCGCAGGAGGCCGCCGAGCAGCGCATGTGGGAGCTCGTCGACGAGGCCGCGCGGCACCGCTTCGACCTGGCCCAGGCGCCCCTCGAGCAGGCCACCCTGATCCGGCTGGCCGACGAGGACCACGTCTTCGTCCTCACCGTGCACCACGTCGTCGCCGACGGCTGGGGCCTGCAGATCGTGGTCCGCGACTTCGCGGCCCTCTACCAGGCACGACGCCAGGGCACGGCCTCGCCGCTGCCCGAGCTCGAAGTGCAGTACGCCGACTGGTCGAGCTGGCAGCGCGACCGGGTCGAGAGCGGCGACTACCAGGGGCAGCTCGACTTCTGGTGCGAGACGCTGGCCAAGCCGGCGTCCGTGCTCGAGTTCCCCGCGCAGAAGCCGAGGCCCGCGGCGATGACCAACCGCGGCCTGACGGTCCGCCGGATCCTCGACGCCGAACTGGTCAACGGGGTACGGCACGTGGGCCGCGAGCACAACGCGACCCTGTTCATGACCCTCCTCGCGGCCTTCAACGCCCAGCTGCACCGCTACAGCGGCGCGGCCGACATCGCGGTCGCCACCCCGGTCGGCACCCGCTCGGTCGAGATCGAGGACGTGGTCGGGTTCTTCGTGAACACGATCGTCTTCCGCAACGAGCTCTCCGCGGAGGAGTCCTTCACCGAGCTCCTCGAACGGGTCCGCTCGACGACCCTGGCGGCCTACGCCAACCAGGACGTCCCCTTCGACCGGGTCGTGGACGCGCTCCAGCCCCACCGCGACCTGAGCGTGAGCCCGCTCTTCCAGGTCATGTTCACCCTGCACAACGCGCCCTACTCGGAGATCGACCTCGGCGACCTCAGGCTGGAGCGGCTGCACGCCCCCGCCGGCACCGCCAAGTTCGACCTCAGCCTCGACCTGGCCGAGGAGAAGGACGGCCTGCACGCCACCCTGGAACTCAACGCCGACCTGTTCGACGCCGAGACCGGCGAGCAGCTCCTCGACCACTTCGAGGCCCTGCTCGGCAGCATCACCGCCGCCCCGACGCGGGCCGTGGCCGACCTGGAACTGCGCTCGGCCGCCGAGGCCGAGGCCCAGGACGCCCTGAGCGCGGGACCGGACGCCCTCACCACGAAGACGACCGCCGAGGCGCTCGAACACTGGGCGCGGCAGACCCCGGACGCGCCCGCCGTCATCGACGGGACCACCGTCTGGACCTACCGCGAACTGCGGGACCGCGTCGCGGCGCTCGCCGAGCGGCTGACCGCGGCCGCCACCGGCCCCGAGCAGGCCGTGGTGGTCTGTGCCGAGCGCTCCGCCCGGCACATCGCCGCCGCCCTCGCCTGCGGCGCGGCCGGCGCCACGTACGTGCCGGTCTCCCCGGCCGTACCGGACCGGCGGATCGCCACGATCCTCGACCGGCTCGGCGAGGTCGTCGCGGTCACCGACGACGAGCAGGCGGACCGTATCGCCGCCCTGCTCGGCGACGGCAAGGCCCGCGGCAGCCACCTCGTCCTCGACGACGCGGCCGCCGACCGTCCGCTCGACGCCGCCGCCGCGCACCCGAACCGGCGCGCGTACGTCATCTTCACCTCCGGTACGACCGGTGAGCCGAAGGGCGTGGAGATCGAACAGGCCGGCCTCCTGGGCCACCTGGAGCTGATGGCGCACGACCTGGAGCTGACCTCGGGCGACGTCGTCGCCCAGACCGCCGCGCAGTCCTTCGACATCTCCGTCTGGCAGATGCTCGTCGCGGTCACGCGCGGTGCGACCACGGTGGTCAGCTCCGACGCCACCAGCCGCGACGCCGAGGCGCTGCTCGCCCTCGTCCGGGAGCGCGGGGTCACCGTGCTCCAGCTGGTGCCCGGCATGATCAGGGCGCTGCTCGACCACGCGGAGGGCGGCGACCTGGCGAGCCTCAGGTTCCTGATCGCCACGGGCGAGGCGCTGCCGCCGGACCTCGCGGCGGACTGGCTGAGCCGCTTCCCCGGGATCCCGATGGTCAACGCCTACGGACCCGCGGAGTGCTCGGACGACACCCACCTCGCGGTGCTGTCCACGCCGCCGCCGGCGGACCGCCCGGTCCCGCTCGGCAGCCCCGTCGCCGGTGTCACCTCGTACGTCCTCGACGCGCAGGGACGGCGTGTGCCGTTCGGCGTGCCGGGCGAGCTCGCCATCGGCGGCCCGGTGGTCGGCCGCGGCTACCTCGGTGACCCGAAGGCCACCGCGGACCGCTTCGTCCCCGACCCGTACGCGACGGTCCCCGGCGCCCGGCTCTACCGCACCGGCGACCGGGTGAGGCTGCACGCCGACGGCCGGCTCGAGTTCCTCGGCCGCCTCGACGACCAGCTGAAGATCCGCGGCTTCCGCATCGAGGCCGGCGAGGTCGAGACGGCGCTGTGCGAGCTGCCGGCCGTACGGGAGGCGGCGGTCGTCCTGCGCGACTGCGACGGCGAGCCCACCCTGGTCGCCTGCGTGGTCGGCACCGAGCACGACCCGGCCGTCCTGGCCGCCGCGCTCGGCACCCGTCTGCCGCGCTACATGGTCCCCACCGGCTACGTCTTCGCCGACCGGCTGCCGCGCAACGCCAACGGCAAGGTGGACCGCGGCGCCCTCCAGCGCGACGACGTCACCGTCGAGCGGGTCCGGCAGCGCTTCGAGGCGCTGTCCGGCCCCACCGAGCGGCTCGTGGCCTCGGTCTTCGAGGAGCTGCTCGGCACCCCGGCGGTCGGCGCGCTGGACGACTTCTTCACCCTGGGCGGCCACTCGCTGCTCGCCACCCGTCTCGTGGCCGAACTGGCCGCGCAGACCGACATCGAACTGCCGCTGCGCACCGTCTTCGAGCAGCCCACCGTGCGCGGTGTCGCCCAGGCGCTGGAGGAGCTCCAGATGGCCGGGCTGAGCGAGGCCGAGCTCCTCGAACTCGAGGTGCTGCTCGACGGTGTGACCGACGACCAGGCCCGCGAGCTGCTCGCGGCCGGCGAGGAGAGGGACGCATGATCGGGGAAGTCTCCACCAAGCGGGAGGCCGTCAAGGGCCTCTCCGCGGCCAAGCGGGAGCTGATGGCCCAGCTCCTGCTCGCCCGCGGCAAGCAGCGGGCGGCGGCGCGCACCATCCGCCGCCGCGACCCCGCGGCGCGCGTCCTGCTCTCCCGCGGCCAGGAGCAGCTGTGGGTCGCCGAGTCCCTCGCGGACGGCCGCCCGCTGTACAACGTGCCGTACGGCGTGCGTCTGCGCGGCGCGCTCGACGTCGCCGCGCTGCGCACCGCCCTCGACGGGCTCGTCGCCCGGCACGCGGTCCTGCGCACCGTCTACCGGCAGCTGCCGGACGGCGGTCTTGAGCAGGTCGTGCGGGACGCCGAGCCGGTGCCGCTGCCGGTCGAGGAGACCGGCGGCGAGGAGGCCGCGATGGCCGCCGCGCAGCGCGAGGCGGCCCGGCCGATCGACCTGGCCGGCGGGCCCGTGATGCACGGCCGGCTGTTCCGGATCGCCGCCGACGACCACCTGCTGGCGCTGGTCGTGCACCACATCGCGACCGACGCCTGGTCGGTGGGCGTCCTCCTGGAGGACCTCGCGGAGCTGTACGACGCGGCCCGCGAGGGCCGCTCGCCCCGGCTCCCGGAGCTCGGCATCGACTACGCCGACGCGGCCGTGCACGAGCGGGCCCAGGAGCCCGCGGACTACAACTGGCTGGTCGCGCAGTGGCGCGAGCAGCTGGCCTGGGCCCAGCCGCTCGGCCTGTCGGCGAGCGGCGACCGGGGCACGGCCCGCACCGGGCGGCGCATCCGCTGCCAGTGGGACGCGCAGTTCGGCCGTGAGCTCCAGCGCACCGCCGAGGCGCACCGCACGACCGCGTTCAACGTGATGCTCTCCGCGTTCGCGGTGCTCCTGCACCGCTACACGGGCACCTCCCGGTTCGCCATCGGCACGGTCATGGCCAACCGGAACCGGCAGACCGAGCGGCTGGTCGGCTACTTCGCGAACACCGTTCCCGTCGTCGCCGACCTGTCCGCCGGGGCCGGCACCCTGGGCGACGTGCTCGCCGGGATCACCCGCGAGTCGCTGTGGGCGCAGGAGCACCAGATCCCCTTCGACGTCCTGGTCGACAAGGTCGCGCCGCAGCGGACCCTGGCCGAGAGCCCGCTCTTCGAGGCCATGTTCGTCTTCAACAACGGCCCCGGCCACGAGATGCGGCTGCGCGACCTGTCGCTGACCCCGACGCATCTGCACTCCGGCACCGCGAAGTTCCCGCTGGACCTGTCCTGCGCGGTGACGGACGACGAGGTCATGGTGTCGCTGGAGTTCGACGAGTCGGTGATCGACGCCGACGCCGCCGAGCGCCTCCTCGGCCACTACCGGCGGCTGCTCACCGGACTGTGCGAGACCCCGGACGTCCACGTCGACAACGCGGACCTGCTGACCCCGGCCGAGTGGGAGCTCGTCGTCGGGGAGTGGAACCGCACGGGCGAGGAGTACCCCGAGGACGCCACCGCGCACGGCCTGTTCGAGCAGTGGGCGGACGTGGATCCGGCCGCCGCCGCCGTGGTCTGCGGCGACGAGGCGGTCGGCTACGCCGAGCTCGACGCCCGCGCCAACCGCCTCGCCCACCTGCTCGTCGAGCGGGGTGCGGGCCGCGGCGAGCGCGTCGGCGTCTGCCTGGAGCGCGGCGTCGACCTGGTCGTCACCCAGCTCGCCGTCGCCAAGGCCGGCGCGGGCTATGTGCCGCTCGACCCGGGCTACCCGGCGGAGCGCCTCCAGTGGATGCTGGCGGACTCCGGCGCCCGCCTGGTCGTCACCCGTGACGACCGGCTCGCCGGCGACGGCGTCACGGCCGTCGACCCGGCCTCCGCCGGGGACTTCCCCGCGACCCGGCCGGAGCGCGACGTCCGCCCGGACGACCTGCTGTACCTGATCTACACCTCGGGCTCGACCGGTCTGCCCAAGGGCGTGCTGCTCGACCACCGGGGCCGCGTCAACAACTTCACCGACTTCAACCGGCGCTTCCAGGTCGGTCCAGGCGACAAGGTCTTCGGCGTCTCCGCGCTGGCCTTCGACATGAGCGCGTACGACGTGTTCGGCACGCTCATGGCCGGTGCGACCGTGGTCTTCCCGACGCCCGAGGACGAGCGCTCGCCGCACCGCTGGATCGAGACGATCGAGCGCGAGTCCGTCACGGTGTGGCACTCGGTCCCCGCACTGTTCGGCCTGCTCGTCGAGGAGGCCGAGGTACGCGGCGGGGAGCGGCTGCCGATCCGCCTGGTGCTGCTCGGCGGCGACTGGATCCCGCTGGCGCTGCCGCAGCGCGGCGCGGCGCAGCTCATCGAGTCGGCGCAGCTGGTCAGCATGGGCGGCGCCACCGAGGTCTCCATGGACTCGACGATCCACCTGATCGGCGAGGTCCTGCCGGAGCAGCGCAGCATCCCGTACGGCGTCCCGATGGCGAACCAGACCTCGTACGTCCTCGACGCCTCGCTGTCCCCGCTGCCCGTCGGCGTCCCCGGCGAGCTGTACCTCGGCGGTGTCGGCGTCGGCTGGGGCTACCACAACCGGGCCCGGCTGACCGGCGAGAAGTTCCTGCCGGACCCGTTCAGCCCGCTGCCCGGGGCGCGGATGTACCGCACGGGCGACCGGGCCCGCTGGATGCCGGACGGCAACCTGGAGCTGCTCGGCCGCATCGACTTCCAGATCAAGATCAACGGCTACCGGGTGGAGACCGGCGAGATCGAGGCGGCCCTGCGGGAGGTCATCGGCGGCGGTTCCTGCCTGGTCGCGGCGCACGGCCCGCGCGACGGCGCGAAGACGCTGGTGGCCTACCTGGTGGCGCCGACCGGCGGGGAGATCCCCGAGGACGCCGAGCTCAAGCGTCAGCTGGCCGAGCGGCTGCCCCAGCACATGGTGCCCGCCTCCTTCGTCCGCATGGACGCCTTCCCGCTGACCCACAACGGCAAGATCAACCGCCGCGAGCTGCCGGCGCCCACGGTCGCCGCCGTCACCGGACGGGCCGCGGGCACCGACACCGAGCGGGCCCTGGTGGAGCTGTGGCGCGAGGCCCTCGGCCGCGACGACGTCCCCGTCGACATCGGCTTCTTCACCCTGGGCGGCAACTCCATCGCCGTCATCCGCATGGTCAGCGCGGCCCGCCGCGTCGGCCTGGAGATGACCCCGCGCATGGTCTTCGCCCACCAGACGATCGAGTCGCTCGCGAAGGCGATCGACGAGCGGGAGGCCGCCCCGGCCGACGGGTCCGCCCGTCCCCGCCCCACCGGGCCGGCGGTGACCACCGGGCAGCAGCACATGCTGGACGTCCTGGAGAACGACTGGGTGCCCGGCCTGTACCAGATGCAGTCCACCACCGAGCTGCCCTTCGAGATCGACCCGGACGGCTTCCGGGCCGCCTGGCGGGCACTCACCGACCGCCACCCCGCCCTGCGCACCGGCTTCCGGCGCGACGGCGACGGCGCCTGGACCCCGGTCGTCGCCGAGGAGCTCGCCCCGGTCATCGAGGTCCTCGACTGGAGCGACCACGAGCCGGACACGGTCGCCGACGAGCTGATCGCCCTCCTGGAGGCCGAGCGGGCCACGCCCTTCGACGTCTCCGAGCCGCCCCTGTGGCGGGTCTGGCTGGTGCGCGGCCGCAACACCTGGTGGCTGGGCCAGATCCAGAGCTACCTGCTCGCCGACGGCTGGTCGAACCTGGTGCTGCTCGACGAACTCCTCGCGCTCTACGTCGCCGCCCTCGAAGGACGCGACGCCGGCCTCCCGCCGGTCCCCGAGCTCGACGCCGAGCACACCGACCCGGAGGCGGACACCGCCTTCTGGCAGAACCAGCTCGACGGGGCCCTCCCGTCCCGCCTCGCGGCGGAGCCGGGCCACTTCGGCCCGTCCCGCTTCGCCCGGGTCGCCGGCCGGCTCGACCCGGCGGTCGCCCGGACGCTGCGCGAGCGCGGCGCCGAGCACGGCCACACCTTCTCCACCCTGGCCTGCGCCGGCTGGTCGCTCCTCGCGGCCTCCCGGCTGGAGCGCGCCGACGTCACGGTCGGCGTGGTCTCGGCGGGCCGCGACCGGGCCGTCGACGGCCTGGAGCGCGCGGTCGGCCTGTTCATCGCCGCCCTGCCCGTACGGGTGGAGATCGACCGGGACGAGAGCCTGACCGCCCTGTTCGACCGCTTCCAGCTGGCCCGCGTCGAGGGCGCCGAGCACACCTCGGTCCCCACCGGCACGCTCCAGCGGATGGGCGCCGGCGAAGGACCGCTGTTCGACTCGGTCGTCGTCGTCGCCAACTACCCGGTCTCCTCGGCGCTCCGCGCCCAGCAGGCCGAGAGCGTCCACGAGGGCGCCGAGAGCGACGGAACCCGCAACCAGACCGAGTACGCGCTCCGCCTCGACGTCACCGACGACGCCGAACCCCGTATCGCCCTGTCGTACTACGGCGACCGCGTCGCCGACACCGACGCCCGGCAGCTGCTCGACGACTACCTCGCGCTGCTCGCCTCCGTCGCCCGTACACCTGCCGCCACCGTCGGCCAGGTGCTCCCGCTCGCCCCCCACACGATTGGAGACCCCCGATGACGGTCATGGCAGAACGCGCCGCTTCCCCCCTCGCCCCTTCCGCTCCCGCCACGTCCACCGAGGTGTTCGAGACCCGAGAGTCCGCCGTCCGCTCGTACTGCCGGGCGTTCCCCACGCTGCTCAGCTCGGCGCACGGCACCACCCTGGTCGCCGAGGACGGCACGGAGTACGTCGACTTCTTCTCCGGCGCCGGCGCCCTCAACTACGGCCACAACCACGACCACATCAAGCGTCAGGTCCTCGCCTACCTCCAGGGCGACGGGCTCCTGCACGCCCTGGACTTCCACACGGCGGCCAAGCGCGAGTTCCTGGAGCGCTTCGGCCGGGAGATCCTGGAGCCGCGCGGACTGCACCACCGCGTCCAGTTCTGCGGCTCCACCGGCACCGACGCCGTCGAGGCCGCGCTGAAGCTGGCCCGCAAGCACACCGGCCGCTCCCAGGTCATCGCCTTCTCCGGCGCGTACCACGGCGTCAGCCGCGGCAGCCTCGCCGCGACGGCGGACAACTCGCTGCGCAAGGTGGCCGGCACGGCCCTCGGCGAGGTCACCCACCTGCCGTTCCCGGTCGGCCCGCGCGGCCACTTCCCGACCATCGACCTCCTCGAGCAGTTCCTGAGCGACGACCTCTCCGGCGTCGACGTGCCCGCCGCGGTGATCCTCGAGGTCGTCCAGATGGAGGGCGGCGTCTACCGCATCCCCGACGAGGACCTGCGCCGCCTGCGCGAGCTCTGCGACCGGTACGGCATCGTGCTGATCGCCGACGAGATCCAGGCCGGCTGCGGCCGCACCGGTGGCTTCTTCTCCTTCGAGCAGGCCGGGGTCGTCCCCGACCTCATCACCGTCTCGAAGTCGATCGGCGGCCTGGGCCTGCCGATGTCGATCCTCCTCATCCGCGAGGGCCTCGACTCCTGGAAGGCCGGTGACCACCCGGGCACCTTCCGCGGCAACCAGCTGGCGTTCGTCGCCGCCTGCGCCGCCCTCGACCTGTGGAAGAACGACGCCTTCCTCGACCAGGCCCGCAACGGCGCCGAACTGCTCCGCGACTTCTGGGAGAGCCACCCGCTGCCCGGCGTCGAGGTGCGCAGCGAGGGCCACGCGATCGGCATCGACCTGACGCACGCCGGAGGCCGCCGGGCCGCCGACGAGGTCGTCGCCTGGTGCTTCGAGCGCGGCCTGATCGTCGAGTCCACCGGCCGCGACAAGGCCGTCCTCAAGCTGCTGCCCGCTCTGACCATGGAGCTCGACGTCCTCCGGTACGGCTGCGAGCTGATCCACGAGGGCCTGCGCACGGCGCTCTCCCACTGACGCGGCCCGCAGTCCCCCCATCCGTCACCCCACAGACTTACGAACAGGACCCACGATGACCATCAGCCAGACCGAGCAGGACGCGGCCGTCGCCGGCACGATCTTCCCCGAGGCGACCGTCAAGATCGACGCCATCGACCGGCTCCACAACCCCGACCCCGAGATGTTCAAGCGCGAGTACGTGTACAAGCGCAAGCCCGCCATCATCACCGGCCTGATGGACGACTGGCCGGCCATGGAGCGCTGGAGCCTGGACTACTTCCGCGAGCACTTCGGCGACCTGGACATCCACGCCAACCTCCAGCGGCTCGACAAGGAGCTGATCCTCGGCAACGTCGGCGGCTTCCGCGGGATGAAGCTGTCCGCCCTGCTCGACGAGATCGAGAAGAACACCGACGAGGGCAAGGCCTACTACCTGCGCGCCTACCCGGTCCACCGGATGGTCGAGCACTACCCGGGCCTCGAGGAGGACTACGACCTCCCCGACCTGGCGCCGAACTGGGCCGACATCCGCTTCAAGGCCAAGCTGCCGGCCGGCACGGTCAACCCGGCGAAGCTGCTCGGCCTGTACCTCGCCAAGCTCTTCCTCAACCGCGGCGGCGGCAAGGGCGCCTCCCGCTCCACCGTGTCCTCCCGGGTCGCGTCCGTGATGTTCGTCGGCAGCAAGGGCACCGTCACCCCGTTCCACAGCGACGGCATGCAGACCGCGGCCTACCTGAGCCAGGTCGTCGGCCGCAAGCGCTGCTACTTCGTCTCCCCGGACCAGCACGCCAAGCTGTACCCGCGCCCGTTCCGCCGCCAGTTCGGCATGGCGCAGGTCGACTACCGCCGTCCCGACCTCCAGCAGCACCCGCGCTTCAAGGACGTGGTCGTGGAGGAGACCGTCCTGCACCCGGGCGAGACGCTGTACGTCCCCAGTGGCTACTGGCACGCCATCGAGGCCATGGACACCTCGATCTCGTACAGCCACCAGATCGTCGGCGAGGACAACGCGCTCGGCTGGCTGACCTGCATCCCCGAGCGCTACCTGGCGCAGCTGTACTTCAAGTCCCAGGGCGGTCTGCGCAACGTGACCGGCGCCAAGGACTGGGACGACTGGGCCTGACCGTGAGCACACCTGCGAGCACGGCCACGGCCGTGGGCCACAACCTGCTGCGGGACCGCGACTTCCTGCTGTTCGCGGGCGGCCAGGGCGCCTCGGCGCTCGGTGACGCGCTGAGCAAGACCGCCCTGCCGCTGCTCGTCCTGGCCCTCACCGGCTCCGGACTGCACATGGGCGTGATCGCCATGCTGTCGGTGCTGCCCATGATGCTGATCGGCGTCCCCGCGGGCGCCTGGGCCGACCGGCTCGACCGGCGGCGGATGATGCTCTGGTCGGACGTGGGACGCGCGCTGCTCGTCGGCGCGGTCCCGCTGGCCGCCTGGCTGGATCTTCCGGTGCTTCCGGTGCTGTACGCGGTGGCCGTGCCGGTCGGTGTGCTGTACGCCGTCTTCGAGGCGGCCTGCCTGTCCTGCGTGCCCTCGCTGGTCGGCCGCGAACGGCTCGGCGAGGCCAACTCGCTCCTGTCGATCGGCAACGCGCTCGGCTACATCGCCGGCCCCGCCCTCGCCGGTGTCCTGGTGACGGGCATCGGCGGGGCGGGCACCCTGGCGGTCGACGCGCTGACCTTCGCGGTGTCGGCGGTCTCCCTGATGCTGATCCGCCGCCCGATGCAGAGCGCGCGGGAGCAGGCGCCCGCACCGATGCGCCGGCAGGTCCTGGAGGGCTTCCGGTTCATCGCCGGGCACCGGCTCCTCCGGGCGGCGCTGCTCTACTGGGCGGCGGTCACCTTCTTCACCTCGCCGGTCGTCATCTGCGCCACGTACTTCATCCGCGAGGACCTCGGCTGGTCGCCCGGCGTGCTCGGGTCGATCATCGCGGTCTACGCGGTCGGGGCGATCGCCGGCGCCGTGCTCGCCTCGCGGATCAAGGCCGCCACCGTCGCCGTCATGTGCACCGGCACGGTCCTCGGGAGCGTCGCGCTGCTCGTCCTGAGCGGCACCGCGTCGCTGCCGCTGGCCCTCGGCGTCGTCTTCCTCGCCGGCGGCGGGGAGTCGCTCTCCGCGATCGTCTACAGCACGCTGCGGGCGCGGCTCACCCCGGACGAGCTCCTCGGCCGGGTGACGACGACCGCACAGGTCGCCGCCTTCAGCCTGAAACCCCTGTCCGTCCTGGCGGCCGGCATCGCCCTGGAGGCGACCTCCGGCTCCGTGACCCTGGCCGTGATCGCGGTCTCCTCCATCGCGATCAGCCTCGTCTTCGCCGGCTACGGCCGCCGGCTCTCCGCGGCGGCCGCCCCCGCCGCCGCACCCACCCTCGTCCGTCCGACACCCGAAGAGGTAACCCCATGAGCGTGACCACCGCAGAGCCCGACTACGTCGTCGTGGTCAACGAAGAGGAGCAGTACTCGATCTGGCGCAGCGACCGCGAGCTGCCCGCCGGCTGGGAGGCCGACGGCCCGGCCGCCAGCAAGGACGAGTGCCTCGACCGCATCGAGACCGTGTGGACCGACATGCGTCCGCGCTGCGCCCGGGGCTGATCGTCCGCCATGACCCTGCTCCGACGGCTCAGCGCCGGTGAAGGAACCAGCCGGATCGTGTGCCTGCCCTACGCGGGCGGCAACGGCACGGTCTACGAGAGCTGGACCCGATGGCTTCCCCCCGAGGTGGAGCTGTGGGCACCCCATCTGCCCGCACGCGAACACCGGATGCTCGAAGAGCCCCTGGACGACATGGGGCTGCTCGTCCGCACCCTGGCCGACGAGCTCGGCGCGGACGAGCGGCCGACGACCCTGTTCGGGCACAGCTTCGGCTCGCTCGTCGCGTTCGAACTGGCCCGCGTCCTCCAGGAGCGTTCACGCCCGGTCGACTGCCTGATCGCGTCCGGGATGGTGGCGCCGGTCGTGCTGCCGCCCAGGCCGGTGCCCACGGACGCCGAGATCCTCTCCAGCCTCCGCTCGCACGGGGTGACGCCCCCGGAGTTCTTCACCCAGCCCGACCTCCTCGAACTCGTCATGCCGGGCCTGCGCGCCGACTACCGGATGGCGATGGGCTACCGGTACGCGGAGGGCCCCGAGCTCTCCGCCCGGGTGTACGCGATCGGGGGCACCGACGACCCCGGCGTGCCCGTCGAGGGCCTCACGGCCTGGACGGCGCACGGGCAGGGCGACTGCCCTGTCCGGATGTGGGAGGGCGGTCACATGTTCCTCCTGCAACACGTCGAGGAAGTCGCCTCGTTCGTGGTCGGCTGTCATCAGCGGTCCGACACCCGCCCCTTGCAGTCAATCGAAGGATGAACATGGAAACGCGTACCCTCACCGTCCCCGGCGGCACCCTGCACGCCGTGAGCAGCGGCGCCCCGGCCGGCCCCTCGGCCGTCCTGGTCCACTCCGGCATCGCCCACGGCCAGATGTGGCACCCGCTGATGGAGGCGCTGAGCGACGAGATGTTCTCCGTCGCCTACGACTGCCGCTGCTTCGGCCGGTCGACGACGACGCTGGACGGGGAGTTCTCCGACCTCGCCGACCTCGGAAGCGTCCTCGACGCGTACGGCCTCGAGTCCACCGTGCTCGTGGCCGAGTCGCGCGGCGCGCGACTCGCGATCGACTTCGCCCTCGCCCACCCCGAGCGGGTGGACGGCCTCTTCCTGCTCGCGCCCGACGTCTCGGGCTTCGACTCCCCGGTCGCGGACGAGGAGCGCCCGCTGCTCGAAGCCGTCGGGGAGGCCGAGGAGGCCTGGGACACCGCCGAGCCGGCCGACGTGCCCCGGACGGTCGAGGAGCTGATCGCCCTCGAGGTGCGGCTCTTCGTCGACGGCCCCGGCCGCGAGCAGGCGCCCGAGCGGGCGGCCGTGCGCGAGGCGGTCGCCGAGATGCTGCGGCTCAACTACACGCAGCAGAAGGACACTCCGGACTTCACGCGGCCCGAGCCCGCGGCCGACCGGCTGGCGAAGCTCGACGTGCCGGTGCGGGTGCTCGTCGGCGAGGCCGACACGCTCGGCATGCGCGCCACGGCCGAGGAGATCGAGCGCGCCGTCCCGCAGGCCTCGCTGGTCCGCGTCCCGGACGCGGCGCACGCGCTCACGCTCGAGCGCGAGGAGACGGTCGTACGCGAACTGCGCACGTGGTGGCGGGAACTGCGGCAGCTGCCGCAGCCCGGGGAATGACCTAGGGAGAGGGCTCTGCGATGAGCATGCTGAAGTCCCGGCCGGACACGGCCGACGAGCCCCCGTCGGAGGACCTGGGGACCTCCGGGGCCGACGCCCCGGCTCCGGCCGACGGTTCAACCGACGGTCCGGCCGGTGGCCTGTCGGGCGGTGCGGCCGGCGGGCGGTTCGGCGCTCGGTCCGGTGCCGCCTCCGGCCGCCCGGCCGGTGCCCGGCGGTTCGCCGGGACCTGGGCCGTCCTCGTGGCGCTCCTGGCCGTCTCCTTCTCGCTGGCGTACGGGGCCACCCGTCCCGCACCCGACGGGGAGGCGGGCCGGGGCGCGTTGGCCACGGCCCAGCGTCTTGAGGACCTCGGCACGCACGTCGCCGCGAGCCCGCAGCTCGCGCAGGGGCTCGACCTCGTCTCCCGCGAGCTGAAGGCGATTCCGGGCCTGGAGGTGGAGCGGCAGCGCGCCACCGGCTCGTACCGCTTCCACGACCGCGCCGTCGACTACGCCGTCGAGAACGTGATCGCCCGCCAGCCCGGCGACAGCAAGGACGCCCTCCTGGTGAACGTCCACGTCGACTCGGCGATGGAGGGACCCGGCTCCGCCGACGACGGCGTCAACGTCGGAGCGGTGCTCCAGGCCGCCCGCCGGCTGGCCGGCAAGGACCACCACCGCACGGTCGTCTACCTCTTCAACGGCGGCGAGGAGGTCGGCCTCACCGGAGCCGACGCCTTCACCCGGCACCCGTGGGCGAAGGACGTCCGCTGGTTCCTGAACCTGGAGGCCGTCGGCTCGGGCGGCCTGCCCATCCTGTTCCAGGCGGGCCAGGACGACGGCCGTCTGATCGAGCTCGCGGGCGACACCGCGCGGCCGTACGGCTCGGTCCTCGGCCAGTGGCTGTTCCAGGCGGGCCTCATCAACTCGGACACCGACGGCCGGGTGTGGCGCGCCCAGGGCTGGTCGGGCCTCGACTACGCACTCTTCGAGGACGGCTACCAATACCACACGCCGAACGACCGGGTCGCCGCGATCGGGGACGGTTCCGCGCAGGCGGTCACCGACCTGACCGTCCGGTTCGCCTCCGACGTCACGGGGTCCGCCGCCCCGGCCGGCCGGAAGCCCGCCCCGTACTACTTCGACGTCCTGTCGCGCTGGTGGGTCACCCTGGACCCGCTGCTCGTGAAGACCGGCACCCTCGCCCTGCTCCTCGCGCTGGCCGCGCTGACCTGGCGGGCCCGCAAGGTCTGGGACCTCCGTCCCGGCCGGGTGGCGGCCACCGCCGGGGCCGCCCTCCTCGGCCTGCCGGCGGCCGTGCTCACGGGTGTCCTGGTGGGCGGTGCCCAGTCCCTGGTCGGCCCGCACGCCTGGTACGCGCACCCCTGGCTGATGTACCTGGTGCCGCTGCCCCTCACCGTCCTCGGGGCGCTCGCCCCGCAGCTGCTCCTGGAGCGCCGGCGCCGCCGCCGCGCCCCGGACGGTGCCGGGCGGCCGGACGCCCGCACCGCCCTGCTCGGCAACGCCTGGGCGGTCGGAGTGCTCGGCGTGCTCACCGCCTGGCTCGGCGTCGGACCCGGCTATCTGCTGTGGATCGGCTCCGCCCTGTCCGTCCTGTCCATCGGCGGCTTCCTGGTGCTGCCGGGCCGCTGGCGCGCGGTGCCGCTGCTCGTGGGCGCGTTCGTGTCGTTCGTGCTGATCGCCCAGTTCACCCGGAACCTGTTCGAGCTGGCAGTCCCGATGATGGGCCGGATGCCGACCGCCATCCCCATGGACGCGGCGCTCGCCGTGGCGTGCGTCCTGGTCGCCGTCCCGCTGGCGCTGGTCCTCGCGCCGTTCGCCGCCCACGCCGGCCGCCCGCCGCGCCGGTCCGGCCTCGCCGTGCTCGCGTACACCGCCTGCGCGCTCCTGGTCGTCGGGCTCGTCCAGCCGTACGACAGTGCGCACCCGAAGCTGGTCAGCGCGTTCCAGGAGCAGACCGATGGCAAGGACCCGCGGATCGTGCTCGAAGGCCGCGACTACCTCACGCCCGAGAGCCTCGGGGTCGTCGACCGGGTCGCCCGCGACACGGGTCTGCGGGTCCGCGACGGCGGGCTCACCGCACGGAAGGTGTCCGTATCCGAGGGGAAGGTCTCCGTCGGCACCGCCGGTGCGACCGCGCCCGTCCGGATCGCGATCGGCGCGAACCGCGCGGAGCTGATCAGGGTCACGGTGACGGGCCCCGGTCTCTCCATCGGCGGTCGGCCCTTCGAGAGCGAGGAGGCGGTGATCGACGTCGTCGGCCGCTTCGACGGCCACACGCTGACCGTCGACCGCAAGGGTCCCGTCGAGATCCAGGTCGACCAGGTCTTCCTGAAGACCGGCGAGGACGCCGAGCGTGCCCTGGCGGCGCTGCCGGACTGGACGGTGGGCCACGCGAGGACGGTCGTCACGCACACGTACAAGTCCTGAGGGACCACCAGAAGTGCGGGGCCGGGCGGTGTTTCACGTGAAACACCGCCCGGCCCCTTCCGTGTATCAGACGCCCTCGGTCCAGTCGGTCGGCAGGCGGTAGTCGAGGTCGGCCTCGACGGTCGCCACGTCCATCTGGGCCTTCTGCAGCGAACCGGAGAAGTCCCAGTTCATCGACTGCCAGCGGGTGAACTGGTCGAGGACCCAGACGCCGGACTGACGGCTGCCGTTGCCGGACTTGCCGTTGCCGCCGAACGGGAGGTGGGCCTCGGCGCCCGAGGTGGAGTTGTTGACGCTGACCATGCCCGCGCCGATGCCCTGCCGGAAGCGGAACACGGTGGCCGGGTCGCTCGTCCAGACGGCGGCGGAGAGGCCGTAGCCGGGGGTGTTGGCGAGCTCGATCGCCTCGTCGAGCGTCCGGTACGTGGTCACGCCGACGACCGGCCCGAAGGTCTCCTCCAGGAAGATCCGGTCCGTCGGGCGGACCCCGTCCACGAGCACCGGGTGGTAGTACAGGCCGTCCGAGGGGTCGCCGACGAAGCCCTCACGGGGCGACTCGGCGGTGATCCGGCCGATCGCGCTCGAACCGAGCACCGTGTGGTGCTCCTCGATCCAGCTCAGAGCCTCCTCGTAGGAGCGCGCGAACTTCTCGTCGAGCAGCGGGCCGTAGACGACGCCCTCGGCCGGATCGCCCACCGCCGCGGCCCGTACCGCCTCGTCGAACTTGCGGACGAACTCGTCGTGCACGTCCTCGTGCGCGATGACCGTGCCCAGCGAGGTGCAGCGCTGGCCCGCCGTGCCGTAGCCGGAGAACAGCGCGGCCTGCACGGCCAGGTCCAGGTCCGCGTCGGGCGCGAGGACCATCGGGTTCTTGCCGCCCAGCTCCAGGCACGGGGTCTGGAGGTGGCGGCCGCACAGCTCGCCGATCCGGCGGCCGACCAGCGTCGAGCCCGTGAAGCCGACCTTGTCGACCAGGCCGCGGCCCAGTGCGGCGTCCAGGCCCTCGAAGGTCGTCTCGCCGTCCGCGTAGACCAGGTTCAGGACGCCGGCCGGGACGCCCGCCCGCCAGGCGAGCTCGGCGAGGGCGCGCGCGGTCGCGGCCGCGTACTCGGCGGGCTTCCACACCACCGCGTTGCCGCACAGCAGCGCCGGGGCGATGTACCAGGACGGCACCGCCACCGGGAAGTTGCCCGCCGTCACGATGACGGACACGCCGACCGGCATCCGGAAGGTGAACAGCTGCTTGTCGGACATCTCGGAGGGGACGGTCTGCCCGTACAGGCGGCGGCCCTCGCCGAGGAAGAAGTCGCAGGTGTCGATGATCTCCTGGACCTCGCCCAGCGCCTCGGCGTACGTCTTGCCCACCTCGCGGGTGACGAGGCGCGCCAGGCTCTCCTTGTTGGCCTGGACGAGACGCCCGAAGGCGCCCACGACCTGGCCGCGCACGGGGGCCGGGACCCGCGCCCACTCGCGCTGGGCCTGCCGGGCCGCCGCACAGGCGTCCTGGAACGTCGCCGAGTCGGCCAGCCGGACCTCGGCGACGACGTCGCTCAGGCGCGCGGGGTTGAGGGAGGCATAGGTGTCACCGCCGCCGGGGACCTCCTTGCCGTCGATCACCGAGTTCAGCGCAGTCGGAGCCACCACTTGAAATTCCTCTCACCATGTCGGATGCGGTGGGTCAGAGTAGCCGCTGACCTGCGCAAGCGGGCCGGATCGAGGGGGATCAGCGGACCCTCTCGTTCATCCAGGGGGTGAGCGAGGCGCCGGGCACCAGTTCCTTGTATGTCACGTCGCCGGGGACCGGGACGACGAGCCACCAGCCGGGCGGGAAGAACCGGCCCTTCACATGGGCGAGTCCGCCGTGGACGGAGCGCAGGAAGGCGGGGACGGCGTCGCGGGGGACGTCCGCGAACTCGATCCCGTCCACGGTGATCCGGGCGTCGTCCTCGGGGAAGACCTGGACGGTGACCGAGGGGGAGCCGCCCAGCTCGACGTAGGCCTCGTGCGGCAGGGATCCGTCCGGGTCGAGGACGGCGAACGCGCCGGAGGAGGTGCGCCGGGACGTCTGGTCCGCGCCGATGGAGTCGTCGACCGTCATCTCCAGGTGGAACTCCCGGGCGATCTCGCGGATCGCCGTGACGGCCGCTTCGGTGGTGGGCAGGTGCGGGTGAGCCATGGGAGCGATCATGCCGCACGGCCCGTGGGGCCCGTCCGGCTCAGGAGGGGAAGCGGAGGAACTCCGGCGGGACGGCGTCGGTCAGCCAGACCCCGTTGGCGCTGACGTGGAAGACGTGCCCGGCCTGCCGCATCGCTCCGGCGTCGACGCTCAGCACGACGGGCCGTCCTCGGCGCGCGCCGACCTGGGTCGCCGTCTCCCGGTCGGGGGAGAGGTGGACGTGGTGGCGGGCCATGGGCCGCAGTCCTTCCGCCCGGATCGCGGGGAGCCGGTCCGCGACCGTGCCGTGGTAGAGGTACGCGGGCGGTTCGGCGGCCGGCAGGTCGAGGTCGACCGTGACGGTGTGGCCCTGGCTCGCGCGGATGCGGGTGCCCTCGATCGCGAAGCGCTTCTTGTCGTTGGTCGCGACGACGTGGTCGAGCTCGGCGCGGGTGATCCGGAAGCCGTGCTCGGCGGAGGCCCGGAGCAGGTCGTCGATCTCGGTCCAGCCGTGCGCGTCGAGGACGAGCCCGATGCGCTCGGGCTGATGGCGCAGATGCTTGGAGAGGTACTTCGACACCTTCACGGTGCGTCGTTCATCCATCTCGATTTCTTCCCCGTTCAGGTTTGATCCACAAGCAAGTGGAGTTATCCACAAGCGAATTGGAGATTCTGTGGACAACGGGGCTGTCAGGTCAAGGCATTTAATCAACTTCCTCGCCTTTGTCCTGCTTTGCGGCAAGTGAGTCCAATGTTCTTTTGTTGACCTCTCGTTCCGTGGCCGCCGCGATGAAGGCCTCGATCCCCTCCGCACCGACCAGGCTCTGAACGGCCCGTATCGTCCCGGCCGGCAGCGACACCGGGCGCGGCTGGTCGTCCCTCACCCGGGGCGGCTCCGGCGACAGATGGAACTGAAGGTGGCGGGTGGCCAACAGGCGCATGGCCCGGGCCAGTTCGGCGTCCACCGTCTGCTGGGCGAGCGGCCTCAGCCGCCGCACCATCGTCGCCGCCTCGGCCGCGTCCGCGTCCGTCGGCGGCCGGTGCTCCAGATAGCGCGCGAAGACGTGCTCGGTCGTGAACTCCAGGAAACGGGAGGCGATGTGCTCGACCTGATCGCGAAGTTCCCTCAGGTGCCCGGTGATCGCCGCGAGCGGCACGCCCGCCGCGTACAACTCGGCCGCCACCGCAAGCTCTTGCGGACTCGGCACGAGGTACTCCTCGCCCCGGCCCTCCCGGCCCGGCAGCCGCTCCAGCACGCCGAGCTCGACGGCCTCCCGGATGGCCTCCTCGTCCGGCGTGCCCCCGAAGCGGGCGTCCAGCTCCGCGCGGGAGATCCGGTCCGCCTCCTCGTCCGTCCACGGCCCGTGGACCTCCGCGACCAGGCCGAGCACCCCGCCGAGCCCCCGGCCGGTGTCCCAGGCCTCCAGGAGCTCCTTGATCGAGGCCAGGGTGTAGCCCCGGTCGAGGAGGTCGGCGATCTGCCGGAGCCGCGCGAGATGCGCGTCCCCGTACACGTTCGACCTGCCCCGCCGCTCCGGACGGGGCAGCAGACCTCGGTCCTGGTAGGCGCGGATCGTCCGGACCGTGGCCCCGCTGTGATGGGCGAGATCCTCGATCCGGTACTCCGGCTGTGCTGACTGCTCGGACAAACCCGCTCCCACCGACCGCATGCTCCACCCCGCCTCCGCGAGGCCCCTCCTGGGAGGGATCGTACGACCGCCGGTCCGTTACGCCGGCGGCTGCCAGCGGGCCAGGGCCCGCAGGGCCCCCGGGCTGAGCCGGGACAGGAAGTGGACGCCCCGGGCCTCGGGCGTCACCGGGACGACGGCCCGGTCGTGCAGGACCGCCCCGAGGATCGCGTCCGCGACCTTCTCCGGCGGGTAGTTCCGCAGGCCGTACAGCCGGGAGGCCTTCTGCTGCCGCCGCTTCTCCTCCGCCGCGTCCGTGACCCCGGCGAACCGCGCGGTCGCCGTGATGTTGGTGTTGACGATGCCGGGGCATATCGCGGAGACCCCGATGCCCTGGTCGGCCAGCTCGGCGCGCAGGCACTCGCTGAGCATCAGCACCGCCGCCTTCGACGTGCTGTACGCGGGCAGCGCACGGGAGGGCTGGAAGGCCGCCGCCGAGGCCGTGTTGACGATGTGGCCGCCCTGGCCGCGCGCGGTCATCTGCGCGCCGAAGACACGGCAGCCGTGGATGACGCCCCACAGGTTGACGTCCAGGACCCGCTTCCACTCCTCCGCGGAGGTCTCGAAGAAGGAGCCGGTGAGCCCGATGCCCGCGTTGTTGACCAGGACGTCGACGACGCCGTACTCGGCTGCCACCTTCGCCGCCAGCTGCTCCATCGCCTGCTCGTCGGCGACGTCGACCGTCTCGCCCCAGGCCTCGGGGGCGCCGATCAGACGCGCCATCTCGGCCGTGCGGGCCGCCCCCTCGGTGTCCCGGTCCACGGCCACCACCCGGGCGCCGGCCTCCGCGAACGCGAAGGCGGTGGCCCGCCCGATGCCGCTGGCCGCCCCGGTGACCAGGACGAGCTGCCCGCCGAACCGCTCCGCGTACTCCGGCTTCACACCGCCCTTCGCCGCGGCCTCCGCGACGGGCTTCGGCGCCTTGGTCGCCGCGTCCTCGTTGGCCCGCACGAACTCGGCGATCCAGGAGGACAGCTGGTCGGGACGGGTGCGCGGCACCCAGTGCTTGGCGGGCAGGGTGCGCCGGGTCAGGTCCGGCACCCAGCTGCCCAGGTCGTCGTAGAGCCGCTCGGAGAGGAA
This sequence comes from Streptomyces sp. NPDC002463, assembly GCF_042889835.1. NCBI lineage: Bacteria > Bacillati > Actinomycetota > Actinomycetes > Kitasatosporales > Streptomycetaceae > Streptomyces > Streptomyces sp. NPDC002463. The sequence goes on from NZ_JBIARL010000007.1 coordinate 216,584, forward strand.
GGCGTCCCCGGTCGGCGTGATCAGCTGCACGGGCGCGTGCGCGTACGCGTCGGGTCGCGGCCTGCCGAGCCGGGCCCGGACGTTGTCCCGGTAGAGCCAGGCGCCGTGCGCCGCGTCGTTCGGCAGGGAGGGCGTCGGGTACTCCCCGGCGGGGACCTTCTCCATCCGCTCCAGGACCTTCGGCCAGCGCTTGCCGAGCGGCCCGCGCCAGGCGAGCTCGGGCAGCACGGGGGTGTGCAGCATGTACACGTACCAGGACTTGGCGCCCTGGCCGAGGAGCTGACCGACCCGGCGCGGGGTGGGCCGGGTCATCCGCTGCTTGATCCAGTGCCCGAAGTGGTCGAGCGAGGGCCCCGACATCGAGGTGAAGGAGGCGATCCTGCCCTCGGTGCGCCGCACGGTGGCGAACTCCCAGGACTGCACCGAGCCCCAGTCGTGGCCGACGAGGTGGACCGGGCGGTCCGGGCTGACGGCGTCGGCGACCGCGAGGAAGTCGTCCGTGAGCTTCTCCAGGGTGAAGCCGCCGCGCAGCGGGGCCGGCGCCGTCGACCGGCCGTGGCCCCGGACGTCGTAGAGCACCACGTGGAACTCCTCGGCCAGCCGGCCCGCGACCTCCGACCACACCTCCTTGGAGTCCGGGTACCCGTGCACGAGCAGGACGGTCGGCCGGTCCGCGTCGCCGAGCTCGGCGACGCACAGCTCGATCCCGCCCGTCCGGACCCAGCGCTCCCGCGCTCCGTTCAGCCCCGCCATCAGACCGCTCCCTCGTTCCAGCGCCGCACGTGCGGCAGATCGTCGTCCAGCCAGAAAGCGCTCTGCTCGGGGTCCCGGGAGTCGGTGACGACCAGGATCTCCTCGAACTTCGCGCCCGTCCCCCGGAATCCGAGGTGCGGTTCGACCGCCCAGAGCCCGGGCACGGGCGGGTGGTCGGAGAACTTGTACGGCGACCAGAGCGGCGACCAGCCGTCCCGGTGGCCGTGCACGGCGTCGCTCGCGAGGCCCTTGAGCGACTGGGTGCCGAAGCCGAAGAGCGTCGGCGCCCAGCGGCGCTCCTTCACCCGGTCGATCTTGTGGGCGATGACGCCGAAGGGATAGGCCCGGTGCCTGTTCGCGTACCCCTGGCGGACCATGAGCCGGTCCACGTCCTCGTATATCTCGCGCAGCGTGCGGCGCTCGCGCACCTCGCGCAGGATCAGCTCGCGGTGGGCCTCCAGGTCGGCGAGCAGCTTGTCGTGCAGGGGGTTGAGGCCCAGGCAGCCGCTGTAGCCGATGTCGGCCGTGTAGCCCTTGTAGACCGGCGCCATGTCGAGGATGAACGGCATCCCCGCCTCCAGGCGCCGGTTGGTGGGGAAGAACTGCAGCGGGATCCTGAAGTCCACGAACGCCGTGCGGTCCCCGAACCAGGCGAAGGGCCGGTGGAACCAGTCCTTCACGCCCCGCTCGTAGAGCCACTCCCGCTGCATCCGGGCGGCCTCGCGCTCGGTCACGCCCGGCTTGAGCTGGGCCGCGACGGCCTCCGCGCACTCGTAGGAGAGCCGCTGTACTTCCCTGAACCCCCGCAGCTCCGCGGAGAGTTCGCCTGTCACTGCTGAGGCCATGCCACCCGCCGTCCGTGTGTGAGCGCCCGGCTGCGCTACGCGTCCGTAACTTGACACCGATGAATGTGACAATGCCCGGAGGCTGAGTCAAGGGGTCGGACGGCGGCCTGTGGAAAAGTCCGGCGGAAAGACCGACCGACGGCCTGGGGAAAAAGACTTTCGTCGTGACGCCCCTACGGGCTCGTACTCCTGAAGTGGGAGAAGGATCGAGCCGTTGGTCTGACGACTTCTGTGGCGCACGCCACTACCGTCGAAGCGTGACTGTGATCGCCACCGAAAGCCTCAGCAAGCGGTTCCCCCGGGTGACCGCTCTCGACCGGCTCTCCCTGGACATCGGGCCCGGTGTGACCGGACTGGTGGGTGCCAACGGAGCCGGCAAGTCCACGATGATCAAGATCCTGCTCGGACTCTCCCCCGCCACGGAGGGCAGCGCGCAGGTCCTGGGCCTCGACGTCCGGACCCACGGCCCGGAGATCCGCGAGCGCGTGGGATACATGCCCGAGCACGACTGCCTCCCGCCGGACGTCTCGGCCACCGAGTTCGTCGTCCACATGGCGCGGATGTCCGGGCTGCCCGCGACCGCCGCCCGGGAGCGGACCGCCGACACCCTGCGCCACGTCGGCCTGTACGAGGAGCGCTACCGCCCGATAGGCGGCTACTCGACGGGCATGAAGCAGCGGGTGAAGCTGGCCCAGGCGCTGGTCCACGACCCGAAGCTGGTCCTCCTCGACGAGCCGACCAACGGCCTCGACCCGGTCGGCCGGGACGAGATGCTCGGACTGATCCGCCGGGTCTGGACCGACTTCGGCATCTCCGTCCTCGTCACCTCGCACCTCCTGGGCGAGCTGGAGCGCACCTGCGACCACGTCGTCGTCATCGACGGCGGCCGGCTGCTGCGCTCCAGCTCCACCAGCGACTTCACCCGGACCACCACGACGCTCGCGGTCGAGGTCACCGACTCCGACGCCCACCCCGACGGCACGGCCTCGCTCCGCGCGGCCCTCGCCGCCGCCGGTGTGACGATCCACACGGGCGTCGAGGACGGCCTGCCGGGCGCCGGCCACATCCTGCTCCTGGAGGCCCCGGGGGAGGAGACGTACGACCTCGTGCGGGACACCGTCGCCGGCCTCGGCCTCGGTCTCGTCCGCATGGAGCAGCGCCGCCACCACATCGCCGAGGTCTTCAAGGCGACGGACCAGGAGGAGGTGCCGGCTCGATGAGCTCCCAGGCCCCCGAAACGACCCAGATCCACAACATCGGCTACCGGTCCTACGACGGCCCGCGCCTCGGCCGGGCGTACGCGCGCCGCGCGCTCTTCTCGCAGTCCCTGCGCGGGGCGTACGGCCTCGGCCGCAGCGCCAAGTCGAAGGTGCTGCCGATGCTGCTCTTCGCGGTGATGTGCGCGCCCGCGCTGATCATCGTCGCGATCTCGGTGTACACCAAGGCGGACAAGCTCTTCATGGAGTACACCCAGTACGCGGTCTACCTCCAGCTCGTCATCGCCGTCTTCCTGGCCTCCCAGGCTCCCCAGTCGGTCTCCCGCGACCTGAGGTTCCGCACGGTCCCGCTGTACTTCTCCCGCCCCATCGAGCGGGTGGACTACGTCCTCGCCAAGTACGGGGCGATGGCCTCGGCGCTCTTCGTCCTCACCGCCACCCCGCTGGTCATCATGTGGATCGGCTCGATGCTGGCCAAGATGGACTTCGCCGAGCAGGCCAAGCTGTTCGGGCAGGGCCTCGTCTCCGTCGCCGTCCTGTCGGTGCTCTTCGCCGGCGTCGGCCTGGTCATGGCCGCGCTCACCCCGCGCCGCGGCTTCGGCGTCGCCGCCGTCATCGCCGTCCTCACCATCTCGTACGGCGCGGTCACCACCCTCCAGGGCATCTCGTACACCACCGAGAACACCGGCTCCATCGTCTGGCTCGGCCTGTTCTCCCCCCTCACCCTCGTCATCGGCCTGCAGAACGCGTTCCTCGGCGCTCCGGCCTCCTTCCCCGGCGAGATGCAGGTCGGTGCGGGCACCGGCGCGGTCTACCTGCTGGTCGTCCTCGGCCTCGTAGCCGCCTGCTACGGCGTCCTGATGCGCCGCTACCGAAAGGTCGGACTGTGAGCGCCCTCCCGTCACCCGCCACCACCCCTCTAAGGAATGGGCTGCGCCCATGAGCACCCTCAACATCGACCACGTCTCGCGCTGGTTCGGAAACGTGGTGGCGGTCAACGACATCACGATGTCGATCGGCCCCGGCGTCACCGGCCTCCTCGGCCCCAACGGCGCCGGGAAGTCCACCCTCATCAACATGATGGGCGGCTTCCTCGACCCGTCCACCGGCAGCGTGACCCTCGACGGTCAGCCGGTCTGGCGCAACGAGTCGGTCTACCGCTCCATCGGCGTCGTCCCCGAGCGGGAGGCGATGTACGACTTCCTCACCGGCCGCGAGTTCGTCGTGGCCAACGCCGAACTCCAGGGCCTCGGCGCGGCGGAGGCCCAGCGGGCCCTGGCGACCGTCGAGATGGAGTACGCGCAGGACCGGAAGATCGCCACGTACAGCAAGGGCATGCGGCAGCGCGTGAAGATGGCCTCGGCCCTCGTCCACGAGCCGTCCGTGCTGCTGCTCGACGAGCCGTTCAACGGCATGGACCCGCGCCAGCGCATGCAGCTGATGGACCTGCTGCGGCGGATGGGCGCGGACGGCCGCACGGTCCTGTTCTCCTCGCACATCCTGGAGGAGGTCGAGCAGCTCGCCTCCCACATCGAGGTGATCGTGGCCGGACGGCACGCGGCCTCCGGCGACTTCCGCAAGATCCGCCGGCTGATGACGGACCGGCCGCACCGCTACCTCGTCCGCTCCAGCGACGACCGGGCGCTCGCCGCCGCGCTGATCGCCGACCCGTCCACGGCCGGCATCGAGGTCGACGCGGTGGACGGCGGACTGCGGATCCAGGCCGTCGACTTCGGACGGTTCACCGAGCTGCTGCCGAAGGTCGCGCGGGAGCACGGCATCCGGCTGCTCACGGTCTCGCCCTCCGACGAGTCCCTCGAATCCGTCTTCTCGTATCTCGTCGCGGCCTGAAAGGAGTACGACCCCGATGTACGACCCCACTGTCGCCCGGCTCACCTACCGGGCCCTCCTCGGCCGCCGCCGGGCGGCGATCCTCTTCCTCCTGCCCGCCCTGCTCCTGGTCATCGCCGCGGCCGTCCGCATGCTCAACGGCGCGGACGACCAGGTCGCGTCCGACCTCCTCGGCGGCTTCGCGCTCGCCACGATGGTCCCGCTGATCGGCGTCATCGCCGGCACGGGCGCGATCGGCCCGGAGATCGACGACGGCTCCATCGTCTACCTGCTCTCCAAGCCGGTGAAGCGGTCGACGATCATCACCACCAAGCTGATCGTGGCCATCGCCGTCACCATGGTCTTCTCGGCCGTGCCGACGCTGATCGCCGGCTTCATCCTGAACGGGAACGGGCAGCAGGTCGCCGTCGCCTACACGGTCGCCGCGCTCGTCGCCTCCATCGCCTACAGCGCGCTCTTCCTGCTGCTCGGCACGGTCAGCCGGCACGCCGTGGTGATCGGCCTGGTCTACGCCCTGGTGTGGGAGGCGCTCTTCGGCTCCCTGATCTCCGGCGCCCGCACCCTCAGCGTCCAGCAGTGGGCGCTCGCGCTGGCCGAGAAGGTCACCGGCGACGGCCTGGTGAAGTCCGACGTGGCCCTGCCGACGGCGACGGTGCTGCTCGTCGCCGTCACCCTCGGCGCCACCTGGTTCGCCGGCCGCAAGCTGCGCACGCTGAAGCTGGCCGGCGAGGAGTAGAAGCCCCCGGGGGCGTCAGACCGTGCGGTCCCGGGCGGCGAGCAGTCCGACGCCCGCGGCCGCCGCGCAGACGGCGAGGACCAGCGCGATCGGCAGGGTCCAGGAGCCGGTGGCCTGGTGGAGGGCGCCGGCCGCCAGCGGCCCGGCGGCGGCCATCAGATAGCCGACCGTCTGGGCCATCCCGGACAGCCGGGCCGCGGTCAGCGCGTCCCCGGAGCGCAGCACGATCAGGGTCAGGGCGAGGCCGACGGCGCCGCCCTGACCGACACCGAGGACCGCCGACCAGAGCCAGGCACCCTCCACGGGCGCCACCATCAGCCCGGCGTAACCGGCCGCGACCAGCGTCGTGACCAGCACGATCAGCGGGCGCTGGCTGCGCATCCGGCCGGCGAGCAGCGGCACCGCGAAGGCGCCGGCGACCTGGATCAGGTTGTTGAAGGCGAAGACCACACCGGCGGTGGAGCGGCTCATCCCGTGGTCGGTGAAGATCGTCGGCATCCAGGCGATCAGCACGTACGACCAGAGCGACTGCAGGCCCATGAAGAGGGTGACCTGCCAGGCGAGCGCCGAGCGCCAGACGCTCACCGGGCGGGCGCCGCCGGCCGGCACGGCCCGTACTCCGTGTCCCGGGCGCCCGCGGGCGATCAGCACCTGCGGGAGCCAGGCGAGGGCCGCGACCGCGGCGAGCAGCGACCAGAAGCTCAGGGAGGCCTCCCAGCCGCCGCCCAGGGCCTTCTCCAGCGGCACCGCGGCGGCCGCGGCGACCGTGGCGCCGGCGATCATCGCGCCCGTGTAGACCGAGGTCATCGACGCGGCCCGGTCCGGGAAGTCGCGCTTGATCAGACCCGGCATCAGCACGTTGAGCAGGGCGATCGCGGTGCCGACCAGGATCCCGCCGCCGTACAGCGCGTACACGGACGGCAGGACGCGCACGAGGATGCCGACGCCGAGCAGCAGCAGCGCCGCGAACAGCACGCGCTCGGCGCCGAACCGGCGTCCGAGCCAGGGAGCCACCAGGGCGCCGAGGCCGAGGAAGAGCACCGGCACCGAGGTCACGAGCGAAGTCGCGGTCGACGAGAGCCCGAAGGCGTCGGATATCTCCCCGACCAGCGGCGCCACACTCGCCAACGCGACCCGCATGTTGAGCGATGCCAGCACGATCCCGACGAGGAGCACGGCGGGGCGCGCGACCAGAGCGCGCCGCGCAGCCGACCCCGCGCCCCCCGCCGCAGCCCCCGAGCCCGCACGCGCCCCGGAACCCGCGTCCGTACGCGCCCCGGAACCCGCGTCCGTACGCGCCTGAGAGCCCCGGGTCGCCGCGCCCGTATCCGTACCAAGGCCCGCGCCCGTACCCGTACCCGTTCCGGAGCCGGCGCCCGTGCGCGTCCCCCGGCTCACTTGGCCTGCTCCGTCAGCGCGGTGACCGCCTCCATCGGGACCCGCAGCAGTTCGCGGGCCTCACGTTCCGCGGCGTCCTGGTCGCCGGACTCGACGGCTGCCACCAGGGCCGCGTGGGCGTCGATGTCGACCGGGGGCATCTCGCGGTCGCCGAGGGCCTCCACGAGGACCTCGTGCACCTGCGCGGAGAAGAAGCGGTACACCTCGACGAAGGCCGCGTTGTGCGTCGCGCCGACGAGCGCGAGGTGGAAGGCGAGGTCCGCGTCCGCGTCCCGGTCGCCCTCCTCCCGCAGGGTGGTCAGGGCGTCCCGCAGCCGCCGCAGGTCGTCGGCGTCGCGCCGGGCGGCCGCGAGCCGGGCGGCCTCGGCCTCCAGGGCGATCCGCAGTTCGAGGACGTCGGCCGCGCCCGCGTGCCGGACCCCGCGGAGCACCGCGGCCGGGTCGGCGGTCGACCTGACGAAGGTGCCGTTGCCCTGGCGGGACTCCAGGAGGCCCGCGTGGACCAGGACCCGGACGGCCTCGCGGACGGTGTTGCGGCCGACGCCGAGCTGCTGCGCGAGCTCGTGCTCGGTCGGGATGCGGTCGCCGACCGCCCACTCCCCGTCGGTGAGCTGCGTGCGCAGCTGTTCCACCACGGAGTCCACCAGCGAGGTCCGCCCCGCCGCCTTGAGTGCCATCGAAATCCTCTATTCGCCCGGTTGCCCAGTCATCCTACAAGTGACCTCCCTCGCGTCCCCGGCCGGGCCGCAGCGACCGGACTACTGTGGGCTCGTACGTGTGCCGAACACCCTCACCACCCTCGGGAGTCAGTCATGTCAGACCGCTTCGACGTCGTCGTACTCGGAGCTGGCCCCGGCGGCTACGTCGCCGCCATCCGCGCCGCCCAGCTGGGCAAGCGGGTCGCGGTCGTCGAGGAGAAGTACTGGGGCGGTGTCTGCCTGAACGTCGGCTGCATCCCCACCAAGGCGCTGCTGCGCAACGCCGAGCTCGCCCACATCTTCAACCACGAGGCCAAGACCTTCGGCATCAAGGTCGACGGCACGGTCACCTTCGACTACCGCGAGGCGTTCAGCCGCAGCCGCACGGTCGCGGACGGCCGCGTCAAGGGCGTCCACTTCCTGATGAAGAAGAACGGGATCACCGAGTTCGACGGCCGGGGCACCTTCCTCGACGCGAACACCCTCCAGGTGGCGAAGTCCGACGGCACCACGCAGACGATCACGTTCGACAACTGCATCATCGCCACCGGCGCCTCCCCGCGCCTGCTGCCCGGCACCGCCCTCAGCGACCGTGTCGTCTCGTACGAGCAGCAGATCCTCGCCGAGGACGCCCCGCAGTCGATCATCATCGCCGGCGCCGGCGCGATCGGCATCGAGTTCGCGTACGTCCTGAACAACTACGGCACCAAGGTCACCATCGTCGAGTTCCTCGACCGGATGGCCCCGCTGGAGGACGAGGAGGTGTCCAAGGAGCTCGCGAAGCAGTACCGCAAGCTCGGCATCGACGTCCTCACCTCGACCCGCGTCGAGGCCATCGACGAGTCCGGCCCGCAGGTCCGCGTCACCGTCACCGGCAAGGACGGCGTCCAGAAGGTCCTGGAGGCCGACAAGGTCCTGCAGGCCATCGGCTTCGCGCCGAACGTCTCGAACTACGGTCTGGAGAGCACCGGTGTCGCGCTCACCGAGCGCGGCGCCATCGACGTCGACGGCCGCTGCCGCACCTCCGTGCCGCACATCTACGCCATCGGTGACGTCACCGCGAAGCTGATGCTCGCGCACACCGCCGAGGCCATGGGCGTCATCGCCGCCGAGACCATCGCGGACGCCGAGACGATGGAGCTCGACTACCCGATGATCCCGCGCGCGACCTACTGCCAGCCGCAGATCGCCAGCTTCGGCTACACGGAGGCCCAGGCGCGCGAGAAGGGCTACGACGTCAAGGTCGCCAAGTTCCCGTTCATGGCGAACGGCAAGGCGCACGGCCTCGGCGACTCGACCGGCTTCGTGAAGATCGTCGCCGACGCGAAGTACGGCGAGATCGTCGGCGCCCACCTGATCGGCCCCGACGTCACCGAGCTGCTGCCCGAGCTGACGCTGGCCCAGCAGTGGGACCTCACGGTCCACGAGGTCGCCCGGAACGTGCACGCGCACCCGACGCTCGGCGAGGCCGTGAAGGAAGCGATCCACGGTATTGCCGGACACATGATCAATTTCTGAGGTTTCTCCCAGCTCCGGGTGATAGGCACTGAAAGGTGCCGAGCGAAACCTCACCGGGTGGCGAACCGTCCCGGCCGATCAGGTCGTGGGTGTGTTCGTCACCCGGTACGCATGTGTGGCTGGCGGTCATCGCGATCACCAGCCTCGTCATCGCGCTCTCCCCGCACGGCCTGGAGACCTATCTCCTGCACCGCAACAGCAGCAATCTGTACCAGCTCGCACACCACCCGATGCGGGCGCTGCTCGGCAGTGCGTTCTGGATCGAGAACCCGGCCGACCTCCTGCTGTACGCGGTGCTCTTCGAGGTCTTCCACGCCCCCGTGGAACGCTGGCTGGGCACCCCGAAATGGCTCCTCACCGTCGCCGGCGCCCACGTCGCGGCCACGCTCATCAGCCAGCAGGTGGTCCTGGCGGCCATCCAGCTCCACGACGTGCCGCGCAGCATGGCGCACGTCGTCGACATCGGCGTCAGCTACGGCCTCGCCGCATCGGCCGGCATCCTGACCTACCGGCTGCCCAACCCCTGGCGCTGGCTCTACCTCGCCGTGGTGACGGCGTTCTTCCTCGTACCGCTCGCCGCCGACCGCACCTACACCGACCTCGGCCACGCGATCTCGCTGGCGATCGGCCTCGGCTGCTACCCGCTGACCCGCGGGGCGCCGCCCCCGGGAAAACCAGTCGCCGTCGAACGCCCGCCCGGCGCACACTAGTTGCACGGGGGGACACGGGGGATCCCCCCGGGTGCGGCCGCTTCGAGCGCGTGGACCCCGGTCCGCGCGGGCCGTGAACCCGCGAAGGCCCGCTCCCCTCGGGGGAGCGGGCCTTCGTACGGAAACCGGCCGGTCAGGCCGAGAGCAGGCGCTCCAGGACGAGCGCGATGCCGTCCTCCTCGTTCGAGGCGGTCACCTCGTCCGCCACCGCCCGCAGCTCCTCGTGCGCGTTGCCCATGGCCACACCGTGCGCCGCCCAGCCGAACATCGGGATGTCGTTCGGCATGTCGCCGAAGGCGATCGTCTCCGCGGCCTTCACGCCGAGCCGGCGAGCCGCGAGCGACAGACCGGTCGCCTTGCTCAGGCCGAGCGGGAGGAGCTCCACGATGCCCGGGCCCGCCATGACGACGTCCACGAGCCCGCCGACCGTGCCCCGCGCGATCCGGGTCAGCTCGTCGTCGGTCAGCGTCGGATGCTGGACGTACAGCTTGGTCAGCGGCGCCGACCACAGCTCCGCCGGATCCTCGTACGCCACGTACGGAATCGGCCTTCCCAGCGGCCGGTAGCCGGGGCCCATCAGGACGTCGCCGTCCAGACCGTCACGGCTGGCGGCCACCGCGAGCGGGCCCACCTCCGCCTCGATCTTGGAGAGGGCGAGCGCCGCGAGCTGCCGGTCCAGGGTCAGCGAGGTCAGCAGCCGGTGCTCACCGGCGTGGTAGACCTGCGCGCCCTGCCCGCACACCGCGATTCCCCGGTAGCCGAGGTCGTCGAGGACGTGCCGGGTCCAGGGCACCGCCCGGCCGGTGACCACGATGTGCGCGGCACCCGCCGCCGTCACGGCGGCGAGCGCGTCCCGTGTGCGGTCCGAGACGGACTCGTCGTCCCGCAGCAGCGTTCCGTCGAGGTCCGTCGCGACCAGGCGGTAGGGGAAGGGGCTCACTTGGCGATCGGCTCCAGGACCTCGCGGCCGCCGAGGTACGGGCGGAGCACCTCGGGCACCCGCACCGAACCGTCGGGCAGCTGGTGGTTCTCCAGGATCGCCACGATCGTGCGCGGTACGGCGCACAGCGTGCCGTTCAGGGTGGCGAGCGGCTGGACGACCTTCTTGCCGTCCTTGTCGTCGCGCATGCGGACGGAGAGGCGGCGGGCCTGGAAGCTGTCGCAGTTCGAGGCGGAGGTCAGCTCGCGGTACTTGCCCTGGGTCGGGATCCACGCCTCGCAGTCGAACTTGCGGGAGGCGGAGGCGCCGAGGTCACCGGTGGCGACGTCGATGACCTGGAACGGAAGCTCCAGGGCGGTCAGCCACTGCTTCTCCCACTCCAGGAGCCGCTTGTGCTCGTTCTCCGCGTCCTCCGGCGCGACGTACGAGAACATCTCGACCTTGTCGAACTGGTGGACGCGGAAGATGCCCCGGGTGTCCTTGCCGTACGTGCCGGCCTCGCGGCGGAAGCAGGGCGAGAAGCCCGCGTACCGCAGCGGCAGCTTGTCGGCCTCGATGATCTCGTCCATGTGGTACGCGGCGAGCGGGACCTCGGACGTGCCGACGAGGTAGTAGTCGTCCTTCTCCAGGTGGTACACGTTCTCCGAGGCCTGGCCGAGGAAGCCGGTGCCCTCCATGGCGCGCGGGCGGACCAGCGCGGGGGTCAGCATGGGGATGAAGCCGGCCTCGGTGGCCTGGGCGATCGCGGCGTTGACCAGGGCGAGCTCCAGGAGGGCGCCGACGCCGGTCAGGTAGTAGAAGCGCGAGCCGGAGACCTTGGCGCCCCGCTCGACGTCGATGGCGCCGAGCGCCTCGCCCAGCTCCAGGTGGTCCTTGGGCTCGAAGCCCTCGGCCGCGAAGTCGCGGATGGTGCCGTGCGTCTCGAGGACGACGAAGTCCTCCTCGCCGCCGACCGGGACGTCCGTGTGGACGATGTTCCCGAGCTGGAGCAGCAGCTGCTTGGCCGTCTCGTCGGCCTCGTTCTGCTCGGCCTCGGCGGCCTTGACGTCGGTCTTGAGCTGCTCGGCCTTCTGCAGGAGCTCGGCGCGCTCCTCGGGGGTGGCCTTGGGGATCAGCTTGCCGAGCGCCTTCTGCTCGGATCGGAGCTCGTCGAAGCGGACGCCGGACGACCTGCGCCGCTCATCGGCGGAGAGCAGGGCGTCGACGAGCGCGACGTCCTCTCCACGGGCGCGCTGGGAGGCGCGAACACGGTCGGGGTCCTCACGGAGCAGGCGAAGGTCAATCACCCCACCAGGCTACCGGTGCGCGTTCGCGTGCCCCCACCGGATAAGGGGGCGCGTGTTGATTCGCCCGAATTGAGAGTTGTGGAAATGCCGGTCGGGGCTCGGCTCATTTACTTATCCACAGGCTGTGCGGAAGATCTGTGGACTACGGAGGGGGGCGCGTGGATTTCCCTCATCATGCCTGGGAATTCCGTGATCAAACACCCACCACGCACTCATTTGGGTGGGAATTGGTCGCTCCAACGGGTGGGTCCCCAGAGGGCTGCTGACGAGGGTGCCGGTGGGGTGCTGTGGATGGCGCACGCGATATCGGGGGGTGAGTGGGGTGATTTGTCGACCTTGTCTCGGCGGGGTGTCGACTTGTCCCCAGGTCTCACCGGACCCCTGTGGATAACCTCTGTGGGTAACTGAAAAGTATGCAGGTGGGACTAGTGGTTCGTACCTGTGGACGAACGCTCACACCGCCGGGAGCGTTCGGTCACCATCGACTCAGGCCCGACCGTCCTGGGCCCTCGCCAGCCAGTCGGAGGCCTCCATGAACTCCACGTCCGAAGTCCCGCGCCGCAGCGCCGACACGTCCTCGGCCGCGACACCCGCCCGGGGGTACGAGCCGAGGAACCGCACCTTGGGGCAGATCCGCTTGAGGCCCATCAGCGCCTCGCCCACCCGCCGGTCCGAGATATGGCCCTCGGCGTCCACGGCGAAGCAGTAGTTCCCGATCCCCGCCCCCGTGGGCCGGGACTGGATCAGCATCAGGTTCACCCCGCGCACCGCGAACTCCTGGAGCAGTTCGAGGAGGGCACCCGGATGATCGTCACCCAGCCACAGCACCACCGAGGTCTTGTCCGCGCCCGTCGGGGCCGCCGGCCGGGCGGGCCGGCCCACCAGCACGAACCGGGTCTCGGCGTTCTCCGCGTCGTGGATCTCCGTGACCAGCGCCTCCAGGCCGTACGTCGCCGCCGCGAACTCCCCCGCGAAGGCGGCGTCGAACCGGCCCTCCTGCACCAGCCGGGCCCCGTCCGCGTTCGAGGCCGCCGACTCCCACACCGCGTCGGGCAGGTGCGCCCGCAGCCAGTTCCGGACCTGCGGCTGGGCCACCGGGTGGCCCGTGACCGTCTTGATCTCCGAGAGCTTCGTCCCGGGCCGGACGAGCAGCGCGAAGGCGATCGGGAGGAGCACCTCGCGGTAGATCATCAGCGGCTCGCCGGAGGCCAGCTCGTCCAGGGTCGCGGTCACCCCGCCCTCGACCGAGTTCTCGATCGGTACGAGCGCGGCGGCCGCCTCCCCGTTCCGTACGGCGTCGAGGGCGGCCGGGACCGAGACCATCGGGACGAGTTCCCGCGTCGCGGCCTCGGGCAGCGTGCGCAGCGCCGCCTCAGTGAAGGTGCCTTCGGGGCCGAGATAGGTGTACCGGGTGGCGGACATACCGTCACCCTAATGGTCGCCGCCGCCGCGGGCGGCCGCCCGAGCGAGGCCTCTCACCCCTCGGACGGCGGCCCGCCCGGGCCGGTCCGGTACCCGCCCGGGCCGGTCCGGCGCTCGCTCGGGCCGACGCGGTCAGGCCTCCAGGAGGCGCTGGCCCACGTACTCGCCCTCGGCGGGGCCGCCCGGGACGGCGAAGAGGCCGCTCGCCTCGTGGCGGATGAACGCGGACAGCGCGTCGCCCCGGTCGAGCTTGCGCTGCACCGGGACGAAGCCCCTGAGCGGGTCCGCCTGCCAGCAGACGAAGAGGAGGCCCGCGTCCGGCGTGCCGTCCGGTCCGATCCCGTCGTGGAAGGAGAACGGCCTGCGCAGCATCGCCGCCCCGCCGTTCTGTTCGGGGGCGGAGATCCGGGAGTGGGCGTTGTCGGGGATCACCGGCTTCCCGTCGGGACCGAGCTTGTTCAGGTCGAGCGCGGTGGTCTCCGAGCCGCCGGTGAGCGGGGCCCCGTCGGACTTCCGGCGCCCGATCACCTTCTCCTGCCGGTCCAGCGGCAGCTTCTCCCAGTCGTCGAGCAGCATCCGGATCCGGCGCACCACCGCGTACGAGCCGCCGGCCATCCACTCCTGCCCGCCGCCGGCCGGGACGAAGATCCGCCGGTCGAAGTCGGGGTCCGTGGGCTTGGGATTGCCCGTGCCGTCGACCTGGCCCATCAGGTTCCGGGCGGTCATCGGCTTGGCGGTGGCGCCGGCCGAGCGGTTGAAGCCGTTCATCTGCCAGCGCACCCGGGCCGCGTCCCCGGCGTCCTTCTGGACGGCGCGCAGCGCGTGGAAGGCGACGAGCGCGTCGTCCGCGCCGATCTGCACCCACAGGTCGCCCTCCGAGCGCCGGGGGTCCAGGGCGTCGGCGGAGAAGGCGGGCAGCGGGTCCAGCTCGGCGGGGCGGCGCGAGGCGAGCCCGGTGCGGTCGAAGAAGGTCCGGCCGAAACCGAAGGTGACGGTGAGGGAGGACGGTCCCGCGTCGAGCGCGACGCCGGTGTCCCCGGCCGGGGCCTTGCCCGACATCAGCACCTTCGCCGTGGCCGACCAGCGGCGCAGCAGGGCGGCGGCCTCCTTGCGGCCGGCGCCCGGGGCGAGGTCGAAGGAGATCAGGTGCCCGCGGGACTGGAGGGGGGTGGTGATGCCGGCCTGATGTTTCCCGTGAAACATCACCGCGGTCGAGCCGACGGTGGTCAGGGCGGGGGAGCCGCCGGAGCCGGTTCCGGCGGCGGTGTCGTCGCCGGACAGGGCCGCGGAGATCCCGACGCCGCCGGCCGCGCCGGCGACGAGGCCGGCCGCGCCCGCCGCGCCGGCGACGCCGAGCAGGCGCCGGCGGGAGAGATCGAGGTTGTCGCTGTCGGTCACTGGGCTCAGCCGATCTTCACGTTCTTGTCGATGGTGGTCTGGTCGATCTCGGAGGTACGGACGGTCACCTGGATCTTCCATTCGCCGGGCATCGGGATCTGGACGCCGCTCGCGCTCCAGTGTCCGGTCTGGATCCGGTCGGGGGCGACGGGCAGAGGGCCCACGTTCTTCGCCTCCAGGGTGAGGGCGAGCTTGATCTCGGGGACGTCCAGCGGCTTCCCGTTGGGGCGCTCGACGAAGATGTGCAGCGCGTTGGCGCCGGTGCGGCCGGGGTCGAGGCTGAGACGGACGACGCCCTTGCCGTCGACGCCGCCGGTGTCGAAGGGCAGCCGGATGTCGACGGGCCGGTCCGGCACGGCGGCCGGGCCGGAGGCGGCGGTGGTCCGCCCGGCCTCTTCCTCCGTGCGGCCGGGCTCGGTGGAGGTGAGGACCGTGGTCACGGCGAGGAGGACGACCGCGACGGCGGCCTCGGTCAGCACCGAACGGCGCAGACCGGTCCGCTCGGGGTCGGCGTCCCGCTCCCGCTTGCGCCGCGCGGTGGCGACGGCGGCCCGCTGCCGGGCGAGCTGCGCGGCCCGCTCGGGATCGGCGTCGCCGGCCGGCTCGTCCGCGGCCTCGGTCTCCGGCTCCTCCGCTTCCGCCGCCGACTCCCGCGGCGACGGGTCCGCCAGGCGCCGGGTCCAGCGGCGGGAGATCCAGGCGATGCCGATGAGGACCGCCATGAGGCCGATCTTGACCAGGAGCAGCTGGCCGTACCGGGTGCCGGTCAGCGCGGACCAGGAGCCGACCTGGCGCCAGGACTGGTAGAGCCCGGTGGCGGCGAGGACGGCCACGGAGCCGAAGGCCACCTTGGAGAAGCGCTCGACGGCGGAGCGCTCGACGGACGGCGCCCGGTAGAGGGCGACGAGGAGCACGGTGAGGCCGCCGAGCCAGGCGGCGACGGCGAGGAGGTGCAGGATGTCGACGGGCATGGCGATGCCGGGCTGGAGGCCGGTCGAGGCGTGCTCGGCGAGGGCCCAGGTCCCGGCGATGCCGGCGGCGACGACGGTGCCGCCGATGCCGAGACCGAAGGAGAGGTCCTTCTTCTCCTTGGGGTCGGTGCGGCGGGCGTAGGAGCCGAAGAGGACGGCCACGAAGAGCGCGGCGGCACCGAGCAGCAGCAGCCGGGAGGTGAGCGCGGCGCCGGTCTTCGTCTCCAGGACGGCCCGCAGGCCCGCCAGGTCGAAGGCGTCGGCGAGCTTCCCGGAGCCGGTGTAGGGGCTGCGCAGGAGCAGCATCGCGAGCGTGGCGCCGGTGAGGGTCAGCCAGCCCCGGACCACCGTCTGCTGGACGGGGCGGACGCTCGCGCCGCGCGGCCAGCAGACCAGGACGAAGGCGCCGCCGCCGACGAGGACGGCGAACCCGGCGTACGAGAGGTAGCGGGCGATCCCGTAGAGGGCGCCGACGAGGCCGCCGCCGACCGCCTGGTCGGGGAGGGCGACGGAGGTCGTGGAAGGGGCTCCGATGGAGAAGGTGAAGGCGCCGGCGATGGGATGGCTGTCGGCCGAGACGGTCTGCCAGGCCACGGTGTACGTGCCGTCGGGAAGACCGGCGCGGAGCCCCACCCCGTACCGGACGACGGAGCCGCTGCACAGGTCGCGGATCTCGCCGGTGTCGGCCCGGCGGCCCGCCGGGTCGAGGACCCGGATGGAGTCGGCGCTCATGGCGACCTGCTCGGAGAAGGTCAGGTTGACCTCCTTGGGGGCGGTGGCGACCACCGCCCCGTCCTTCGGGTCGCTGCCGGTGAGCGCCGCGTGCGCGGAGGCGGGTGCGGCACCGGCGAGCAGCGTGCCGAGCAGCGCGGCCGCGAGGATCAGCAGCCGGGCCAGGGCGTTGCCGAGGCGCGGGGCGGTGGTTGTCATCTCTGTGTCACTCCGTCAACGAGCTCAGTGCTGCTGCGGGTTGTGGTTGGCTGCTTCGACGGGGACGTCGACCTTGATGGGGTCGGACTTCTCGAAGTGCAGCTCGATGCTGACCGTGTCGCCCTGCTTGGGCGTCTTCTTCAGCTCCATGAACATGATGTGGTTGCCCCCGCGTTCGAGCTTCAGCTCGCCGTTCGCGGGGATGTCGAAGAACTTCACCTGCTGCATCTTCTGGTTCTTCGACTCGTGGATGGTGACGTCGTCCGAGATCGGGCTGGTGACGGAGGTCAGCTTGTCCGCCGTGTCGCTGCCGTTCTTGATCGTGAGGAAGCCGCCGGCCATGTCCATCACCGGCTGGGGCATGTACGCGCCGCTGACCTTCAGGTCGGGCTTGCTCTCGGAGGACGAGCACCCGGTCAGCGCGAGCGCGGCGGCGAGCGCCACGGCGGCGGACAGGGCGGTGGTGCGGCGGGTCACGGGTTCTCCCCCTTGATGATCTTCGGCAGGTCCTTCGCGTAGTCGTCGACGCTCGCGTCCTCGCCGTACAGGACGTAGCCCTGGTCGGTGGTGGGCGAGAAGGCGATCACCTGGGCGCCGTGCATGGAGACGACCGTGCCGTCCTTCTCCTTCTTCGGCGGGTCGATGCCGATGCCGATCTGCCGGGCCCCCGCCTGGATGGCGGAGAAGTCGCCGGTGAGACCGGTGAAGGAGGGGTCGCCGGCGGCGGGCAGCCACTTGGCGAGCTCGGCGGGGGTGTCCCGCTCGGGGTCGGTGGTGACGAAGACGACCTGGAGCTTGTCCTGGTCCGCCTTGGGGAGCTTCTTCTTGGCGATGGCGATGTTGCTCATCGTCAGGGGGCAGACGTCGGGGCAGTGCGTGTAGCCGAAGTAGATGAGCGTCGGCTTGCCCTTGGTGCGCTCCCGCAGGTCGTACTTCTGGCCCTTGGTGTCGGTGAGGACGAGCGCGGGCTTGGTGAAGGGCCGGTCGAGGACGGTGGCGGCCTTCGTGGACTCGGATCCGCCGGAGACGACGGCGACCGGGGAGCCCGAGCCCGCGGGCTTGTCGTCGTTGCCGCCGAGGCCGACGGCGGCGGTGATGCCGAGCGCGGCGACGATCGCGACGGCCGCGATGACCAGCGGCGTGCGCCGCCCGGGACGGGCCGATGCCGCCCCGGGCGTCTTCTCTTCAGACATGGTGCTTCTTTCGGATGACGAGCGAGGGTGAGGGCGCGGCCGTCAGGCCGAGCGGCGGCGGCCGGCGAGGAGGCCGAAGGCGACACCGGCGACACCGACGAGGATGCCGATGACACCGAGGACACGGGCCGTGGTGTCGGAGGCGGAGGACGCGGCGGCGGTCTCCTCGTGGTCGGCCTTGTCGTCGTGACCGGCCTTCTCGTCCGTCCCGGCGGAGGCGGACGGAGCGGCGCCGCCGTGGTGGTCCTCGTCGGCGGAGGCGGCGGAGAGCTTCAGGACGGGCGCCGGGTTCTGCGGCTCCTCCGCGCCCTCCTTCTGCTCCTCGATCCAGCGCACGACCTCCTTGTTGTCGTACGTCTGGATCGCCTTGAGGACCAGCTCGTCGGCGTCCTCCGGCAGCTGGCCGAGGGAGAGCGGGAACTGCTGGAACTCGCCGGGGCCGATCTTCGAGCCGTCGGCGGTCCAGGTGACCTTGGAGACGGCCTCGTTGATCTTCTTGCCGTGCAGCTCCAGCGGCTTGGTGAGCTTGCTCTTGGTCACCACGGCCTTCCAGCCGGGGACGGGCTGGGGCATGACGGAGGCCAGCGGGTGGTCGAGCGGGAAGTTGACCTCGACCTTCACGGTGGAGGCGTTGTCGCGCTCGTTCGGGACCTTGAGGTTGACGGTCGCGTAGCCGCCCTTGGCCGCCTCGCCCTGCGGCTGCACGCTGACGTGCGCGAAGGCGGTGCCGGAGAGCAGCACGACGGAGGAGAGGGCGATGCCGCCGGCGAGGAAGGTACGGGAAACGTTCATGGCAGAGGACACTCCAGCTCGGAAGTAAGGGTGCGGGAGTCCGGCGTGCCCGGGACAGGAGTCCCGCGCGGGCGTGCGGACGGGCGCGGCCCGCTCACGTCGAGCGGTCCGCGTCAGGCTGCGAGGACGCAGTGGGCGGCCGGGGGGCCGCGCCTGATCACCGTGTGCTGGAGTGCCTCGGCCACCGGCGGCGGCGAGGAGTCGAAGGCGGTGCGGAGGCTCCGCCGCGGTCCCGTGCCCGGCGCGGCCGGCAGCCCGGCGAGCAGGGCCCGTACGAAGGAGAGCGCGGCCCGCAGGGAGCGCACGACGGCGCATTCGGCGAGCTCCGTCGCGCCCTGCTCGGAGAGCTCCACGAGCCGGCCGAGGGCCCGGTCGCCGCGGCGCAGCAGCCAGCCCGTGGCCAGGGCGGCCAGGAGGTGGCCGAGGAGCATGGGCAGACCGGGCAGCAGCTCGCCGGCGGACGTGGCCGCCCCGCCGGCCATGTGCCCCGTGTGGGCGTGCGCGGTCGCCGGGTCGAGCCCGGCGTCGGTGATGATCCGGGCGGCGTCGGCGGGGGTGAGCGAAGCGGCGCCCGCTCCGCAGACCAGCCGTGCGGCCATCCGGACCAGGGCGTCGTCGGCCCGGTCGCTCAGGGCGAGCTGCCGCTGTCCGAGCCCGAAGAGCACGTGCAGGCCGAGCTGCCCGCCGGCGAGGGCGCCGACGACGAGGCCGAGGGAGCGCTCGCGCCCGGCGAGGAGCACGGCGACCCCGAAGACGTAGAGGAATCCGGCGACGAGGGTCCACAGGGCGATGCCGGCGCAGGCGGCGAGGGCGTGTCCCAGCGCGGACAGCACGACGCAGACCGCGGTGAACACCGCGGCCCTCAGCAGCCGTGGAGCGAGCGCGGGGGCAGTCATGGCGGGCCCATCATCGCACCACGCGCGGCACCGCCATGCGGCAGGTCCGGAAGGTCGTCCTTGGGGGTCTTCGCGGCGAGATACGCCGACCGTCAACCTGACATACACCGGTGCACCCGCCCGGTGCATCCGCCGAACGAGCGCTCTTGACGCCTCCTCGCGCTTACGGAGCGTCCGCCCCGGCAATAGGTATCGGTATGTCGAGCCGCTGCCGGGAGGCTGGAGCATGAGCATCTGGTGGTCACTCCATCTGCGGCGCGAGGCCGCGAGCGTGCCGCTCGCACGGAGGCTTCTGCTGGGCACGATGGAGACGGCGGGTGTCGATCCCGACGTGTCGTACGAGTTGTCGGTCGCGCTGACCGAGGCGTGTGCCAACGCCGTCGAGCACGGCGGCGCGGCCGGCCGCGCGGAGCCGGGCGGGGCGTACCGGGTGACGGCGTACCTGGACGGCGAGACCTGCCGCATCGAGGTGGCCGACTCGGGCCCGGGCTTCCCGGGGAGCGCCGTCCGGGCAGCCCCCTCGGACGACGCCGAGCACGGCCGGGGGCTGCGCCTGATCGAGGAGCTGGCCGATCACGTCCAGTTCGGCAACCGCTCGGGCCGGGGCGGCGCCGTGGTCAGCTTCGACAAGATCCTGAAGTGGCGGGACAGCCCGTCGCTCCTGCTCGCATGAGGGAAGGGCCCCCGCCGGTCGGTCGGCGGGGGCCCTTCGGTACCAACGTACGCGGGGATCAGCCCTTCAGCGCGGCCATCCACGCCTCGACCTCGTCGGCGCGGCGCGGCAGCGCCTCCGAGAGGTTCCGGTTGCCGTCCTCGGTGACGAGGATGTCGTCCTCGATCCGGACGCCGATGCCGCGGTACTCCTCCGGCACGGTCAGGTCGTCGGCCTGGAAGTAGAGACCGGGCTCGACGGTCAGGCACATGCCCGGCTCCAGGGTGGTGTCCACGTACTTCTCGGTGCGCGCGGCGGCGCAGTCGTGGACGTCCATGCCGAGCATGTGGCCGGTGCCGTGCAGGGTCCAGCGGCGCTGGAGGCCGAGCTCCAGGACGCGCTCGACCGGGCCCTCGACGAGGCCCCACTCGACGAGCTTCTCGGCGAGGACGCGCTGGGCGGCGTCGTGGAAGTCGCGGTAGGCGGCGCCGGGCTTCACCGCGGCGATGCCGGCCTCCTGCGCCTCGTACACGGCGTCGTAGATCTTGCGCTGGAGCTCGGTGTACCGGCCGTTGATCGGCAGGGTGCGGGTGATGTCGGCGGTGTAGAGCTCGGTGGTCTCCACGCCGGCGTCGAGCAGCAGCAGGTCGCCGGAGCGGACGTCGCCGTCGTTGCGGACCCAGTGCAGGGTGGTGGCGTGCGGGCCGGCGGCGCAGATGGAGCCGTAGCCGATGTCGTTGCCCTCGACGCGGGCGCGCAGGAAGAACGTGCCCTCGATGTAGCGCTCGCTGGTGGCCTCGGCTTTGTCGAGGACCTTGACGACGTCCTCGAAGCCGCGGGCGGTGGAGGCGCAGGCCTTCTCCAGCTCGGAGATCTCGAAGGAGTCCTTCACGAGGCGGGCCTCGGAGAGGAAGATCCGCAGTTCCTCGTCGCGCTCGGCGGTGACCTTGTCGGTCAGCGCGGCCTCGATGCCGGCGTCGTGGCCGCGGACGGCGCGGACCGGGCCGGTGGCCTCCTTGAGGGCGGCGGCGAGCTCGCGGACGTCCTTCGCCGGGACGCCGAGGAGCTGCTCGGCCTCGGTGAGGGAGTGGCGGCGGCCGACCCACAGCTCGCCCTGGCCGTCGAGCCAGAACTCGCCGTTCTCGCGGTTGGAGCGCGGCAGCAGGTAGATCGTGGCCTCGTGGCCGTCGGCGGTGGGCTCCAGGACGAGGACGCCGTCCTGGGTCTGGTCGCCGGTGAGGTACGCGTACTCGGTGGAGGCGCGGAAGGCGTACTCGGTGTCGTTCGACCGGGTCTTCAGGTTCCCGGCGGGGATCACGAGGCGCTCGCCCGGGAAGCGGGCGGAGAGCGCGGCGCGGCGGGCGGCGGTGTGGCCGGCCTGGGCGATCGGCTCCAGGCCGTGCAGCTCGGTGTCGGCCCAGCCGGACTTCATGTTCTCGGCGAGCTCGTCGGACACGCCCGGGTAGAGGCCGTTCTTCCGCTGCTTGATCGCCTGCTCTTCGGTCTCGGTCTCTTCCGGGGTCTCCGGGGTGAGCTCCTCGGCCACGGGTCTGCCTCCTCTTGGTACGACACTGAACCCCCACCATCGTACGGTCGTACGGAAGGGGGCCCAGGGTCGGAAGACCCATTACCGGAATCTCACACTCCGGCCATCGGAGGTCACGCGACGGCGCGGCTCACTCGAAGCGCGCGGCGAGCAGGACCACGTCCTCCCCGTCCACCGCCGGGTCCAGGCCCTCGGGGAGGAGGGTCCGCAGGACGTGGTCGGCGACGGCGCCCGGGTCGCCCCGGTCGGCCCTCGGCACGCCGGCGGCGGCCGCGTGGAGCCGGGCGAAGGCCCGGTCCATGGCGTCGCCGGTGCGCCGCAGCAGCCCGTCCGTGTAGAGAAGCACCGTTTCTCCGGGTGCGGGGGACAGCTCCACGCTCGGCGCCTCCCAGCAGGAGAGCATCCCGAGCGGGGCCGACAGCGAGGTCTCGACGAACTCGGTGCGGCGGTCGCCGACGACCAGCGGCGGGCAGTGCCCGGCCCCGGCGAGGACGATCCGGCGCTGCGCGGGCTCGGCGTACGCGAAGAGGGCGGTCGCCGAGCGCGCGGGCTCGGTGATCCGCAGCAGCAGCTCCAGGTCGGAGAGGACGGCGACGGGGTCCTCGCCCTCCATCACCGCGTACGCCCGGAGGGAGGCGCGCAGCCGGCCCATGGCGGCGAGGGCGCTGGGTCCGGTGCCGGAGACGGAGCCGACGGCCAGGCCGAGGGCGCCGTCCGGCAGCGGCAGCGCGTCGTACCAGTCGCCGCCGCCGAGCGGTCCGGTGCGGTGACGGGCGGCGAGCTGGACGCCGGGGACGCGGGGGAGCCGGCTGGGGAGCAGCTCCTCGGCGACGGTGGCGACCTGGACGCGGGCGCGCTCGACCTGGAGGAGCCGGGCGAGGTGCTCGGTGGCGAAGCGGCCGTACAGCCCGATGAGGTGGCGCTGCCGGTCGCTGGGTTCGGCGGGCTCGTCGTAGAGCCAGACGACCGCGCCGAGCCGGCCGGCGTCCTCGGTGGCGAGGGGCAGGGCGTAGCTGGCGGCGTAGCCGAGGCGGGCGGCGACCTCGCGGTGGCGCGGGTCGAGGCCCTCCTCCGTGCGGACGTCGCGGATGGCGATCGGGTCGGGGACGCGCTCGGGGTGCCCGGGATCGGGGAGGCCGTCGAGGAGGCGGCCGCAGCTGGTGGCGCTGCGTGGCACGGTCTCGATGGTGCCGAGGTCGGAGTGGGCGAGCCCGAGGCCGATGGTGCTGGTGGGGCCGCGGCCGTCGGCCGGTTCGAGGACGGCCATGCCACGGCGGGCGCCGACGAGCGCAGCGCCGGCGCCGAGCACCTCGCGGAGGGCCTCGTCGAGGGAGGCGGTCCTGATGAGGCGCTCGGTGAGTTCGTGGAGGGTGGTGAGGTCGGAGACCCAGGAGGCCAGCCGGTCCTGGATCAGTGCTCCCGGCGGGAGGGCCGCGTCGGCGGGCCCGGCCGCCGCGGGTACCCCCGGGAGGGGCGACGTAGTGTGCGGGGACCCGGGAACCGTGGAATCGATTCCGGCCACTTTCGGCATGTGTGGGGCGCTCATGACGGTCGGCTTTCCGACCGGTGCGTTTGACGCCAAAGCATCGCAAACCCCCATGTCAATCTGAGCCGCTCGATGCATCCACATGTACACGCACAAGAGGAACGATGTCCAGCATTGTCCCCACGGGACTTGTGGTGTCCGCGAGGTCGTGCGAGGGGGTTGAAGTGCGCGGGAAGTTGGCTGAAAATTGCCCCCGGTGTGCACCTTTTGCGGTCGACTGGCGTCGTTTGAAAGCGCGTCATTCCAAGCGTGCTGGGTACGTAATCGGTGACAGGCAGGGGTAGTTGACACCGCCCCGGAACGTGACGCGGAACCCCGGCGTCTTTCCCGCCGCAGGCCGCAACCCGTCACCGAGTGGCGGGGAACGTGTTCTGACCCGCTCCGGCTCTGACCTGGCTCCACCCGGTTCCCCCGGGATCCACCCGGCACCGGCCCGGTCCGCCCCGCTCCTTCGAGGGCCGGCACCCCGCCGACCCGGCGCGCGCTGATACGCACGGTGAAGAGTTCTGCACATGGTGTGATGTGGATTCGGCGTTCAACGGAAAGGAACGAGCGCTCATGCGCGAGATCCTCGGAAGGCGACGCAGGCTCCGGTTCCGGCGCAAGGAGAGGACCGCCCGGCTCGACGCCGCGGTCACCTTCGCGGTCGAGTGGAACTGGCCCGTCCTGCCGGGCGCGAGCCTGAGAGCGACGACGACCCGTACGGGCGCGAGCCCGAGCGCGAGGACCCGTACGGCCACGGGCGCAGGCCCGGGAGCGGCGACCCCTGCGGCCACGGGGGCGGCCTGTTCCTGTCCCGACCCCGACTGCGTGGTGCCCGGCGCGCACCCCTACGAACCCGGACTGCTCGCGGCCACCACGGACGAGCGCATGGTCCGTTGGTGGTGGACCCGGCGCCCGGACGCCCCGGTGGTCCTCGCCACCGGTGGCCGCGCGCCCTGCGCGGTCAGCCTCCCCGCGGTGGCGGGCGCGCGGGCGCTCGCGGCGCTCGACGCGGCGGGCATGCGGCTCGGCCCGGTGGTGGCGACCCCGACCCGGTGGTCGATCCTCGTCGCCCCGTACGGCCTCGAACGTCTCGGCGAGCTCCTCTACGCGAAGGACAGCGTGCCCAGCTCGCTGCGTTTCCACGGCGAGGGCGGCTACCTGCTCCTGCCGCCGTCGGTCGCGGGCACCGGGCAGGTCCGCTGGGAGCGGGCGCCTTCCCCAAGCTCTCAACTTCGTTCGAGCAGGGAAGACCCCGATGCCGGCTCGGCCCGGCCCTGGCTGCCCGACGTCGAGGCGGTGGTCGACGCCCTGGTCGAGGCGAGCACGAGCACGCCGGGCGGCGGGAGCAGGCTGAAGTACTGAGGTCGGCCGGACGCTCCGCTTCACCCGAACGGGTGCGTCCTTGTCCGACTTGCAAGGGAAACGGGCGCGCGGCCCGCCGGGCGCCCGGATCCCGCGGCTATGTTCACCCCCATGAGCCCGGTGAACCCCCGCGTGGTCGGACTCGGGACCGCCGTCACGGTCGCCGTCCTGCTGCCCCTCGTCGCCATGGCGGGGCCGACGGGGGAGCCCGTACGGCCGTCCGGGGCGAGTGCCGGGGGCGACGCGAAGGCCGGGGACCTGCTGAGCGGGCTCGGCCTGGGACCCCGTACCCCCGCCTCCGCCGCTCCGGCGACCCCCGCGCCTTCCGCGCCTTCCGTCCCTCCCGAACGCGTCACGCGCTGCGGACCGGAACTCGCCTCCCCCGAAGGGGTCGAGGCGCAGACCTGCGTCCTGAGCGAGGGACCCGACGTCTGGGCGCGGACCTACTACCGGAACGCCACCGGCCGACAGCTCGACGCGTTTCTTACCCTCATGGGCCCCGGCGGGCGCACCGTACAAGTGGACTGCCCCGTCCCGGCGCAGGACGAACCGGGAACCTGCGAAACGCCGAGGGAGCGCGGGCGGGGTGCGGCCGCGGCGTATACGGCGGTCGCGGAATTCACGGGAGCCGGTGAGGGTGACGCCACTCCGCTGCTGCTCCGCGCGGGAAGCAACACGGCGGACGGCGGGGGAAGTTGAACGTCGGACGCCCCGGGCCTGCCGGAAGCGGACATGGAAAGGCCCGGTCGCTGGCGACGGGGGATGCACCAGCGACCGGGCTTCAAGAACGGTAACAAGAGATCTGCTGTTCGCAAATTCGATCTCGGTTATTCGGACAGGGAATTGTCCGGCCGAGGACCCGCTTTGTGGCGGAAGTCACCGACCGGTCGGTCTGCCGGTCACCGATACCACCTGGGGTATCAGCTGAGAGTCACCTGACGGTTCGTGAGACCGCCGCGCGCCCGGCGCTCCTCCGCCGTCAGCGGAGCGTCCGAGGCGAGCGCCGCGGCGAGCCGCTCGGCGAACTCGGCCGCCGGCTTCTCGCAGTCCTCGGCGGTCATGGAGGACGGCAGGTCCCACACCGGCACCATCAGGCCGTGGGCCCGGAAGGAGCCGACGAGCCGGGTGTCGGCGCCGAGCGAGGTGCCCTCGCCGGCCTGGAGACGGGCCAGCGCGTCGAGGAGCTTCTCCTCCTCGTGCGGCATGACCCAGCGCAGGTGGTTCTTGTCCGGAACCTCGCACCAGTACGCGGAGTCGACGCTCGCCAGCTTCACGGTCGGGATCGCGGCCGCGTTGGCCCGCTCGAGGGAGGCCGAGACCTCCGGGTCCGCGCCGTCCGCGGACTGCGGGATCCAGAACTCGAAGCCCGAGTGGACCTCCGGGACGAACGGAGCGTCCGCGTCGAGCAGCTCCTGCAGGCGCGGGCCCTCGGCCGGCACGCGGCGCGCGGGGACCGGGGTGCCCGGCTCCGCCTCCAGGGCGCGCTGGAGGGTGTCGGCGAGGTCGCGGGCCAGGTCGCCGGAGGTGGAGTCGTTCTGCAGGGCCAGCAGGACGGAGCCGTCGTCGCGGCGGAGCGCCGGCCACGCCATCGGCAGCACGGTCGCGAGCGTCACCGACGGCACGCCCTCGGGGAGCCCGCCCTTCAGGGTGAGCGGCACGGTCGCGGCCGGCACCAGCTCGCGCAGCGCGACCCAGTCGCACTCGCCGGGCAGACCCTCGAAGGGGCGCTGGACGAGCTCGGTCACGGCGTGCGCGGCGGCCCGGCCGTGACACGCCTTGTAGCGGCGGCCCGAACCGCACGGGCACGGCTCGCGCGCGCCGACGACCGGGATCTCCCCGCTCGTGACCTGTGCCTGGCCGGCCTTGCCGGCCTTCGTCTGGGGGCGCTTCTTGGCCATGGTGTGGCTTTCTCCCGATCGCGGCTGCTGTATCGGGCGCGAGCCTAGCCGCACCGGCGCCCGCCACGGTTCAGGCGGGGCGGCGGTACGGCTGCGCCGGGCAGGACGAGTGGGGTTGCGGCCTGTCCGCTCCCGCGGTGCGGTCGTGCGGCCGGCGCTCGCCCTCTCCCCGGTTCCGGGCGTCCCGTTGCTCCCCGCCGTCCGTGAGGGCCCGTCAGTCCAGGTCGTCGTACGCGTCCAGGAAGTCGAAGCCCGAGCCGCCGCCGACGCGGGTCGCGAAGTCCTCGCGGCGGTGGCCTTCGGTGACCACCACCCAGACCGTGACCTCGCCGGTCGCGCTGTCCCGTACGCCCCAGTCCTGGGCCAGCGCGCCGATGATGTTCAGCCCGCGGCCGCCCCGCGCCGTGACCGAGGGCGTCGACGGGACGGGCCGGGTCGGGCCGCCGCCGTCGGTCACCTCGACCCGCAGGCCGCCCGCCGGGTCGACCCGCCAGGCCGCCCGCACATCGCCTTCGCCCCGCTCCGCGTGCCCCAGCGGCCTGCCGTACCGACAGGCATTGCTGAGCAGCTCGGAAAGGATCAGCACCGCGTCGTCGACGACCGATTCGGCCACCCCGCTGCGGTACAGCTCGTCCCGCATCCGGTGTCGCGCCTCACCCACGCCCGCAGGGCCATGGGGTACGGCCATGCTCGACGACGTGGGCACCTCCTGTGCCACCACCAACGCCACCCCCGAGACCTCCTTTGCCCCACGCCACGGTGTGGATGCCCCAATGGCCTGGACCGGAAACCGGCCAATCCGTGTGGGATGAGGCACTCGTGACGATCGCGTACGCACGGAACGCGCCGGGGCACACCCCATGAGGCGTGTTGTCCTCTGTGACGGACGGGAAACCAGTGACGCGAGAGGTGCCCCGGAGCTCAGCCCCGGCCCAGCTGGGCCAGCACCTGCTTCGGGCGGTTGGTGATGATCGCGTCCACGCCGAGCCGCTCGCAGAGCTCGACGTCCTCCGCCTCGTCCACCGTCCACACGTGGACCTGGTGCCCGGCCTTCTGCAGCCGCAGGATCACCGCGGGATGGTTCCGGACGATCCGGATCGACGGACCCGCGATGCGCGCGCCCGCGGGAAGCCGCCCGTCGCGCAGGCGCGGCGAGACGAACTGGGCGAGCGAGACGGTCGGCAGCGTCGGCGCCGCGGCCGCGATCCGGTGCAGCGACCGCGCCGAGAAGCTCATGACGCGTACGGGGGACTCGGCGGCGGACGCGGGCGCGTCCAGGCCGAAACGCTTCAGGAGCTGGAGCAGCCGCTCCTCCACCTGCCCGGCCCAGCGGGTCGGGTGCTTCGTCTCGATGGCCAGCTCGATCCGGCGCCCCGCGTCGGAGACCAGCTCCAGGAGCCGCTCCAGGGTGAGGACGGACGTGAGTCCGGGGTCCCGCCAGTCGGGGCTCTCGCCGGAGTCGTCCCGGCCCTTCCAGGTCCCGAAGTCGAGGGCCGCGAGGTCGGCGAGTTCGAGCGCGGACACGGCGCCGCGGCCGTTCGACGTGCGGTCGACGCGCCGGTCGTGGACGCAGACGAGATGGCCGTCGGCGGTGAGCCGGACGTCGCACTCCAGGGCGTCGGCGCCGTCCTCGATGGCCTTCACATAGGCGGCCAGGGTGTGTTCCGGTGCGTCCTCGGACGCGCCTCGGTGGGCGACGACCTGGAGGGGGACGCGGTTCGGGTGCTGCCGTGCGTGAGTCACCGCGTCATGGTGCCATTGGCGGGGCGGCGCGGGCACCTCGGAGACTGTCCGTTCTGTCCGTATATAAAGGATGGGGTGCCAATGCACAGCTCCGCCTTACAGCGGCCTGACGTCCTGTGGGAAAAGCTGGTGCAGCACCCTGGAGCCCGTACGAGCACGTACCCAGACCCCGCGCAGTCAACGAGGAGAGCGAGCTGTGAGCACCGAGAACGAGGGCACGCCGGTTCCGGCGGACCCGGCTGCGCCGTCCACCCCTCCGACGTCGCCGTCCATGGAGAAGCCCGCGGCGGAGCCGGCCCCGCAGGCCGCCGCTCCGCAGGAGGACGAGCCGACGGTGGTCCAGGCCCCGGTCCCGTCCCCCGCCCCTGACCAGGCGCCCGCCGCCGCGCCCGCGCCCGCGGCCGTCGCGCCCGCCGGTGGCTGGCCGCCGCCCCCGCCGGCCGTCCCGGCCTGGGGCGCCCCGCCCGTACCCCCCGCCCCGGAGGCCCCGCGCCGGCGGATCGGCGGCCTCGTCGCGGCGGTGCTCGTCGCGTCGCTCGTCGCGGGCGGCATCGGCGGCGGCATCGGCTACTGGGCGGCCGAGCGCGGCGACAACGGCTTCAGCTCGACGACGGTCTCCTCGGGCCAGGCCCCGGCCTCGTTCAAGCGCGACCCGGGGACGGTCGCCGCGGTCGCGGCGAAGGCCCTGCCGAGCGTGGTCACCATCCAGGCGAAGTCCGGCGGCCAGGACGGCGAGGGCGGTACGGGCACGGGCTTCGTCTACGACCAGGAAGGCCACATCGTCACCAACAACCACGTGGTGGCGTCGGCGGCGGACGGCGGCACGCTGTCCGTGACGTTCTCGGACGGCAAGACGTACGACGCGGAGGTCGTCGGCCGGGCCCAGGGCTACGACGTGGCGGTCATCAAGCTGAAGAACGCCCCGAAGGGGCTGACGCCGCTGCCGCTCGGGGACTCCGACAAGGTGGCGGTCGGCGATTCGACCATCGCGATCGGCGCCCCCTTCGGCCTGTCGAACACGGTGACCACCGGCATCGTCAGCGCCAAGAACCGCCCGGTGGCCTCGGGCGACGGCTCCGGCGGCAGCAACTCGTACATGAGCGCGCTGCAGACGGACGCCTCGATCAACCCGGGCAACTCCGGCGGGCCGCTGCTCGACGCGAGCGGCGCGGTGATCGGCATCAACTCGGCCATCCAGTCGACCAGCGGCGGCGGTTTCGGCCAGTCGCAGGCGGGCTCGATCGGCCTCGGCTTCGCGATCCCGGTCAACCAGGCGAAGAACGTGGCCCAGCAGCTGATCAAGACGGGCAAGCCGGTGTACCCGGTGATCGGCGCGACCGTGAACATGAACGAGAAGGGCCAGGGCGCGACGATCGCCGGCCAGGGCTCCGGCGGCACGCCGTCGGTCACGCCCAACGGCCCGGCGGCGAAGGCGGGTCTGAAGGCCGGCGACGTGATCACGGCCTTCGGCGACCACCCGATCGACAGCGGCCCGACCCTGATCAGCGAGATCTGGACGTACAAGCCGGGCGACGCGGTGAAGATCACCTACGAGCGCGACGGCAAGACCGCCACGGCCACGGTGACGCTCGGCGAGCGCACCGGCGACAGCTGACCGAAGCGGGGGGTGCGCCGGCCATCCGGTGCACCCCCCGTGCCGTCACCCCCGCCGGTCGTCCGTCGGCCACGCGCTCGTCGCCGCGGACCCGGCGCCGCCGAATCCCCCGGCTCCCCCGATCTCGCCGATGTCGATCCGGGGGGCGTACGCCGGCTCGTCCTCGCCCATGATCAGCATGGGGTCGAGCATCACGACGGCCGCGGCCAGGACCAGGAAGATCAGCGGGCCGACCAGCATCGGCAGCACGTCGGGGAGCGACGATCCCACGGCCGCGTGCGTGGCGTGGTCCACGCGCACGCTGAGAGCGGCCATGCCGGTGTAGTGCATGCCGGTCACGGCGACGCCCATGACGACACTCGCGCCCAGGCTGGCGAGGAAGCCGCGGATCGAGACCGCGGCCCACAGCGCGGCGGTCGCCGCGACGACGGCGATGACCACGGACAGGGCGACGACGGCCGGGTCGTACAGCAGTCGGCCGCCCATCCGCATCGCAGCCATGCCGAGGTAGTGCATGCCGGCGACCCCGAGCCCGGTGAGCGCGCCCGCGAGCAGCAGCGGGGCCGGCCGGGTGCCGCGGTAGCCGACGATGAAGACGCCGATGCCCACGACGACCACGGCCACGAGCAGGCTGAGGAAGGTCAGTCCGGCGTCGTACGCGATCGAGGTCTCCCGCACCTGGAAGCCGAGCATGGCGATGAAGTGCATGGTCCAGATGCCGCAGCCGATGGAGGCCGCCCCCAGGGCCAGCCAACCGGGCTTGCGCGCCTGCTCGGTACGGAGGGACCTGACCGTGCAGCGGAGCCCCAGTGCGCTTCCGAGGCAGGCCATCACGTAGCCCATCAAGGGGGTGACCATGCCGTAACTGAAGCCGTCGATCGTGCCGTGCACCCTGCAG
This sequence comes from Streptomyces sp. NPDC002463, assembly GCF_042889835.1. Lineage (NCBI taxonomy): Bacteria > Bacillati > Actinomycetota > Actinomycetes > Kitasatosporales > Streptomycetaceae > Streptomyces > Streptomyces sp. NPDC002463. The sequence goes on from NZ_JBIARL010000007.1 coordinate 247,383, forward strand.
CCCTTCGGGAATCGCCCAAGCGACCCATATGTGGAGATCTTGTGAACAAGGGACTTTAACCCAGTTCTGGATCACCCCCGCTCATCGCTCATCGCGGCCCCGCCCCCTCAGCCGGTACGCTGTAGCCCGCTCCGCCCCAGGTGGGCCGGGGCGGAGGTGGGTTGCCCGAGCGGCCTAAGGGAACGGTCTTGAAAACCGTCGTGGCGCGAGTCACCGTGGGTTCAAATCCCACACCCACCGCGCACGCCGAAGGCCCCCGACCGACATCGTCGGCCGGGGGCCTTCGCCTTGCCTCCGGATGCGGTTTCGGCGGGGGCCCCTGATGCTGAAGGGGCTGGAACACCGCTAGGAGGGCCAGGATGTCTATGTTGGACAAGCTCAAGGGGATGCTGAAGGGCCACGAGGAACAGGCCGCCCAAGGCATCGACAAGGCCGGCGACATGGTCGACGAGAAGACGCAGGGCAAGTACGCGAAGCACGTCGACACGGCACAGGCCAAGCTCAAGGAGCAGCTGGGAGACACGGGCCAGGGGCAGGACTCCCCGCCCCAGTAGTGGTGTACCGGTGGTGAGGGGTGTCCCGGAGTCGCTCGGGGACACCCCTCATCTCGGTTCTCCGGCGGGTCAGGGGTGGCTGCGGGCCTGTGGGTTGTTCAGGCAGAGGGCGATGTTGCGGACCGCCGCGGTGAGTTCCTCGATCACCCTGGCCGCCTGCTCCGCGTTGTGGAAGACCGGGCGGTTCGTGAGGGAGCGGCTCAGTTCCTCCGCGGCACGGACGGCGGGGCCGGCGTCCTCGGCGGCTGCGGGAGGGGCCGCGGGCGCGGGTGCCGCGTTCTGAGGGGGAGGCGGAGGGGCGGCGGGGTACGGCTCGGGCTCCGTCCGGTAGCCGTCGAAGGACGGCGAGAAGGTGCCGGAGCCGACGGTCAGGGAGGTGTGCGCCTCCTCCCGGATGTACGGGACCGCGAAGTGGTCCTGCCCGTGCTGGGGAACCGAACCCTGCCCGTGCTGGGGAACCGAACCCTGCCCGTGCTGGGGAATCGAACCCTGTCCGTGTGGGGGGACATGCGCCTGGTCGTGCTGGGGGACCGGGAGCGGGGCCGGTGCCTGCCCGTGCTGGGGGACCGGGAGCGGGGCCGGTGCCTGCCCGTGCTGGGGGACCGGGGGCTGGGACTGGCGGGCCCGGGGCAGGACCAGGTGGTCGAAGCCCGGGAACGCCGGCGTGGTCGGGTGCGTGACGGGCTGGGGGTACTCGCTCTGCCACTGCGCGCGGTAGTACTCCACCTGGTCCTCGCAGGAGGAGCGGGAGTGGAAGACCGCGGTGTCGTCGCCGAGGTCCGGGTACCAGAGGTTGGGGCCGGGGAAACGCACGGTCCGCATACGGGGCTTGATCTGCTCGGCACACCCCATGCAGCAGCCCTCCGGCACGATGAGCGGGATGCCGCCGCTCTGCTCCGGACGCCGGGGGCCGCCCTCCGGGCAGTACTCCCCGTGGTGGCAGGGCGGCAGTTCGCCACAGGCCCGGCAGACGGCGTAGTGCTCGGGGAGGACCTGCCAGTCCAGGCTGGCGGGGGCACACCAGTGCTTCACCGCCGACCGGGGCAGGTTCTCGTCGCGCAGCACGAGCACCACCGGTCGCCTGTAGAACTCGGCGCGATCGGGGGCCGGTTTGAGCGCCTGGTTCTCGGCTCGCCGCAGTTCGTTGGCGTGCCACCACAGTTCCACGTGATCGCGCCACGCCTTCTCATAGGATTTCGGCCAGGAGTTGCCGGGGTAACCGGTGATCTCCAGGACGCGCCACGCCCGCCGGTCCAGCACGACGATGGAGCCGGCCCGGAGCCGCAGATGTGTTCCCTTGCCGTCCTCGTCCGGCCAGTTGTGGCGGCCGATGAGAGTGGGCTGGTCCGGGAGCCACCTGCGATTCTGCATGACACGCTCCTAGGCGATGAAACCTCGTAGTTTCAACTGGGGCAGTAGGTGACATTCTGAACAATTTAGGCGTCGGCTTTGGGTTAGACACGCGCACGGCGTTGATCGATCGAGGGCCGGAAACGCCCTCTGAGCCGGGTATTTCGCTTCTTCCGCCCGGCGGGATCCGGAGGCGCGCGTCCCCCGGGGCGGCCGCTGTGGAGCCGGGCCACGGCGTCCTGACACCCACTCGTACGCGTGACGCCGCTTCCATCGTTGTCAGCCCGTACGTATGGATCCTCCCGTGCGGTGGCCGTCAGCGGCTCCGGACGGGACTTTCCCGCTCCGGAGAGGTGGTAAAGCGGCCGCCCCTCCGCGGACGGGGCCGGTAGGGTCCGGGGACCGAGGAGACAGGGGTGTGGAGATGCGCGTCGTGCTCGTGCAGGGGGACATCACCGCCGAGGCGGTGGATGCGGTGGTCAATGCCGCGAACTCCTCGCTGCTCGGCGGCGGCGGGGTCGACGGCGCCATCCACCGGAAGGGCGGCCCCGAGATCCTCGCCGCCTGCCAGGACCTGCGCCGCTCCCACTACGGCAAGGGCCTGCCGACCGGGCAGGCCGTGGCGACCACGGCGGGGCGGCTGCCGGCCCGGCACGTGATCCACACGGTCGGTCCGGTCTGGTCGCGGGACGAGGACCGCTCGGAGCTGCTCGCCTCCTGCTACCGCGAATCGCTGAGGGTCGCCGACGAGTTGGGGGACCGAACGGTCGCCTTCCCGGCCATCTCCACCGGGATCTACGGCTGGCCGATGGCGGACGGCGCCCGGATCGCCGTCGAGACGGTGCGGGCGGCCCGTACCGAGGTCGAGGAGGTCCGCTTCGTCCTCTTCGACGCGGCGGCGTACGGAGCCTTCGAGGCGGCCGTGGGGGACGACTCGTAATCGTCGGCCACAACCGTCGAACACCTTCCCGCTTTCGGTCTCCCCGTTCGGTTCCTCCGGGTGGAAGACGCGCCGGGGGCGCGCCGTCATGCCGCGCCGAAAGCGAGATCGGCTGGAAATCTGCCGGAACGCTTCCTCCCTTGCGGCGCACCGGCCGTGCCGCCCCCGGCCCCCCTCCACCCGTGTGAGCTGCGGCTTTCCTCGGGCTGCCGGGGTTTATCTGCTTGTCCTCACGCTTGCGGGGGAATCGGTCGCTCCGGGGTGGTTCGCCGGGGATTCGGTGGGCAACTCTGGATTCGCGACGTCGAGCACAACGACCGGGGCGGTCGGCCAACCGCCTTGGACATGGCCGTGGTTCAGAGTTCCTGAGCAGTTCCCGCAGTAGTTCCGAAGCGCAGTTCCGTGCACCAGCATCAGCTTTCAGTTCCCGGAGGAACAGACATGGCAAGCATCCGTACCGCCCGCGTTCTCGCCGCTGCCGCCGCCCTGCCCCTCGCCGCCGCGCTCTTCACCGGGGTGGCCCAGGCCGACAACGGCGGTTTCGCGGACGACGGATCGAACACGAGCGTCGCCTCGATCATCGGCAGCGGGGTCGGCGGGGCCAACTTCGGCAACGCGACCACGACGCAGCAGGTGGCGACCGGTTCCGGTGCCTCCAACCAGAACAACACCGCGAGCGTGAACGGCTCGGCCTTCACCCACGTCGACCAGTCCAACAACGTGGTCAACTTCCACCCGCGGTGGTGACCGGCAGTACGGCGACCGGTCCGACGGGGGGCGTGACCGTGGTGTGAACGACGGCCCGCGCGGCGGTACTTCGGTACCGGCGTGCGGGCCGCCGTGCTTTCGCGTGCCTTGACACGGGTGCGGAATCTGACGGACAGTCAGAAACCTCAGTCGTCCCACGGGAGGCCGTCGCCGTGCACCTCGCCCCGACCGAGCGGCAGCTGCGGCTGCGCGCCGAACTCCGCACGTACTTCCGGGACGTGATGCCCGACGGTCCTCCGCCCGCCGCCGACAGCGCCGCACAGCGGCGGCTGCTCCGCCGGATCGGCGCCGACGGGCTGCTCGGCCTCGGCTGGCCCGAGGAGTACGGCGGGCAGGGTCGCGGGCCCGACGAGCAGTTCATCTTCTTCGACGAGGCGTACCGGGCGGGCGCCCCCGTCTCGATGGTCACCCTCAACACCGTCGGACCCACGCTCATGGCGTACGGGACCGAGGAGCAGAAGGCCTTCTTCCTGCCCCGGATCCTGCGCGGCGAGACCGTCTTCGCCATCGGCTACAGCGAACCCGAGGCCGGCACCGACCTCGCCTCGCTCCGTACCCGGGCCGTACGGGACGGGGACTCCTGGCTGATCGACGGGCAGAAGATCTTCACGTCCAACGCCCAGAACGCCGACTGGATCTGGCTCGCCTGCCGCACCGACCCCGACGCGCCGCCGCACCGCGGGATCTCCATCGTCCTCGTCCCCACCGACTCCCCCGGCTTCTCCTGGACCCCGATCGAGACGGTGGGCGGACTGACGACGACCGCCACGTACTACGACGGGATCCGGGTCCCCGCGGGCAACCTCGTCGGGCCCGAGCACGGCGGCTGGGGCCTCATCACCAGCCAGCTCAACCACGAGCGGGTCGCGCTCGCCGCGATCGGCATGCAGGCCGAGGACTTCTTCGCGGCCGTCCTCGACCGGGCGCGCACCCCCGATCCGGTGACGGGGCGGCGTCGCATCGACGAGCCGTGGGTCCGGATCCGGGCCGCCGAGGCGCACGCCCGGCTGGCCGCGACCCGCCTGCTGAACTGGCGTCTCGTGGGTGACGTGGGGGCCGGCCGGCTGGCCCCGGGGGACGCGAGCGGCGTGAAGTTCGCGGGAACCGAGTCGGCGGTGGAGGTGTACCGCATCTGCCAGGAGATCGCGGGCGGTCCGGGGACGGTGCGGGCGGGATCGCCGGGGGACCTCGACGGCGGTGAGCTGGAGCGGATGAACCGGGCCGCGCAGATCAACACCTTCGGGGGAGGGGTGAGCGAGGTGCAGCGCGAGATCGTCGCGAGGATGCGGCTCGGCATGAAGGCGAGGGGCCGGCGATGAGCGGAACGGACGATGCGCTGTACGAGCGGCTCGTGGCCTTCGAGGGGCTGCCCGCCGCCACTGCCGGGACCGGCAAGGACCCGGTCAACCTGCCCATGATCAGGCACTGGTGCGAGGCCATGGGGGACGAGCATCCCGCCTACCGGGGGCCGGACGCCGTCGCGCCCCCGACCATGCTCCAGGCATGGACGATGGGCGGCCTCTCCGGGCACACCGACCGCTCCCCGGCGTACGAGGAGCTGTTCGCCCTCCTCGACGGCGCCGGATACACCTCGGTCGTCGCGACCGACTGCGAGCAGGAGTACCTGCGGCCGCTGCGCCCCGGAGACGAGATCGGCTTCGACACCGTCATCGAGTCCGTGTCGCCGCGCAAGACCACCAAGCTCGGCACCGGCCACTTCGTGACGACCCGGACGGACGTCCGCGCCGGCGGCGAACTCGCCGGCACCCACCGCTTCCGCATCCTCAAGTACGCCCCCGCCGCCCGGCCGTCCCCCGAGACCGAGAGGCCCCGCCGCCCCCGGCCCGTGATCAACCGGGACAACGCCGGATTCTGGGAGGGTGCGGCCGGACACCGGCTGCTGATCCAGCGCTGCGGCGACTGCGCGGCCCTGCGCTTCCCCTGGCTGCCGGGGTGCGCCGACTGCGGCTCGCGGGAGTGGGACACGGTCGAGGCGAGCGGCGCCGGGACGGTCTTCTCGTACGTGGTGATGCACCACCCGTCCTTCCCCGCCTTCGAGCCGCCCTACGCGGTCGGGCTGATCGAACTCGCCGAGGGTGTGCGGATGATCAGCAACGTGGTGGGGGTGCCGTACGACAAGGTGCGGATCGGGATGCCCGTACGCCTTGAGTTCCTGCGGGTCGACGAGGACCTCGAGCTCCCCGTCTTCCGCGCGGGAGGGGAGGACTGACATGGACTTCACCCCCACCGAGGAGCAGGAGGCCGCCCGGGAGCTCGCCGGGCGGATCTTCGCCGACCTCTCCACCCACGAGCGGCTCCGGGCCGCCGGGACCGGCACGGACGCCGAGCTCTGGAAGGCGCTGTGCGCCGCCGGGCTGCCGGGCGCCGTCGAGGAGACCGGCCTGCTCGGCCTGGTCCTGCTCCTGGAGGAGCAGGGACGCAGGACGGCGCAGGTGCCGTTCGCCGCCGGCTGTGTGTACGGCATCCTCGCCGTCGCCCGGCACGGTACGGAGGAGCAGCGCGCCCGGCTGCTGCCCGGTCTGCGCGACGGTACGGCGGTGGCGACGGGCGCGCTCCCGGCACCGGGCACGGTCGCGGCGGCCGACGGGAGGCTCAGCGGCGCCGTGGACTGGGTGCCCTGGCTCAGGGACGCCACCCACGTCCTCGTACCGGACGAGGAGCGCGCCCTCTGGCTGGTCCGCACCGAGGACGCGGCCGCCGTGGAGGCCGTCGAGCTCACCGCGCCCTGGTCCGCCGCCCGGCTCGTCCTCGACGGGACGCCGGCCGAGCGGCTGGGACGGGCGGACGTGGGAGCCCCGTACGACGACGTGCTCGCCGCCGCGCGGATCGCCTTCGCCGGGCTGCAGGCGGGGGTGTGCGCCGGTTCGCTCGCCCGGGCCGTGGAGTACGCCTCAGTACGGGAGCAGTTCGGGCGGCCGCTCTCGACCCACCAGGCGGTGCAACTGCGGGCCGCCGACGCCCACATGGACACCGAGGCCATCCGGCTCACGGCCTACGAGGCCGCCTGGCGCTTCGACGAGGGCCTCGACGCCACCGGGGCGGCCCTGACCGCCGCCTGGTGGGCCTCCGAGGCGGGCAAACGGGTCGTGCACGCCGGGCAGCACCTGCACGGCGGCATGGGCGCGGACCTCGACCACCCCGTCCACCGGCACTTCCTCTGGGGCCGGCAGCTCGACGCGTACCTGGGCTGCGGCACCGAACTCCTCGCCGGACTCGGCGACCTGCTCGCAGAGAGGGACCTGTGATGAAGCCCGGGGACGAGCTGCCGCCGCTGGCCATACCGATCACCCGCACCCTGATCGTCGCCGGGGCCGTCGCCTCCCGCGACTACCAGGACGTGCACCACGACGCCGAGCTGGCCCGGGAGAAGGGCTCCCCGGACATCTTCATGAACATCCTCACGACCAACGGGCTCGTCGGCCGGTACGTCACCGACCACTTCGGCCCCCGGTCCGTCCTCCGCGGGGTCGCCATCCGCCTCGGCGCCCCCAACCACCCCGGAGACACCATGGTCCTCACCGGTACGGTCACCGACGTCGACGGGGACAGGGCGAGCGTCCGGGTCGTCGGCGCCAACGGACTCGGGCACCACGTCACCGGGACGGTCACCGTGGAGGTGCCGCGATGAGCGTCCGGGGCCGGGACACGCTCGGCGGGCGGGCGGCCGTCGTGGGCATCGGGGCGACCGAGTTCTCCAAGGACTCCGGCCGCAGCGAACTCTCCCTCGCCGTCGAGGCCGTGCGCGCGGCCCTCGACGACGCCGGGCTCAGCCCCGCCGACGTCGACGGCCTGGTCACCTTCACGATGGACACCAACCCCGAGATCACCGTCGCGCAGGCGTCCGGGATCGGCGAGCTGTCGTTCTTCTCCCGGGTGCACTACGGGGGCGGTGCCGCCTGCGCCACCGTGCAGCAGGCCGCGCTCGCCGTCGCCACCGGGATCGCGGAGGTCGTCGTCTGCTACCGGGCGTTCAACGAGCGCTCGGGGCGCCGCTTCGGCTCCGGGGTGCAGCAGCGCGAGCCCTCCGCCGAGGGCGCCGCGCTCGGCTGGCAGCTGCCGTTCGGGCTGCTCACCCCGGCCTCCTGGGTCGCCATGGCCGCCCAGCGGTACCTGCACGCGTACGGTCTCACCCCGGACGCCTTCGGACACGTGGCGGTGACGGACCGGCGGTACGCGGCGACCAACCCCGCCGCGTACTTCCACGGGAAGCCGATCACCCTCGCCGACCACACCGCCTCGCGCTGGATCGTCGAGCCGCTCCGGCTCCTCGACTGCTGCCAGGAGACCGACGGCGGCCAGGCGATCGTCGTCACCTCCGTCGAGCGCGCCCGCGACCTGCCGCGGCCACCCGCCGTGATCCTGGCGGCGGCCCAGGGCGCCGGGCGGAAGCAGGAGGCCATGACCAGCTTCTACCGGGACGGTCTCACCGGGCTGCCGGAGATGGGCGTGGTGGCCCGTCAGCTCTGGCGGACGTCGGGGCTCGCACCCTCCGACATCGACGTGGGCATCCTCTACGACCACTTCACCCCGTTCGTCCTGATGCAGCTGGAGGAGTTCGGCTTCTGCGGGCCCGGGGAGGCGGCCGACTTCGTCGCGGCGGACGCGCTCCCGCTGAACACCCACGGGGGGCAGCTCGGCGAGGCCTACCTGCACGGCATGAACGGCATCGCGGAGGCCGTGCGGCAGATCCGCGGCACGTCGGTGAATCAGGTGCCCGGCGCGGCCCGGACTCTGGTCACGGCGGGCACGGGGGTTCCCACGTCCGGGTTGATCCTGGGCACGGACGGCTGAGGCGACGGCCTGAGCGGTGGCCGGGCGGGGCGGGCGGTTCTTCACTCGCGCCATGAGCACTCGCACGCCGTCGGCACCCGAAGCCGTCCCCGCACCCGCATCCGGAGCCGTCCTCGCACCCCGCCCGGTCACACCGCCGGCACCGGGGACACCGGTCCGCCCGCACTCCGCGCCGCCTCCCGCGGCGCGGGCGCGGGCCGTGGCCGCCGCCCTGACGGTGGCGCTGGCCGGGACGGTCCTCCTGAACGCCCCGCCCCCGCCGCCGTCGGAGGCCGTCGCGTCCGGGGCGCCCGCCTCCGCCACGGCGACCCGCGCCATGGCCGGGGCCGGGGCCCCCGGTGGAGCCGCCACCAGCCCCGTCACCTTCTCCGGAAAGGCCTTCGACACCTGCGAGGCGCCGTCCCTCACGGTCATGAAGGCCTGGCGGGGGTCCCCGTACGGGGCCGTCGGGATCTACTTCGGCGGACGGGGGCGCGGCTGCCCCGTGCAGAAGGAGCTCACCCCCGCCTGGGTCGCCTCCGCCCACGCCATGGGCTGGCGGCTGCTGCCGCTCTTCGTCGGCTCCCAGGCGCCGTGCGTGGACTCCCTCGCCAAGCGGAAGTACGCCATCGGCAGCAACCCCACGAGCCAGGGCACCAAGGAGGGGGGCGACGCGGTGAAGGCGGCGAAGGCCCTCGGGATCGGCACGAGCAGCCCGCTCTACCTCGACATCGAGGCGTACCGGCGGGGCGACACGAGCTGCGCCGCGACCACCCTCGCCTTCGTCCGCGCCTGGAACCGAGAGGTGCGGCGCCTCGGCTACCTGCCCGGCTTCTACAGCAGCGCCGACACGGGCGTGCGGGACATGGAGAAGCAGCGGGTGGCGGGGACGAAGGACCTGCCGGACGTGATGTGGTTCGCGCGCTGGCGGGGGGTGCCGGCGCTGCTCACCGAGTCGGTGCTGCACCCCGAGGCCTGGACGCCGCACGCCCGGATCCACCAGTACGTGGGGAACGTGACCGAGACGTACGGCGGGCGCACCCTCGCCGTCGACCGCAACGCGATCGACGCGCCCGTCGCCCGGGTCACCACCCCCGCCGCGTTCGCGGCCCGCGTCCCCGTACCCCTGTCGTTCGTGGACTCCCGGCGCCCCTGACGGGGGGCGCCGACCCTGACGCGGGTGACCCGGGTCTCCACCCAGAGGAGGTGCAGCCGTCCCCACCCCTACAACCTGAGGCGGACGGCGGTTCGGGACCTGGGGCCGATCCGCCGGATCCCGCGCGCTCCTAGCGTGGAGTCATGACTCCGCCACCCTCTGGCCCCGTCTGCGCCGGTGCCTCGCAGTACGCGTCGTTCCCGACCTTCACCTCGTACGTACGGGCGCGTGGACCCGTGCTCCTGCGCACCGCGCGCTCCCTCACCGCGAACCCCTCGGACGCGGAGGACCTCCTCCAGACCGCGCTGGCCAAGACGTTCATGGCCTGGGAGCGCATCGAGGACCACCGCGCCCTGGACGGCTACGTCCGCCGCGCGCTGCTCAACACCCGTACGTCCCAGTGGCGCAAGCGCAAGGTCGACGAGTTCGTCTGCGAGGAGCTGCCGGAGCCGTCCGGTCTCCCGGAGCCGGACCCGGCCGAGCGGCAGGTGCTGCACGACGCGATGTGGCGTGCGGTCCTGAAGCTGCCGGAGCGGCAGCGGCAGATGGTGGTGCTGCGGTACTACGAGGACCTCAGCGAGGCCCAGACGGCCGAGGTGCTCGGGGTGTCGGTCGGGACGGTGAAGAGCGCGGTGTCCCGGGCGCTCGGGAAGCTCCGCGAGGACCCGGAGCTGACACCCGTACGGTAGGACACGTCGCTTGGTGACTCATGCCAGTAATCACTGGCAATTTACGTACTCTCGGGTAGTGACATACCGCGTGGTACGTGCGCAGAATCTCCACACCCCCTCTGCCACGTAGCGCCCACCGGGAGGACGCCCCGTGTACAGCACCATGCAGGACGTACAACTGACCGTGAGCCGCATCCTCCAGCACGGGATGACGATCCACGGGAAGTCCACCATCACCACCTGGACGGGCGAGCCGGAGCCGCAGCGCCGCACGTTCGCGGAGACCGGAACGCGCGCGCACCAGCTGGCCCACGCCCTGCGCGACGAACTCGGCGTCACCGGCGACCAGCGCGTGGCGACCCTCATGTGGAACAACGCCGAACACGTCGAGGCGTACTTCGCGATCCCCTCCATGGGCGCGGTGCTCCACACCCTCAACCTCCGCCTGCCCCCCGAGCAGCTGGTGTGGATCGTCAACCACGCCGCCGACCGGGTCGTCATCGTCAACGGCTCCCTGCTGCCCCTCCTCGCCCCGCTGCTCCCGCACCTGCCGACGGTCGAGCACGTCGTCGTCACGGGTCCGGGCGACCGCTCCGTCCTGGACGGCGCGGCCCCGCGCGTGCACGACTACGAGGAGCTGATCGCCGGCCGCCCGACCGCGTACGACTGGCCCGAGCTGGACGAGCGCACGGCCGCCGCGATGTGCTACACCTCCGGCACCACCGGCGACCCCAAGGGCGTCGTCTACTCGCACCGTTCGATCTACCTGCACTCCATGCAGGTGAACATGGCCGAGTCGATGGGGCTCACCGACAAGGACACGAGCCTGGTCGTCGTCCCGCAGTTCCACGTCAACGCCTGGGGCCTGCCGCACGCCACCTTCATGACCGGCATCAACATGCTCATGCCGGACCGTTTCCTCCAGCCGGCGCCGCTCGCCGAGATGATCGAGCGCGAGAAGCCGACCCACGCGGCCGCCGTCCCCACCATCTGGCAGGGCCTGCTCGCCGAGGTCACCGCGAACCCCCGCGACCTCTCCTCGATGGCCCAGGTCACCATCGGCGGCGCCGCCTGTCCGCCCTCCCTCATGGAGGCGTACGACCGGCTCGGCGTCCGCCTCTGCCACGCCTGGGGCATGACGGAGACCTCCCCGCTGGGCACGATGGCCCACCCGCCGCACGGCCTCACGGCCGAGGAGGAGTGGCCGTACCGCGTCACGCAGGGACGTTTCCCCGCCGGTGTCGAGGCGCGCCTGGTCGGCCCCGGCGGCGAGCACCTCCCCTGGGACGGCGAGTCGGCGGGCGAGCTGGAGGTGCGCGGCACCTGGATCGCCGGCGCGTACTTCGGCGGCATCGACGCCGAGGAGATCCGCCCCGCCGACAAGTTCAGCGAGGACGGCTGGCTCAAGACCGGCGACGTCGGCGTCATCAGCCCCGACGGCTTCCTCACGCTCACCGACCGCGCCAAGGACGTCATCAAGTCGGGCGGCGAGTGGATCTCCAGCGTCGAGCTGGAGAACGCCCTGATGGCACACCCGGCGGTCGCCGAGGCAGCCGTCGTCGCGGTGCCGGACGAGAAGTGGGGCGAGCGCCCGCTCGCCACCGTCGTCCTCAAGGAGGGCGAGACGGCCGACTACGAGACGCTGCGGGCCTTCCTCGCCGACGAGGGCGGCATCGCGAAGTGGCAGCTGCCGGAGCGCTGGGCGATCGTGCCGGCGGTGCCGAAGACGAGCGTCGGCAAGTTCGACAAGAAGGTCATCCGCAGGCAGTACGCGGAGGGCGAGCTGGACGTGACCCGGCTGTAGCGAACGGGAACGGGAGACGGGGAGGGCCTCGGCCCTCCCCGTCTCCCGTTCCGGTCGGTGCCGACCGGTCCGTTCTAGTTGGTGCCGATCTTCGCGAGCAGGTCGACGATCCGCGCCTGGACCTCGGCGCTGTTCGACCGCTCGGCGAGGAACAGGACCGTCTCGCCGGAGTCCAGCTTCGGCAGCTCCTCCTCGACGAGGTCGGCCGAGGTGTAGACGACGAGCGGAGTGCGGTTCAACTGCCCGTTCGCGCGCAGCCAGTCGATGATCCCGGCCCGGCGGCGGCGCACCTGCATCAGGTCCATCACCACCAGGTTCGGCCGGGTCTGGGCGGCCAGCATGACCGCCTCGGTGTCCGTCTCCGCCTGCGCGACCTGCATCCCGCGCCGCTCCAGGGTGGTCGCGAGCGCCTCCGCGATGGATTCGTTCTCCTCGATCAGCAGGACCCGCGACGGGTGCTGCTCGCTGTCGCGCGGAGCGAGCGCCTTGAGGAGCACGGCGGGATCCGCGCCGTACGCGGCCTCCCGGGTCGCCTGCCCGAGCCCGGCCGCGAGCAGCACCGGCACCTCGGCGGCGACGGCGGCCTGACGCAGCGACTGGAGCGCCGTCCGGGTGATGGGCCCGGTCAGCGGGTCGACGAAGAGCGCGGCCGGGAAGGCGGCGATCTGCGCGTCGACCTCCTCGCGGGAGTGCACGATCACCGGCCGGTAGCCGCGGTCGCTCAGCGCCTGTTGGGTGGAGACGTCGGGCGCGGGCCAGACGAGCAGCCGGCGCGGGTTGTCCAGGGGCTCCGGGGGCAGCTCGTCGTCGATGGGCTGCGGAGCGGGCCGGTTGGCGACCTCGACCGCGCCACCCGGGCCGTCGAGCGGCTCGGGCCCCTCGGCGGAACCCTCGGCGGGCGCCCCTATGGCGTACGCGCGGCCCTCGGCCGGGGTGTCGTTCGGGGAGGGCGCCGGCGCGGTCGGCTGCGGCCTGGCCTCGGCGGGCGCGGGCAGCGCGGCCGGGACCGGCGGGTCGACCTCGGGCGGGGTGGCGAGCCTGCGCCGCCGCCCGGAGCCGTTGGAGGGCGCGGGCACGGCGGGAGCGGCCGTCGGGGCCGGCGGGACGAAGGGAACGCCCTGCCCGAGGGTACGGACGCTGAACGCCCGCCCCTGGGTCGAGTCCTTCGACACGGTCATCGGCATCGGCAGCTCGGGAGGCAGCGGTACGGAGCCGGTGCCGGTTCCGGTGCTGTTGCCGTTGCTCGGCGCGGGCTGCGCGGGCTCGGGTGTGGCCTCCGCCGCGGGCTCCGACTGCGGAAGCGCCACGGCGCGCCGCCGTCCGGTCGGCTCGACGGCCGTCGGCGCCCCGGCCTGCGGCTGTACGTGCGGGTGGGGCTGCGGCGGCGTGTGGCCGGCGCCCGGGACGCCCCGTACGGCCTCGTGCCGCCCCTCGTCGGAGACCGGCAGCGGACCGGTCACGGGAGCGGCGGCCGGGAGCGCCGGCTCGGCCTCGCGGTCGACTTCGGCGGGCCCGAGCGCGAACGGGGTGCGGGGCCCGGCCTCGGCCGCGGCGGCCCGCTCCTGCGCGGCGGCCAGCGCACGCCGGCGGCGGCCGCTCGGCTGCGCCTCCTCGACGGGGGCGGAGGCGACGGCGGGCAGGGCGAGGGCCAGGGCGGGAGCTCCCGCCGGCTCGACGGCGACGCCCTGAGGCGGCACGGCCGCGCCGAGCGCGGGACGCCCCTGCGCGCCCTCGGCGGCGGTCACCACGGAACCCTCGGCAGGGCGGCCACGGCGACGCCCGGTGGGCTCCACGGGGGCGCCGGAGGGCACCGGGGAATCCACGGCCGCGTTCTGCTGGGCGGGGATCAGCTCGGCGGGCTCTCCCGTACGGGCACGGCGGCGCCCGCTCGGCTCGGCACCGCCCTCGGGCGCGACCGCGCTCTCCAGGAAGGCGTCCGTCGAAGCACGCCGGGCACGGCGACGTCCACCACCGGAGGTCTCGGAGCCGGGGGTCGCGGCCGGAGCCGGGTGGGCGCCGGAACCCGCGACCGTGGCACCGGCGGGGGCCTCGTCGGGCGTCGCGACCGGAGCCGCACCCGCGCCGGGGAGCCCGCCGGGAGCCGCGACGGACGGCGTCTCGGGGACCGGGTCCCCGGAGGCCTGCGCCGGGAGCGCGAGGGCCTCGCGTGCGCCGGCGGGCGCGTCGCCCGGCTCCGGCGCGGGGACCGTGCCCCGACCGGCCCCGAGCGGCACCTCGACCACGTACGCGCCGCCGCTCGTCCCCGGCACCTCGTGGGTCTGCACGACACCGCCGTGCGCCGCCACGATCCCGCGCACGACGGGCCCGTGGACCGGGTCGCCGCCCGCGTACGGGCCGCGGACCTCGATCCGTACGACGTCACCGCGCTGTGCGGCCGCGACGACGATCGTGGAGTCGCTCGGGGTCCGCTCGGCCTTGCTCTTGCCGGTCGCGTCGACGCCGGCGACGTCCGCGACGAGGTGCGCGAGGGCGGTCTTCAGGCGCGCCGCGTCCACCTCGGCCTCGATCGGCGGCGCGTGCACGGCGAACTGGGCGCGGCCGGGTCCGATCAGCTCGACGGCGCCGTCGATGCCGCCGGTCACGATCCCGTCGAGCAGCACCACGGCCTTGTCCAGCTTCTCGTCACCGGCGTCGAGCCGCTGGTAGCCGAGGACGTTGTCGACGAGGGCGGTCATCCGGGCGTACCCGGCGGCCAGGTGGTGCAGGACCCGGTTGGCCTCGGGCCACAGCTGCCCCGCGTCGTCGGCGGCGAGGGTGCCGAGCTGGGTGCGCAGCTCCTCCAGGGGGCCGCGCAGCGACTCGGCGAGGACGGCGGTCAGCTGCTCGTGGCGGGCGGCGAGGGAGGCGTACTTCTCCGCCTGGGCCTCGCGCTCCGCCGCGTGCCGCTCGGCGCGGTCGGCGAGCTCGGTGGCGTGCTCCTCGACGAGCTGCTCGTACGGCCTGCGGTCGGTGAAGGTCATGACCGCGCCGACGAGCTGGTCCCCGTCCCGTACCGGAGCGGTCGTCAGGTCGACCGGCACCCGGTCGCCCTTCTTCGCCCACAGGACCTGCCCGCGGACCCGGTGCTTGCGCCCGGACTTGAGGGTGTCGGCGAGCGGCGACTCCTCGTACGGGAAGGGCTCGCCGTCGGCGCGCTTGGCGAGGATCAGCGGGTGCAGCTCCTGGCCGCCGAGCTCTCCGGCGCGGTAGCCGAGGATCTGCGCGGCGGCGGGGTTCACGAGGACGACCCGGCCGTCCGTGTCGGTGCCGACGACGCCCTCGGCCGCGGCGCGCAGGATCATCTCGGTCTGCCGCTGGGAGCGGGCGAGTTCGGCCTCGGTGTCGAGGGTGCCGGTGAGGTCGCGGACGACGAGCATGAGCAGCTCGTCGCCGGTGTAGCCGCCGTACGAGTCGTAGGCCTCGCGGCCGTCCTCCAGGCTGGCGTTGGACACCTCGACGGGGAACTCGGAGCCGTCCGTGCGGCGGGCGATCATCCGGGTCGGCTTGGTGCGGCCCCGCTCGTCGGCGCCGTCGGGCCGGCGCATGGAGCCGGGGATGAGGCGCGAGTCGAAGGAGGGCAGCAGATCGAGGAGGCCGCGCCCGACGAGCGCGGTGCCGGGCGTCTCGAACATGCCGAGGGCGATGGTGTTGGCGTTGACGACCGTGCCGTTGCAGTTGACGAGCACGAGGCCGTCGGGGAGGGCGTCGAGTATGGCTGCGAGGCGAGCAGCGCCCCGGGATGGCCTGCTGCTCACGACGACGCTTCCTCCCTGACGCACTGCACGTGCTCGCCCTATCGGCCGGCCGGCCCCATCTTGCCCCTCGGGCCGCAGCCTGTCACTGAGGGGAGTCTAAGGGAGCCTCCGGGCGTCACCCCCGGACGAGGGGAAGCAGAGGCTCCAGATTTTCCCAACGGTCGATTTCGCACCCGTTCGCCCGGGAGAACCGGGCGTCGACCTGACGGCCCTGCCAGGTGCCGGTGACGTGGGCGACCGCGGGCCCGCCGTACACCTGCGTGCACATCTGTCCCTCGGGCACGGGCGCAAACGGATCTCCACCATCCCTCCCCAGTTGCCCCAGCCGCCTGCAGGCGTCCTCGGCGGCCGGGTGGTCGCCCTCGGCGTGGTCGCCACAGGTCAGCCGGAAGGTGCCGTCGGCGTCGCGGTGCCCGCTCTTCTCCACGGTCACGGTCAGGCTGTCGGGCGAGGCGAACAGGGAGGCCAGGGGCGGCAGGGGGCCGAGACCGGCGGTCCCGACGGCGGCGGTGGCGAGGGACGCGAGGACGAGACTGCGCAGCATGCGGATCTCCAGGAGCGCGGAAGGACGACGGGCGCGCACGCACGGCACGCCCGCCCCTCTAACGCTCCGGCCGCCCCGGCGTTGCGCAACCGGGGTGCGCCGGGCGGGGGCGGGGCTTTGCCCTGGACCCCGAACGACCGGTACGGTGAGAATCGATTGGTGACAGCCGGTTCGCCTGTGTCATCATCTGCACGCACCACCCGCGCATGCGCACGGTGCGAGGAGGCGTCGCCTAGTCCGGTCTATGGCGCCGCACTGCTAATGCGGTTTGGGTCTTAAAGCCCATCGAGGGTTCAAATCCCTCCGCCTCCGCAAGACGATCGAAGCCCCGGCCCTTGTGGCCGGGGCTTCGATCGTTTCTGCATGCCCGCGCCCTATGCATCTACATGCCCGCACCCCTGCGCAGACCTGATGTGACCCCGGTCTCTTTCCGCTCGTTTTCGGTGCGCGAAGCACTCCCGCTCCACCCCGGAGCCCCTCCGTCCGCCCCGCTCGCACATCGCGTTTCCGCAGGTCAGAGGGGGTGGAGCCAATGGATTTCACATGACGGCGGGACTCATGTAATGTTCTTCCTGTCGCCGGGACAGCGGGCCGAAAGGGCCGGGAAACGGAGACGAGAACTAAAAACAAGCACTCGTAGCTTAACGGATAGAGCATCTGACTACGGATCAGAAGGTTGCAGGTTCGAATCCTGCCGAGTGCACAGAGACAAGAGGCCCGGACGAGAGTCCGGGCCTCTTGCGTTGTCGGGGTGGAAGTCGAGGCGGCGGCCGCGGTGGGCGCTCTTGTGGGGAGCGCCCGGCCGCGGGCGGGGTCAGGCCGTGGCCTCGGCGGGGGCGGGCCGGCTGGCGAGGACGTGGCGGCGGCGGGTGGGGATGCCCATCTTCGGGTTGGCCACGCCCCAGGCCGCGCCCTTGCAGACCAGTTCCTTGTAGCGCGCGGCGAGCCGGCCCGTCAGGGCCGCGCCGACCGAGCGGTCGTCGGCGGTGACGTACTGGATGAGGCCTTCCCTGCGCCCCAGCGAGATGCACTGGTTGAAGTAGCGCAGCGGCGTCTTCGGGAGCTTGCCGCCGGTCAGGCGGGCCGCGATGGCGTCGGCCGCCTGCCAGGCCATGGGGGTGCCCGAGGCGCACGACATCCGCAGCGGCTTGTCGCCCGGGCCCATGGCCTGGGCCGCGTCGCCGACGGCGTACACGTCGGGGTGGGAGACCGAACGCATGGTCCCGTCGACGATGATCTGGCCGGTCTCGGTGACGTCCAGGGTGGTGGCGCGGGCGATCGGGTGGACCGCGAAGCCGGTCGTCCAGACGGTGGCCGCGGCCGGGACGGGGCCCTCGGGGGTGGTGACACGGTCCGCCTCGACGGCCGTGACCGAGGTGTTCTCCAGTGCGGTGACGCCGAGGTCCGCGAAGACCTTCCGCACGTGCCGGCGGCCCTTCTCCGAGAGCCAGTCGCCGAGTTCACCGCGGGCGGCCAGCGTGACGGCCAGGTCCGGGCGGGCCTCCGCGATCTCCGTGGCGGCCTCGAGGCCGGTGAGGCCGCCGCCGACGACGACCACGCTCTGCCCGGCCTCCAGGGCGGCCAGGCGCTCGCGCAGCCGGAGCGCTCCCGGACGGCTGGAGAGCTCGTGGGCGTGCTCGGCGGTGCCGGGGACGCCCTGGGTGTTCCAGCCGCTGCCGAGGGCGTACACGAGGGTGTCGTAGGTCAGGTCTTCGGCGCCGGTTCCGGTCGTGACGGAGACGGTCCTGCGCTCGGCGTCGACCGCCGTCACCGTCGCCAGCTTCAGCTCGACGCCCGTACCCGCGAACATCTCGACGAAGGGCCGGTGCACGAGCTCCTGGCCGACCGCCAGCTGGTGCAGCCTGACCCGCTCGACGAAGTCGGGCTCGGCGTTGACGAGGGTGATGGCGACGTCCTCGCGGTGGAGCTGCTTGGCGAGGCGTCCGGCGACGATGGCTCCGGTGTAGCCGGCCCCGAGGACGATGATCCGGTGCTGCTGCATGTCCCTGCTCCTGTCTCGCGTGGTTTCGCCCCTTGAACCGGGCAGCCCCGCGATTCCTGACAGGTGGGTGGTGTGACCTGG
This sequence comes from Streptomyces sp. NPDC002463, assembly GCF_042889835.1. Taxonomy (NCBI): domain Bacteria; kingdom Bacillati; phylum Actinomycetota; class Actinomycetes; order Kitasatosporales; family Streptomycetaceae; genus Streptomyces; species Streptomyces sp. NPDC002463. The sequence continues at coordinate 265,799 of NZ_JBIARL010000007.1, forward strand.
GTCACGTGCCCCTAGAAGGCTGCCGCCAGCAGCGGGGCGCCGTGGTCCGACGCCGCCCAGTGCCTCGTCGCACGCTCGAGCTTGTCGGGGTTGACCTGGTTGCGGAAGGCCGTGATGCCCTCGGCCGTGACCTCCAGGCACATGACGCCGACGACCCGGCCGTCCAGCACCGCCACGATCGCGGGGACGCCGTTCGCCGTCGTCGCGTAGACGTCGGGCGAACCGCCGATGACCTTCCGCTTGGCGATGCTCGGCTTGAAGAGGCCCCGCATGAACGTCGCGACCGCGAGCGCGCCCTCGAACGCGCGGGCGCGCGCCGGGACCTTGCCGCCGCCGTCGCCGATCGAGACGGCGTCGCCCGTGAGCAGCCGTACGAGCGGCTCGGTGCGGCCGCTGGTGGCGGCCGCGAGGAACTCCTCGACGATCCGCCGGGCCTCGGCCTCGTCGATCTCGGTGCGGGCCTTGCCGGAGGCGACGTGCTTCTTGGCGCGGTGGAAGATCTGCTGGCTGCCGGCCTCGGTGATGTCGAGGATCTCGGCGATCTCCCGGTGCGGGTAGTCGAAGGCCTCCCGGAGCACGTACACCGCGCGCTCGTTGGGGGAGAGGCGCTCCATGACGGCGAGGACGGCGTACGAGACGGATTCGCGCTGCTCGGCGGTGTCGGCGGGGCCGAGCATCGGGTCGCCGGCGAGCAGCGGTTCGGGCAGCCACTCGCCCACGTAGGTCTCGCGGCGGGCGCGGGCCGAGGTGAGCTGGTTGAGGCACAGGTTGGTGAGGACCTTGGTCAGCCAGGCCTCGGGGACCTCGATGAGGTCGACGTCGGCGGCCTGCCAGCGCAGGAAGGTGTCCTGCACGGCGTCCTCTGCCTCGCTCGCCGAGCCGAGCAGGCGGTAGGCGATCGCCTCCAGGCGGGGCCTGGAAGCCTCGAACCGGTCCACGTCGTCCATGGTCAGCACCATGGTGCGGATTTTAGTGCGGGAGGGGTGCGCGCGGGCGACCGGTTGCCGACCTGGGAGCCCTCCCCTTTTGGGTGAACCTGTCTGATTTGCATGTCAGTTGAATATGCCCTCGGCCTAGCTTGCGAGGCGGAGGTGATGATCGATGGACGCGATCGACATCGATGACCTGGTGCACGCCGCCACCGGAGCACGCCTGCGGCGGTTGACCGCGCCGGACGGGACCCACTGGTTCCCGGTGGTGGACGTGGCGAAACGGCTGGGGTACGCGGGGACGCGGGAGGCGCTGCGGACCGTGACGCTCCCCGAGGAGTGCCTGGCGGCGGCGCGGGACCTGAGCGGGGACGGGATCCGGGCCTCCGGGATCCGGGCCTCGACGCGGATGGTGAGCCTGGAGGGGCTCGTCCAGCTCGTCGGGGCGTGCCGGACACCGGAGGCCGGGCCGTTCCGGGCGTGGACGGCGGGGGTCGTGGCGGCGGTCCAGCGATACGGCGGATACGGGCTCGAACCCTCGCCGGTGCACGCCGGGTTCCTGCTGCCGCCGGAGCTCGTCGACGTCCTCGTACGGCTCGAAGGGCGATTCGACGAGCAGTCCCTCGCGTACGCCGAGCACGCGGAGCTGCTCCGCGAGACCCGGCAGAGCCTCTCCAGGGTCGCCGACTCCCTGGAGCGGCTCGCCGTGCCCCGCCAGCGCACCGGCGCCGCCGTCACGCTCACCCCGCAGGCGCTCGTGGAGTCCTGGGCCATCACCGGCGACATGCGGACGGTAGCCACCTGCCTGGCACCCGCGCTCGTACGGGGCGGGGTGCGCTACCGCCCCCAGGACGTCACCCACCGCACCGGCCTCTCCTGCGAACGCGTCCACGCCTGCGTCCGCCTCCTCCTGGAGCGCGGCTACATGCGCGAGGTGGGCGGCCCAGCCCCGGACGGCACCCGCATCTACGTGCTGCCGTGACCCGCCGGGCCCACCGCCACCACCTGGTACGCGTCCGCGTACACGATCCGGCCCGGGTCCGCCGACTCCAGGCGGACGCAGGGCACGCCGTGGTCCCGCAGGATGCGCAGGTACGGGGCGACCCGGGCCAGCGCCTCGGTCGCCGTCGGCAGGAACCAGGCGGCGGCCCCCGGATTCACCGCCGGGTCGTAGACCGTCGGGTCCACGGCCGCCGGGTTCGGGAAGTGCGCGTCGTACCAGTCGTTCGAGGCGCGCCAGATCGTCCACTCCTCGTGGGAGAGCCTTCCTTCCCCGGCCAGGGCGTTGGCCAGGCCGAAGACGCCGGGGTGGTGGCCGCGCGGGCCTCTCGTCGGGGACTGGAAGCGGATGTGGCGGAGACTGGGTGGCATTCGGGGAGCTTAGGGAGGCGTGGCGGCGTGGAGTGGCGGGTTCGGGGGATCGGGTGGGGTGGTGGGGTGCCCGGGCTGCGGTGGCGGGGTGGGCGTGTCAGTGCGCTCACCCATGGGCAGCGGCTCGCCTTTCGGGCCGTCGGGGTCCGGCGGTGCCCCGGGGCCCGCGGGAACCCCTGCCCCCTGGACGCCGTCGTTCCCGGGCGGGCCACCGGCGGGCGGTGTCCCGAGTGCGCGCGGCTCGACCGGGCCCACTCCGTCGCGGCCGACACGATCGCCGACGACCCGCAGCCGTACCGCGTCTACCTGGCCTGGTTCGGGCCCGGGATGACCAAGGTGGGGATCACCGCCGAGGCTCGCGGTGACGCCCGGCTCCTGGAGCAGGGCGCCGTCACCTTCGGCTGGCTCGGCCGGGGCCCGCTCATGGCCGCCCGGCGCACCGAGGAGGTGCTGCGGCAGGCCCTCGGCGTGCCCGACCGGGTGGCGTACGAGCGGAAGCGGGCCGCCCGGCACGCCCTGCCGCCGGCCGGGGACCGGGCCCGCGAGGTCGAGGAGCTGTACCGGCGCGCCCGCGCGGTCGGCGGCTGGACGGAGACCCTGGAGCCCCTGGAGTTCGCCGCACACGACCACGCGGGGGTCTTCGGTCTCGACGGGCTGCCGCGCCTCGACGGCACGGTCGCCGAGCTCGTCGACGGTGGCGTCGTCGCCGGGCGGCTGCTCGCCGCCGCCGGGCCCGACCTGCACCTCCTCGCCCCCGACGGGCGCTGCCTCGCCCTCGACACCCGGCTCATGGGCGGCTGGGTCCTGGAGCCGGCCGGGGAGGGGAGTGCCTTCACCGTCCCGGTCGTTCCCCTGACCGTGGTCGATTCCGCTGCGCAGGAAGGGCTGTTCTGAGGCTTCGTAAAGTCTTGGATCCCTTTGGCCGGGGGCCGTGGACATCCCCCGGCCCGCCCCGCGAGGGTGATCACATGACCCAGAAGCTCGTGGCGGGCATCGAACCGCCTTACTACACCGCTGTCTTCACGTCCGTCCGTCCCGAGTCCCCCGAGGGCTACGCCGAGACCTCCGTCCGCATGCAGGAGTTCGTCCGGGAGATCCCCGGCTTCCTCGGCTACGAATCCGCCCGCACCCCCGGCGGCATCGGCATCACCGTCGGGTACTTCCGCGATCTGGAGTCCCTGGAGAGCTGGGCGCGGCACCCCGAGCACCGGGCGGCCAAGGAGTACGGCCGCGAGCACTGGTACGAGAGCTACAGCGTGCACATCGGGAAGGTCGAGCGCAGCTACGGGTACGCGCGTGACTAGCGAGGGCCGCGGGATCGTCGAGCGGCTCGGGATCCCCGGGCTCGTCGACGTGCACACGCACTTCATGCCGCAGAACGTCCTCGACAAGGTCTGGGCGTACTTCGACGCCGTCGGGCCCCTGACCGGCGTCGAGTGGCCCATCACCTACCGCGAGGAGGAGGAGCGCCGGCTCGCCCTCCTGCGCGGGTTCGGCGCGGTCGCCTTCACCGCGATGCTCTACCCGCACAAGCCCGGCATGGCCGCCTGGCTGAACTCCTGGGCCGCCGACTTCGCGGCCCGCACCTCCGACTGTCTGCACACGGCGACCTTCTTCCCCGAGCCGGGCGTCGACGCGTACGTCCACCAGGCGCTCGACGCCGGCGCCCGGGTCTTCAAGGTGCACCTCCAGGTCGGCGGCTTCGATCCGGCCGACACCGCGCTCGACGGCGCCTGGGGTGCTCTGGCCGACAGCGGCACCCCCGCCGTCGTGCACTGCGGCTCCGGTCCCAGCCCGGGGAACTTCACCGGGCCCGGGCCCATGGGGCGGCTCCTCGCCCGGCACCCCCGGCTGCGGGTGATCGTCGCGCACATGGGGATGCCGGAGTACAGCGACTTCCTCGACCTGGCCGAGCGCTACGAGGGCGTCCACCTGGACACCACCATGGCCTTCACCGACTTCAGCGAGCGGCTCGCGCCCTTCCCCGAGGCCGAGCGCAAGCGGCTCCTCGACCTCGGCGACCGGATCCTCCTCGGCTCGGACTTCCCGAACATCCCGTATCCGTACGTCCACCAGCTCGACGCCCTCGAACGCCTCGGGCTCGGCGACGACTGGCTCCGGCGGGTCCTGTACGAGAACGGAGCCGCGATGTTTCACGTGAAACGGTGAACAGCTGAACCACGAGGCCCTTTCTCAGGGAATTCACAGGAAAGGGAAAGAGGCCTCTCAGCGGCGGCCGCCACCGTGGCTGCCATGACCGTGACCACCCGAAGCACCAGCGCCCGCACCGGCACTCACGCCGACATGCTCCGCGTCGACGGCACCGCCGTCCGTGTCCTCGTCGTGGACGACGAGGCCTCGCTCGCCGAGCTGCTCTCCATGGCCCTGCGCTACGAGGGCTGGCAGGTCCGCAGCGCCGGGGACGGGGCCGCCGCCCTCCGCTCCGCGCGCGAGTTCCGGCCGGACGCCGTCATCCTCGACATCATGCTCCCGGACGCCGACGGGCTGAGCCTGCTCGGCTCGATCCGGCGTGAACTGCCCGACGTGCCCGTGCTGTTCCTGACGGCGAAGGACGCCGTCGAGGACCGCATCGCCGGGCTCACCGCCGGCGGCGACGACTACGTCACCAAGCCCTTCAGCCTGGAGGAGGTCGTGGCCCGGCTGCGCGGCCTCATCCGCAGGTCCGGGGCCGCACAGACGCGCAGCGAGTCGCTGCTCGCCGTGGGCGATCTGACCCTGGACGAGGACAGCCACGAGGTGACCCGGGGCGGCGACTCCATCCATCTCACCGCGACCGAGTTCGAGCTGCTGCGCTACCTCATGCGCAATCCGCGCCGCGTGCTCAGCAAGGCGCAGATCCTCGACCGGGTCTGGTCGTACGACTTCGGCGGCCAGGCCAATGTCGTCGAGCTCTACATCTCCTACCTGCGCCGGAAGATCGATGCCGGACGCTCGCCGATGATCCACACCCGGCGCGGGGCCGGTTATCTGATCAAGCCGGGGGAGTAGGGCCCGGTGCTCGAAGGCGCGGTCCTCCAAGGCCGGGTGCGCAGAAGCTCGGTGCGCAGAGGCCCCGTGTTCAGAGCCGCCCGGCGGCCCTGGTCGCTGCGGACGCGGCTCGTCGTCTCGGCGGTCGCGTTGATCGCGGTCGTCGCGACCGTGATCGGGACGGTGACGACCATCGCGTTCCGCTCGTACCTGTACGACCAGGCCGACGAGCAGGTCCACGCCGTCGCCGACCGGGCGGCCGGCCCGCCCGTCGCCGTGGCCCCCGTGCCCGGCCCGCTCGACCCGGTCGCCGAGAAGAAACCCCTCGCGTTCGTCGCGGGGCCCGGCGCTCCCCTCGGTACCCTCGGCGCGGTCATCGAGGGCGGCGAGGTGACCTCGGCCGGGTACTCGAAGGAGGCCGGGGGCAGCGGGCCGTACGAGCGGAACATACGGGTCACCGAACTCGACGCGGCCCAGCGGGCCGCGCTCGCCGCCGTCCCCCGCGACGGCCGGCCGCACACCGTCGACCTGCCCGGCGGGCTCGGCTCGTACCGGGTCGAGTACGCCGCCGGACTGCACGGCGAGTTCCTCACCGGCATCTCCCTCGCCGAGGTCGAGGACGCCCTCTCCACCCTCGTCCTCGTCGAGCTGAGCGTCACCGGTGCCGGGCTCGTCGCGGCCTCGCTCGCCGGGACGGTGCTCGTCCGGATCGCCCTGCGCCCGCTGCGGCGGGTCGCCGGCACCGCCCGTCAGGTCGCCCGGCTCCCGCTGCACAGCGGAGAGGTGGCGCTCCATCAGCGCGTCCCGGAGACGGAGGCCGACCCGCGCACCGAGGTCGGCCAGGTCGGTGCCGCCCTCAACCGGATGCTCGACCACGTCCACTCGGCCCTCGACGCCCGCCAGCAGAGCGAGACCCGGGTGCGGCAGTTCGTCGCGGACGCCAGCCACGAACTGCGCACCCCGCTCGCCTCGATCAGGGGATACGCCGAGCTGACCCGGCGCGGACGCGAGGAGTGCGGCCCCGACACCCGGCACGCCCTCGGACGGATCGAGTCCGAGGCAACCCGGATGACGGGCCTGGTCGAGGACCTCCTGCTGCTCGCCCGGCTCGACGCCGGCCGCCCCCTCTCGTACGAGACCACCGACCTCGTCCCGCTCGTCGTGGACGCGGTCAGCGACGCCCGCGCGGCCGGACCCGAGCACCACTGGCGCCTCGAACTGCCCACGGACGGTGCGGCCGTACGGGCCGACGGCGCCCGGCTCCAGCAGGTCCTGGTGAACCTCCTCGCCAACGCCCGTACCCACACCCCGCCCGGCACGGAGGTCACCGCCCGGGTCCGCACGGAGGTCCCGGCCGTCCTCGTCGAGATCGAGGACGACGGCCCCGGCATCCCGCCCGAGCTGCTCCCCGCCGTCTTCGAGCGCTTCGCGCGCGGCGACGCCTCCCGCTCCCGGAACGCCGGATCCACCGGCCTCGGCCTCGCCATCGTCCGCGCGGTCGTGCTCGCGCACGGCGGCGACGTGGGCGTCGAGAGCGCCCCCGGCCGGACCGTCTTCACCGTCCGTCTGCCGGCCGACCAGGACTCACAGACAGGCCACAGGCTCATCACACAGCCGTGACAGCGGCCCCGGCGAGTGTCGGTGCATGCCAACCCACACCATCGGGGAAGCCCTCCCCGCCCGGGAGCACCTGCCGGTGAGCGACACCGGACGGCCCGTCCTGGACGTCGTGATCCCCGTCTACAACGAGGAGAAGGACCTGGAGCCGTGCGTCCGCCGGCTCCACGCGCACCTTCTGAGGACCTTCCCGTACGGCTTCCGCATCACCGTCGCCGACAACGCCTCCACCGACACGACGCCCGCCGTCGCCGCCGCCCTCGCGGCCGAGCTGCCCGAGGTGCGCTCCGCACGCCTCGAACAGAAGGGCCGCGGCCGGGCGCTGCGGACGGTGTGGTCGGCCTCGGACGCGCCCGTCCTCGCCTACATGGACGTGGACCTGTCCACCGACCTCAACGCCCTGCTCCCGCTGGTCGCACCGCTCATCTCCGGCCATTCGGACCTGGCGATCGGCTCCCGGCTCTCCCGCTCCTCGCGGGTGGTGCGCGGGCCGAAGCGGGAGTTCGTCTCGCGCGCCTACAACCTGATCCTGCGCTCCTCGCTCGCCGCCCGGTTCTCCGACGCGCAGTGCGGCTTCAAGGCGATACGGCGGGAGGTCGCCGAGCGGCTCCTGCCGATGGTCGAGGACACCGGCTGGTTCTTCGACACCGAGATGCTGGTCCTCGCCGAGCGGGCCGGTCTGCGCATCCACGAGGTGCCGGTCGACTGGGTCGACGACCCCGACTCGACCGTCCACATCGTGCGGACGGCGACCGACGACCTGAAGGGCGTGTGGCGGGTGGGGCGGGCCCTCGCGACGGGTTCGCTGCCCCTGGACCGGCTCGCCCGGCCGTTCGGCGACGACCCCCGGGACCGTGACCTGAACGGGGTGCCCGGCGGCCTGGCCCGCCAGCTCGTCGGCTTCTGCGTGGTCGGGGTCCTGTCGACGCTCTTCTACCTCGCGCTGTACTCGGCCTTCCGGCTCGGCCTCGGTCCGCAGCTCGCCAACGCCGCCGCCCTCCTCGTCTCCGCCGTCGCCAACACGGCCGCCAACCGGCGGCTCACCTTCGGCGTGCGGGGCCGGGACCGGGCCGTCCGCCACCAGGCGCAGGGGCTCGTGGTCTTCGCCATCGGCCTCGCCCTGACCAGCGGTTCGCTCGCCGCCCTCGGCGCGGCGACCGGCGATCCGGCGCACTCCACCGAGCTCGCCGTCCTGATCGTCGCCAACCTCGCCGCGACCGTCCTGCGCTTCCTCCTCTTCCGGCTCTGGGTCTTCCCGGACCGCGCCTCAGCAAGGAACGAACGATGACCACTGCGCCCACCGCCGTCCACGCGGCGCCCCGCACCGGCCGGCTCGCCCGGCTGTGGCGCGGACGGGCCGAGGACGCCCCCTGGGTCCGGCCCGCCCTCCTCGCCCTGCTCGCCGCGACCGCGCTGCTCTACCTGTGGAACCTGAGCGCCTCCGGCTACGCCAACTCCTTCTACTCCGCCGCCGTCCAGGCGGGCTCCGAGAGCTGGAAGGCCTTCTTCTTCGGCTCCCTCGACGCGGCCAACGCCATCACCGTCGACAAGCCGCCGGCCGCGCTCTGGCCGATGGCCCTCTCCGTCCGCCTCTTCGGGCTCGGCTCCTGGCAGATCCTCGTGCCCGAGGTGCTCATGGGCGTGGGCACGGTCGCCGTGCTCTACGCGGCCGTCCGCCGCCGGTTCGGCGCGGGTGCCGGTCTGATCGCGGGCGCGGTCCTCGCGCTGACGCCGGTCGCCGCGCTGATGTTCCGCTTCAACAACCCGGACGCGCTGCTCGCGCTGCTCATGACGGTCGCGGTGTACTGCGTGCTCCGTGCCCTGGAGCGGGAGCCGGGCAGTGCGAAGTGGCTGGTGTGGGCCGGGGCCGCCCTGGGCTTCGCGTTCCTCGCGAAGACCCTCCAGGCCTTCCTGATCCTGCCGCCGCTCGCCCTCGTGTACGTGGTGTGCGCGCCGGGCGGCTTCGTGCGGCGGCTCGGCCGGCTCGCCCTCGGCGGGCTCGCGATGCTGGTCTCGGCGGGCTGGTGGGTGGCCCTGGTCGAGCTGTGGCCGGCGTCCTCCCGCCCGTACGTCGGAGGCTCGCAGCACAACAGCTTCCTGGAGCTGACCTTCGGCTACAACGGCCTCGGCCGCATCAACGGCAACGAGGTCGGCAGCGTCGGCGGCGGGGGCCGGGGCGGTGCGGGCGGTCCCGGCGGGATGGCCGAGAACCTGCCGGCCGGCCTCGAACTGCCCGGCCGCCCCGGCGGCGGCGGTGGCTGGGGCGAGACCGGGATCGGCCGGATGTTCAACGAGGCGGTGGGCGGTCAGATCTCCTGGCTGCTGCCGGCCGCGCTGCTCCTGCTGCTCGCCGGACTCGTCGTCACCTGGCGGGCGCCCCGGACGGACACGGCGCGGTCCGCGTTCCTGGTGTGGGGCGGTTCGCTGCTCACGACGCTGGCCGTGTTCAGCTTCATGGCCGGCATCTTCCACGAGTACTACACGGTGGCCCTGGCCCCGTACCTCGCGGCGCTGATCGGCATGGGCGCGGCGGTGCTGTGGGAGGAGCGGACGCGGTGGCCCGCCTCGGCGGCGCTCGCGGCGGCGGTGGCGGTGACGGCCTGGTGGGCCTGGACGCTGCTCGGCCGTACGCCGGACTGGCTGCCGTGGCTGCGCTGGACGGTCCTGGTGGCCGGGGCGGTGGCGGCGCTCGGGCTGCTCTTCGCGGGCCGGGTCGACCGGCGGCTGGGCCTCGCGGTGGCGGGCCTGGGCCTGGCGGCGGGGCTCGCGGGGCCGTTGGCGTACACCGTGGTGACGGTGAACGCCGGACACCAGGGCTCGATCGTGACGGCGGGCCCGGGCGGCGCGATGGGCGGCGGCCGGGGGCCGATGAACGGCCGGGTGGCCTTCGGCCCGATGCCGGGCGGCCAGAATCCGGGCGGCGGCCAGGCCCCGGGCGTGGGCGGTCAGATTCCCGGCAACGGTCAGGCCCCGGGTGGCGGCCAGCCGCCCGCCAACGGCCGGCCCGTCGGCGGCGGCCCCGGCAGCCGACAGGCCGGTATGTACTTCAGCGGCGGTCCCGGCGGTCTGCTCAACGGCGCGAGCGTCGGTACGAAGGCCAAGGAGGCCCTGCTCAAGGAGGCCGACGACTACACCTGGGTCGCGGCGGCCGTGGGCGCGCAGAACGCGGCCGGCTACCAGCTCGCCACCGGGAAGCCCGTCATGGCGATCGGCGGCTTCAACGGCAGCGACCCGTCCCCGACGCTCGACCAGTTCAAGCGGTACGTCGCCGAGGGGAAGATCCACTACTTCGTCTCGTCCGACCGCATGCAGATGGGTGGCGCAGGCGGCTCCAGCGCAAGCTCCGAGATCTCCGCGTGGGTCACGGCCACCTTCGAGAAGGTCACCGTCGGCAGCTCCACCCTCTACGACCTGACCGCGACCAAATAATCCCTATCCAAATAATCCCTATACAGCGTACGAGAGTCCTTGTACGGTGTACGAGCCTTGGCCTCGTACACCGTACAAGGAGTCGCGCTTCATGACAGCAACCACCGGCAGCCATCCCCAGCGCTGGCTGATCCTCGGCGTCATCTGCCTCGCCCAGCTCACCGTCCTGCTCGACAACACCGTCCTCAGCGTCGCCATCCCCTCGCTGACCTCCGAGCTCCACGCGTCCACCACCGACATCCAGTGGATGATCAACGCGTACTCGCTCGTCCAGTCCGGCCTGCTGCTCACCGCCGGCAACGCCGCCGACCGCTACGGCCGCAAGAAGATGCTCGCCGCCGGTCTCGCGCTCTTCGGCCTCGGCTCGCTCGCCGCCGGCCTCGCCGGCTCCACCGCGCAGCTGATCGCCGCCCGCGCGGGCATGGGCGTCGGCGGCGCGCTCCTGATGACCACCACCCTCGCCGTCGTGATGCAGATCTTCGGCGACGAGGAGCGGGTCAAGGCCATCGCGATCTGGGCCACCGTCGCCTCCCTCGGCTTCGCCGGCGGCCCGCTGATCGGCGGCGTGATCCTGAACCACTACTGGTGGGGAATGATCTTCCTGATCAACATCCCGGTCGCGGTCGTGGCGCTCGTCGCCGTCCTCAAGCTCGTCCCCGAGTCCAAGAACCCCCAGGGCGAGCGCCCCGACCTGCTCGGCGCGCTGCTCTCCACCATCGGCATGACCTCCACCGTGTACGCGATCATCACGGGCCCCGCGCACGGCTGGACCTCGGCCGAGGTGCTCGTCCCGGCCGCGATCGGCGCCGTCGTCCTCGCCGCCTTCGCGCTGTGGGAGCTGCACACCCCGTACCCGATGCTCGACATGCACTTCTTCCGCAACGAGAAGTTCGTGGGCGCGGTCGCCGGCGCGATCCTGGTCATGTTCGGCATGGGCGGCTCGCTCTTCCTGCTCACCCAGCACCTGCAGTTCGTCCTCGGCTACGAGCCGCTCGAAGCCGGTCTGCGGATGGCGCCGCTCGCGCTGACCGTCGTCGCGCTCAACCTCACGGGTGTCGGCCCGCGGATCGTGATGAAGCTCGGCACCTCGCCCACGGTGGCCGTCGGCATGACCCTGGTGGCGGCAGGGCTCGCCTCGATCGCCCTGCTCGGCGGCGGCACGGACGGCACCTACTGGGGCATGCTCCTCGGCCTGGTCCTGATGGGCATCGGCCTCGCCGTCGCCAACCCCGCCATGGCCAACGCGATCATGAGCGCGATCCCGCCGGAGAAGGCGGGCGTGGGCGCCGGCATCAACGGCACCCTGGCCGAGTTCGGCAACGGCCTGGGCGTCGCCGTCCTCGGCGCCGTGCTCAACGCCCGCTTCGCCGCGCTCGTCGCCGTGACCGCGAGCTCGCTCCCGGCCGCGCTGGCCGCCGCGGGCGGCGAGGCCGAGCGCCGGCAGATCTCCGACGCCTTCGCCACCGGCCTCCAGACCAGCCAGCTGGTCGGCGCGATCGCCGTCTTCGCCGGCGGTCTGCTCGCGGCGGCCCTGCTCAAGCGGGCCGAGCGCGCGGAGAAGGCCCTGGCCGCCGAGCAGCCGGTCGCTGCCTAGCATGGTGACGGACAGCTGACAGACGGAGGAACGCGATGGTCAAGGCAGCCGATCGGGCCAAGAACCCGGCGCGTTCCAGCGTGTGGCTGGAGAAGCGGGCCACCCGCAGCGGCGGCGGCCCGGCCGGTCTCGACCGGGACCGGATCGTCGCCGCCTCGATCCGGATGCTCGACGAGGAGGGCCTCGCCAAGCTGTCGATGCGCAAGCTCGCGACCGAGCTGGGCGTCACGGCGATGTCCCTCTACTGGTACGTGGACACCAAGGACGACATCATCGAGTTCGCCATGGACAGCGTCTACGGCGAGTTCGACCTGGCGGCGATCGACGCCGCCGGGGACTGGCAGGACCGGATCCGCGTGCTCGCCCGGGAGTACCGGGCGATGCTGGTCCGCCACGCGTGGATGTCGCCGAGCGCCGGCCAGTACCTGAACATCGGCCCGAACGCGATCGCCGTCGCGTACAAGATCCAGCAGGCGGTCAGCGACACCGGCCTCTCGCTGGACCGGCAGCCGGGCGCGATGTCGGCGGTCTTCCAGTTCGTGTACGGCTACGGGACGATCGAGTCCCAGTTCGGCCGGCGCGCGGCGGAGGCCGGGATGTCGCAGGACGAGTTCTACGTGGACTCGGTGAAGGCCTTCCGGGACGACCCGGAGTTCAGCCCCCAGATCGAGGGCATGCAGGAGATCCTCGACGAGCGCGCCTCGCACGGCAGCGTCAGCGCCATCTGGGACCGCGACTTCGACCACGCCCTGGACGTCCTGATCGCCGGCATCGAGGTCATGGTCGCGCGCGAGGCCGAAGGCGCCTGACGGCAGAAATGACGGAGCGGCGGGCCGTCCCCTGCCCGCCGCTCCGTACCGGACCCGGCCGCGCCTCCGCTCGAAGCGCGCCCGGGAGCTCTGTTACTCGGCTTCCGCCTTCGCCGCGTTGCTCTTCAGCGCGACCTCCTTGATGAACAGCGTCACCACGAAGGCGAGCAGCGCGAACGGCGCCGAGTAGAGGAAGACGTCGCCGACGCCGTGCCCGTACGCGTCCTCCATGACCGTGCGGATCGGGGCCGGCAGCTTGTCCATGTCCGGGATGCCACCGCCCGAGCCGCCCTGGCCCATGGCCGCCGCGGCCTTCGGGCCGAGCGCCGTCAGGCCCTCCTTGACGTAGTCCGTGACCCGGTGGGCCATGACCGCGCCGAGCGCCGAGACGCCGACCGCACCGCCCAGGGAGCGGAAGAAGGTGACGACGGAGGAGGCGGCGCCGAGGTCGGCGGGGGCCACCTGGTTCTGGGTGCAGAGCACCAGGTTCTGCATCATCATGCCGAGGCCGAGGCCGAGGACCGCCATGAACAGCGCGATGTGCCAGTACGTCGTGTCGTAGCGGATCGTGCCGAGCAGGCCGAGGCCGCCGGCCGCCAGGGCGCCGCCGCTGACCAGCCAGGCCTTCCAGCGGCCGGTCTTGGTGATGATCAGGCCGGAGACGGTCGAGGAGACGAACAGGCCGCCGATCATCGGGATGGTGAGGACGCCGGACATCGTCGGCGACTCGTTCCGCGCCAGCTGGAAGTACTGGCTGAAGAAGACCGTGCCGGCGAACATCGCGACACCCACGAAGAGCGAGGCGAGCGAGGCGAGGGTGATCGTGCGGTTGCGGAACAGGCGGAGCGGGATGATCGGCTCGCTCGCCTTCGACTCGACGAGCACGAAGACCGCGCCGAGGGCGATCGCGCCGAGGACCATGACGGCCGTCTGCCAGGACATCCAGTCGTACTTGTCGCCCGCGAAGGTCACCCAGATGAGCAGCAGGGAGACGGCGGCGCTGATGAAGACGGCGCCGGCCCAGTCGACCTTGACCTCACGCTTCACGACGGGGAGCTTCAGGGTCTTCTGCAGGACGATCAGGGCGATGATCGCGAAGGGTACGCCGACGTAGAAGCACCAGCGCCAGCCGAGCCAGTCGGTGTCGGTGATGACGCCGCCGAGCAGCGGGCCGCCGACGGTGGCGACGGCGAAGGTCGCGCCGAGGTAGCCGCTGTAACGGCCGCGCTCACGCGGGGCGATCATCGCGGCCAGGATGATCTGGGAGAGGGCGGTCAGACCGCCGACGCCGATGCCCTGGACGACACGGCAGGCGATGAGCATGCCGGTGCTCTGCGAGAGACCGGCGACGATCGAGCCCGTGACGTAGACGATCAGGGCTATCTGGACGAGCAGCTTCTTGGAGAAGAGGTCGGCGAGCTTGCCCCAGAGCGGGGTGGTCGCGGTCATCGCCAGGAGGGAGGCGGTGACCACCCAGGTGTAGGCGGACTGGCCGCCGTCCAGGTCGGTGATGATCTGGGGGAGGGCGTTGGAGACGATCGTCGAGGACAGGATGGCGACGAACATGCCGAGCAGCAGCCCGGACAGCGCCTCCATGATCTGCCGGTGCGTCATCGGGGCGGAGTCGCCGCCACCGCCGGTACCGGTGACGCCGTCCCGCGCACCGGTGTCGGGCGTGGTCGTAGCCATGAACTTCCTTTTCTCAAGCGTGGTGGGCCTGGGCCCGGCAGTCCCCGAAGGATTCGCGGAGGCGGGCCAGCAGGTGGGTGAGGAGTTCGACGTCGTCGTCGGACCACTCCGCGAGGTGGCGGGAGAAGGCCTCGGTCACCCGGCGGTCGAGTTCGCCGAGCATCGCGTGGCCCGGTTCCGTGAGTCGCAGGATGCGGGAGCGCTTGTCGTCCGGGTCGGGCAGGCGCTCGATCCAGCCGTGTTCCACCGTGTGGGCCACATGGCGGCTGCACACGGACATGTCGACGGCCATGAGTTCGGCGAGGCGGCTCATCCGCATGTCGCCGTGGTGCTTGACCAGGGCGAGCACGGCCGCCGAGCCGCCCTGGCATTCGACGGGCAGGGCACGGGCGAGTCCGCGCTTCACGGCTCCGATCGCACTCACCGAGCGGGCGAGTTCCTCGTACCTGTTCCGTGTCGCCATCGGGCACCCCCGTCCATCTTGTTGCTTAGGGCAACCATAGAGATGGATGGTTGCTTCAGGCAAACTAAATCGGTCAAACGGCGCTAAAGAATCGGCAAAGCCGGATCGTCGGAGCCGGGGCTTGGGCCCCCCACCCCGACTTCGCTAGGGTCCTGGCCCATGGCACACAACCCCCAAGCACCGTACGGCCAGGGTCAGCCCCCGCAGGGCCCCGAGGGTTACGACCCCGCCGGCAGCACCCAGATGTTCCGCGCCTTCGTCGACGAGGGCACCCCGCAGCAGCGGCAGCCGCAGGCCACGGCCCAGTCGGGCGGCCCGAAGGTCGGCCTGATCGTCGGCGTCGTCGCGGTGATCGTCGTCCTGGCGGCCGTCGCCTGGCTGGCACTGGGCTGACCTCGACATCACGGAGAAGGGGCGGGGGGGGGGCGGGGCGGGCCCCCCCCCCCCCCCCCCCCCGGGGGGGTGGGCCCCCCCCCCCCCCCCCCCACGCCCACCTGTTGTGAAAAAAATGGTGCGGGGGGGCCCGCCC